>NZ_DAOOUJ010000024.1:0-3728 GCF_035390745.1 Methanosarcina sp. | reverse complement strand
GGGATTCCATATCAAACCATAAGTTTCTTCGGAATCGAAGATATTTCCATTGCTCTTCGGAAGACTGCGGAATACTTTGGCTCCGAAGAGATGAAAAAGAAGGCAGAAGAAATCCTGGAAGCTGAAACAAACCGTATCATGCCTGAAATTTCCAGGGTTCGGGAGAGGGTCAAAGGGAAAAAGGCCGCCATCTACATGGGAGGCCCTGCAAAAGCCCTCACGCTTATCAAAGGTTTTGCGGAACTCGGCATGGAAGTAGTTATCATCGGTACCCAGACCGGGAAAAAAGAAGACTATGAGCAGATCAGCTATTCGGTCAGGGACGGGACTGTAATCGTAGACGATGCAAACCCCCTGGAACTTGCAGACCTGCTCGTGAAACAGAAAGCCGACCTGATGGTTGCAGGAGTTAAAGAGAGGTTTATCGCATACAAGCTGGGAGTTGCCTTCTGTGACTTCAACCACGACAGAGTGGTGGAGTTTGAAGGCTTTGACGGCTTTGTAAACTTCGCAAAGGAAGTAGATGCCTCGATTAACAGCCCTGTCTGGAAAGCTGTCAGGCAGAGGATCCTTAAACTCGAATTCGTGGAACCGGAAAAAGCTACTGCCGAAGAAAAGATTTCCGAAAAACCATATGCAAAGAAATGCAAAGGTGTAGCCCTGAAACCGGAATTTTTACACTCAGATGTTGCAGTTGAGAGTCAGGTATGAGGAGGCAATGAGATGACTAAAAGAAACTATGCAACCGTGAACCCCTGTGTTATGTGCCAGCCCATGGGAAGTGCCCTTGCCTTTAAAGGGATTGAAAATACGATGGTCCTCTACCACGGATCTCAGGGCTGCAGCACCTATATGCGCCTGCACCTTTCCCATCATTTCAGAGAACCTGTGGAAATTGCATCAAGCTCCCTTAACGAAAAAGAAGCAGTATATGGAGGAACGGAGAATCTGAAAAAAGGATTAAAAAATGTCATTAAGAGATATAACCCGAAAGTGATCGGTGTTGCCACCACCTGCCTTACCGAAACTATAGGAGACGATGTTCCTGCAATAATAAAGGAATTCAAAGAAGAGGAAGGGATCGGAGACGACCCTGAAAAAGACATAATAATCATCCCGGTTTCCACCCCCAGCTACGGGGAAAGCCATGTCAGCGGGTACATAAAAGCCCTGGACGCTGTCGTGAGGAAATTTTCAGAAAAATCTGGAGAAGAAGAATTTCTAAAAATCCCGAATGGAAAACTCAATCTCATCCCTGTCGAAAGCTTTTCACCTGCCGATGTAAGAGAAATTAAAGAGATTCTTGAATTTATGGCTGGAGATTACATCTTCCTTCCAGACATTTCCGATACCTTTGATGCACCCCTTAGGGAAAAGCTCCCAAAAATAGCAGTAGGAGGCACTCCACTATCCGAGATTGCAGATATGCCTAACAGCAGGGCAAGCATCGGCCTTGGTGTTGTCAGCACTAACCTGGCTGTGAAATACCTTGAAGATTACCACGGGGTTCCCGGACACAATGTTCCCATACCCATAGGGCTCTTAAACACCGACCTTTTTTTTACGGAACTGGTCCGTACCCTTGGCTGCCCTATCCCCGATAAATACCAGAACGAAAGGGGAAGGCTGCTCGATGCCATGGTTGATGTGCACAAATATCTCTATGGGGTAAAGGCAGCGGTCTACGGGGACCCGGACAGTGTGTTTAGCCTGACGACCTTCATGCTGGAACTCGGGATGAACCCCGTCCTGGTGTCAACAGGGAGCAAAAACCGGGACTTTGAAAAGAGAATTAAGCAAATCTTCGAGGAGATAAGGCCGGAACTGGAACCTGTGGTTCTGGACGGAATTGACTTTGACACCCTCAACGACGCGGTAAGCGAATGCGGCCCTGAGATCCTGATAGGGAACTCAAAAGGGAGATATATTGCCAAAGCACGCGACATCCCCCTTGTAAGGGTCGGCCTGCCGATCCACGACAGGGTAGGCGCACAGCGCATTCTTACTGTCGGATACAGGGGAGCCCTGGAACTTCTGGACAGGATCACCAATACCATCCTTGAAGCTACTGATACCTTCACTGCACCTGTACAGGTTGAACCGGCTGCATATGCAGGCGAGGGAGCAAAAGATGAACGCGTAGAGGGATCGCGGTGAGCGACAGTAAATCAAAAAAACTGATATTTCCAGCTCTTGCAGCAATCCTCTGCCTTTCCGTACTTGCCTTTATTGCAGGCTCCCCAGGAGCAGAAGAGGAACCGAAGACCATCACTATTTCGGCAGCTGCAAGCCTGAACGAGGCTTTTACTGACATTGACAGCGAATTCGAAGCCGAGAATCCGGACACAAATGTTGAACTGAACTTTGCTAGTTCGGGAACGCTTCGGACACAGATTGAGTCAGGGGCACCTGTTGATGTGTTCGCTTCGGCTTCCGAGAGTGATATGGACCTCCTATCTGAGAAAAGCCTGATCGAAGAAAGCTCAAGAAAAGATTTTGCAGCAAACACCGTTGTAATGGTGGTGCCTGAGAAAAACGGTTCCAAAAGCACGAAAACTTTAGAAGACCTGACTGCAAACAGCACAGAAAAAATCGCGATAGGAAACCCTGAAACTACACCAATAGGAAAGTATGCAAAACATGCGCTGGAAGATGCAGGGATCTGGAACGAAATAGAGACTAAGGTTATCTTTGGAGAAACTGTGAAGCAGGTACTCACTTATGTGGAAACTGGAGAAGCTGATGCAGGTTTTGTGTTCATTACAGATGCCGAAAGCGGGCAGAAAGACCTGTATGAGATAGCATTTACAGCTCCTATTAACGAATCTATAACTTACCCCATAGCAGTGGTAAGCGGATCAGCAAATAAGGAAGAAGCGCAGGAATTCGTTGATTTTGTAACCGGAACCAGAGGACAGGAAATCCTGGCAGAATACGGCTTCAATACAGTATGATACTCTCTTGAATCAAGAAACTCCTAACCAGAAACAAAAATGAAAAAAAGAAACTAAAAGAGCTTTAATGAATCAAAAAAGCTCTAAAATATTCAGAACCGAAAAAAGCACAAAATAGAGGGATTTGATGGAAACTAGAGGGATTTGATGGAAACCTTTCAAATAATCGCGACCCCACTTCTACTTACCCTCAAGATTTCCTTCATTGCAACCCTCTTTGTGGCGGTGCTGGGAATTTTAATTGCTTATATACTGGCAAAAAGGGAGTTTCCGGGGAAATGGTTAGCTGACGTTATGGTTACCATGCCTATGGTTCTTCCCCCGACTGTAACCGGATACATCCTTGTTATCCTGCTGGGAAAAAATGGATTCATAGGAAGCACCTTCAACAAAATTACGGGGAGCGGGATCCTCTTTACCTGGCAGGCAGCAGCCATCGCAGCCTTTGTAGTCTCTTTGCCCCTGATGGTAAAAACCACTACTTCAGCCATAGGAGCAGTGGACAAAAGTGTTGAAGAAGCATCCCGTATCCTCGGGAGAAATGAAATGGAAACTGCGCTTTTCATAACCCTGCCCCTTGCAAAGAAAGGCATTATGGCAGGCTGCGTCCTGAGTTTTGCGCGGGCAGTAGGAGAATTCGGAGCAACCCTGATGGTTGCTGGGAACATACCCGGAAAAACGAACACTATGGCGATTTCAATTTATAGCGCGTACCAGTCAGGAAATAATGAGCTTGCAAATTTGCTTGTAATTATACTGGTTGTAATGTCGTTC
>NZ_DAOOUJ010000023.1:0-42716 GCF_035390745.1 Methanosarcina sp. | reverse complement strand
AAAAATAGCAGGTAAGGAAATTGCGGAAACAAAGGAAATTGCGAAACAAAGGAAATTGCGAAACAAAGGAAATTGCGAAACAAAGGAAATTGCGAAACAAAGGAAACTTACTCTCTGTTGTGGATAATTTCGTAGCTTACCTTTCCTCTATTGATGCATTCCCGGACAAGTTTTTCTCTCTGGGAAAGAGCGCCGTTTTTGCCGGACTTGACCTCGACAAAGACCACCTTATTCATTTCTCCCTCGGAAAGCCCGTCAAAAACAATGAAATCCACAGGAGTCCCGAGAAACCTTGCATCCTTGGGGTTATATTCAAAGTCAGGGAAATAAGGGATAAGGTGTTCCGTGACCTTTCCGCGGATAACGGCTTCACTTTTCTTTACCGCGTCCTGGCGGATTTTCTTTTCTTCATCAAGTTTCCATGTCCTGAAGAGAGTATCGGCTCTTTCGGATACCAGGCGTTCCATTTCCCTTGCCTGCCAATCTTCGTAGAGGTCTCTGGCACGGGATTCGACCCTGCCTTTCAGTTTAATGTATTTAACGAGCAGGTAAACTATAAGCAGGGCAAGGAAAAGAATAAGGGTTGAAATCATCCAGTCGTCCACTTTTGTTTCTCCGGAAAGTTTTGTTTTTCAATTGAGTAAAGTAAGGGATAAGTTTCAAGACTGAAGCTCTAGAATAAATTTCCAGAAATAAATCTGAGACTCTATAAATGGCTACAAATATTTAAAAGTTCCAGCAGGCTCTGATTTCCACAAAATTAACGCTTTGAATATCCTTAGGGATGCCTGAGGAGTCCTTATCCTGAAAGTTCCTTGATTCTGAAAAAACATTAGCAGTGTCTCTCAAGTACAATATGGAGAATATAAAATAGAGGATATAGTGGGGGACTCAGCACAGAACTCTGGAGAGAGCAGCTTCGGTGAAATTCTCGGACTGAAGGAAGAAATCGGAAAAATACAGGTGTCAATTGCTGAGTATGAGACCGGGAAAAAACTTAACATTGCCATAATAGCCGGAACTTTCCGCACCTGCTCATCGAACTCTCCTGCAATCGAGCCTGCGGCTTTGGTTGCAACTTGCATGATTCTTAATAGAAATGTTGAATTTATTTTTTAAGTAGCTTCTTAAAAAGACCGAATATACTAAAAGATGTCCTACGGTAAACTTTATTGTACACCGCTTTTTTTGGACTCTTTACAATTCCCGTTCCCTTTTTTCCATAAAATGGTACTACAGCCTTTTTTACTTTACGTTTTAATTTGCCTGTAGTTCTTGCTTTAATAGACTTTTTCAAAGATGGTTTTCGGATACCGAATTTCATAAACTTCCACACCGTTTGATTTTATTCCAGAAATAATAATATAACACTATATATAACTGGTTTACTTCTTCTTAAATATAGAATTCTAAAAATAACATGCTTTTCCAAAATATGATGAGAATTCCGATATTTATTCAGTACCTTTAAATATAATAAATACAATGTATGCTTTTTTCTTCAGGCAAAATGAGGCAAAAAGGTAAAAGAAGAGATAGTATGAATTTAATGGAGGAAAAAAGGCACAAAACAAAAAAAGGTAATAAGGACCTTTTCCTGACCGCCCTCAAAACCACAGTTCCCGTATTTCTCGGATATATACCTCTCGGAATGGCTTTTGGCTTCCTGCTGGACGGCGCCGGATACCACTGGATTTATGCTTTTATAATGAGCCTCCTCATTTATGCGGGTGCAGGGCAGTTTCTTACAGTAGCTCTACTTGCTGCAGGAGCCGGACTTACGGAATTTGTCATAGCCACTCTGCTCCTGAACCTCAGACACGCCTTTTACGGGCTTTCTCTGCTGGAAAAATTTTCCGGCATAGAAAAAGTCAAGCCATACCTTATCTTTGCATTAACTGACGAGACATATGCCCTTCTGACCACAAGCGAAGTTCCGGAAGGTGGCTCAAAGTCAAGGTTTTACTTTTATATTGCAGCTCTGGACCACATTTACTGGATTATAGGGTCCGTAATTGGTGCGGTGCTTGGTTCCATGCTTAATCTTAACCTTGAGGGTATGACTTTTGTGCTGACCTCCCTTTTTGTGGTGCTGACCATAGAGCAGTACTTCAATTCCAGCGTACGCTTCCCCTTCGTAGCAGCAGTGGGTGCAGGCGCCGCTTCCCTTATACTTTTCAGCCCTGATAACATGCTGTTGATCTCAATTATTCTTGGTACTCTAATTCTCATGGGCAGGGAAAAACTGATTCAGGGGGATTTGAATATGAATAAAGGAATTAAGAAGGCGCATTCAGCAGCAGCGCAGCCCGTTAAGGTTCAGGAAAGATCAAAGGAGGAGAGCTGATGGCAGAAGCACTGCAAATGCTTGTAACTATTATGGTGGTAGCTCTTGCAACCTTTGCTACAAGGGTTCTTCCTTTCGTATGTTTTGGATCAAGAGAGCCGCCGGAAATGCTTTCTACTATTGAAAAAAACCTGCCGCCAATGATCCTCTTGCTGCTGGTAATTTACTGCTTAAAAGATGTTCAGTGGTTTGCAGCCCCTTACGGAGTTCCGGAACTGTTTACAATAGGAGTTGTTGCAGGGCTGCACTTCTGGAAAAGAAACGCCATGCTCAGCATCTTTGCAGGCACGGGTCTATACATGGCACTTGTGCAGCTAAATGTCTTTTCTTTCCTCTAAATTTTATTAAATGAGAAATATAATTCAAAATATTAATATACAGCTTCTATCATGCCTCCTAAAGTGAAGTGACTTTATATGGATGAGAAAAAGGTTGACAAGGCTTCAATAAAAAGTAAAGGTTTTCTGCCTCAGAGGCAGGAAAATATGTTTTCAATGCGGCTGAAAGTAGTGAGCGGGAATCTGGATGCTGAAAAACTCCGGGCAATTGCAGACGCAGCAGAGAAATACGGCTCCGGATATGTTCACATAACCTCAAGGCAGCAGATTGAGGTTCCTTTTGTCAAACTTGAAGATGTGGAAGCAGCAATCAACGAACTTGGAAAGCAGGGCATTTCAGGGGGCTCTGCCGGGAAAAGGGTAAGAGCCGTGGTCGCCTGCCAGGGAAATAGGGTCTGCAGACATGGGTTGATTGACTGCGAGAATCTGGCATATATGATAGATAAAAAGTACTTCGGAGAAGCAGTCCCGAAAAAACTCAAGATTGCAGTAACAGGATGCCCTTCAGCCTGTGTAAGACCCCAGGAAAATGACTTTGGAGTTATGGGTACGGTAAAGCCTGAAATCCTCGAAGAAAACTGCGTCGGCTGCAAGCTCTGTGAAAAAGCGTGTAAGGTGGGGGCAATAACAGTACAGGAAGAGAAAGCCAGCATAGATACTGAAAAATGCATACTCTGCGGAGCCTGCATTTCAGCCTGCCGAAAAGATGCCCTGAGGGCAGAAAAAACAGGATGTACAATCTTTGTTGGGGGCAAAGCAGGACGCCAGCCCAAACAGGGGACAAAGATTCTTGAGCTTGCGGACGAGGAGCAGCTCTTCTCAGTCCTTGAAAAAACCTTTGAATATTACAGGAGCGAGGGACTTGATGGAGAGAGGCTTGGAGAACTCCTTGAAAGGCTGGGAATTGAAAAATACTTAAACACAGTAGGCTGTGCACCGATAAATGGCGGCTTATCGTAAAATCAGAATTTGAAAAAAGGTGTTTTACAGTACAGCCGATCAAAATCCATTTTTTTACTTTTTTCCAGGATTTCGGCATTTATCTCGCTGAAATTCCCGGAAAAAGTCATTGCTAACTCTGTTCCGCCTGAAATATGGAATAAAAACGGCAAGTATATCTGCTAGAGTGCTATGATATTTTCAAACTTTTGAGAAACTTTTCTCGAAGGAGCGTTTAGTTATGGATATTATATACCATATCAAAGTGCCAGCTGCCAGAACTCTAAAATTACCTGAAAGTTTAAAAACTTAAGAAGCTACAGAAAAACTCCTGTTCTGCCTATCTTAAACACACCAGATTTGATATAATAAAGAGCGCCATATGATAGCATTTCTAACGTCTCTTTATATCCTTAAAATGATTGTATTTTACTGGATAGCAAAGAGAATAATTAGATGGAGAAAAAAGAGGCGAAAATAGACCGTCTTTTTAAGCTGATTTAATGCCGGACTGAAATACAAAAATCCAGGCCGGCATTATTCCGAATAGAACTAAAAGTCAAGAGTTTGCAAATATTGTAAGTGACTCTTTTTTATAAAGGAGTGCCTCTTCAACAACTCTTCTAAAATCTTCATGGTCCTCAAATGTAAGATATACTTCTTTTTCCATATTATGACCTCATCAGTTCTTAGTCTTCTTTTATATTACTATTTGAACTCTTTATGGTATTTTCTGGAAAGTTCATTCAGAAATAGATGTAGAGTTCCTGTTTTCAAGTCCTCACCTGCGATCCCATCCGGAGATTAAGAGAAAACCTATTACCCCTGATCCAGATATCTATAATAACAGAGTAATATATATCATAATTGATGCCAAAAATTGTTTAGGATTTGAAATTTTAATATGATTAAAAAATCAGGTGATATGCAGTTGCACTCCCGCAAGAATTATATTAAGCAAGCACTAAAGGGCTGATGCCAGCAGTCCCTGAGTTATCCTTTGACTCAGTAAGTATCGAATCGCAGTACTCATTCCACGTATTTTCAGTCATGAGACAGACATGTATCTTGCAGGAAGAGCCTCCGAATTTCTTGTGGAATGCTCCCACAAAGTGTATATTTTTCTTTTCGGAGATACGGCTTTGAATGTATTCGATTCCCATATTACTGAAAACACCATTAAAACGATATTCAACTGCAACAGCCACAATATCCTCATAGGGCCTGTAATAATTTCTCGCCGTAGTGATAATCAGGCGCTCAATTCCGGGTTTTGGAGCATATGAAGTTCTTAAAAACATAATAGGGTACAGTATTACATCATCGTTTTTGCCTAACCTGAAGATTTCTTCAAATAGTCCAAAAGTTATCTCTTTGCAGTCGAGAGGTTCGACGGGTTTCCTGTCTTCATAATAAGCAACTCCGCATTCATTCTGCCGTAATGAAACAGTGACATAATATTGGTTATGGCTGATCATGGAATCTCCAATTACTGATTTTACACTTAAAAAGTAGTTCTTATACAGCTTGCAAATTTTTCACTTGATAAAATTTTCACTTGATAAAATAATGTTATTTATACTAATAAAACTTACTCAAAAAAATTAGGAGATCGTGTGCAGGAAATAATCTCGATCTTGCTGGCAAGTATACGGCAAATGTGTAAACATGTACCTTTTTGAGATAGCTATGTTTAATAAAAAATAAAGGAAGAACTTCTTCCCATAACTCCCTTATACCGGATAAGACCTCTGATCAATATGAAGCAATTTGCAGTCTGTTTTATTTTCTTTGGGCTGCTTTTTCAGTTATTTTGGATCACCTTTCAGTCTTTGCCTTATCTGCAAGCCAGATCCCTGTTGCTCCCAGTCCTATCAGCAGCGCAATAAAACTTATGAATGAACCAAGGAAAGGAATTTCATAAACGATTGCAAATATAACCGCTCCTACAAGGTAGTATGCTATTTTTCCGGCTTCTTTTTTGAAGACTCTGGTGTAAATTATTTCTCCTGCTAACAGTTTGACCGGTACCGTAGCGATAAGTGCTGCAAGTGCGAAGAGAAGGAGCAACAGGATCGAAAGACTCCATCCGAAGAATGTTATTAGCAGGATGACAGAAAGAACCGGGACAAAGAAAAGGAGTAAAAAACCCAGCAGACCGGCTTTCAGTGTCGAGATCTTCACAACTTCCTCAAGTTCGGTTACAAAACCAGGGAAAGTATAGATAAGAATAAAGCCCAGAGCAAGAGCTGCCAGCAGTCCCAGAATAAAGGAAAAGATACCGAAACCTTCAGTTTCTCCTTCATATTGATCCGGCGCTGCGGCTGTGATGCTCAGATTTCCTCCCACATCCTCTTCGAGATCAGAAGGGTAATTTTCGGCTTCAAGTTCAAGATCTCCTTTAAGCTTAAAGTCCTCTCCTGTCTGAAGGGTTCCGGCAGATATAGATCCATTACCATTGATAACCCCTTTAAGGGTTACTTCCCCTCCGGCCAGAAGGATATCTCCTTCAACAGTGCTGTCCCTGGAAAGAAATATCTCCCCCCCAGCTACTACCAGGTCTCCGCCAACATTTCCATTTACACGGATAGTTCCCCCAACTGCCATGATATTCCCTGAAACATCCCCGTTAACAACCAGTTCCCCGCCTGCGCCGGTGAAATCATCCATAACATTTCCGTTTATCTCAAGTATTGAACCTGCAAGCACCAGATCCCCCTGGATGTCCTGATCGATCTGAATGTCATTTCCGCCGCCGAAAGCATTCCCTGAACTGGTATATTTAAGGTAACTTTCTTCGTCTGCAGCTCCCGCCGAAAAAGGCAATACAGAGAAAAGTATCGTGAATAAAACAAGTAGTAAGAAGAGCTTCTTTTCCATAACCTCGCCTTCCATAATATATACAATGTTCCCGGTAAACTTCCCGGATAAATATCAGGTATTCTGACTAATATATCAGGTTTAATACCATAAAAAGATATAAATATCCATTAAAAAAACTGAAGAGTACTTAAAGACCAAAAATATAAAGGAAAAAAACCCAATCGATACCCGATTTGTATTAAGGGAGTTTTTACCAGGAATTGTCATGAACTCTTGAGGCATCGTACCTTGATCTTCCCGACTTCTCTTCTGCAGGATAACCTATTGCAATTGCAGAAAACGGAACCATTTGACCTGGAATATTGAACATTTCCCGGATTCCGGTAACGAGTTTTTCAGCCGGGTAGATTCCTATCCACACGGCCCCAAGCCCCTGGTCATGGGCAGCAAGCAACATGTTTTCGCATGCAGCTGAACAGTCCTGAACCCAGTAATCTTTGAACTTAGGGACATCTGGATCTGCGCAGATCAGTAACGCAGCAGGAGCATTTTTCAGCATTTTTGCGTAAGGATGCATTTCAGAAATCTTTTCAAGCAGGTCGTGTCTATTAATTATAATAAAATGCCAGGGCTGTTCATCTCCTGCTGATGGTGCACTCATGCCTGCTTTCAAAATATTCTCAATCCTATCCCTGCTGACAGGATCTGGAAGATATTTCCGGATACTTCTTCTGCTAAAAATCGCTTCCATTGTTTCCATAAATATTACCCCCATTGTTAATGTTTTTTAATAATGGATAAAACTTTTGTTAAAATGAATAAATTATGCAGCAGTTAAAAAGATGAAATCTGCATAAAAATAAGAAATATTTCCTGAAAAAAATGAAAAAAAATCAAAAGAAAAGCCTCTAAAAACATATTGAGGCTGCTTTCCTCAGTTTGAACAGGTATTAAGTGACTTATTCAGTTACATTGGCGCGTTCAACAGTTTCATGCGGAATAGAAACTGAAAATATTTTTGTTGCTTTAATTAGCATTCCATTTGATCCTTTATTATTTATTTTTTTAGCAGGAACACCTGCAATTGAAATCCCCTTTTCATAGAAGGACTTGTTTACTACAGAATTTGCCCCGATTGCTATATCGTCAGCAATTTCCACATTTCCGAAAATTTTGGCACCCGGCCCTATATATACGCCATTTCCTATTTTTGGCGCCAGATGAATGCTACCCCTTCCGGACCCGATGTTGGTGCAGGCATGTATTCTGCAGTTCTCCCCAACTCTTGCGCCTTTATTTACAATAATTGTCCCTCTATGAGCTATGCTTAACCCTGGACCAAAAACATTTAAAGGAATACTGAATCCAAGATGGATGCCCATTCTGTGCAATCTAAATAATATAAAGTTCAAATATAGCCTGTGAATCAAAGATTTTTTGCAATTATTATAATATTCAGCCTTTCTTAATAACCTCTGAAATTTCCATACATCATCGCCTATTAGCTTAGGTTTTTTATAATCCTTTCCTAAAGCTAATCTGTCTGCTTCAAGGTATAGGTTGTAATCTTTTTTTGACTTTATAGAAATAGAAATCCCCTCACCACATATTCATACAGTTTGAAGTCTCATACTGCTGAATTTTCAGTTAATATACAGGTTCAAATATATAAATCCAGAAACGAAACAGGCTTTAATCTTATTCATAGAAAATTTCACAACACTTTTGTGCTCGAAACTCTTGGTTGAGTAATACAAAATTAAATCTCTATCTCTTTAAATCTTAAACACATTCCATTATATTAAATTTAATGTTTTAAATATATTACTCATTTATGAGTAGTCTGATTTATGGAAGTCATACATAGATATTTGTTAATGTTTATAAGATTTATATATAAAAAATCGGCAAATTTGCCTTCTTTATCTTTGTATGAGAAACACCTCTTTGAAAGCTTGCTCTCTGTTCGTGGTTTTGAGTAACTAACCCCTATGGCGAGGATATTATGTTAGCTTATTTTTAGCCAGACTATCTACAATTAAAGACATTTATTATTAAATCTTAGCATTTGGATATATTATTTATGAAAGTATGGTGTGTATAGGAAGATCCATTAATTATTATCCTGATTGGTGAAATAAAACCAAAGAATGTAATATATGGGTCTAACCTTCTGCAGATGTCTTCAAAAAATAACATTTTACCTGTGATGTTTTTAGATTAATTCAAAAATCTGCAGTCATTATCTCAACTGAAACTTCGAGAAATTGGTGCTGAAAGTTTTCAATAAAAGCAAAAGGCCGAAAATTGTGGGATATTTCAAAAATACATGTTGAGTAATCAGGAAGATTATTCAGAAAAAACGATAGCAGGAAAAATTAATAAGAATGGAAAAAACGTCTGAAGAAGGTGAAAGCAGAATAGATTGCGCGAAATAATATAGGATTAAGTAGAAATTCTCAAAGGATGAAACTAACAAACAGAGTAAAGGAATTAGAAGAGCAAAACTGAATCGAAAAGACCGGATCAACAATATTAATTCTTGAAACGGATTTTTGAGAAGACAAGAATAAGAAATGATATTTTTCAGCTTAGAATTGTTTTTATCTCTCTATTGCTTCTCATCTCATCTTTCAGTTATTTTCACCTTTCCGGTTCACTCCTGAAGATCTTCAAGTACTATTTCTTCTTCAGCGCTTGAACTGTTCAGCAGGTTTTCCAGATCTGCCATGTCACCATCAAGTTCCTGAACCTCTGCCGGAGTAAGTCCCACTTCAGAATTATCAGAGATTCCATATTCTGCTTCGGCAACGTTATGGGCAATTCCTGCCTCCTTTATATCAGAGGTATTATTTCCAACACAACCGGACCCTGCAAGCCAGACAATTAAAGCTGATAGTACAAGCAGATGAGCAAGTTTAGCCATTTCCTGTCTCCTTAATCATAAATCTGTCCTCTGAGAAATATTCCGTCTTTTCTCGTGGGGGATATTGTTAAGTTCTCCTTCTGGATAGATATTCATCTTGTTCACAGGAGTACCGTTTTACAGACAAATAATTAGTTTACTCAAATCAGATATTAATTTGCATTTGTAGTATTATTAATTTTGGTTATTATGTTATTTTCAGCACCACCTTTACTAACCTCTTTAAAACCATATTCTTTCAGTTCATCGAAAATTACTTTGAGTATCTGGTTTGCCTTGTTTACATTATTCAGAGATTCACGCAGGTAATTGTTTGCTACTTCAAGATCTTCAGGGGTAGCATGGTCATCTTCATAAATAGAATCTGCAGCTGCTTTTTTCTCCTGAGCAGCTTTTATATACAGATTATAACTGGAAAGCCTTGTTTGAAGGTCAGCCGTATCAACGCCTGTTTCATTCAGTCTCTGGATTTCAACATCGAGTTCTTCTGAGAGGTTTTCTGACTTGTCAAGGAATTCGCCTATTCTCTGACTGACAATTTGTCCTGCACCTGTCAGGCTGGTTTTTTGTGCATTAGTCCATATTCCACGCACAGCCCTGACCGAAACGATAAGTTCTTGCTGATTGGAGGCATTTGCAACTTCTGCCTGTTCAGCCTCAAGCAGTTTAATGCTTTCGTTTATGGCAGCGATTTTTTCTTCAGTTCCATTGCCATTTGAGTATTGCATATTGGTTTCTACATTTCTCAGGTGGGCTATCATATAACTGATACTGGAATTAAGGTAGAGTTTTGTGGCATCCACGGCTTCTTCAGAACCTGGATTAAGTTTTCCTGCCTGAATTTGATTTCTTACCTGAATGAAATCCTCTTTTGCTTCCCTATATTCATTTTTCTGCAACTGAAGTTCTTCTCGTATTTGTTTTCTTTCCAGTTTATACGCAGTATATTTATCCTTATCCTGTATTAGGGTTCTGTTTTCTTCCATTCGGGTTCTGTTTTCTTCCTTTTCATTCTCAGAACCAGAACTTTCAGTACCATTAGTGTTTTCGGAACTGTCTTTTTCATAAATTTCGGCATCAGTAATGTTTTTGTTTGCATACTGGTTTCCGTTATCCGATAAAGACCTGGAAGCAAATACTTCTCCAGGCAGTATGCTGAATAAAACTAATATGAATGTGATACAAGCCAGATATCGAACAATAACTAATTTTTTCATCTGACTGCCTCCTTTGGCAGGTAATTAATACCGTCATAATAGAATAAGGAAATATAAGTATACTTTTCGGAATGAAACTGAGTAACGGTAAAATAAAAAACTTCCAAGCTTGATAAGATCTTTGTTTTCTTGATAAAACTTTAACCTGCCTTCAGTGTGTTTCAACTTCCGATAAGGAAAGTAAAAGATTTATGCTAAAAAACCATTTAAAGCTTCGTGAATTTTAAAAAGCTCTGCAAGATCGCCTGTGTATTTATATTCCTGATGTGTCTTCAGGGAAACGCACTTGCGGCGACGATTCACGGGACCGTGTACGAGTGGTACAGCTTTAAACCTCTGGAAAACTCAATAGTTGAAATAAACTCTACTCCAGAGCAGTCTCTTGTTGCAACGAATGCCGAGTATTCCTTTAACCTTACTCCGGGCACCTACAGGATAAACGCCAGTTATTTTGAAGGGGATATCGTAGTTTATGAAACTGAAGAAGATGTTACAATTTCCGATGACGGGGAGTACATTCATGACCTTCTTCTTTTCCCTACTTATCCGGAAGATCTTATTGACGATGAGGGCTTCGAAAATGTTGACCTGGATTTTGAGGATGAAGATACTCAATTACAGGCAGACTCGCAAAAGGGAGATACTCAATCTGAGGCAAACTCACAGAATACAGTTTTGATTTTTGCCTTACTTGCACTTTGTATCCTGCTTCTGGCTGGTTATTTCATAAGAAAAGAAAAAAGAAACCCTTCTGAAAAGTCCGAAGGCTCTCCAGGAGAAACTCAAAATCTTAATTCACCAAAACCAAATTCATCAGAACCAGATATCTCATACCCTGAAAATTCCACAATAAAGACAAAAATATCGGGATATACAGAAACCTTTGAAGCGGGTTCAATCGAAGGAGGCTCTATGACAAATTTCGAGCCTGAAGCATCTCATATTGCAGGAGAAGAGATGTATGAGACAGAAACGCCCGGGCAGCAAGAAATTAAGTTGCCGGATGACTCAAAAGTATCCGCTGGTTTTCTGTCTGATGAGGAATCTGCTCTGTTGAGTTCCGAAGTTTCCGAAAGCCCTGAATCAGGTCTCCCTGATGATTTGAAAGAAATCATGGATCTGATCCGAGCTAATGGGAATCGAATTACTCAGAGAGAACTTCGGAAAAAGTCTCCCTATTCTGAGTCCAAAGTCAGCCTTATGCTTTCGGATCTGGAAGAACGCGGATTGATTGAAAAGTTTAAAAGGGGCAGAGGAAACATTATACGAATCCCTGATGGAGAAGTTCTCAGGCTGGCAGGACCTCAGGAAAGAAAAGAGTAAAGAAGAGAATTAGAAGAGAATTAGAAGAGAATTAGAAGAGAATTAGAAGAGAATTGTGATATTTGATACAAACTATTACCAGCTACAAATTATTACTATAACCCTTTTGAAAAACCATAAATAGCAAACTATATAACTGAATTCATCTACTAAGCAGCAGGAAAGGTTAACAAAAATTTGAAAGATCTGGCATAGTGATATTTCCAGTGCCTATCTTGCTTTGTATACCGGGATTAACTTTTACCTATTGACCGGATTAATTACTGACTATATATTGCACGTTTATTAAAATTAATACGTCATTATTTGACGCATTTGGAATTATAAATTGCATGAGGGACACTATGCGAGTTTCCATGGACATTGAGTTAAAAGATGTGCCCGGGCAGATGCTTTTAGCCCTCCAGCCTCTTTCGGAATTCAAGGCTAACCTGATTACGGTTTTACATCACCATCAGAAAAGAACCCCCAGAAAGACAGTACCTGTACAGCTTGTACTTGAGACAAAACCTGAAAGCATAGGAGCAATAAAGGCAAAGCTTGAGGAAAGCGGGATAAGAGTTGTAAGGGTTGGAGAACACCGTTTCAGAGAAAGCATAAATGTAGTTCTTATAGGGCACGTGGTCCATACAGGGATCCAGGATACAATTGATGAGATTGACAAGACAGGGTTTGCAGAGGTTGTGGACCTCTCATTGTCCATGCCAGGCATTAACCTGCTTTCCTCAGCCCTTATCAGAATCGACGCTGTGGGCAAAGAAGATCTGAAAAGAGCGCTTGATATCCTGAAAAAAGTCTCGGCAAAAAAAGATTTGCTGATGGTGCTTCCAATAGACATCCAGGCCTGAAAAAACAAGGAGAGTTGAAAACATGAAAACAGTGCGCTGCTCTATTTTAGGATTTGGTGCAATAGGACAGGGTGTAGCCGAAGTACTCCTCATGAAAAAAGAGTATCTGGAAAGTATAGGGCTGGAAATTCTGGTAGTTGCTGTTGTTGACTCCAGAGGGGCTACTGTCAATCCCGCAGGCGTGGACCTTGCCGACTGTATTGCCCGTAAAAGAACAAAAGGCACGGTTGCGATAGAAAAACTTACAGGCGTTGAGGTTATAAAATCCGTAGACCACGAGCTCGTAATAGAGACCACCCCTACAAATATTGTTACCGGAGGAGCGGGACTTCAGAATATGCTTGCAGCCTTCGAAACAGGTAAAGATGTCATCACCTCCAATAAAGGCCCCCTTACCCTGAAGTATAAAGAACTGACGGAAGCTGCAAAAGCTGCCGGATCAAAATTCAGGTTCGAAGCTACTGTAGGCGGCTCCATGCCAATTATTAACCTGGCAAATGAAGTTCTTGCAGGAAACAGGCTTAAAAGCATCAAAGGGATTCTGAACGGGACATGCAACTATATTCTTACCAGGATGCTTGAAGAAAGAGCAAGCTACAAAGACATTCTTGCTGAATCCATGGAACTGGGAATAGCTGAAACCGACCCAACATATGATGTGGACGGAATTGATACTGCCTGCAAGCTTGTAATTCTTGCCAACGCAATCTTCGGGCTTGATGTAACATATAAGGATGTTGAGGTTACAGGAATCACCAAAATTACTCCTGAAGCCCTGGAAATGGCTTATGAAAGAGGGCATGTGATCAAGCTCATAGGAGAGGTCAGCAGGGAAAAAATCCATGTTGCTCCAAGGCTTGTGCCTATCAATCACCCGCTTGACGTAAGAGGCACTCTTAATGTGGCGTCTATAGACACCGAACTTGCGGGAGAGATTACGGTTACTGGTAAAGGCGCAGGCCCTATCGAAACAGCAAGTGCGATTCTCAGCGACCTGATTGCAATTTACGGAAATCGGTAACTTCTGGAGACATCTACCGTCATAGATCAGAAGCCGAAAAACAAAATAAAAAAGGCTGTGTGAACCATGACAAGTTTCAGGGAATTTGCAGAAACATGCCAGGCAATTGAAAAAACATCGAGCACTATAGAAATCACAAATAAGGTTGCGGACCTTCTCAAAAAGGTTGACATTGAAGAGTTGCCTATTGCCACTCATTTTATTATGAGTGAGGTTTTTCCTGCCTGGAGTGGAGAGCAACTTGGGATTGGTACAAGCCTTCTTTATGTTTCTCTCTCCAAAGCCTCGGGCATGTCCATACACAGTATAGAATCTCTTGTTAGAACGACCGGAGATATTGGGGATACAGCACTCCTTATCCTGAAAGAAAGAAGAAAAAATCAGGTAACATTCTCTTCTTTCCTTGAAGAACAGCCTGAGCTCTCAATTACAGAAGTGTATAACCGCTTCAAGACTGCATCAGAAGCTTCCGGAAAAGGTTCACAGGATATAAAGGTCAAAAACCTCCAGTTTTTATTTACTTCTTCAACCCCCAGGGAAGCAAAATATATCTCCAGGCTTGCTCTTGAAGAACTCCGGATAGGTGTAGGGGAAGGAATTGTCAGGGACGCTATTGCAAAAGCTTTCTCGGTCCCTGCAGAGATTGTGGAACATTCCTTCATGGTCACAAACGATCTCGGGATAGTGGCTGCTGCTGCCAAAAAAGGAGGAACAGGAGCCCTCGAGAGTCTAGGGATTGAAATTAACCGCCCGATCAAGATGATGCTTTCGCAGATCAGCCCAGATATCGATGCAGACATCAGAGAGATGAAGGAAGCTGCAATTGAGTGGAAATTCGATGGGGCGCGAGTCCAGATACACAAGGATGGAGATTCAGTTACTCTTTTTTCACGAAAGCTTGAAAGCGTTACCAGTTCTCTCCCTGACCTTGTTGAAATAGTCAGGAAACATGTAAAAGCTGAGTCTGCAATCCTTGATGGAGAAGCCGTAGCTGTGGATGAGGACGGAAAACCCAGGGCTTTTCAGGAGATTCTCAAGCGTTTCAGGCGCAAGTACGATGTTAAGGAAAAAGCAGCTGGAATTCCTATCCAGCTCAACCTTTTTGACATAATGTACCTGAACGGAAAAACTCTGATAGACCTCCCCCTTATTGAGAGGAGAAAAGCGCTTGAGTCCTGTGTGGAGAATTCTGTAGAGAATTCAAAATCTATCTGCGTGGATGAGCAGGTAATAACCGGAGACCTTGAGCTTGTGGAAAAAATCTACAGGGAAGCCTTAAAAGCAGGACATGAAGGAGTTATGGTCAAAAACCCGAATTCGGTTTATTCTCCCGGCAAGCGCGGCAAAAACTGGCTCAAGAAAAAACCCCTTATGGACACCCTTGACCTTGTAATTGTGGGGGCGGAATGGGGCTTCGGGCGAAGGGCAAACCTGCTAGGCTCTTACACTGTCGCCTGCTACGACCCTGAGACTCTCCGCTTCCTGCAGGTTGGCAAGGTCGGCACAGGACTCACGGACGATCAGTTAAAGGAGCTTACGGAAATACTCTCTGGGCTGATGGAAGGAGGAGAAGCCGGAGGTGTCTTTGCTATAAGGCCAAAAGTTGTCATTGAAATCGCTTTTGAGGAAATCCAGAAAAGTCCCAACTACGATTCAGGTTTTGCACTTCGTTTCCCCCGCTTCATCCGCATCAGGGACGATAAAGATCCGGAAGAAGCCGACACACTCCAGCGTATAAGTAGAGTATACAGCCAGCAGCTGAAAAGGCTGTAAATTCTTATATTTTCTAAATTCACATATCCCTGGGAAAAAAGAATTGAAGATAAACCAGAAACAGATTTTCAAGCCCGAGCCCAGGATAAAAATCAAATATACTTGAACAGGTCGTCCCTTTTCATTTCGTGCAGCCTATTCCGGAGAAGCCCTTGTAAGGTTTTCAAATCTCCTTTTTTGGCGCTGATTGGAGCAATCAGATGCTTCCAGTTCTGCCAGGGAGGCTCAAGCCCCAGGCGGACAGAGATCTCGTCAAGGAGATAATCATATTCGCTTTCTTTTACTTTATCCATCTTGTTTGCAGCAACGATAGTGTCGATCCCTATTTCTCTCAGGAAATCAAACATCTCAACGTCAATTGGTATCTGATCCCTTGAGTCCCACCGGTCAACGATTTCAGGAAATGCGGGCCCGTCTATTACAAGGACAGCGATTTTGATCCTTTCGGCATTCTCTTCGATATAGTGTACGGTTTTATCTTTTACTATGTCCTGCTTTCTTTCCTTCACCCCGCTCATGAAACCAAATCCTGGCATATCGGTAATGAGCAGATCCGAAACCTGAGCGTGCGTGGGGCGCAGTGTGACTCCGGGACGTTTTCCTACCCTTACTTTTGCCCCGAAAAGCTCTTTCAGGAGGGAGGATTTGCCTACGTTTGAACGTCCTACAAAGATAATCTCAAGATTTATACCGCTTTCAGCTGCAGTCTTGCTGGTTTTCATTTTGTTGTTACCTCGCTTGCTTCTCCGATCTTTTTATCGAAAGCCCGGAGAAAACTCTCCAGCGAATCTTCAGGGATACGAGCTCCTGCCGCAACAGGATGCCCGCCGCCGCTTCCTCCAAATTTAGGAGCAACCGAGCGGAGGATTCGATTCAGGTCTACATCTCCACGGGAACGTATGCTGAGATCATACACTCCTTTTTTCTCCCGATACTCGGCTGCAATTCCCACGTCCTTCTGGCCGTAAGAAGCCGCATAAATGGCTGCTTTTGAAATGGAATTATTCATATTTACAACATACGCGCTGTTTCTCAGGATTTCCACATGTTCTTTTACAAAACGGCGGATATTCTCTTCATTGATTGCAGCTTCCCTGGCAAGTTCGAGTAAATCGGGAATATTTGAAGGAATTACATTCTTTGAGAGGGGTTCAAGCAAAGTTCTTTTAAATTCATATTCTTTTCCCTTATGGATTATTGCCTGAATCAGGGTTCCAGCCTGGAAATAGAGACTTCTTTTGTCCCAGTCTCTTACCCAATCCTTCACACAGGGAGTATTATCGCAGAAATCACCTATGGCACCGTATATCGCAACTCTTCGCATTTCTTCACTCAGAAAATCTTCAAAGACCCTGTAAGTCAGCTCTGATGAGCATACTCCGGTATCATGGTAGAACCATTCCTCTTTTTTGCAGTTTTCCGGAAGGGGGTGATGGTCTATATAATAGAGACTGCAGTCCTTCGCAAGTCCTTCAAGCGCGGAACGAAGTTCAGAGCAGTACCTTTCATCAATAGCAATATCGCAGATAATGAGAGTCTCAACGTCTTCTATAAGGTCTAATTTGTCAAGAAGGCTGACAGGGCTTGTAAAGTACACATATGAATCAGGGAAAGCGCTTTTTGCAAGGGCTCCCGAACATATCCCGTCAGAGTCTCCATGAGTCAGGATCAGGGTTTTTGCTTTAAGCCGGTTCTCAGGTCCTTTCATGATTTGGTTCCTTTTTCAGATTGCCAGTTATCAATATATTGCTCTAATTTATTGTAGTTCCTTATTAATCAGCTGATATTATTTCCAAATAACAAAAATAGAATATGTCATTTCTCTTCTCTATTTAAAAAAGAATACGGATAATCCGGTACACCGGGAAGTACAGAAATTAGATAGAAAAAGTGAATTCTCCGGAAAGCCCCGAAGAATCCTGAGTAATAGTTATCTGGTTTTTCAGAAGCTTCTCTTCCTCATAAGCCCGGCTCCCATCAGGATTCCTGCTGTAGCCAGGAAAAAGCCAAAACCGGGAGTATCTCCATAGTCTTCTTCGGTGCCACCTGTGCTCTGACCAGAAGATTCATTTTTCTCCTGGTTGGAATCGGTTGACCCTTCTGGTTGTGAACTGCTTCCTTCAAGAGTAATTGTCCCTACATTAACCTTATGGGTTTCTGAAGAAACTTCTCCGGAATATTTATCGAGATCAAGGAAGCTTGCTTTACAGGCAGGTATTTCGATTTCTCCTTCTTTATTCATCTGCATAATATAAGTGATGGTTTTCGAGCCGCCGCCGCTTGCAAGAACCTGCTTGAAACTCGTTTCTCCACTTATAAGTTTAGCTTCAGAGGGTACGGTATCGGTTACTGTTACACTTGCATCAACATTTCCGGTGTTTTTTGCAGTGACTGTCACAGTCAGTTTATCTCCGGGATTTAACTGCTGTTTGTCAAGAGTTTTTGTAAGCTCAATATAAGGCCCATAAATCGTTATCTTTTCCGAGTTATCGGATTTCACCTCTTCGTCCTGCCCATTTGAAAGGGTGAAAGTAGCTACAGTTTGTGGGAAAGTAAATTCCCCTGGCTTTTCCGGAACAAGGGTATACTCAAAAACATCCTCAGCTTTTTCTCCAGCCTTCAGGGAAAGTGTCTTCTCAAAGGTAGCATCTTTCTGGAGGTGCATGTTGGATATGATAGAATCTTTGAGTACGATATCATTTATGTCACAGAGCCCTGCATTCCTGACAGTGACAGATACAGGTACAGTTTGCCCCATGTGGCGTTCTTTTATAAAGCTCTTTGAGACAACAAGATCCCATTTTTTTTCGATTTTTATAACTTTGTAACCTATATTTTCGTATTTCTTGCCCTTAATATCTTCACAGGTAGTTTTTACACTTATATTGTAATCAGTATCTTCCCATGGAGTGGACGCTTTGAGTGTAAGGTTTATAGGCGTAACAGTTCCTTCTTTAAGAATATTTGAATATGTGTACTTTGTTTTTCCGCTGAGTACCTCCAGTCCATCGGTATCTACAGTCAGAACAACATTTTCAGCTTTTGCTTCATCATCGTTTTTAACATTTATTGTTACATCGATTCTTCTATCTCCTGTAATTTTAGAATCGTATGTATCTTTTTCAGTTTCGACATCTATATCAAAACTCGGTTTTCCCCTTACAAGAATATCCAGTTGAGCATATGGATTCCATTTTCCGGTCTTGAATTCTTTTCCGTCTTTCGTGATGATTTCGTAATTTGGATCCACATTTTGGGCATAAACCTTTATCTCTTCATTATAATCGAATTCCAGCCCTGCTGTAAGGGGAGAAGTTTTCAATTTTTCGCCATCTTTAGAAATGGAGACAAAGACCATCTTATCTTCGTTAAAGTCTTCTGCTTTTATTTCATAGCCTTCTACGGTTATTGTGTCTCCCCAGTAAAGTTTTGCACCATCCTGTTTCTCTACCCATTCTATTTCCTCTGCCGCAGCAGTCATTGAAAGGACAGAGATGATACAGACGGCAAGCAATCCAATCAGTACAATCTTTTTAGCCATGGTTACCTTCCTTGATTTTGATACTGAATCTCTCGGATCCGGGCACCGGAAATGTACACTTTGCGCTTCTGTAATTTTGCGGCTTATTAAATATTATTAATGTGTAGAGAAAAATTTTATAACTGAAATTTGATTACAGCCATATTATATTTATGCGCAGTAGTATCTCCGCCCCCAGTATACCCCGCATGAATGAATCATTATAAGACTTATATTTCAGATTTATTTTTCGTATAAATGCGATTTTCATTATTTTTCAAAGTGATTTCTTTTTTATCCCCGTAACTATAGAGATTTTATAATTTTCTCTCATGTTCTCTCTAGAAAGAATCTTATTCAAATCTCTATAAAATATCTTCATATATCCTATTTTAATTTTTGCTAATGTTTTGATACTATCCCTGTGAAAACAACTGGTTTTCAAAAGAGAGTCTTTTATCTGGCATTAAGTAAAAACGAGGCTTATGACCTTAACAAATTAATAAAATTACTAAAGAATTGTGTTTAATTTTTCTGGAATTTGTTAGAGGCTTGTGAAGAAGGATAAAAAGCCGACATGTCCCAAATCAGATTCAGCTCATCGAATCTATTAATTCATGCCTTAAAGTTAAATGCCATAAAGGCTTAAC
This sequence comes from Methanosarcina sp., assembly GCF_035390745.1. Lineage (GTDB taxonomy): Archaea > Halobacteriota > Methanosarcinia > Methanosarcinales > Methanosarcinaceae > Methanosarcina. Next base: position 22,991 of record NZ_DAOOUJ010000023.1, on the reverse strand, counting down.
CTGAATTCTGTTTGAAGAAAACCAGTAATTTTAATTTTCCAATCTTGGAGACTTTTCCATGAAAATCACAAAAATTGTGCAGATCCTTGAAGAAATAGCTCCACCTGAGCTTGCTGACGATTTTGATAAAGGGAGGATCGGGTTGATCCTCGAGCTTAAGGATGAGATAAACAGAATTGCAGTTGCTCTGGATGCAAACTCTTACGTACTTGAAAAAGCTGCAGAAATTGAAGCAGACATGCTAATTACCCATCATACCCTGATCTTCCATCCAGTAAACATAATTTCAAAACCTCTGGCTGCTTCTCTTAAGACTGCCCTTGAAAACGGGATATCCCTGTACAGTATGCACACAAATTACGACAGAGCTGAGGGAGGAATTAACGATGTTCTTGCAGCCAGAATCGGACTCAAAAATATAATGGCGCCAGAAATTGGCAGGATAGGGGAAATTGAAACCTGTTCCTCAGCTGAACTGGCAGCTCATGTTTCTGATTGCCTGCAGACTCCTGTCATGTATGTGGGGGAAAAACAGGAAATAAATAAAGTTATGGTGGTAGGAGGCAGTGGCTTCCGGAGCGAATTTCTTGAAATTGCCAGGGAAAACGGAGTTGATGCCTTTATTTCATCAGAGCTCAAACATGACGTTCTCAGAACTCACGAAGACATCTGCCTGATTGACGCAACACACTATGCTACTGAGAATCCAGGCATGGAATCCCTGTGTTCCAGACTGAGCAAGCTTCCTGGAATTGAGGTTGTGTTCATTGACCAGCCTTCTGGACTTAAGACAGTTGACTTCAGAGCTGACAAAAACGGGGCTGCACTAAATGCGAAAGAAGGAGAAAAAGAATCTATACTGAAAGAAGATGAGAAGGACTCGCTTGAGCTTATGCTTGAAAAACAGTCAAGAAACCAGATACGTTCGGATTACCGGCGCAGCCTGGGCAATGAGAATCGAAGAAGATACCTCGAGTAACCTCTTCGATAAAAGTTAATCTGGGATTTGCCTGCTTAAGGCTTTGTTTTCATAATTTAAGGATACTACGGTCTTCTCTGGCTCCATTTTCTATCAAATTTAAGTAGTTTTCTAAATGCCTTCTCAAAAGGCTCGTTTCTTTTATATCAGGCAGCACGGACATAATTTCCTCGAGATAGCCGTATTTTTTGATAAGGGAAAAAGTTGCAGGGAAATTGATATCAAAAACCCAGCTCAGACGAAGTAATTTTATATCGTTTCTGTTTTTCATATCCTCAATTTTTGCCATTCTATTATTCAGGATCTCTGAGACTATGGGTTCCGAATATCCCCGGGTATCTGGAAGATATAATTCGAGAGCGGGATTCAGGCTTTTACCTTCTGCGGCATATTCTTCACAGGCAAGCCTCAAAATGTCAATCTTATCTGCATCCCTTATCAATCTGGAGTAAAAATTAAGTTTACTTTGTTTTTCTATATTTTTTGGGATTTCCATCAGGTTGTGGTATTCTACAGCTTTCAGGATGAGGTTTTCTTCCTCTTCTGAGAGACAGGAAAGAACTTTTTCCCTATTCAGAATTTTCACACTAAGAACTGCATGATTCTCTGATTCCGAATCACTATACGTTTTATATTTTGTGAACTGCTCAAAACGACCCAGGTCATGAAATAGGGCTATTGTTTCGGCAAGAATGCACTCGTTTTCGCTCAGGTTCTCAGACTTTGCAATTAAAAGAATATTTTCACAGACCCTGCCAGTGTGTTCGATCTTCAACTCGATATTTTCCTGAACAAAAGAGTCGGGAGAAAAGAATCGGCTTGTGTACTCGAAAAACCATTTCCTAAAAAAATCCAGGTCTTCCCTTTGCATGCTTCTGCAATAGGAAATATTGAGGTATATACTTTATGCATATTTTGAAGGTTTTGTACTGAAAAGGTTTTTACTGTTTTAATAACAATAATAATTGATTTGGGCAAGAATGAGATTAAAATCTCCTTTAAAATAAAAGCCCTGTAATGTACTGAAACCTAACCAGTGATATCTAACCAGTGAAACCTAACCATTATGTGTAACATCGCGAAAACAAGCTATAAATTCGAGATTTTCCTGTGAATTTCACATTTATTTGTGAATCAAACATCTTCAAAAATATAGTAATTACATGAGATTTAGTAGTAATTGCTAAGTAAAAACCAGTGGTTTTCACAGAAACTTCACAAGTTCATTAATAAAATACATAAGTTATATATTGGAGAAGCTCCTCAAATTAAATATAAACTGGGAAATGCGGAAAGATACTCAGTTCACACTGGACAAATTATCTGGGGAGAGTAAAAAGAATTCGAATAGTTACTTATTTGTATGCTTACTTCTATCTCAGGATGTTCTCATTTACATAGTTTAATAAAGTACATATCGAATGATCTTAATTCATACTGACAGACTGCTTATGAAAATTTTCTGCAGGAACTCATTAGAATAAATCGGGGTATTTAATGAGCTCAATTAAAAAAATCTGTATAATCGTTTGCTCTTTCAGTCTTTTGGCTTTTGCTTTATCTTTTGCCTCAGGTATCTTACCTGCGGCAGGGGCAGCTGATACTCAGAAGAACGCTGTAGAAGACGAGGAGCCTGCTTCTTCCTATCTTGAAGGACTTACGCAGCAACCGTCTTCTGTAGAAAGTATGTTAAATAAAGGTAATGATTTCTATTCTAACAAAGAATATGAGCTTTCTATAAAATGCTTTGATGACGCGCTTAAAATTGATTCTAATTCATCGATGGCATGGTATGGTAAAGGATGCGCTCTATCTGCTCTGGAACGATATGAGGAATCAATCAGCTGCTATGACAGGGCTATCGCCACCTTCCCGGTCTCTTCAGGAAGCTGGTACGAAAAAGGAAACGAATACCTCCAGACACTAAATTATATAGAGGCAATTAACTGCTACGAGAAAAGTCTCGCTGCGGATAGCTATCTTTCCAGAGTATGGTTCCAGAAAGCTTTAGCCTCCGAGAAGCTAAACCTTGACCAGGAAGCTCTAGCCTCTTACAACAGTTCAATTCAAGCTGGTTCCAATTCTTCAAAAGCTTTGCAAATGCAGGGAAAAGCATATGCAAAGCTTGAGGACTACGAAAAAGCAATGAGTTGTTTTGACAGAGCACTTAATATTACCCCTAAAGATTTTGATGCCTGGACTCAGAAAGGAATAATGTATGATATGTCCGGAGATTATGAAGCTGCAATAAAATGTTACGATCAGGCTATTTCTCTAAACTCTAACCTTGTGGAAGCCTGGTACAATAAAGGCGCAGACCTTGAAAGGATGGAAAGGTATCAGGATGCTCTGACCTGCTATGACTTTGTCCTCCTTTCAGAGCCTGAAAACTTTAATGCTCTGCAGAAGAAAGGCCTCTGTCTCGAGCACCTTGGCAGAAATGAAGAGGCTCTGCAGTGCTATGAAGAAATACTGGTTTACAGTCCTGATAACACTGAAGCATGGTACAGCAAAGGCTCCGTTCTTAATGCAATGGGGCAGTATGACGCTGCAATAGCCTGCTATGATAGGGCACTTAACCCTGATGCAGGAATTGAATTAGAAGAAGCTGGAGATAGTCTTCTCGAAAGCCTTAATGCTTATGACTCTGCGCTTCCCAGCTACTCCGAAGTCCCCGAGTTTAAATCCCCTGCAGTTAAAATCTGGTACGATAAAGGACTGGCTTTTGACAAGCTTGAAAACTACGAGTCTGCCCTTGAGTGTTATGACAAAGTTCTTGAGACCGAATCAGGACATGCAGTGATCTGGTATCAGAAAGGACTGGATCTTGATAGACTTAACAGGTCTGCGGAAGCACTTGACTGTTACGATGAAGCCCTTAAACTGGATTCCGGATATGCTAAAGTCTGGTATAGAAAAGGATATGATTCTTCACAGCTTGGAAAATATAAAGAAGCTACAAAAAGTTACGATAAAGCCCTGGATATTGATGGCAATTACACACTTGCATGGTATGGCAAAGCCTTTGCTCTGGCAAAGATAGGAGAATACGAGGATTCAATCGTTTGCTATGAAAAAGTCCTTGCCTCGGCACCTGATAGCGCCGAAATGTGGTATAACAGGGGTCTTCTCCTTGACCAGCTCGGTAGATATCAGGAGGCTTCAGACTCTTACAGTCAGGCCCTCCAGATTAATTCCGGATATTCTATTGCTCGTTTCAGATTGAATAAAGATATGGAAATGTTGTCAGGAAACTCGACTTCAGGATCGGTTGGAAGTAATAATTCCAGCATTATCCCTCAAAAGGCAATTTCAGGGGGCTTCTGGTCTTACCTTTTGAATAATAATTATGCACATCCTGAAGAAGACTCAAGCCTTTCAGGGAACCTCAGCGACCTCAGTCCAGATTTTGGTTACGATGCAGCATGGTACGGCAAAGCTTCAACATACAGCAAACTTGAGATGTATAACGATGCTCTTTATTCTTACGAAATGGCCCTTGCGATTAACCCTGTAAACACCGAAGCATGGTATGAGAAAGGCTCTGCCCTTGATAAACTTGGAAGAAGCGAGGAGGCTCTGGAGTGTTATCAAAAGGCCCTGGATATTGACCCGCATTCGAGTAATGCCTGGTATGGTATGGCGTCTACCTCGATAGATCTTGGAAGGGCTGAAGAAGCAATTGCCTACTATGATCAGTTACTTGCTTTCAACTCCAGTGATTCGGAAGCCCTTCAGGGTAAATCTCTTGCCCTTGTAAGCCTTGGCAGATATGATGAAGCAATTGCCTGTTTCAATCCTCTTCTCGAACTCGAGCCTGAAAATATAGAGGCTCTTGGAGGCCGGGCTTTTGCTCTTGCCAGATCTGGAAGACAGGAAGCGGCGCTTCAAGACTATGATCTGATTATTAAGCTTGACCCTGCAAACTCACAGGTACTTGCTGAAAAAGCTTCTTTGCTTGAAGAACTCGGAAGGTTTAAGGAAGCTGCTTCTACCTATGGAGAGATTCTCGAGATTACTCCAGAGAACAGAGAAATAATGTACCGTCAGGGTAAGGCCCTGGAAGCTATGGGAGATTTCGAAGCAGCAATCGCCTGCTATGATCGGATCCTTAAGCTGGACCCAACAAATGTAGATGCGATTAATAACAAGGGTTTTGCTTACGCCAAACTGGAGAGATATCAGGAAGCAATTGCAACCTATAATAAAGCCCTCGAACAGGATCCAAATAATCCTGCCGCCTGGTATTTCAAAGGATGTGCGAATTTCGCAATTAGCAGCAACATTGCTGCCCTTGATTGCTTCAATAAAACAGTGCAGTTAAAGCCAGACTGTATAACGGCATGGTACAATAAGGGATATCTGCACAATATACTGGGAGACGTTAATGAGTCTATAAACGCTTATGACAGTGCTCTTGCAATCAGTCCCGATGCACCCTCTGCCCTCTATAACAAGCGTTTTGCCCACTACCGCATAAAGGAGTACGACGAAGCTTCGATATGCAAGGCAAGGCTTGATACAGTGGACCCTGGCTTTGAAGAATCTCTGGAAAATAGAGGAACACGCATCTTTATTCCCGAAACCTATAGAGGTAACCTTGATTATCCACTGCCTTTAAGATGGTATGGTGGAGAGGGAAATATTACTCTAAATACCAGCACAAACATGACTCAAGCTTATCAGCAGTTAAACAACACTTCCTCTGAATCTAAGAAATATGAAGACACTTATGAAAGCTATAATGAGTCTGATGAAGATGCCGGCTGGTATATTCCTGAGCCTGAGGAAGATCAGAAAAATGAAGAGTATCAGGAAAATGAAACCCAGGATGATGAAAGTGACAGCGGAGACTGGTACGTTCCTGAGCCAGATGAGATATAAAAGTATCTAAAATGAGAATAAATTGAAAAATATCAATTTTCGGTATGTCTGGAACTCTACAGGCATACCGGCAAACTTTTTTCTGGATAAATCAAAAAAGTTATACCTGTTTGCAAATTTTTCGGTATTTTTATTCGCTTTGCTCACCAGGCAGGATAATTTGTGGGTAACAAAAAATAAAGCAACGTTTTTTAAAGCTCAGTGTTCGGATTTTTCCCAGTATTCTTCGGCTTCCTCTTCCATTTCTTCCAGCCTGTCATAATAATCTGGAAACTCATTAAGATGAGCCAGAGCAATCTTTCCTGTCATAATGGGGTCGTCATCTGTTACATTTGTCGCGGGATCTCTGGTTCCATGTTCCAGCTCTACATCCATTCCTCTGCGAAACTGGTCAACATCGAATTTATCCCAGGTGATTCCAAGTTTTTCCCCAACAGTCTTTGCCTCTTCAGCGGTGAAACTTTTTGTTGTCAACATTATCACTCCTGATAATGATTTGATCTTTTTTTATACTTAAGGTTTGTTCTGTAAAGCGCCTTTTTTCAGTTATTCTTCAAACAAAGGATTTTATTTATCTCACAAAAAGCATGTACTGCCGTTAAAAGGCATATTCTGTCATCATATTTATCATGTCTATGAAGATACAAACAAAAGAAACCATGTCAGAAAAAGACCTCCTGTTTATAAAGCGCGCCATTGAACTTTCCCTCAAAAGTGTGAAGAGAGGGGGAGGTCCATTCGGTGCCGTAATTACGAAAGATGGAGAAATAATTTCGGAAAGCTACAATCAGGTCACCTTACTTAACGATCCTACTGCTCATGCCGAAATCGGTGCTATAAGAGAGGCTGCGCGTAAGATGAATACCTTTGATCTCAGCGGATGCGAGATCTACGTTTCCTGTGAGCCCTGCCCTATGTGCCTTGGGGCCATTTACTGGGCAAGGATAAACAAAGTCTTCTTTGCCAGTACAAGGTCTGATGCTGAGAATATAGGCTTTGACGATTCCCTCATATACGAGGAGATTTCACGCCCTTTAAGGGAAAGAAAAATCGAATTCAAACAGCTTCTGAGGGAAGAAGCCCTTGAAGCTTTCAGGGCGTGGGAAGAATACGAAGATAAGGTTGAATACTGAGCTTCCCGAAAGAGATAACCTTTTTTAGTTTGCGTTTTAACTAAAAACCAGATTATTTAACTCCAGAAAATATTTCTTATGGGTCAGGCCTTAGCCATACCTTAGTTTTTCTTTTTTCACTTTATTCAGAAACTTAATCATAATTTACCACGCAGGAAAAATGATTTGATTTATAAGAACCTAATTACTACTGGGGTATATATAGGGTTCTGGATAGGTTCTGTTCCGAAGCCAAACATATGCGTTTTTGAACAACTTCTTCACAACGTCACTAAACTTTAAATGTGATGCAGTCCTTACTTAGTTAAGACAAATGTTATTAGGGGATTTGGGAAAATGCCTGGAGATAAAAACAAATACATCCGCTGGTTTGAGGAGACCACTATCGAGGACGTCCCGCTGGTAGGCGGGAAGAACGCTTCCATAGGGGAGATGTACAGGGAACTCACTTCAAAAGGAGTCAGAATCCCTAACGGCTTTTCAGTTACTGCTGATGCTTACTGGCACATGCTTGATAAAGGAAGAATCCTGGAAAAGCTCAAAAAAACAATGGAAGGGCTTGATACTTCGGATGTATCCGACCTTGCAAAGAGGGGAAAAGCTGCAAGAGACCTGATTCTCGATGCGGGCCTTCCCGATGACCTGTGGCAGGAGATAAAAGGAGCTTATGACTGCCTCTGCGAGCAGTATGGAGAAAATACGGATGTGGCAGTAAGAAGTTCGGCAACTGCTGAAGACCTTCCAACTGCTTCTTTTGCCGGGCAGCAGGAAACTTACCTGAATATCCGCGGGTATCCGGCACTTAAAGATGCCTGTATACGCTGTTTTGCATCTCTTTTTACGGACAGGGCCATTTCCTACCGCGTAACCAATAATTTCGACCACTTCAAAGTAGCCCTTTCCATAGGAATTATGAAAATGGTCAGGTCTGACCTTGCATCAAGCGGAGTAATCTTCACTCTTGACACTGAAACAGGTTTCAGAGATGTAGTTTTCATTACCGGGGCATACGGGCTTGGAGAGAATATCGTACAGGGCCAGGTCAACCCTGACGAGTTCTATGTGTTCAAACCCACTTTCCGTGAAGGGTATAAGCCGATTATCCAGAAAAAGCTCGGAAGCAAAGAAATAAAGATGATCTACGGAAGAGGCGACTCCAAGGTACTCACCCGGAACGTGGAGGTTCCCGAAGCTGACAGGCTGCGCTTCTGTATTAACGATGAAGAGGTGCTCAAGCTTGCTGGATATGCAATCGATATTGAAGACCATTATTCAAATAAGTACAGGGAATCCAGGCCCATGGATATCGAATGGGCAAAGGACGGCATAACAGGGGAACTCTTTATAGTGCAGGCAAGGCCCGAAACCGTCCAGTCCCAGAGAGCAAAAGATGTGCTTGAAACTTATGTACTTGAAGAGAAGTCTGAAGTCCTTGCAAAGGGCAGGAGCGTTGGCGATAAAATCGCTTCTGGAAAAGCTCATGTAATCCCTGACGTATCTGACCTGCCTTCATTCAGGCCTGGCGAGATCCTTATTGCGGACACCACCACCCCTGACTGGGAGCCGGTCATGAAAACCGCAGCCGCGATCGTCACAAACAAGGGAGGCCGGACATGCCACGCTGCAATTGTCAGCCGGGAACTCGGAATTCCTGCGGTTGTCGGGGCTGAAAACGCTACAGAAGTCCTCAAAACAGGCAGAGAAATTACTGTGAGCTGTGCCGAAGGTGAAGACGGGCTTGTATACGCGGGTATTCTCCCATTCCATAAAGATACTGTCAGCCTGAAAGCCATGGAACGCCCCAGAACCGAGATCATGATGAATCTTGGAAACCCTGAAAGCGCCTTTGCCTTTTCTATGATTCCTAACGATGGAATAGGGCTTGCAAGGTTAGAGTTCATCATCTCGAGCTATATCAAAGTCCACCCCATGGCACTTGTGCATCCTGAGAAGGTTAAAGACCCTCGAGAGATCGGAGAAATTGAAAAACTGACAAGGGGATACGAGAAAAAAGAAGATTATTTTGTGGAACAGCTTGCCAGAGGCGTGGGGATGATTGCTGCAGCTTTTTACCCGAAGCCTGTTGTGGTAAGGATGAGTGATTTCAAAACAAACGAATATGCAAGCCTTGTCGGAGGAAGCTATTTCGAAATGGAAGAAAGCAATCCTATGATAGGGTTCAGGGGAGCTTCACGCTACTTTGATGAGCGCTACAGGGAAGGATTCGCCCTTGAGTGCAGGGCTATGAAAAAAGTAAGGGGTGAAATGGGGCTTACAAATCTTATTCTTATGATCCCCTTCTGCCGGACTGTTGAGGAAGCGAAAAAAGTTATTGCCGAGATGGAGAAAAACGGTCTCAGGCGCGGAGAAAACGGACTTCAGATATATGTTATGTGTGAAATCCCAAACAACGTCCTGCTTGTCGACGAGTTCAGCAAATTCTTTGACGGTTTCTCCATAGGTTCAAATGACCTTACCCAGCTGACCCTGGGGGTTGACCGAGACTCAGAATTGCTTGCTGCAGAATTTGATGAGCGGGATCCGGGAGTTATGAAAATTCTGTCAATGGCAGTACAGGGAGCTAAACGTAATGGAAGACACAGCGGAATCTGCGGGCAGGCTCCGAGTGATTTTCCTGAGATTGCAGAGTTTCTGGTAAAGGAGGGGATAGATTCCATTTCCCTTAATCCTGACTCTGTTATGAAAATCACCCTCAAGGTTCTCGAAACCGAAAAGAAGTTAGGAAGGCGCTAAATCCTTCAGCACAGCTGTCCAGCTTACTTTTTGTAAAGCTGGCAAGTTTTTCAGTCAATGATAATTTAAGGCGCTTTATAAGCGGCTGTTTATGAATGGCTGTATAAGTTTGCAGGATAGAATCATACATATGCTTGAATTCTTATCCTGCTGGCAGGTCTATATACAAGATAGTGTATATATAATAAACGTGAAAAATTCAAAGGAAGCAATTAACTATGCAGGAAACAACCAGAAAACAAATTGCTGAGGACAAAAAAAATCCAGGCCATACTCTTTTCTTGAAAAGATGTCCAGAATGTCATTCCAAACTTGAAAACGACCTTTTCAGCGGATTTCAATACTGTACTGTTTGCGGGTACTGGACTCGAAAGGAAACTGCAAGACTTGAGCCGCTCATGATCCTGGAGTGAGCACAGGTATGTTTGACCTTCCTCCAAAATGTTCCAGATGCGGTTCACCCCTTAAAAAACAGGTAATTGGCTCAAACAACATTTACTACTGCAGAAAATGCGGATGCACAACCTCAGTTAGATCTGTAAGGGTCTTCACACAGTTAGCGGCCCAGGAAATAGTGAACGTTTAAAAGAAAAAGATATTAAACCTTAACTCTGCCACGAATAGTGAATAACTTTTTCAGAGAACAATGCTCCTGATCATGTTTCACTCAGAATTTTCAAACATCAGTATGAAGTTTTTCAGACAATTCCTTCAGAAGCTAAAAATGACAAATTGATGTTTGAGCCTGCAGGCATCGAATTTAAAAATAAGCAAAAAAGTAAAAATTACTCGAAGTTATACCTTGTAGGGAATAAGTTTTCTCCAGATCTCTTAGTTTGTTTCAGACAAAATTTTCGGCATCTAAAGAACAGATAATACTAAATTATAAAAAATTTCTGGTGAAATTGAAAGTAACAGAGAGAAGAAAAATGCATAACTCCATTAAAAAAACGGTATCAAAAGACAAAGTCATCAAATTGGCTTGTTCCCTGAGCGATGGAGAGTTAAGGTTTCTAAATGTTGTTTGTGGTTTAGGACGCCCGTAAACTTTACTGATTACATATTTCAGAAAAGTAATTGAAATGAAAAATATCAAAACATAGTAAAAGATATTCAGAGTTTATTGATATAATTATAAGATTATAATTTAATTGTTTGCCGGTATCTAAAGATTTGGAGTTAGATTTGAGTATTTTCTTCTTAACTGTGTAACTTCATGCTTTCTTTTTTAAATATACGGTATAAGATTTGACTGGATTTTAGCTAAAATGAAAAGATCTATACGAATTTTACGCGGATTTGCCTTTTTCTGGAGATTTACTCTTTCGAGAATTTGATACGAATCCTTACGTTTTTATAGGTGACTTAGTTTATTTTTTAATTGGGAAGAAAGTAGGTAAAATTCTATTAAGTTATGTTAAGTTCCGATTAATAATCCAGATAAATGCAGTGGGGTAGATTATATGGAAAAACAACAGGTTCTTTGCCTGTGGGTAGCCGCAGGCTTATTATTTACTCTGGCCGTACTTCCGGCTTCAGCCGGAACGGTTACGGAGGATAGTGAAATTATTGAAAATGAAACAAATGAAATAAATTTAACAGAATTATCAACGGCTTCATACAACGAAACTGAAGCAGTTGAAACCGAGATAGGGCTGGGCTTTAAATTTCTTAAGTCCATGCTTAGCCTGCTTGACCTCAACCTGAACCTTATAAATGAGACCCTGAGTGAACACTCTGAAGAGTATCCTTTCCTGCAGCCAACAATAGAAGGGACGTCTACAGGCATAGATGCTGTGGACTCTGCGGTTGTTTTCGTGGATGATCCCACTAACATGACTAAAGCGAATGCTGCCATGCATACCTTTGATGATGCTATTACAGACCTGAACGAAAGCCTCGTATATCCTCAGGACATGCTTGATGCTGCAAATGCAACCCTCGGGCAGCCTGAAGCTACAACACCTATACTTGAAGATATGTATAAGATAACTAAAGCAATGGTCACAGTTTATGACCATATTGAGTCATAATGGGAAAGAAGGGACCTGTAACAACCGGATTTTTTAAATCAGGCCCCAAATTATTCTTTTTTCTTTTGAGGTTCAGGATAACTCATTTTATTTGAAGAAATATTGGATGGATGTTCATTAAAGCCGAAATTGGGTTTTAAAGTTCCTTTTCAGGGGGCTGATGCTATTGGGGCTCTAAAGTTTGGTAAAAAGCAAAAAATCCAGCAATAGTGGAAATATTGAGTCTCAAAAATATTCTATTTTAAACAGAAAAACCTGAAGAAACACGATCGCAAACTTATTGGATTATTATGTAGAGATTGAGATACTTTTTTAATCCTTTAATATTTATTTCAACCCCTTTATTTCACATTGAAAAAATAAACAGTCAGTTATGTGCAACAACTTTAACAGAATCCACTTATGGTTCAACTGGAGATCGTTATGGCTAGAATGCCCTTCATCGACTGGATGGTCGTCCATGAAATTTGCCAGACGAATCTAAAGACCACTCAAAGCCTTTCTGGAACGAAGTGCAGAAAATCCTGCCGGGCTATGAGGAGGGGAAAGAGTAGCTGCGTATAAATGGAGATTTGTTGGAAATCTGAATACTGATCTAAAAATAGAGGACATCGTCTTGCCTAATAAGATTTGAAAGTTACTTTATTTCAGTCGAATATCCAGCAGCTTGCTACGAGGATGAGGACTTCCTCATAAACCGCAGGAAAAATTATAAGAGGAAAATTATACGATATGTATAGATCTCTGGCGCGAACATACCCCATTGCCTTTTTGCAAACTCCGGCCGCACGAATCAACAAACTATTCTGACGAATCGATAAATGCCTCTAATTTTCTTCGCACCTCATCTAAATCGTGTTTTCCCTCCATGTGCCACACCTCAAGTTCTTCAAAATCGTACAATATCGATAGTGGTAAAGTTTTTTTCTCGTATTTACTTTTTATTTCCGGGTAATTATCTATACTTACAACTTCGACAAACAGGGCATTGTTAAATTTTGGTTCTGTCCGCAGTAGCTCACGCATAAAAAATATTAAGTCCTGGCTGTCCTTGTTAGTGATGGAGTTTATATTTATACGATATACCAATTTGTTGCCATAGTAAGAAAACAACAAACGTTGCAGGACAGTATTTATTGTCTCATCAGGGTGGATTTTCGCTTCATTGAGTCTGTCATGAAGGTCTTGCGTGATTCTCACATTTTCTGTAGTATGCGAAAGCTCCGGAAACCTCCGTTTCCTGTCGTTAATGACGAACCAGTAGTTACCGTTTTCACGTATAAGTTGACAGGTGTCATCATATCGCACCAGTAGTTTTGTAATTATCGCGCCCTTTGACTCCCATCCAATATCACTATCTCTATCTCTACAAAATTCGAGCGCTTCGTACAGCTCTGCACTGATTTTAATGGTTTTTGTGTCCACGGGTGTACCTCAATCTGGAGCATACATTTGGTTAATATATAAATAATGTTCGCCGTGGCACTCAGGTGGACTACTTGTGAATTTTCACGCTCGATGAAGGAGAGTGGCCGTCTCAAAAGACAAAAAACAAAAAAGAAGAGAATCAACAAATAATTTTTTTGTTATTTGCTAATATTCAAATTTCTTCTTTCTTCTCATTCTTTTTTGTTTTGTGCAGAGCCGCCAGACAGGCTGGCGTGGTGTTATATTATCTGTGAATTCAAAAGAATGGTTCTCTGGATAGAAAAAGCACTTTTCAGATTTACTTGAACCCCGGGCATAGTAATACCTTTTTTCCAAAATTGCCGACCACACAGCCGATCTGCGCGAAAATGATTTGTCAGCAATTCCTCATCTCGGGCACAGGCATAAATGATAGATTTGCTCAAAATCAATCGGAAAGCTTTACCCGGCACTTTTAACTGGTTACATTTTAAACTCTTCTCATCATCCAAAAGCTTTTTATATCAAGTGCAGTATTAGACATTGTTGTACATAACTATACACCAGTGATAATAAATGGACGATTCGATCCTCCATATCCTCAATACAACAAAAACCCGGATTCAGGCTTTTGGACCCGATATCCACAAGGAAGGACCGCAGCCGCAGTTCCAGAAAAGGGACTTTATTGCCGCTGTGGCAGCCATACGGGCAGAAGGTCGGGCTCCTGTAATTGCAGAGGTCAAGCCTGCATCTCCGGGAAAGAGTTTCAGGGAAATTCCGCCGTCAGCGGCTGCTGAACTTGCATGGGAGATGGAGGAAGCTGGAGCCGTTGCAATTTCAGTTCTTACTGAGCCAGGAGTGTTCCGGGGTTCGCTCGAAAACCTGAAAGAGGTAAGGAAAACAGTGTGCCTGCCTGTTCTCAGGAAGGACTTCATTATTGACAGGGTGCAGCTTGAAGAAGAAGGAAGCGATCTCGTGCTCCTGATTGCAGGCATCCTGGGGAAAGAACTCGGAGCATTTGTCGAGCTTGCTATTGAGAAAGGGTTTGAGCCTCTGGTTGAAGTCCACAACAGGGAAGAGCTTGAACTTGCCCTGGAAACCGGCACAAGAATAATAGGGATCAACAACCGAAATTTCGAGACCCTTAAAATCGACCTGGCTACAACGGAAGAGCTTGCACCCCTTATCCGGGAATACGACCTTGACCACGGAACCAGCCACATAATCATAAGCGAGAGCGGGATGAACAGTTCCGCGGATGTCAGGCGAGTGATGCAGGCGGGGGCAGACGCCGTGCTTATAGGGTCTGCACTTATGGAAAGCGATTCCGTTTTCGAAAAAACTAAAGAGTTCGTCCAGAGCTTTTGCTGGCGTTAATTATTGCTTTTCTTAACTTTCAGGAATTTTCCTCCCGCTAAGAGGGTTGAAAAGTCCGCTTTTATTTCAAAAACTAAGGATATAATTTTGTTCACTAAATCACGACTAAAGAGACCAGAAATCAAGAGAATAAGGGAGTAATCGAATTATGGGATCTACAATTTCAGAATTACATGTAAAGGGAAAGTACGGGAAATACGGAGGACAGTACGTGCCAGAAGTCCTCATGCCGGCTCTTGAAGAGCTTGAGGAAGGGTATGAGAGATTCAAAAACGATCCGGAATTCCTTGCAGAACTTGACCATTTCCTGAAGGACTTTGCAGGCAGAGAAACCCCTCTTTACCTTGCCCGGAACCTGAGCAAGAAATACGGGACTAAAATATACCTCAAAAGAGAAGACCTTGTGCACGGAGGAGCCCACAAGTTAAACAACGCCATAGGACAGGCTCTCCTTGCAAAATATATGGGAAAAACAAGGCTGATTGCCGAAACCGGAGCCGGACAGCACGGGACTGCAACAGCCATGGCAGGGGCAAATCTGGGTTTTGAAACCGTTGTCTACATGGGAGCAAAAGACGTCAAGCGCCAGCAGATGAACGCATACAGAATGGAACTCATGGGAACCGAGGTAAAAGCCGTACATACCGGTTCAAAAACCCTCAAGGACGCAATCAATGAGGCATTCAGGGACTGGGTTACGAACATAGGAAACACCCATTATCTCATTGGATCAGTAGTGGGTCCCCATCCCTACCCCATGATCGTAAGGGACTTCCAGAGCGTTATCGGGAGTGAGATAAGGGAGCAGGCAATGGAAAAAGAAGGCAGGCTTCCAGATGCACTCATCGCCTGTGCAGGAGGCGGAAGCAATGCAATGGGAACTTTCCACCCATTCATCGAAGACAGAGATGTCAGGCTGATTGCCGTGGAAGCCGGGGGAAAAGCCCTGAAATGCACGGAAAAAGCAGCCCTTCACTCAGCTTCCCTCTGCGCCGGAGAAGAAGGAATCCTTCACGGGGCACGGACAAAAGTCCTTCAGGACAAAAACGGACAGATCCTTGAGTCAGAATCAGTATCAGCAGGACTTGACTACTCAGGAGTAGGACCTGAACTTGCTTCTCTGGCTGAGAGCGGCAGGGTTACAGCCCGCTATGTAACAGACGACGAAGCAGTAGAAGCCTTCCATGAACTGAGCCGGCTTGAAGGAATAATTCCTGCCCTCGAATCCTCCCATGCTCTTGCATACCTGAAAAAAGCCGCCGAATCAGGAGAGCTGGGAGAGTTTGTGGTTGTAACCCTCTCAGGGAGAGGGGACAAAGATCTGGAAACCGTACTGAGCCTTAAAAGGGGGATCTGAAATGAGAACCGAACTTAAGGCAGTTGAACTTAAAAGGCAGAAAATCTCCGAGAAATTCAGCGAATTAAGGGAGAGACAAGAAGGAGCCCTTATCTGCTACGTGATGGCAGGCGACCCCTCTGTTGAGGCAAGCTCAGGGATAGTAAAAGCCCTGGCAAAAGGGGGCGCAGATATAATCGAACTTGGGTTCCCGTTTTCAGACCCTGTTGCTGACGGTCCTACCATTCAGGTCGCAGGACAGAGAGCACTTGCAGCAGGCATGGATATTGAACGCTATTTCGAGCTTGTTAGAGGTCTTGATGTTGAAATTCCCCTCGTTTGCATGACCTATTACAACCCTGTATTCAGGTACGGGGTGGAAAAATTCGTAGAAAATGCTGCTAAAGCCGGAATCAGCGGACTGATAATACCGGATATCCCTGTCGAAGAAGCGGCTGACCTGAAAAACAGCTGCGATGCCCACGGGCTTGACCTGATCTTTCTGGTCGCACCCACAACAACCGATGCAAGGATAAGGAAAATCCTGCAGAGAGGTTCCGGCTTCATCTATCTTGTGTCAAGGCTCGGGGTTACAGGAGCAAGAAACGACGTTGCAGGTTCAACAAAAGAACTGCTTGTCAGGGTAAAAACCGGCATTCCCAAAGCCGTGGGTTTTGGGATCTCAACCGGAAAACAGGCTGCAGAAGTCAGAAAAGCCGGAGCTGACGGTGTAATTGTAGGCTCGGCTTTTGTCAGGATCATTGAAGAAGGAAAAGACGTAAACGAAAGGCTGGAAGCTCTTGCAAGGGAACTCAAATCCGGCATGCTTGAAGCCAATTAAACAGGGGACAAAGGAAAGAGAAGGAGAGAGGAAAATGCAGGAAATAAAGGCGTACATTAAAAAGCTTGAAGAAGGCTGTGATCTGAGTTCAGAGGAAGCCGAAGCTGCACTTGGAGAGATTTTGAGCACAGCAGAAGACGAGGAGATTGGGGCATTTCTGCTCGCTTTAAAGGCAAAAGGGGAAAAGCCGCAGGAAATTGTCGGTTTTGTGAGGGGCATGAAAAAAGCTGGCAATACTATCCGGCCAAACACGCCTTTCAGGATCGTTGACACCTGCGGGACAGGAGGAGACGGGCTCAATACCATCAATGTTTCAACCGCAGCTGCAATTGTGACTGCGGCAGCCGGTGTCCCTGTAGCCAAGCACGGAAACAGGGCAGCCACTTCAATGACAGGAAGTTCTGACGTGCTTGAAGCCCTGGGAATTAAAGTGGATCTTTCTCCTGAGCAGGTCAGGAAAACAATAGAAAAGATAGGCATAGGATTCATGTTTGCTCCGGTCTTCCATCCTGCAATGAAGAGAGTCGCAGGGGTCAGGAAAAAGCTCGGAGTAAGGACTGTATTCAATATCCTTGGTCCTCTGACAAATCCGGCAGGAGCAAAAGGGCAGGTTGTGGGAGTTTTTGATAAAAGCCTCTGCGAACCTATTGCGTATGCCCTTGCAGAACTGGGGACTGAACATGCCCTTGTTGTGAACGGGGAAGGGATGGATGAGATCACAAACACCGGGGAAACCTTTGTTGCGGAGTTAAAGAACGGAAAGGTTTCAACCTATACATTGACACCTGAATCCCTTGGCATGCTGCGGGCAAATCCCGGGGACATAAAGGGAGGAAACCCGAAAGAGAATGCCAGAGACCTTCTCTGCATCTTTAAGGGGCAGAAAGGGCCTAAAAGGGATCTTATTATCCTGAATACAGCCGCTGCCCTTTATGTAAGCGGGATTGTGGGCTCTATCAAGCAGGCAATCCCCATTGCAGAAGATGCCATAGACAGCGGGAAGGTTATGGTCAAATTCAATCAGTTCCGGAATTATACCGGCGGATTTCGCGAAAATAATTATATAAAGGGCTCTGTTTCGGGAAAATCAGCTTTATCATCCTCCAGGACTCCCATATTAAGCCCGGCTTCCGGGGAAAAGGCATGAAAACAGGATTAAAAACCAGGATAAAGATCTGCGGGATGCGTACTCCTGAAGATATAGAACTGGCTGCCCATTATGGAGCCGATGCAGTTGGATTTATAACCGAAATCCCGGAAAGCCCGAGAAAACTTGATTCTAATGTTGCCGCTGCCCTTGTCGCAAAAGTTCCGAAATGCCTTGATTCGGTAATGGTCATAATGCCTGAAAACTCTTCAAGGGCGCTGGAACTCATTGAGAAAGTAAGGCCGGATATTGTGCAGATCCATTCCAGCCTGTCGCCTGTCGAACTTGGAATAATAAGGGAAAAAACTGACATCCCCATAATAAAAACCCTTTCCGTCCCTGCTGGACTGGGAGCTTCCAAAATTCAGAGCCTTGTGAACCGCCTTCTTGATGAGGTCCGCGAGCTGGAAGAAAGCGGAGTTGTTGACAGTGTGCTTCTTGATTCGGGGATTGCCGGGAAAACAGGCGGTACAGGCTGCATACACGACTGGGACCTGAGCCGGAGAATTGCGGAAGAAACTGAACTTCCCCTGATCCTTGCAGGCGGGCTAAAGCCGGAAAACGTGCAGGAAGCAATAAGAACCGTTTCTCCTTATGCTGTTGATACGGCTTCAGGGGTGGAGACTTCAGGAAAAAAAGATGCTGTGAAAATTAGAAGTTTTATTGAAGAAGTGAGGTGTGCCAATGCTTTCCTTTGACATTGGAGAAGAAGAATTTAAGAAACTTGTTTCGGGGCTCGAAAAACCAGGACTTGTTCAGCTCCTTGCAAAAATTGATTTAGCTTACTCCCCTGCCTGTTCCCCCCTTGAGCTTTATCAGGCATTGAAAAATTCGGGAACTTCAGCTTACTCCTACCTGCTCGAATCCGTGGAAAAACAGGCAAGCAAAGCCAGGTATTCATTTGTTGGAAACGACCCCGATGCCCTGCTGACAATAAATGACCGGAAACTTTCCCTTGAACTCCTGAACCCGAAAGCTTCGGCTTTATTCGAAGAAATCGTTTCAAGAGCAAAAGAAACCTGTACACCGGATACAGGAGAAGCAGAAGATGGAGAGAAGGCAAACAGGAAAACTGAAGAAAAGAAAACTGAAGTGCAGATACCCGGAAAATTCACAGTTTCAATTCCAAAAGGAAAAGACTCTTTTGATGCCCTTCGCCTGGTTTTCCCTCCGGCTAACGGGATTGAATTCCTCAATGAAAAGCGCTTTGACAGGCAAACCTTCCTTGGAGGAGCTATTGGTTATACAGCTTATGATGCAATTTATGACAGCTGGCTCGGGGCGGAGAAGGGCTTTGAATCTGAAATTCCCGAACTTCAGTACCTGCTTGTCTCGAAAAGTTATGTCTTTGACCACCTGACTGAAGAGATCTATATCGTGGTCACTCCTTTCGTAAGCCCGGGATCGGATGCAGGAAAAATATACGAAGAAGCCCTTTCAGAAGCAGAAAAACTTTATTCAGCGGTCAGGGAAGCTTCCCTGCTTGAAGATCTGAAAGTAGCAGCTTTGAACCAGCCAAAAGTACCAGGGATGAAAGAACCACGATCAACAGGATCAGGTTCACCTGTACCGGTCTGCAGCGCTGACCAGTCAGAATTTGAAACGTCGGTGCTGGAGGCGAAAGAACACATCTTTGCAGGGGATATTTTCCAGGCTGTCCTTTCCAGAAAATGCGAATTCGATCTTGAACAGTCTCCATTCGAGCTTTATATGCAGCTCAGGGCAATAAACCCGAGCCCGTACATGTATATTTTTGAGTTCGGAGACCTGGCAATAGTTGGAGCAAGCCCTGAAACCCTGCTGACTGTGCATAAACGCACTGTTATGATAAATCCCATTGCAGGCACATGTCCGAGGGGAAAATCCGAAGCTGAAGACGAGGTTCTGGCTTCCCATATGCTCAGTGACGAAAAAGAAAGGGCAGAACATGTAATGCTTGTTGACCTTGGGAGAAATGACGTCCGCATGGTCTGCGAAAGCGGTTCTGTAAAGGTTTCAGGTTTTATGAAAGTCCTCAAGTATTCTCATGTCCAGCACATAGAAAGTACGGTTTCAGGGACTCTCAGACCCGAGTGCGACCAGTTCGATGCCTTCAGGGCAATCTTTCCAGCAGGAACCCTGTCAGGAGCTCCTAAAATCCGGGCAATGGAGATTATTTCCGAACTTGAAACAGCTCCAAGGGGGATTTACGGCGGAGGAGTAGGATACTACAGCTGGAACGGGGACGCTGATTTTGCAATCGTGATAAGGACACTGCTTATAAAGGGAAAAAAAGCTTCGGTACAGGCAGGAGCAGGGATTGTTGCGGATTCAGACCCTGCGTATGAGTTCAGGGAAACAGAGAGGAAAATGGCAGCAATGCTTGCGGCTATAGGCGGAGAAATTTGAGGCAAAAAAGGTTTCAGGGGGAATCTTCAGATGAAAATTGTCTTCATAAATAACAAAGATTCTTTTGTATGGAATCTTGTTGATTACATATCATATTTCGAAAAAGATACTGTGGTTCTTCCCAACACGGTTACTCTGGAAGAGTTAAGGGAAATAAAACCTGATGCGCTGGTGATTTCTCCTGGCCCGGGAAATCCTTCTGACCCGAAGGATATAGGTAACTGCCTTGAGATAATCAGGGAAATGGGCAGGGAAATCCCTCTTCTCGGAGTATGTCTGGGGCACCAGGCTATCAATGTGGCATTCGGCGGGCCTGTCAGGAGATGCAAAGTGGGACCCGTGCATGGTAAAAGTTCAAAGATCCATCACACAGAATCGGCTCTCTTCACAACACTTAAAGAGCAGTTTGAAGCAGGACGCTACCATTCTCTTGAGATTGGAGAGCCGGCTCCCGGAATAAAAGTTACTGCACGGGCAGAAGACGGAACCATCATGGCAGTCGAACATGCAAAATACCCGATCTACGGCCTGCAGTTCCACCCTGAGTCCGTGCTTACGCCGGAAGGGTTAAAAATAATAGAAAGATTTCTGGAAATCTCAAGAAACTTTAAAAAAAGACAGACGGCTGTTTAAAACAGCCATGAACTATTTTTTTGGTTAGCCAATGGCAATTATTGTTTCTCTGTTCCAGCTCCAGCTTAAGTTTTTCCTTCTTTACCTTTGCTTTCTTCTTCCTCTGCTTCTTCTTCGAAGAATTCTTCTTCCGTAAATTCTTCATTGGGCCTTGCTGCATAACCTGCGGGCTGGAGGTTCTGAAGCTCGGAGAATTCGCCCACGGTCTGCGCAATAAGTTTGGGATATTTTTCAATCTGATCCCTTGTAACGAATTTCTCCGCTTCCGATGCCTCTATTATCTGTTCTCTTGCGGTTTTTGCCATACTGCTGAGGTCTTCGAGCTGCTGTCTGTCTGCCAGGTAGCTGATCTCTTCCAGTGCCATGGTAGTCCAGAGGGTTACGACTTCCATTCTCTTTGCAACGGCGCCTGACCCTATAATCTCAAGCGCATCCACCGCATTCTGCGCAGGCTCGATCATCCTGAACTGCGTTGCTCCTTTGCCTATCTCCTGCACAGCTTTTGAAAAGGACCACATCGCACTCGAGAGGTTTTTCTCAAGCGCAGGTTCTACAAGGCTTTTAAGGACCTGAACAGCACTGGTTGCAACGGCATCAATTCTTTTCTGGACAGCTTTGCTGCCTATGTTCCGGATTGAGATTATAACCCTTTTCAGGTCCGTCTCCAGTTTTGCTTCAATGATCTCTTCGCCGAATTCACGAAGGTACTCTATATACTGAAGCGCATCGTATTCGTTTTTTTCTCTTACTGCTTTTTCTCCAGATTCTCCGAGTTCAATAGCTTTTTGTTCATTTAACGAGAACATATTAAAACCCCTTTCCAGTTAAAGCGTTTAAAAAATGACGGTTTTAAGAATTGAGTTTAAGAATGTAGTTATTTATATTGGAATACTCTGATATTAGTCTTCCTATATTTTTAGAAAATTTAAAAAGAATTTGAAGCCTTTGTTAAAGAATAAGAGAAGAAAATGAAAGAATGGAAAGTTTTCGGAAAAGCTAAAAAGTAGACCGGCTTGAGAATAAGTTTTAGAAAATCTGACTTCACTCTTTTCACTCTTTTTTCGCTTTTTCCAGTTCTTCCCGTATGTTTTCCACAGTCTGCCAGGACTGCCTGACTATTCCGGGGAATTCTCCGCTGTGCTCTTTTCCCCATTTCAGCAGAAATTCTTTTGTTTTGGGGTCCGAGGGATAGCCGCTTCCAAAGTCCATGTGCCATTCCTTTTTGAGCTCTTCGATGAGCTCATCCCTGCGCACCTTTGCGATAATCGAGGCTGCCGAGACGACAGGAAAGGTTGCATCTGCCTGGTGCATGGAGATTATCTCTATTTTCTTTGCATGGTCGGGGCTGGTCTTTGCATACTGCCTGCGGAGGTTTTCGGCAAAACGTTCGGCTTTCACATCAGCGGCATCGGCATATACGATATCCGGCTTCAGCTGTTCGAGCACTTTTGCAAAGCAGACAACCATGATCTCATTCATGCTCATTATTTTCCGGAGTTCGTCAATCTGAGAAGGGCTGACCTCAAGAACAAAATAGCCGTCTGCATGTTTTTTGATCTGGGCTGCAAGCTGTTCCCTTTTTTTCGGCGTCAGCTTCTTGGAATCAGCAACCCCAAGCACCTTGAATATATGGGCTCTGGATTCATCGATTTTTACGCCACCTATGCACATGGGCCCGATTACCGGACCTTTTCCGGCTTCATCAATTCCTGCGATCATCATTATTGGATGGCTCCTTGTTGAGGGAAGAGAGCTTTTTTACTTTATAAAAGTAGGGGAAGGTATATTTTAAAAGTATTAAACAGAACTCTATAAGAATACTCTGAAAAACAAACTTCAATTAATTTGAACTTAATGGGTTGATACTTTTTAGAGTATTCAGTTTCGGTTTATTCAGTAATTTGAACAGATTTTTTTGGTTAAAGTCTGTATTATAAAAAAGACCAGCTCCAGAGTAAAACAGAAATGAAAAAGAAGACAGCCAAAATTGGGCTTATTTTTTCTCTTTCTCGAACTTTGAAATCTCCAGGAACCAGTAGCCTCCCCTCAGGACCATTTCACTCTCCATGATCCTTA
>NZ_DAOOUJ010000022.1:0-42760 GCF_035390745.1 Methanosarcina sp. | reverse complement strand
GAAACATTTATAGAATAATAGTATGCAAAGCGGTTCTGGCCGTAAATTGCAAAAAGCATTAAAAGACTCCAGATAAGAACCAGCACTTCTGCGGGTTTTGCTTTCCGGAATATGCCCACCAGGAGAATAATCATTCCAAGAATTGAAGCAAAAAATCCGGAGGATGTGAAGCTTCCGGTCGCCCGCAATAGAGTGAAACTACCATCATAATAAAACATAGAGGAAACTTCACCAATTGTGGCTGCTCCGCCCGTCAGGACTCCAAAAACAGAATTAGGAGCGTTTATAATAAGGGAAAAAATGGATGGAGACACAATTTTTGTTGCAAGCAGTGCCAGTATTCCAAGCCCGAGTATTGTCACTGGATAGTAGTAATTTTTTAAATTTCTTTTTTTAAACTCCCTTTGAACAAAACTTAAAGCCGCAAATCCCGCCATTGCTCCGATAGCTGCGGCAACATGGAACCATGTATAATAATACATTGAAAAACCCATGTCAGGATGGATGAAAGGAAGTATGAGAATTGCACTTACAAGGAATGTGATTATACCCGTAAACCCGAGGTAATCACCTGACTCGCCATGGAAGTTATCAAGAACATACTGCACCACAGCATAAACCATAGCAACCAGTAAGAACAGGGGAGCTCCTGGCCATGAAAGCTGATACGCAGAATACATGACACCGGCAATAATGGAATAGATAAGCGGCTCTTTAATGACAGTGAAGTTTTTAGCGGCAACATGATTAAAATTCAGTCCTTTTTCTTTTGCAGTAATTATTGCCAGCATGAAAAACATTATGAAGAGAGTGCTGAACAAAGATTCTGCTACATGGTGATCAGTAAAACCAAGCAGCGAACGCTGCAAAAAATGACCCGGAGCAAAAGCGATCAGAATCGCAGCAAGTATACCGGTTTTATGCCCTCCCAGATACTTACCAATATAGTAAACAGGGATGACAGTAAGAGCTCCCAGCACTGCAGGGAAATAAGCTCCCACAGTATTAACAAGATCCTGACTCGGGCTGCCCAGTCCTAAAATAAGAGATGTTATGGCCATCATCTGATCAAAAAGAGGGCCAAAATGGATGTAACTGCCATTGGGATAGTTGGTCATAGGGTTGAAAAACATCCTGTGAGGATAGTTTTCAAGAAGAACATTTAACGTCCGCATATGGTACCAGGCGTCATTGGTTAAAAACCTTACAAACCCATTGGATAAGAAAACAGAATCATAAGTACGCATTCTTATCCAGAGGGATACAAAACCTATTATCGCAACTGCCAGAGTATAAGGCAAGCTGGACTTGATTTTAGATTTTAACGTTGTTGCAGGATGATCCTGAGAAATCATAATAATCCCCTTCAGGAGGTGTACATTTTCCGATAATATATACGTTGTATGAGAAGAGAACCAGCGAAAATTCAAACGTAATGTATGGTTTAACTTTTGACATAATTTCAATGTTCTCGCCGTAAGACTGATTCAGATGGCTTCTTGGATGGATTCACTGATATTACAGGAACAAAAAGGGTTCCTTTATGGTGGATTATAGTGGTCATCATTTTTTAAGCCGCCTTCTCAAAGACAGTAACATTTTTTCTAAAAGATACACAGCATGCACAGCTACACTTTGAGAAACCCTAGACCTCTAAAGTAACTTTTTTAATAGTATATCAAAGTAGCGGACAAGCAAAAGAGGCAGACGAATATTTTATAAAATGGAGACGGAACTCTTTAAAAAACTCCTGAGTAAAAAAATATAAAAAGAAAATATAAAAAGCTCAATAGATCATTAATTATGGTCTTTAGACTGTTTCAGACCTTTACTTCTTCTCCGTTCAGTACTGCTTCTTCACTGACTCTTACTTCTTTAGTCGTATCTCCGTAGCTTATAACATAAGCACCTGCCGGGGCAGTATCAAACTGGGTTTCTCCTGAGATAGGACCATCAGTTGAGTAAGGCACAGTAAACTCATACCTCCCTTCAGAGTCCGAAGTTGTGGACTGAGAATAATCAAAGGTTCTTCCCTGACCTGTTAAAATAGTCGTGTTTATGTTGACAGCTTCATCAGGAGATGCAGTTCCTGTGATTTTTGCACCTTTAACGTACTCAAAAATCTTGATATAGCCAGTATCAACTTCAGGGATATTGCTCCCGTAAAGCAAATTATAGATCTGTTTGTACAGCACTTCTCCCTGAGTCTGATATGCCCAGGTCTCATGGACAAGACGGTATTGTTTCAAACCATTTCCATCCAGAAGATGCAGCCTGATCATCATTGAGTTAAAGTAACGTGTTGAAGGAAGGGACTGGTAACCGCTACCTGTCCAGTAAGGCTGATAATATCCTTCAGTATCAAGAGTCCATTCGGGTATTGCCGAGAACTTATTTACAGCCATCAATTCATCAGTAATAACATAACGGGCTCCGGCTTTATCCGGATCTGGATCGATAGCTTCAAGAACTGATGTTGCTTCTTCTTCGGATTGGGCTGTGAGAAAGGGTGCAGCACCGGGCATGTTTGTTTCGTTAATACTACTTCCACGCCCTCCGATTCCAGCCTGGAAAGGATTGGCGTTTGGCATACGGTGACCGAGGGTTTCTATATAATGACCGTAATCCCACCGGGACATAACGCCGTATGCAGAATCGGGGTAATCGAAAGACTCTCCGTCTTCAGGAGCTTCATAAATGGCATTGTAATCCATGCCAGGGTCAGGGGTATAGGATTTGAGCCACAGGCAGGCTTCTATCCAGGGCTCGTTCGGGTCACCTGAAGCAGTTGACTGCTCCAGTGCAGCTCCAAATGCAGGGTAGACAAGAACAGCTGCTATAGCCAGGACTGCAAGAACCTGCTCTATTCTGACAAATTTCAAGAAACCAGGAAGGTCTGCAGGAGACTTTACAGTTTCTTTAAACTTTTCATCAAGCTGGCTCCATTTTACTTTCTCAAGAAGCAGGCCTCCAAGATAAGCACTGAGAACTGAAACATTTATAGAATAATAGTATGCAAAGCGGTTCTGGCCGTAAATTGCAAAAAGCATTAAAAGACTCCAGATAAGAACCAGAACTTTTTCGGGTTTTGCTTTCCGGAATATACCTGCCAGAAGGACAATCATTCCAAGAATTGAAGCAAAAAATCCGGAAGATGTGAAGTATCCAGTAGCTCTCGATAGAGTGAAACTACCATCATAATAAAACATAGAGGAAGCTTCACCAATTGTGGCTGCTCCGCCCTTCAGAACTCCAAACACAGAATTGGGAGCGTTTATAATAAGGGAATAAATAGATGGAGAAACAATTTTTGTTGCAAGGAGCCCAAGAATTCCGATTCCAATTATTGTCAGAGGATAATAGTAAGCTTTTAGATTTCTTTTTTTGAACTCCCCTTGAATAAAGCTCATAATTCCAAAACCTGCCATTGCTACAATAGCGGTTACAACATGGAACCATGTATAGTAATACATTGAAAAACCCATGTCAGGATGAATAAAAGGAAGTATGAGAATTACACTTACCAGGAATGTGGTTATACCCGTAAACCCGAGGTAATCGCCTGACTCGCCATGGAAGTTATCAAGGACATACTGCACCACAGAATAAACCATAGCAACCAGTAAGAACAGGGGAGCTCCCGGCCACGAAAGCTGATACGCAGAATACATGACACCGGCAATAATGGAATAGATAAGCGGCTCTTTAATGACAGTGAAGTTTTTAGCGGTAACATGATTAAAATTCAGTCCTTTTTGTTTTGCAGTAATTATTGCCAGCATGAAAAACATCATGAAGAAAGTGCTGAAAAGGGACTCAGCAACGTGATGATCTGTAACACCAAGCAGTGAGCGATGTAAAAACTGCCCCGGAGCAAAAGAGATTAAGATTGCAGCCAGTATTCCGGTTTTATGCCCTCCCAGATATTTTCCTATATAGTAAACAGGAATGACAGTAAGAGCTCCCAGCACTGCAGGGAAATAAGCTCCCACAGTATTAACAAGATCCTGACTCGGGCTACCCAGTCCTAAAATAAGAGATGTTATAGCCATCATCTGGTCATAAAGAGGACCAAAATGGATGTAACTGCCATTGGGATAGTTAGTCATAGGGTTGAAAAACATCCTGTTAGGGTAGTTTTCAAGAAGAACATTTAACGTACGCATGTGGTACCAGGCGTCATTGCTTGCGAACTTTACAAACCCATTGGATAAAAAAACAGAATCATAAGGGCGCATTCGTATCCAGAGGGACACAAAACATATTATCGCAACTGCCAGAGTATAAGGCAAGCTGGACTTGATTTTAGACTTTAAAGTTGATAAAGGACGGACCTGAGAATTCATAATAATCCCTTCAGGAAATACATGAATTAATGTAGAACTACAGAAGAAATGTAGAACCACAGAAAAAGAAATTAAATAGATTGTATTAATTCGATGTAACGGTTTATAATTTTATCCCACTTTTGATCCGGAGCCTCATAATACCTCCTCGTTCCGAGAAAGCTCAGGATCGCTTCTCTGATGGATTCAATATCTCCTGGAGGAACAAAAAAAGTACCTTCGTATCCAGCCATTGATTCTTTTAAACCGCCTACCTCGGAGACTACAACAGGTTTTCCAAAAGACATGGCAATATGGGCAATCCCACTCTGCGAAGCCCTCAGGTAGGGCAGGACCACCACGTCTGCAGCGCTGAAATAAAGACTTACCCTGTCGTCAGGAACGTACTCATCTATAAGCGTAATTTTATCATGTGCTGGAGAAGCATTAATCTGGTCGAGCAGTTCTTTTCGGTCTTCCCAGATTTCCCCAACAATCAGCAGCCTGCTTTTTTCAAGAATCTCTGAAGGGAGCTGTTCAAAAGCCCTGATTAGATAGGGAATCCCTTTGTATTTCCTGATTAAACCAAAAGAGAGAATAACAAATTCATCATTTATCGAGAGATTCTTTCTTGCTTCTTTTATGTCAAGCAATTTTCCATACTGGTCATAAAGCCCGTGCGGGATTACATGGATTTTATCAGGGGAAATTGCATATCTTTCTGCAACAAGTTGTTTATCGGATTCGGAATGGGTAATGTATGCATCAAGATTTTTGCGAAGCAGCTTGCCCATTATTTTTGAATATAAACGGATAGGAAGTATGGATTCTTCAAAAGGGTCCACGACTTCATGAAATTCTATTATAATTTTGGGTTTATGCAACAGACCTGAAAATATCTTCAGCAGGAGCTGCATATGGGCAATCGAGGATGTCCACCACTGTAAAATTACAACATCAGGCTTCTGTTTTTTAATAAAACTGTATGCTCTAACCCATGTGAGAGGGTTGTTATAGTCCATTCCATCAAAAACAGGGACTTCAGACGAAAAGTTAAGGTCTGAGATGTCTTTTCCGACATGGGATTTTCCGGGGAAAAGAAAGGTTGGCAAGAGCTGTCTAAAGCAAATCACCGAAACGTTTTTTTCCACAGCCATGGCATTTGCCAGACGGATAGTATAATAACTGATCCCACTTAAAAAACGCTTGGAAGGTCCGGCTATGCAAATACTTCTACGGGATGCCATCTATCCTAACTATCACATTATCTTTATATTAAGCTAATGCATTACTTCATAAAGAGAGGTTTCCCGATTGAAGATCGCACAGGTTTGCCCCAGGTATTACCCAGATATTGGGGGAGTTGAAACCGATGTCAAAGAAATTAGCGAAAGACTGGTTTCAAAAGGCCATGATGTAGAAGTAATAACTACGGACCCCAGCGGTAAACTGAAAAAAGAGGACTTAGTAAACGGGGTGAAGGTTACAAGATTCAAATCATTTGCCCCTGGAAGTGCGTATTATTTTGCTCCTCAAATATACAGCTATCTGAAGAGTCATAAATATGATGTAATCCATGCTCATAGTTATCATGCGCTTCCGGCTCTTTTTGCAGCCCTGAGCGAACGCAAAAAAAAGTTTGTGTTTTCTCCTTATTACCATCGTGGGGGACATACTCCATTCAGAAATCTGCTCCATAAGCCCTATAAATTCTTAGGAAAAATGATATTTTCCCGTGCAGATACTGTTATATGTATATCCGAATATGAAAAAAGGCTGGTAGAGTCTGATTTCAATGTTGCTGGAAAGATTATAAAAATTCCTAACGGGCTTAATCTCTCAGAATTTAAAAGCCTGAAACGCCGCAAAAATGAAAATAAAGAAAAGATGCTTCTCTATGTAGGGCGTTTGGAAGAATATAAAGGAGTTCAATACATTATTCAAAGTTTGCCTGAACTTCAGGATTTTAAGCTGAGGATTGTAGGGAAAGGGCCTTATGAAAACGAACTTCACAATATAACAGAGAAACTTGGAGTGGGAGACAGAATAGAGTGGCTGAAGAACCTCTCAAGAGAAGAACTCCTTGATTGTTACGCAGACGCGGACATATTTTTAATGCTTTCTTCCCACGAATCATATGGAATTACAGCTGCAGAAGCACTGGCTTCAGGGACTCCCTGTGTGGTTGCGAAGGGGAGCGCACTTGATGAGTTTGTTGATGGGATCCAGTGCCTGGGAATTGATGAGCCAATTACTAAAGAAAAGGTAATTAAGTCAGTAATTAAGCTAAAAGACATGAAACAAAATAATGGATTTGATAAGAAAAATCTTACCGTTTTTGACTGGGATTACGTAACGGGAAAAATTGAAAATGAGTACAATAAATAGTTTTAGTAAAAGTTGGAGTAATTAGCACAACTTTCGTCTTTTACTTAACATATTTTTTTACTTAACATTTATTCGTCTTATCTCTATTTATCGTAAAAACCGTTTTTCTGGCTTATATCTTAGTCCATCAATCATTGCAAACCAGTACCCCTTGGCAGAGTCAAAATTTCCCCGTGCAATTGAGTCAAAAATCCTTAAACCGGCTCCAGAAAGAATAATAAATATGAGATAAAGGTATTCAAGACCGCTTGTATTTTTATTAATAATAAACAGTTTATTCCGATATCCATAATAAATTTGAAACGACTTTTTAAAACTTTCAGATGTCGTTTTAGAACCAATATGCCAGAGTTCAGCATGTGGAGTGTAAATAAGATTAAATCCGGCTTTTCCAGCCCTTATGCACCAGTCAACATCTTCGTTATACATAAAAAAATCCTTATCCAGAAGGCCTACTTTTTCGAGTGCTTTTTTGTTGATCATCAGAGCACATCCGGTTATCCACTCGACCTGCTTATAATGTCCGTTCTCACCTGAAAAGTCGTCTACAAAATTATAATATTTTGTGATTTTTCCCCCATTATACCAAACTTTAGAAGGGACATCATAATAATAAATTTTAGGGCCTATGGCCGCAGCATCAGAATTATCCACTGCAGCCTCAGCCATTTTCAGAATAAAATCTTCTTTGAATACAGTATCGTTATTCAATAATAATATCCATTCTCCCCTAGCTACACGTATCCCTGCATTGTTTCCCTCAGCAAAACCAAGATTTTCTTTATTATTTACGAAACGCAGATTGTACTTACCTGTAAATTCTTCAAGTTTTGCGACAGAATCATCTTTAGAACCATTATCGACGACAATAATCTCAAAGTCTTCATAGTTAGTTTTGTTTTTCAGGAGATACTCTATGCAGTCAATCGTCATATCCGGCTGATTGTAATTTAAAAGGATCACGGATAACATAATTACCTACTAAGCTTCAGGTTTTTTTACCGCTTTTTATAAGCTAATCTTCAAAAATGATCTGGCCACAATAACAAGCTTTGCAGAACATACAATGGGGTGCCACAGCCATGCAAGATCCCTATCCTTTATGATGCCATAGAGAGATAAGAAAACAGGATATATGAACGCGTTTGATAAAAAAAACGGAATTGCACCTCTTCCTCCTCCACCATTACCGCAACTTTCCCTATTACTGTCGTTTTTTTCATTCAAACTTTCGTTTATGTCCCTCTCATATTTCTTCATATAACCGCGAAAAGTAGTTGCATGCAAGTGATATACTTCACAGTTTTGAACATGAACAAATGTGTAGCCGGCTTTTACTATCCTGCAGGTCATGTCAACGTCCTCTTTAGATTTGAGGTCAGGAAAACCTCCTGCCTTAAGAATTGCACTTCGTTTCAGAAGTGTATGACCGGTGCCAATTTCAATGTAATTATCAGCATTAACAAATTCAGGAATTTTTTTAAAGCGATATGGATGTTGCAGTATCGAATAACGGGCTATACCTGGATACTCCTTTTTATAGGTACCAAGAGTCCATGTCCCGCCTACCTTTTCAGATTTGAGAAAGGGCTCGACCATTTTTGAAGTCCAGTGACAGTCAGGGAGTTCACAGTCGGAATCTATAAATGCACAGATCTCCCCGGCAGAGATATCAACCCCTATCTGTCTCGATTTTCCAATGCCAGATCCCGGGTATTCGTGCAGGTGCACGTTTAAATTATTGTATTCATTAACAATTTCCTGTGTCCCGTCATTTGACCCGCCATCAATAACAAGAACCTCAAAAGAAGGATATTTTTGCGAAATAATCGACTCAATACAATTTCTAATAGTTTTGCGGTTATTTAAAGTTAAAATGACAAAAGAAACGCAGGGAAAATCAGTCATTGTTATTCACCCATGGCTTTTTCTATGGTCTTCAGATATGCTTCGGACACTTTTAAGACATCATATTTTTTAATTATTTGACTTACATTTATATTTATTTTGTCAAGAACCGCCTGATCTTTTAAACTTTCTAACTTAGACAGGAAATCTTCCATAGAACCGTCATAAACAAGCCCGCCGTTCGCAACAACCTCCGGCATTGAAGTCCTGTCAGGGACAACAGCCAGTTTACCGCTTGCAAGAGACTCGACAATTGGTACGCAAAAACCTTCGTGTAAACTGGCCGTAACAAATGCATTTGAAGAAGCGTAATATTTTGGCAGGTCCTCATCCGAGACTCTTCCGGCAAAAATTACCCGGTCCCTGACATTTAAAGAAACTGCCAGGTTTTCCAGGTTTTCTTTTTCTATTCCGCCCCCCACAATAACCAATATAAAATCTTCACTGAGGCTGGGCAGGGCTTTAATCAGGAAATCAACCTGCTTTGAAGGAACCAGGCGGCCTACATATAATAAAACAAAACGACCGTACAGGTTATGCTTTTTTCTGATTTCTTCGGCATCTATATTTTTAAAACGATCAAGATGTATTCCTAATGGGGTCACCTGTATATCAGGGCTTTTCCTCCCTTTTATATAGGGCTTGATTTCGTTTTTCACAGATTCGCTTCTGACCAGAATAAGATCACTTGTTTTCATTGATTTGAGGCTTACAAAACGTCTGGCAAAGGTCAATACCTTATCTTTAAAGTACATATAACGTACTGGAGTTATACCCTGAAAATCCCATATCAGTTTCAAATCGGGATTAAAAAATCTGGCGAGGTGAGCGCTGAACAAAACAGGTATATCGGGGCTGTATAAAATCAATAAGTCATATTTTCCTAACTTTTGAGCCAGTGGATAAATTTTTGTCATGGCAAGAAGGACAGATTTAATGTTGTGATCTTTTATGTGAGTATAATTGTATTGGCCAACTTTAGAAGGTATTTCTGTTTGAGTTATAAAAGTATAGAGATCAACATGATGCCTTTCCGAAAGCCTTTCAAGCATATCAATGGCATAATTGCTTATTGCATCATGTTTTGTTATTCTTATAGTAAGAAAAGCAATTTTCATAGACTTTTTCACCAGTTAATTAAATAATTGTTTGTTAACTCCAATAGAGTTTCTCACACTGCACATTTACCTAGCTTTCGTATTACTGCGAAGTAAATCCCCAACGGCACTAGAAATACCATTAGAATAGCAGTGATAATTCATATTAAATAATTCTTTTATAATAATTGGAATTCGTTTTGCTTTATTAACAGGGAAATTAGAACGTATACAAAAATGAGTTGCTCGAGACTTAAGAAGCTGGAGTTTGTCTTTTTTTATTGAGAATGAATGAGAATTAACTAAATGTTCATAAGCTAACATATACCTGGTACAGTCAGATTTAAAACCATAATAGTTGGTATCCAAGTTTACCAATTGATCTATTTTTTTAGATACCTTTTCACGTAAATTTAAAGGCTCATCACCAGCTCCTACCTGCTGCATACTGTGCTGACGATATTTAATGAGAGGCTTGGAGATAAGGTACAAATCTGAAGTAAAAGCAATTAATAGTGCTATCCACCCATCATGAACCCAAATATCAGGAATAGGAAAAAATAGTTCTTTAAATTCCGAACGAAACGCCATTGTTGAACCAGTTATAAAATTACGTTTAAGCAATACTTCTATGAATTTACCTTGAATAAAGTGGTTTTGCTTTTTTTCATTAAATCCAATGGATTGCCACAGTCTATATCCTAATGGTTTTAAGTTTTCATCAACTACTTCTGCATCTGTAAAAACTGCACCTACATTAGAAGAAGTTGAAAACACTTTTTCTATATACTCCAATTTTAATGGCTCCCATACATCATCTTGGTCAGATAAAAAAATAATATCGCCACTACATAACCCAATAGCTTTTTCAAAATTTTTTGTAGAACCAAGATTTTTTTCATTAAGACTTACAAGTACCGGAAACGGAGCTTTTGAGGAAAAATTGCTAATGATTTCGAAGGTATTATCCTGAGATCGATCATCACAAATAACAAGTTCATCTGGAAGACGCGTTTGATTAGCAATGCTATCAAGCTGTTCCTGTAAATATTGAGCACCATTATATGTGCATAAAGCTATAGAAATCAACAAATTTATTCTCCATATACAGCTATTTTTACCCTATATCCTTGATAAGAATTAAAGATAGTACTCCACTCAATTTCAAACAGAATAAAAAATGAAAAAGTGGATGAATCTTTTTACCGTCTCAATATCTGCATAAATAAATGTATATCATCTTCATCAAAACCATTTACAATATACAGAGAAATGAAGTATACAATTGCCGCAAAAAAAATTAGCAGTATCAAGGTATAATTATAGAAAAACAACAAAAATACTGCCATAATAGCACCCGCTACTAAAGATTTAAAAATAACATCCGTTAATAAAGAGGACAATTTTTCTATCTTGTGTATATTGGAGACCATCAGCAAGCCCACAACAAGCTCTGTAGAGACTGTTGCAACAGCCGCTCCACTGTAGCTGAATCGAGAAATAAGGATAACGTTTAGTATAATATTAAGAATCGCCCCTACAAAAGTAAACATCATAAGAGTCCTTTGTCTATTTACAGAATTAAAATAAGTTGCAGGTGTATAATTAATGAAACTCAATACGCTTGCCCAGATTAAAATTTGCAAAGCAATAACTGAATGAGAATATTCTACACCATATATAAGCAGAATGATTCTTTCTGCCAGAATTGTAGTGCCTATTCCAATTGGAATTGAAATTATTGTCAAAAGCTTAAGTGACTTTTTGAAAGCAAATTCCAGAGAATCTCTGGAACTAACATAAAATTTGGAAAATACAGGATACATAGTACTCATAAGGACTGCAGGTAATAAAGCAAGAGCGTCTATCAACCTGTAAGATGCCGCATACCATCCAACTACACTATCTCCCTTCATTAAAGAAAGCATTACCATATCTACTTTGAAATAAATTAGAACAAACACCGAATTTAACCAGAATGGAGCTGATTCTGAGATTATTTGCTTCCAGAAAATCCAATCGATTCTTAAAACCGGAACTGTAAATTTCCCTAAACAAATAAAAAAACTATACACGAGAATAATTACATTAACAACAAGATAAATGAATGCAAAATAAACTAAATCAAGTTTCTGTTCGACTGCAAAAAAAATACCCACTATCATAAGTGTACTATTCAGGATAATCCCTAAAGATTGAAACTCAAATCTCTCAAAAGCTTGAAAAATGGAGTAAAATACGTAAGTGAAATTTGTCGCAATACTGTATAATGTAATAATATATACTACTCTTATCGTTGGTTCGGAATAACCAAGAATATTTATAGCAACTGCAGCAGCTCCAAAGTTAACTATTGATAATAATATCTTTATAAGAAGTATACTTCCAAGATACTTAGGCGCCTGTGCCAGACTGCGCGAGACTTCTCTTATCATTAACGAACTTAATCCAAAGTCTCCTATAAGTCCAAGAATTGAGGCAAAAGAAATTGCAAAACTCAATATTCCTAAATCTTCAGCCCCAAGATATCGAGCCATATAAACAAAATAAAAAAAGCCAAAAACTATACTTACTACTTGACCGAAAAGTAAGAATAAACTGTTTCTGGCTATCTTTTTAACTGTAGTCAATGAGTTTTACTCCAGATTTTTGTTTTTACTATGTTTCTGGATCAGTACACCCGCTCTCAATAAGCTTTCAAAGGTTCCTGCATCACTCCAGAAACCATCAAGAATACGGTACTCCATAGTTCCATTGTTAACAAAATAATTGTTGACATCAGTAATTTCAAGTTCTCCTCGCGCAGAGGGTTTGAGAGTTTTAATGATCTTAAATACATTATTGCTATAGATATAAAGACCTGTAACTGCAAAACTGCTTTTAGGCTCCCTCGGTTTTTCTTCGATTCCGATCACTTTATCACCATTCAGCTCCGCAACTCCGAACCTGTGGGCATCCGGGACTTTTTTCAAGAAAATTTTGGCACCGCCTTTAAAGTTTTCGACATCCGCTTTAATATTATCCTGAAAAATATTGTCCCCAAGAATTACAGCCACATCCTCATCATCAGCAAAATTTTCAGCAAGCCCCAGTGCCTGTGCAATTCCCCCAGCTTCTTCCTGAATCTCATAAGTAAACTTAACTCCAAGATCTGCACCCGACCCCAGGAGCTCGAGAAAATGCCCTGCATGTCCTCTGCCGGATACGATCATGATCTCTTTAATCCCTGCATCGACAAGAGTCTGGATGGGATAGAATATCATCGGCTTATCATAAACTGGCAAAAGATGTTTATTTGTAACCTTGGTCAGGGGATAGAGTCTGCTGCCCGTTCCGCCTGCGAGTATTACGCCTTTCATTTGTTTCTCTCCTTCATATAAGCTTTTAGTGCTTCTTTCCAGTGTCTCATGGGCTCAGTTTTAGTGTTTACAAGGACTGAGTATTTTGGGCGTTTTGCTTTCCGTGGAAATTCCTCACTTGTACATGGAACAGCGTTATCTATAACAGCAGATGCAAACTCATACCAGGAGCATACACCATCATTTGTTAAATGATATATTCCTGTTTCAAGTTCAATAATATCCTTAATCTTATTTGCAAGGTCCACTGTATAGGTGGGTTTCCCAAACTGGTCGTTTACTACCTTAACTTTATCCATCTGAGAAGATAATTTCAACATTGTCTCCACGAAATTTCTTCCGTGGATGCCAAAAAGCCAGGAAATCCTGATGATCCTGTAGTCCGCAGTATTCTCTGCAATCTTCTGTTCTCCAAGAAGTTTCGACTTGCCATATACGTTAATAGGATCTGGAGTATCAGACTCAATGTACTCATTTCTTGACCCGTCGAATACGTAATCGGTACTGAAGTGAACAAGTGTTGCCCCTATTTTACTGCAGGCTTCGGCAATATATCCGGGACCGTACCCGTTAACCTGAAATGCCAGATCCCGGTTGTCTTCACATCCATCCACATCGGTATAAGCAGCTGCATTAATCACAATATCTGGTTTTATCCTTTGAATAGACTCCAGAACCTGTTCTCTATTTGTTATATCAAGCTCTCTGTGAGCCAGTTTAACAGCATCAGGAAACACTTTGCAGAGGTCAGTCCCGAGCATCCCGCCAGAACCGATAATCAGTGTTTTAATGGCTCCCACCACCACCGGTTTTCAACATACCATTTAACTGTCTGCTCAAGAGCGGTGTCAAAATCATACTTCGGTTTCCAGCCCATCTTCTCCAGTTTGCTGCCGTCAAGGGAATAGCGGAAGTCATGACCTTTTCTGTCCTGAACGTACTCGATTGAGGATTCGTCTTTGCCAAGCATTTTCAGGAGCCGATGAGTAATCTCGAGGTTTGTAAGCTCGTTACCTCCATCGATATTATAGATTTCTCCATTAATTCCGTTGTGAAGGACAAAATCTACTGCAGAGCAGTGGTCTTCAACATAGATCCAGTCCCGGATGTTCAGGCCTGTGCCGTATACTGGAACTTTCTTTCCTTCCATTAACCTGCTGATGAAAAAAGGAATCAGTTTTTCAGGATACTGGTAAGGACCAAAGTTATTAGTACATCTCGTAATGCAGACAGGCAGTCCGTAGGTTGTGTAATAAGACATTGCAAGGAGATCCGAACCTGCCTTGCTTGAAGAATAAGGGCTTGAAGGATTCAGTTTATCGTTTTCAGTAAAAGATCCCTCTTTTATACTGCCGTATACCTCATCAGTTGAAACATGAATGAATTTCTTGATGTTGTTTGCAAGAGCACTCTGGAGAAGAGTGTTTGTACCGAGCACATTTGTCCTTACAAAAACCGACCCGTCTTCAATTGAGCGGTCAACATGGCTCTCGGCTGCGAAATGAACTACATGATCCACTTTTTTCATTACTTCATTTACGATGACAGGATCACAGATGTCGCCTTTGACAAAAGAGTAGTTCGGGTTATTCTCTATATCTTTGAGGTTTGCTGGATTCCCGGCGTAAGTCAGTTTGTCAAGATTTATAATCTTATAATGCGGGTATTTTTCCAGCATATAACGGATGAAATTGCTGCCTATGAATCCGCAGCCTCCTGTTACCAGCAGTTTCAAATAAGTCACCTCTGCAAAAAATACATTACGATAATACATAAACTGTATTAAAACATAAAGATTTGTGCATTAAAAATTCATCCTTGCATTTTCAAATTTTGGGAGCAGCAGATCTTTAGAAGACACTTTTATGTCGGCATCCTTTACTTTCCAGTTGATATTCAATGAAGGATCATTGTAAATAATTCCTGCTTCAGCTTCAGGATGGTAGTATTCATCACACTTGTATGCAAAAACTGCTGTTTCACTCAGTACAGAGAAACCGTGGGCAAAACCTTTCGGAATAAGAAACTGCCTCTTGTTTTCGCCTGAAAGTTCAACCCCGACCCATTTGCCAAAAGTAGGGGAACTTTTCCTTAAATCCACGGCAACGTCATATACCTTTCCCTGGAGGACCCTGACAAGTTTCGTCTGACTGAAAGGAGCCAGCTGATAGTGCAGCCCGCGGATAACTCCATAAGAGGACTTTGACTCATTGTCCTGGACAAAAGTGTATTCACTTCCGATAAGAGGATCCAGTTTCATTTTATTGTAGCTCTCAAAAAAGTAGCCCCTCTCGTCTCCAAAGACATCAGGTTCGATAATGAAGAGGTCGTTTATTTCAGTATTTATTATTTTCATCCTTTTTCCTCATTTTCTGCCATATACATCATCAAACCTGACAATGTCCTCTTCATCCACAAGCTCTCCTAACTGCACCTCAATAATCTCAAGAGGGACTTTTCCGGGATTAGACAGCCTGTGTTTTTGTCCGGCTCTGATGAACGTGCTTTCTCCTGGCCTGAGGAAGAACTGCCTTCCGTCAACCTCCACGCATGCCATGCCTTTTACAACAACCCAGTGCTCACTCCTGTGGTAATGTAATTGAAGGCTCAGCTTATGGTCCGAGAGTACAGTGATATTCTTAATTTTGTGCCCTGGAGATGCGTCAAGCAGAGTATATGAACCCCAGGGCCTGTAGACTGTTTGCCCGACAAAAGCCCGTTCATCTTTTCTGCCTTTCAGCTCGGTGACTATTTCTTTTACTTTCTGGCTGCTGGATTTGGGACAGATTAACAGGGCATCGCTGGTGTCAACGACAACCATGTCCTTAACATCAATCAGGGAAACAATTTTACCGCATTTAGAATATACCAGATTCCCATCTGAGTTAAGAAGCACAGGGTCACATTCATGGATTACATTTCCTACAGAATCTTTTTCCAGTTCGTCATAAATTGCAGCAAAGTTTCCAAGGTCACTCCATTTCTGGTCGAGCCTTACAACCGCAACTTTATCGGATTTCTCCATTATGCCGTAGTCAATGGAGACGTTATCCACACAATCATAAATTTCGTTAATATCTCTACCTTTCTCAAAGCAGTCATAAACCGAAGGAGCATGTTTTTTTACTTCTTCAAAAAAGAGCCGGGTCTCAAAGAGGAACATTCCGCTGTTCCAGAGGCAGCCCTCTTCCATGTATTTCTGTGCGGTTTCAAAATCAGGCTTTTCTCTGAATTCCGATACCCTGTAACCAGGCCCGCAGGCTTCTGCGGCTTTAATATAGCCGTATCCCGTGTGAGGGAACGTAGGGACTACACCGAAGGTGACCAGATAATCCGAAGCCAGCTTTTCAGCTGAAGAAATCGTTTCCATTGCAGTTTTATCAAGTACATGGTCTGAGGAGAACACTCCTACAACAGAATTCCCGAATTTTTTTTCAATTTCTTTCATCCCAAAGAAAATTGCAGGAAGGGTGTTCTTGCCTTCAGGCTCAATCAGAACATTTTCAGGAGGGAGGGAGTATCCAATCTCTTTGATCTGCCCTATCACGAAAAATTTCTGGGCTTCGTTTGTTACAACAAAAATCTCTGAAATACCTGAAATCTCAAGACATCGAAGCACCGTCTCCTGAAAAAGTGAAGTGGCACCGAATTTTAAAAATTGTTTGGGATACATTTCCCGGCTGAGAGGCCAGAGTCTTGTTCCCGAGCCGCCGGCAAGAATTATCGACTTAATCCTGTCATCTCCTTTAAGTATTGATAAAATCCATCTAACGTATGTATACGCCACTCTCTATTAATAAATAGATTTTTCTGAAGTAGCAAAGTTTTTGAGATAATTTCTGGACCAAACATAATAAATCAGATACTGGAACCTTAAAACATGATTTTCAAGCAATATATAAAGAAGCCGTTAAATAAGCTTTTCCCGATGCTTATGAAATAAAAAGCATATGTTAAAAAGCATATGTTAAAAAACGCTCATGATATTCTTCGAATAACATGCTCAAAAAACGCACCTCATATTCTTCGAATAACATGCCCAAAGAATGAAAGTACTTTAGAGCACTTTCATGCCAAAGGAAAAAACAAAAAAATTAAAAAGTAAGAAACAACTGTTTACTTGCACGTGTCAAGAAGACCTTTCTTTTTTCCCCCTCTCTGTTCAGAGGGGTGTATTGGCTCAACTTTAGCTTCTTCAACGCTTTTCACTTCTTCCTTAAGAAGCTCCTTTTTCTCTTCCTCATCATACTTATCGCAACTTACAAGAGGCTTTTTCTTGTGTTCTGGCATATCTTCAACTCCCCTAATCAGCTTAACTTCAAAAAATATTATGCATATACATCAGGTTTTAATCCAACATTCCAGGATCCGGTTAACCTTTGAAGGACTCCCAATTTTCAGGCCTTGCAGGATTATATTTTCAACAATCCTTAATTTATGGGATTTTAAGACAGATTATCAGATCCCTTCACGGCGAGCAAACAGTCTCTTGAGTAGAATATCTTGATTTGCCTTTGAACCGTATGGTTCTATTTCATGCCCCTGCGTTCTCTTTTCTTTCATCCCTCCTTTCTACTATTCCCGGCTAAAAAGGATATGGGAAATTTGCCCCTAATTTTATTATACCCACCAGATTTATTAAATTTTTGTAGAAAGGACAGGAAATCAGAAAAAATCCTGCTCGTTTTCGGACATAAAGTCAAAAAAGCAGGCATTTTTAAGTTAACCAGAAAGATAATGCAATACAGGCAGAATAATTGAAACCATCTGGGAGAATATATATCCCATTAATCAGTATAAGGAGAACGTCCACGCGGAAAGGTAAAGGGACAAAAATTTTCACAAAGCTCAGTTACATTTAAATTTACCCTATCATTTGTTCAGAAGATATGCTTTTACTCAGGAAAATGTGATCTTATGGCATATAGAATACTGGAAAAGGAAGAAATTGCTCCATCGGTGCATAAAATGGTAATAGTTGCTCCTGATGTGGCAAAGGCTGCAAAAGCCGGACAGTTCATAATCCTCAGGATTGATGAAAGGGGGGAAAGAGTTCCTCTTACAATTGCTGATTTTGAGAGAGAGACAGGCACGGTTACTGTAATTTTTCAAGAAATGGGCAAAACCACAAAGCAGCTTGCAAAGCTTTCTGCAGGCGATTCCCTTGAAGATTTTGTCGGACCCCTGGGAACTCCTGCTGATGTTAGAAAGCTCGGTACTGTGATTCTTGTAGGAGGAGGAGTAGGTGTTGCCCCTATTTACCCTCAGGCAAAGGCTTATGTAAATGCGGGCAACAGGGTAATTTCAATTATCGGAGCCCGAAATAAAGATCTCCTGATCCTTGAAGAAGAGATGAAAAAAGCCAGTTCCGAACTGTACATAGCAACCGATGACGGGTCAAAAGGGCACCACGGATTTGTGACAGATATTATGAAAAAGATTCTGGACAGCGGCGAGAAGGTTGCAAGAGTTGTAATCATAGGTCCCCCGATTATGATGAAGGTAGGGGCAGGGGTTGCTTCCCCCTATGACGTGGAAATTCTTGTCAGCCTGAATTCCATAATGGTGGACGGAACAGGGATGTGCGGAGGCTGCAGGGTTACTGTCGGTGGAGAAACGAAGTTTACCTGCGTTGACGGCCCTGAGTTTGATGCGAGAAAAGTCGATTTCGTCCAGCTTATGAACAGGCTTGCAATGTACCGCGGCGAAGAAGCAAAAGCTGTGGAAAAGTACGAAGAGGAGTGCAGGTGCGGACTGCACTGAGAAGGAGGGGATGAAAAATGCAAGAATTACACGGAGAAAAACCGGGAAAAGCAAAGAAAGAAAGAACCCCTATGCCAGAGCAGCCTGCAGAGGAGCGCAGAAAGAACTTCAATGAAGTAGCCCTCGGCTACACAAAAGAAGATGCCCTTGCCGAAGCTTCCAGATGCCTTTCCTGCAAAGACCCAAAATGTGTTGAAGGCTGCCCTGTGAATGTTGATATCCCGGGCTTTATTAAACTGGTCTGTGAGGAGAACTTTGAAGGAGCTATCGAGAAAATCAAAGCCACAAACGCCCTTCCTGCAATCTGCGGTCGCGTCTGCCCCCAGGAGACACAGTGTGAAGCCCTCTGCGTACTCGGAAAGAAAGGACAGCCTGTTGCAATAGGGAGGCTTGAGCGTTTCTGCGCAGACTACGAGCGCGAAAAAGGCGTAAAGTCTCCTGAGGTCATGCCTCCCACAGGCAAGAAAGTAGCAGTTGTGGGGTCCGGTCCTGCAGGGCTTACTGCCGCAGCAGACCTGGCAAAACTCGGGCACAAAGTGACAATCTTTGAGTCTCTGCATAAAGCAGGAGGAGTTCTGAGTTACGGCATCCCCGAGTTCAGGCTGCCAAAAGAAATCGTTCGGCAGGAAGTGGAGTACATCAAAAAACTCGGTGTTGAGGTCAAGCCCAATTATATCATAGGCAGGATCAAGACCCTGGACGAACTCTGCGATGAGTTCGATGCCGTTTTCCTCGGCACCGGCGCAGGGCTTCCCAATTTCATGGGAATTGAAGGCGAAAACTTAAACGGTGTATATTCCGCAAACGAATTTCTTACCCGCGTGAACCTCATGAAAGCCTATGACCCTGAATATGATACAAAGGTCAGGCAGGGAAAGCATGTTGTGGTGGTAGGTGGCGGAAATGTGGCAATGGATTCTGCCCGCTCTGCTCTCCGCCTGGGCGCCGATGAAGTGAGCATAGTCTACCGCCGCGGAGAAGACGAGATGCCAGCCCGCCGTGAAGAGATCGAGCACGCCAAAGAAGAAGGCATCACCTTCAGACTTCTTACAAACCCTGTCCGCATCCTTGGTGACGAGAAGTTCAACGTTACAGGCGTCGAGTGCATAAAAATGGAGCTTGGTGAGCCAGATAAGTCAGGAAGGAGAAGCCCTGTCCCTGTAGAAGGCTCGGAATTCGTTGTGCCGGCAGACGTTGTGGTTATTGCGATAGGCACCTCTCCAAACCCGATAATTTTCAAAGGCTCGGAAGGACTTGAGCAGAACAAAAAAGGAACTGTCGTTGCCGACGAAGAGACCGGAGCAACCTCCAAGTGCGGGGTCTTTGCCGGCGGAGATGTTGTAACAGGCGCGGCAACCGTGATCAGTGCGATGGGCGCAGGCAAAAAGGCGGCAAAGGCAATTGATGAGTATTTGAAAGAAAAGTAAAAACAGTGAAAATAACAGGAAGGTAATGAGATAAAAGAAAACTGAAAAAAATATTCTGTTACTACTTTTATCTCATCCTTTATTTATGACTTTGTTTTAACTGTTTGCTCAAAAGCTAGGAATTTTATCAAACTCTTTTTCAGCCTGAGAATAACGGTCTTTTTCCATATACCTGCAACCGGCTTCAAGGTGTGGTAAGTCTTCTTCAAGCTGTGTCAAAACTCCACATATTTCGATGGCTCCCATGGAAACTTCTGAATACTCCGAATCTTTCAGTTTCTCCAAAATAGCATGAGATTCTGAAAACTGATCGGAATCTTTCCCAAATTCGTTAGCAGCTTTATTCCATTTCTCAGCCTCAGCATATTCTAGTCCATTTGAAAAATACTCAAGCCCGTCCATATATGGGTATATTCCGCTCATCATCTTTCTTAATTCGCTGTGCATAGTTTCGCTGGCTTCCAGATCTTTTCTCAACAGAATAATAGAACTCTTTTGCTCTATCGGTACTGACTCTGGATCGATCGTAAAGACTTTTTCTTTTGCCGAGATTGATGAAGC
This sequence comes from Methanosarcina sp., assembly GCF_035390745.1. Taxonomy (GTDB): domain Archaea; phylum Halobacteriota; class Methanosarcinia; order Methanosarcinales; family Methanosarcinaceae; genus Methanosarcina. Next base: position 21,932 of record NZ_DAOOUJ010000022.1, on the reverse strand, counting down.
AGCAGACTCGTTTAAAGCTTCATTCACTAAATCAAGTTCTTTTCTGCTCAGGTTGAATTCTTTTGAAGATGCATATGCCATGGATTTATCTAAGTGTTCCATAGCTGTAATCAGACTCTCCAGAGAATGAACCCTATCCAGACCGCCTTCAGCTAGAGTTTTATACGTCTCAATGTACTGAATTTCCTCCTCATAATCCGAAGAGGCATTATTGAGAATCTTTAAGGCTTCCTCAAAATCAATCTCTGAGGCATTCAGATTCATTTTTGCATTAGTATAGGTGCCCGACTCTATGTCCTGTCTTACAGACATAATTCGAGTCTCAGCACTGTTGATAAGTGAAAAAGAAGTATTGATTTCGTCTGCAGCAGAAACTTTATTCTCTACCTCCGCAGCAGAAGCTTCGTTCTCCACGCATCCGGAAAAAAGTTATCAATAAAATTCCAAGAAGACCCAGACAGCTTTTACACATGATTATTTTCTTTCTTACCCCCATGTTTCTCAACCCCAGGTAATTTTGAATGCTCTCATTGGAAAATATTATTTAAGAATAGGATAAAATTGAGACACAACGGAGATAAACTTTTCCATTAAAAACTATACTTCACGATAAATAAAGAGGCTAGTTATTATAAAGTCTGGTAAAGTAAATTGAAATGAGTTATTGGGATCAAAGACTTTCCAGCACTACTTTCAAGAGTATAATTAAAGCAACTATCAGAAAAAGAGTCCAGACAAGTGGTAGAAGGATCCGGAGCAAGAAATACAGTATTATCGCTATCAAAATTAATTGAACTAAAGAAAGTTTCCTTCTTCCTACACGCATGAAGCGACGATTTAATCCGTGAGCCATGTTATAACCTTCTACACTTCTCTTTTGTATATGTTTACTTTTCTCTTATTATATTTTTTGTCCTTTTGAGAACATTTTCTGAAAATCTAATGACATCGACCTATATTAATTAAAAATAGAGTGATTTATCCGAAATATGGCAGGTAACAGGTCAGGATTAGGAAAATTCAGTAGCAGGTCTGCTGGGAATCGAACCCAGGTTCGGAGCTCCGGAGGCTCCAGTGATATCCTCTACACCACAGACCTATTATGAAAAGCTCTGATCAGTTAACTGATTCATAAGGCTGCAGTCAGTTAACTGGCTGTTTATAGTGCTAAATAGCTTATAAATTTAATCCTCAATCAGAGCACAAACATTTCAAAATTTCCACAAAAGTTTCAAAACAGTTACTGGCATCCCAAAATCAATTTGCTGAACTAAAAGATCTTTTTGCTGATGAGAATTACCAGAATTTACAGAATTAATATAACTTCCTGTCATACCTGCGAAATGCAGGTGTTATATTGAAAAATAATGAAAGATGTTTTTCTCGCCTCCCCTTGCACCTGAAACTCCACACCTGCCTGCACTACAGGTGGGGAATTCCAGCATTGCAAGTTCATGCAATAGATTTAGGAGGCGTTTTCTATTTTTGCGTCTGTTCGCAAGACATATTATATGTACGAGGAGCTTATATTTAATACTTTTCTTTGATTTCATAATATTTAATGTTATGAAAGTTATTTTTTGTATGATCAAATGAAAGAAAAGATATCATCCGGGGGAATGTATGAAGAAATACCAGTATGAGACATAACCAGCATCAATAACTGCAGTCAACTATAACGAAAGCCGATCAAAAGTGGATTTTTTCCGGAATGGTTAAAAAATCCCCGAATTTTTTGCTGGATTCTGAGCTTATTCTTCCCATTTCTGCCTATACTTTTCTTCAAATACAAGTTCAGACAGGGGTTTCCTTGCAGAACTGCGTTTTCCGGGAGCGGGTTCTCCGATAGCAAGCACTGCCATGAGTTCGAGTGCTGACGGGCAGCCCAGGATTGAATTAACCTTTTCACTCTGGTTAAGGATCTCGCCCAGCCAGACCGCGCCCAGGCCGAGTTCACAGCAGGAGAGGAGCATGTTCTGAATGGAAGCCCCTATTGACTGAACATCTTTTGTCCTGCTGTAAGAATGTTCGTTATCCAGAAAAACTGCAATAAGGAGGGGAGCTCCTGCCACGATGCCGGAATAATGGGTGCATTCCGAGAGCTTCTGGATAGTATCAGGATCTCTGACAACAACAAAGCGCCAGGGCTGGTTGTTCAAACCTGAAGGAGCCCAGCGGCCTGCATTGAGGATTGTGTTGATTTCGTCCTTGCTGACTGGTCTGTTTTTAAACTCACGGACACTCCGCCGAGTCAAAATGGTTTCAATGACTTTGTTTTCTCCTGATTCTGGCATAGTTTGTCTCCAAACTGAGTTTTCAATTTCAGATTTGTGAGTATTCGGTTAAAATATTACATTAAATTATGAAACTTTAACGCACACGGGAAAGTAAATCCAACCAGAAAACTGGAAAAATCGATGAATAATGGTCAAAAAGTGCATTAAGAAAAATATGTAGCCGGATAAGCCAGTAACCTGGGAAAAGTTATAAAAAAAGAGCCTGCCAGGCCTATATTAACTGACCTGGCTGAAAAAAAAGAATAATTTCACGCTCAGTCGTCATCAATTTTCTTGTTGAGCCAGGGGATGTTTGCGCGGATCTGTTTTCCAACAACCTCAAGCGGGTGTTCCTTTTCCTGGCGCTCCATGGCTTTAAGCACAGGGTGGTTGACCAGGCCTTCGAGAACGAACTCTTTTGCGAACTCGCCGTTCTGGATCCTCTCAAGGGCTTCGTACATGGCTTCACGGGACTCTTCATTGATGATTTTCGGGCCAACGGTCATGCCACCGTACTCAGCAGTGTTGGAAACGGAGTGCCACATTCTCTCAAGTCCGCCTTCGTAGATCAGGTCCACAATGAGTTTGACTTCGTGGCAGGTTTCGAAGTAAGCCATTTCGGGCTGGTATCCTGCTTCCACAAGTACCTCAAAAGCTGTTTTAATAAGTGAGGCAAGCCCTCCGCAGAGGTCAACCTGTTCTCCGAAAAGGTCGGTTTCGGTCTCTTCACGGAAAGTGGTCTCGTAAACCCCTGCTCTTGTTGCGCCTATGCCCTTGGCATAAGAGAGAGCAAGATCTCTGGCTTTTCCGGTTGCGTCCTGATAAACTGCAATCAGACCAGGAACTCCGATGCCTTCGGTGTAGGTCCTCCTGACAATATGTCCCGGACCTTTGGGGGCAACCATGAAGACGTCAACATCCTTTGGAGGCACTATCTGGTTGTAGTGGATATTGAAACCGTGGGCAAAAACAAGAGCATCCCCGGCTTTCAGGTTGGGCTCGATCTGGGAATAGTAAACAGATGCCTGCTTTTCATCAGGAAGAAGGATCATGATAACGTCTGCAGCTTTTGCAGCTTCTTCCACAGTCATGACCTTCAGACCGTCAGATTCAGCCTTTGCCCAGCTGGAGCTGCCTTTCCTGAGGCCGACAACAACATTGAGCCCGGATTCGTGAAGGTTTCTGGCGTGGGCATGGCCCTGGCTTCCGTAACCCATTATTGCGATGGTCTTATCCTTAAGTGCATCAAAAGTAGTTTCATCGTCATAAATTATCGTTGCCATTCTTGATTCTCCTTATTGATCTTCTAATAAATTCTCCTTTATTCCTTGAGAAGTAATAATTTAGCTGGTAATTTAATTTCAGGACTTAATTTTTGGATTCAATTTTTCTAATTGGATTCCCTGTGTTATTTGAGGGGGATTCAGATTTACAAACAATAAATCTCCCTGGAATTAAATGATTTTCGAAAAAATCACTGTCTTTGGGCCCGGGAGGTCTTTTAAAGCGAAAGAGAGGCCGGAAACCCGGAGCTTTTTTAAGAAGACCTTTAGAAATTGAAAAGGCTTCCGGCTGCCCCAATCTGTAAAAAATAATTGAGCAGCTACCTCTCTTTACCTATCCTTAATATTTAAACCTTCTTTGGTCCGCGCACCATTGCAATCTTGCCTGTTCTGACCATTTCCTTGATCCCGAACTGGCGGAGAAGTTTTTCGATTGCCTGAATCTTATTTTCGTCGCCGGTTACCTCGACTGTCATGGACTTGGGGGCAACATCCACAATCCTTGCCCTGAAGATGTTGGCAATCTGCATAATCTCTGACCTTGTGTCCACATCAGCTGCGACCTTAATAAGGGCAAGTTCCCGCTCAACTGCATCATCAGCCCCGATATCCGAGACCTTGATAACATCTATGAGCTTGTTGAGCTGCTTTGTTACCTGCTCGAGAACATGGTCGTCCCCATGCACAACAATTGTTATCCTCGAGATGTCAGGATCTTCGGTAACTCCCACTGCAAGACTGTCGATATTGTATCCGCGTCTTGAGAAAAGCGAAGCAACTCTCGAGAGCACACCTGACTTATTTTCCACAAGGACTGCAAGTGTATGTTTCATCAGTGTTCCTCCAGGTCAATGATCTCGTTAATTGCAGCCCCTGCCGGAACCATTGGATAGACATTTGCTTCGCACTCGACAATAACTTCAACAACTGCCGGTCTTCCGGACCTGACAGCCTCTTCAATTGCAGGCCTGACTTCAGACGGTCTTTCTGCACGCAGACCCAGGGCTCCGTATGCTTCGGCAAGCTTTACGAAGTCAACACTGCCCTTGATGAAGGTGTAGGAATACCTCCTGTCATAGAAGAGTTCCTGCCACTGCCTGACCATGCCCAGATAGCCGTTGTTCAGTATCACGTTAACAACCGGGATATCGTTCTGGACCACAGTTGCAAGCTCCTGGGAGTTCATCTGGAAAGAGCCGTCTCCTGCGATATTGATAACAGTTTTATCCGGCCTGCCGACCTTGGCTCCCATAGCTGCAGGGAATCCGTATCCCATTGTGCCCAGCCCGCCTGAAGTAAGGAAGGTTCTGGGTTTGCTGTATTTGAAGAACTGGGCAGCCCACATCTGGTGCTGTCCGACTTCGGTAACTATGATAGCGTCCCTGCAGGCTTCGGAGACCTGCTCAATAACAAACTGCGGCATTATAGTATCCTGGGACTTCCTGTAAGTGAGAGGATACTCTTTCTTCCACTGGTTTACTTTTTCAATCCATTCCTCTGACTTGCAGCGCTGGACATATTTATTCAGGGATTTGAGCACCTGCTTTGCGTCTCCGACAATGGGGACATGCACCTTTACATTCTTGGAAATCTCGGCAGGATCAACATCAATATGGATAATCCTGGCATTGGGGGCAAATGACTCGATTTTGCCGGTTACACGGTCGTCAAACCTTGCTCCCACAGCAATGATAAGGTCGGACTCCTGAATCGCATAGTTTGCGTACTTGCACCCGTGCATTCCCAGCATTCCGACATAAAGTGGGTGTTCGGTCGGGATAGAGCTTATGCCCATAAGTGTGGTTGTAACCGGAGCCATAATGGTTTCGGCAAGCTCAACGAGTTCTGCACTTGCGTTCGAGCTGATCACTCCTCCTCCTGCGTAGATAATAGGCCTGCAGGAGTTTGCGATCTCTTCGGCAGCGCGTTTGATCTGCTGGGTATTTCCTTTGTAAGTTGGCTTATAGCCTCTAAGCTCTACCCTGTCAGGATACTGTAAGTCGATCTCTGTATTCTGTACATCCTTTGGAAGGTCAATTAATACCGGGCCAGGCCTTCCGGTAGATGCTATGTGGAAGGCTTCTTTTACAATCCTCGGGATATCTTCTGCTTTCTGCACGAGATAGTTGTGCTTGGTAATCGGCTGAGTAATGCCCGTAATGTCTGCTTCCTGGAAAGCATCGTTTCCTATAAGGGAGGTTGGTACCTGGCCGGTTAAGGCTACAATTGGCACTGAGTCCATATATGCAGTGGCAATGCCTGTTACCAGGTTGGTTGCTCCGGGACCTGAAGTGGATACACAGACTCCGGTCTTTCCAGTAGCACGGGCGTACCCGTCCGCAGCATGAGCCGCTGCCTGTTCGTGGCGTACTAATATGTGGTGCAAGTCTGAATCATAGAGTTCATTGTAGAAAGGAATGATCTGCCCTCCGGGGTATCCGAAGAGAGTGTCAACTCCTTCTTTTTCGAGGCACTTTATAAGCGCCTTTGCACCATTGACTTTTTCTGTTGACCCGGTTGTCATTATTTATCTCCTTATTTATTTCCTGAGATCTGGTCTAACTGGACACTCACATTTCAGATGAGACCTATCCAGTCAGGGTGTGTTAATAAGAAATACTATATTATCTATCTTACCTTTCATATCCACACTTTTTTGACTGCGAATTTTGCAAATATATCATAATCAATCATGTTATATATGGATAAGGGTTTCTCCGACTTTTCAAAGCGCCATAGACCCCGATTTCAAAAATTTCTTCAAACAGAAAAAAGAGAGGACAGAAAAGTCCTCCTGAGAAACCTTTGAAGTTCCACGTCCTTTTATTAATTACTCTTCCCGGATAAGGCGGTTCAGCCCGTTCATTACAGCTTCTACGGAAGCCATGATAATGTCCGTTCTTGCCCCACTTGCGGTAATCGACTTGCCTTCCTTGGAAAGCTTTACCCTTACCTCTACAAGGGCATCGGTCCCGCCGGTAACCGCATCCACATGGTACTCTTCAAGAATGACGTCTTCAGCACAGGAACTTACAGCTCTACGGATAGCATTGATTACTGCATCCACAGGCCCGTTTCCGATCCCTGCCTGTACGATCTCCCTGTCTTTTACATTGAGTTTTATGGAAGCGGTTGGAGTCACACGGTTTCCGGATACGATGGTGAACTCTTCTAATTTTACCAGAGGTTCTTTGTAGATATCAAGCACAGTCTCTGCAATGGTCTGCAGGTCAGCATCTGTAACATGTTTTCCCTGGTCGCCCATCTGTTTGACCCTGTTGAAAATCTCTTCCGTCTGAGCCTCATCAGCCTCAAGCCCCATCTCCTTTAAAGCAAGGGCAACAGAGCTTCTTCCAGCGTGTTTTCCAAGCACGATCTGGCGCTGCCGCCCAATATATTCAGGGCTCATCGGCTCATAGGTAGCCTTGTCAGCCAGAAGCCCGTGCACATGAATCCCTGCTTCGTGAGTGAAGGCATTTCCTCCCACAAGGGCTTTATTGGGTGAGACTGGAACCCCGGTAAGGCGGCTTACAAGCCTTGAAGTTCGGTATATCTGCTCGTGCTTGATGCCGGTGTCATATTTGTACAGCCACTCAAGGCACATTACGACTTCTTCAAGAGAGGCGTTTCCGGCTCTTTCCCCTAAACCGTTAATTGTCACATGAGCCTGTTTTGCTCCTGCCGCCAGCGCAGCGACTGTGTTTGCAGTAGCTAAACCAAAGTCGTTGTGGCAGTGAATGCTGATAGGGGCTTTCAGGGAAGAAGACAGGTCCCGGAAGATTTCAGTGGTTTTTTCAGGAACCAGAAGACCTACGGTATCGCAAAAGCATAACCTGTCAGCTCCGGCATCGATCCCGTCGGAATAAATGGCTTTTAAGAAGTCAAGGTCTGCCCTCGAAGCATCCTCGCCGCTGAGTTCCACAATCAGCCCGTGGTCTTTAGCATACTCGGTTACATCGGCTGCAATTTGCCTTACTGCATCCCTGTCCTTTTTGATTTTCGTCCTGATGTGCAGGTCAGAAACCGGAGTTACAAGGTGGATTGAGTCGACATCGCACTCAAGAGCGTGGTCAACGTCCGTTTTTACAATCCTGCAGTAGCTGCAGATCTCGGCATTAAGCCCGGCATTCGCTACAGCCTTGATTGATTCCCTTTCACCTGCGGAAGTAATTGCAGAGCCTGCCTCGATTACATTGACCTTCATCTCATCAAGGGCCCGGGCAATTAAGAGCTTCTTCTCTCTGGTCAGGGCTACGCCAGGTGTTTGTTCACCGTCTCTCAAAGTAGTATCCAGAAAGCGGATGTTTTCGAATAATATAATCCCTCAGTTTTGGCTTTTTCTTGGGTAGATTGGTTCTACAAAACAGGGAAATATAGTATTGCTACTATTTTATATAATTGCACCCTATTTTGCAAACCACATTTTGCGGTATATATGTTACATATATTTATCTCAGAAGCGTGGTTCTATCCGGAATATTCCCGAACTTACCCCGAGTTTTCTGAAACTTCTCTCCAATAGGTAGACCATAGTATTTTTAGTTTCCAGTTAACAATAAATATAACTTTTTAAAAAAAAGAAAGTACAGAAGCCGGTTTAACCCCTGAATCCAGAAACTGAAAAAATAGCAAAACAGAGTTGAGAGGAGAACACACCAATCCGCAAGAGCAGCAGATGAAGGCTCTCCATACAGAATTACAGTTGATAGTCCCCCTTAAGGGCACTGCCATACAGGTTGAAAGCAGGAAAATCATCCTGCTATTCGCCCTGAAAATTCGCCTTAAAAAATAAAGAATGAAGGATTAGAAATATTTTTGAACTTTTTCTATTGCCTTTACGATCAGGGAAATGCATGCCTCTATATCTGCCGTATCCAGAACCTCTACAGGTGAGTGGATATAACGTGTGGCTATGCTGACCGTACCTGTAGGAATGCCCTCCTTTGTGAGGTGTATTGATGTGGCATCCGTGGTGCCGCCGGAACCTACGCCCAGCTGATAAGGAATCTTGTTTTCATCCGCGGTTTCTCTCAGCCATTTGAGAACCTGGGGATGAGCAATGAGACCTCTTCCAGATGCATCTGCTACAATGATTACGGGCCCCTTTCCCAGTTCAAGGGCTGAATCAGTTTTGCTGATACCTGGATGATCTCCCGGGATAGTGGTGTCAAGAGCTAGGGCGACATCAGGACAGATACAGAAAGCACAGGTTTTTGCTCCTTTAAGCCCCACTTCTTCCTGAACTGTGCCCACAGCATAGACATTTGCTTCGATTTTACGCTCATGAAGCCTTTTCATGACTTCAATAAGAATTACAACTCCTGCACGGTTATCAAAAGTTTTTGAAGTAACTTTCCCATTTGCAAGAGGCGCAAATACCTGGTCGATTGAAATCGGAGTGCCCATCTCGACTCCGAGGTTTCCAGCGTCCTCCCTGTCCTTTGCTCCGATGTCGATAAACATATCCTCAAGTTTCACGGGCTTTTTCCTGTCCTCATCTTTCATCACATGAGGAGGCTTGGAACCTATAACTCCATAAATTGGACCCTTTTTGCCGTGTACGATAACTCTCTGATTCAGAAGAGTCTGGTCAAACCATCCTCCGATCCCGACAAAGCGCAGGAATCCGTTTTCATCAATATATCTGACCATCAGCCCTATTTCATCCATATGAGCTGCCAGCATTATAGAAGGCCCTTTTCCCTCTTTAACAGCAATAAGGTTCCCCATAGTGTCCTCCCGCATGCTGTCAACGTAGGGCTCAAGCTCTTTTTCAAGCAGTTTCCGGACCTCTCCTTCAAAACCGGAAATTCCATGGGCATTTGTAAACTTTTCCAGAAGAGATTGAATTTCTTCAAGATTTCCACTTTTTTTAGTATTATTAGTATTATTATTCATTTTAGAAATCTCCTGAATCTTGCTATTCTGAATCTTGCTTTAATATGTAACTTCAGTTTGAAAAGCACAGGTTAATCCTGTGAATGCTTTTGAGTTTGGATTCCACTGAACCTGTTAGCTAATTAATCTGTTTAATGCGGAATATTATATGTCCATTTATGATTATCCTTTGCCAGAAGATTTTGGGATTTATAAACCCTGCTGGTATAGCAGGGATTTCTGGCTGTAGACAATCCTGTAGATATATTTAGTCAGTCAGTCTCTTTTAGATTGGTCTAATTTTTAGAATGTCATTATTTAAGTTGAACTTGTTGTTTAAGTTTTTGGCAGGCGCTTTTAATCTTTTTCTTAGTAGATGGAATTTTCAGAAGCTGTAAAGACAGAAACATTAAAATCCCTTCAGGTTTATTGAGGACTCAGGTGAAAACTACAATGACTGCAGAATTACCTCCTCAAATCCAGAACCAGATAGCACAGCTTCAGCAGGTACAGCAGCAGGTTCAGGCTCTGTCCATGCAAAAATCTCAGATTGAAGCTATGCAAAAAGAGTCCAAAATGGCTCTTGATGAATTGGAAAGACTGGCTGACGACGCGGTGATTTACCGGAATGTCGGCGAACTGGTAATAAAAACAACCAAAGAGGAGTCCGTTTCAAAACTTAAAGACAGGGAAGAAACCCTCTCTCTCAGGCTTCAGTCTATCTCCAGGCAGGAAGAAAGGCTCACTGCCCGCTTCAAGCAGCTTCAGGAGCAGATCCAGCAGGCACTTGGACCCAGAGCACAATAATTTTTATTTTTTACAATGTAATACAGCACAGAACTATAGCTGTAACGGAGATTGTGCCGAGATCCCGGGATTCGGGATTCTCGAAATCTATAAAAAACGGTAGCCAGAGTGGACAATGCGAGTTGATGAAGCGGAGTTTTTTAACCGGCTCCTTGACTATCGAAACATTTTATATTTGTGTCACAGGAATGCAGATCCGGATGCTGTTAGCAGTGCTTTTGCTCTTTCAGAGGCCCTGGGTGGAACAGTCGGGCTTGTAGACGGATGTAACCGTGTAGCAACCGTTCTGATCGACAGGCTTGGAATTGAAGTAGTGGATAAGCCAGACCCTGCAAATTACGGTTTTGTTGTCGTGGTTGATACCTCGACAAAAGCACAGCTAAACGATATAGAGCTGACCAGTTACTGCGTAATTGACCACCATACTACTACAGCCCTTACCGAGAATGCAGAATTTTTCCTGCACAGGAACACAACTTCGACTGTAGAGATAGTCTATGATATCCTGAAAGTCATGGGAGCGCCGATTAACCGCAGGATGGGAATTGGCATGCTTACAGGTATCGTTACAGATACAGGACATTTTAAGCATGCATCGGCTGATACGTTCAAAACGGTGGCAAAAATTATAGAGGCCAGCGGAGTTGAGTACGGGGAAGTTCTTGACCTGATGGCTGCCACCCCTCAGGATATCTCAATGCGCATAGCTATCCTGAAAGCAGCGAGCAGGGTTGAACTCGACCGGGTAGGAGATATGATTATAGCTTCTTCTCATGTGAGTTCTTTCGGAGGCTCTGCCTCTTCCATGCTTATCAACATAGGAGCTGATGTGGCTTTTGTCGGCACTACAAAAGGAGACAGTGTCAGAGTCAGTGCAAGGGCAAAACGCGACGCTGTAAATGCGGGAGTCAACCTCGGTCAGCTGATGGAAGACATAAGCAATGAATATAACGGCACCGGCGGCGGGCATTCAGGAGCTGCGGGAATAGATATAATTGCCAATATGGAAGAAGTATTGCATAAATGCAGGGAGATGACAAAGAAAATCCTTGAGAAATCCCTCGGAACAACTGCAAAAGAAATTTCTGAGGATGAGATTGAAAGCAATGAGGATGAACAATAAAGAAAACAAACTGGATAAAACAATAAAAGATGGATAAAAATATCAACAATAAAAGATGGTAAAAATACTTCAATTTTTCTTTCGGTTTAGAGTTACTATTTTTTTTCTCAGGTCTTCTCTGTTATATCCTCAATTTAAGCTGAATAAGGTCTTTTTTTCCATTCAACAGCAACAACTATTATTTATATGAGAATCCAGCTTAACCTTTCATTATTATATCTGCCGGAAGTTCGCATCCTATCGGAAGAGTCTCAACTTTCCGGGATGAAAAGAGATATCATCTTAGCATGACCTCAAGGGGCATGAAATGAAAAATATACATAAAAAAGGGCCAGGAGAGACGCGGCCTGAAACAAAAAAGTCTCTAAATAAAGAACAAAGAGCGTGAAAAAATGCCAGAATACTGGGATCCTGAAATCGAGACAATGCCTGTAGACGACTTGAGAAAGTTGCAGGAAGAAAAATTGAAAAAACTTGTACATTATGTGTATGAGAATTCTCCTTTTTACAGAAAAAGGTTTGATGAACATGGGGTTCGCCCGGAAGATATCCAGACTCTCGAAGATGTAAGGAAATTACCTTTTACATATAAGCAGGATCTCAGAGATACATATCCTACTGGAATGTTTTGTGTCCCCAACTCAAAGCTCGCCCGCTTCCATGCTTCTTCGGGTACTACGGGTAAACCGACTGTAGTCGGGTATACACGCAGGGACATTGACAACTGGGCAGAGTCCCTTGCCAGGGCTTTTACCTCCGTGGGCGTGGGAGAAGATGATATACTTCAGGTAAGTTACGGGTACGGGCTTTTTACAGGCGGGCTCGGCGCCCACTATGGAAGTGAAAAACTTGGAGCAACTGTACTCCCCACAAGTTCAGGGAACACCGAACGCCAGCTTGAGCTTATGGTAGATCTCGGCACGACAGCCATAGCCTGCACTCCATCTTACTTCTTATACATGATTGAAACTGCCAGGAAAGAGGGCATCAGTATAAGGAATGATACTAAATTAAAGGTGGGCTTTTTCGGGGCTGAACCCTGGTCTGAGGAACTCAAAAGGAGAATCGAAGAAGAGTCAGGGATTAAAGCCTATGATATATACGGGACTTCGGAACTCAGCGGCCCTCTCTTTACAGAATGTAATGAACAGTGCGGCATCCATATATGGGGTGACCTGTTCCTTGTAGAGATTCTGGATCCTGAGACAGGAGAGCCCATGCCTGATGGCGAAACGGGGGAGCTTGTAATAACTACCCTTGCAAAAGAAGCAAATCCACTTATCCGCTACAAAATCAAAGACCTTACTAAAAAACTGTCTGAACCCTGCAAATGCGGCAGGACTCATCCGAGGATCACGCGCATCAGCGGACGTTCGGACGATATGATTATCGTGCGCGGCATAAATGTCTTCCCGGGCCAGGTCGAATCGGTTTTGATGAACATTCCGGAAGTCGGGAACCACTTCATGATTATTGTGGACAGACTAGGACCTCTTGACTCAATGAAGGTCCAGATTGAGATGCACGAGTCAGCCTTCAGTGACAGGATGTCGGACATGATGGCACTTAAAAAGAAGATTGCAAGCGCTTTAAAGAGCGTGCTGAACCTTGCAGTTGAGGTAGAACTTGTCGAACACGGCACCCTGCCGCGCTCGGAGGGAAAATCAAAGAAAGTTATAGACAAGAGGAAGATCTGAAAGTTTTAATCTGAAGATCCAGGAAAGGTCAAGAGATTTGATTTTCCAGAAAAAAGAATAACGGAAAAAGATCTAAAATATTGTTTCTTTCCGTTGTTCTTTTTTCAGTTCCTTTTTCAATTTCCTCTTTAAAATCCAGACCGTGCCTCAATATCTAAAAACAACACACATGTAAGTTTAAAATACACACAGAAACTTATATTATATTCTGATGAAAACATGAGAAAAGGAATAAGAGGCTAAAATAAGGAACTGAAAAAGCAGGAAAAAAAGGAATAAAATTTTAATTGATTCTGTAGGAAAAGAATAAAACTGAAGAAATAAGGGATAAAAGGACATGGGTGCTGGAATGGAAGAAAAAGTGATAAAACAAATTTCCCTTTTTGCGGAAAACAAACCTGGCAGACTTGCAAGCGTGGCAAATAAATTGAAGAATGCAGGCATAAACATAAGAGCTTTTACCATTGCCGAATCAGGAGATTTCGGAATAATTCGCATGGTTGTGGACAAGTCGGATTATGCGCACCGTGTACTCCACGATGCCGGGTTCACAGTTTCTGAAACCAGCGTCCTGGGAGTGGAAATGGAAGACGTCCCTGGGAGCATGTCCCGGATTGCGGAAGTTTTCGGAGAAGCGAATATTAACCTTGACTATGCCTATGCTTTTGTCACCAGGGACCAGAAAGCCCTTCTTATTGTCCGGGTTAACGACACTCAGAAAGCCATAAAAACGCTGGAAGAGAACAATATAAAGCTAATAGGTATGGAAGAACTTGAAAAGATCTGATTTTTATTGAACGCCGGATTTACGGAATAGAAGCTTGAAAAGCCGGAAAAATGGTCCAGAATCCGGCACATTAATATTAATTGATATTAGTGTGCCTGAGTGTCTGGAGTTCTCTTTTTTGCTACAGTAGATACATACAGCCTGAAGAATTTCTAAAATATTTGCGCTCGTACTGCGTAAATAGATGTACATTATAAATATAAAAAGAACAAACGGAAAAGAACTTTTCTGAGTATAAAGAAAAGGCAGTCCATGTAAAGCGAACAGGGATTGCACCGATAAACGAGCAGGTCAGTTTGACTAATGACAGATAATAAAGACAGCTTACAGGAAAACGCTCAGCCCCCTTCAAAGAATAAACTTGGTGGAACTCACACTACAATAATTGGAGGAAGAGCTGGAAAAAAACTAGTAAAGCTTGTAAGCCAGCATCCTGAGATAAAAAAAGTAATTCCGTCCGTAATTTCCGTAAAAGGTGTTGCAGGGGGAAAGCTTGCTGGAAAAGTCCTGCGAGCTGACGCAAGGGGTAACCTGAGGCTATTGCTTTCAGAAGGCAGAAGCTTTCAGGAAATCAGGCTGGTGACGACAGTTGGTAGCGCTGAGGAGGGGGACAGAATCATGAACGAATTAAATGAAATCTTAAAAAATGCCCTCTGAGGCGTTACAGGAGAGATTACTTGGCATTCATAGGAGTTGACCACGGGACAACAGCAATGCGTTTTGCACTTATTGAAGGCGAAAAGGTTCTGACCTTTGAACTTGGAAGGGCTGAAGCTGCTGCAATGTCAGAAAAAGAAATTCTGGCATCTATCGAAAAAGAGTTTGGAATCAAATCTGAAGATATTGACCTGATCGCTCTGACTTATTCCATGGGAGATGGCTTTTCCGAGATTAAAGACGTGAGGAAGCTTGAAGGAAGAGGGCTTCAGAGTACGGAAGGAGCAGGAAAAAAGACCGGAGGAGGCACGCGGGTCTTTGATGCGATCAGAAACTCCGGCATTCCGGCAGTAGCTATTCCCGGCCTTCACGTGAAAAGCAAAGTAGACCCGAGAATGAAGGTATTTTCCCATCTCACAAGCCCTGAAAAGCTGGGTATTGCATACCACATCCGGTGCCTGGGCTATGAAGATTTTGTAGTTTCCGATATAAGCTCAAATACTGTGACTCTTGCAGTTGCTTCGGGAAAAGTAATTGGTGCAATAGACGCCTGTATTTTTGCTCCAGGAGTCCATCACGGACCTCTTGATCTGCAGGCAATCAGAAATGTTGATGACGGGCTTCAGACAGCAAATCAGGCGTTCATAGAAGCAGGAGCCCTGAAGATGACTCCCTATAAAGACAGGGAAGAACTGCTCAATGCAGCCGAAAAAGGGGAAGAACCTGCCCTGCTTGCCCTTGATACCATAGCCCTCTTTGCAGCTATGGAAATTGCTTCAATGCAGCTTCTCCTGAAAGAGTACGAAGTTACCGGAACTGTCTTCCTTGCAGGTTCGGTAGGAGAAGTAAAATATATGCAGGAAAAAATCAGCAGACACCTGGGCCAGGAATGCCTTAGTTTAGGCAAATGGCATGCTGCAATCGGCTGTGCCGAGATAGCAAGGGATGTGTCTGCCGGAGAAAGACATATTCTCGGCGTAGATGTGGATTATCCTTAAAAAATAAGAGAACGCCCTTAAAAAGAAGAATTGGACCGAGAATCAGGTCTTTTCTATAGATTCTTCGTTCTCTTCTTCGGGATATTCTTCATAGTCCGAGGCATCAAGCTTCCCTTCTTCGTCCTCATCATAACCGCTCATGCGGTTTTTGTCCATGAGGATTACATAATCCGCAGAGTTCTTGAGTGCTGTGGAAAATCCGGGCTCAACCCCGAAGATAATGGTCTCTTTCCCGTGTTCGTTTGCTTTGTTCAGCAGCGGTTTGAAATCCGCATCACGGGTTACGATTGCAAGAGTGTCTATATTGGGATTGTAGACCAGTTCCATGCCCTCTACTGCGAGGCGCACATCCACATCACTGGAACAGATGATGGGTTCAAGTCCATGGTTTTCAATAGCCTCAACAAGCTTGTCCGAGGCATACTGGTTCAGGAAAACGCGTCCGATCTTGATATTCCCGTAGTCCTTCAGGACATCCCTTATTTCCTCAAGGTTTACATCAAACTCTTTTCTGAGGATATTAGGTCCGTCCACCAGAAGGCCTATTTTCCTCCTGCCGACTTCTTTCTTAGTACGGAGGTATTTAGAAATGGAATCAAGTCCGCTCTTTACAGGCTTCATTATCAATGTCCTCTGTGATCCTTACAGTTTTACTCAACCTGCATCTTTTTTCTGTTAATTTCCGGTTATTCACGGAGAATTAACCTGTGAGGGCAGTAGAGTTCCCCGCAGCCATCTCACGTCTGAAGATATGGGTTTTCTATTATTACTTTCTGAAAGTCGCAGCTTCGTTCTTCATATATTGTGAATTCACAGCTGGCGGTTTTCAGGTCCAAACCCTGATACACGGCAATTCGGGTAATAATCTGATTATATCTAAATATTTGCTTTTCTGTAGTAAAACATTTGCATACTTTGGCAATAACAGGTCTTAATTTTACCCGGTCAGGGAGTTTTGACTGAAAACTCTGTCCTGTCCAGGAGAAGATAAATCCTGTGATATTAGTAAGCCCCTCCAAAGTGAACGTTTTTAGCTATAGAACACTAGATATATTTGAGATATATTTAAGAATTATAATTTATCTGAAAACGGGCCTTTTTTAACTTCGCGGATAATAAAAGAAGATTCCCGGAGTTCAAAGACGTTTTCAGTTTTTCGCCCCTTTTTCTGCCTTCTGTACTGGATTTCCCCTAATTTCTGCAGAAAAGCTTCATAGACCTCCATAAACTGTTCGAACTCTGCATTTGTAAGTTCTATTATTCCTTCCCTTCCCGCAAGCCAGTCATAGACATAAAGAAGGACTGCTTCTCTTACCCTTTTAAGCCCATTTTCCTCAGACTCTTCAGGGGCTTTTTCAAAAAAAAGGGTGGCTTTCATCTTTGGAGACCAGGCTGCAAAGACACGGCTGAAATTTAAGATCTGGACTGGAATTTTTTCCCCGGGACCGGGTCTGGGATGATAGTACCTGTCCTGAGAAAAAATCTCTCCTTCCAGCCTTACCACCTGCCAGCGTACCTCATTACCCTGTATTTATCATGCATTTTCTTCATACGAAAACCTATATAAAGCCCGACAAAGAGCCCGCTCAGGTGGGCAGTATGGGCTATCATATCCGACGAATTAACCATTAAAAAATCGAGAATGGCAAAGAGCAATAGAGCATGTTTTAAACGCATGGGGACAAAATAAACATATACCCTGAGGTTCGGCTCAAGTACGGTAAGAGCTGCAAAGACCCCGTAAATGGCTCCGCTGGCGCCAATCATGGAACCAGGCGAGATGCCAAAAATGGGCCGACTTAAGAAAGTGTACCCTATTGCAGAAAGGATTCCTGCAGTAAAGAAGACCCCGAGAAGCTGTTTATTCCCTACCCTTCGCTCGAGTGCGGTTCCGAAAAAGTACATGACAATCATATTAAAAAGAAGGTGTAGCAATCCGGTGTGCAGGAAAATATATGTGACAAGCGTCCAGGGTCTTGTCAGAAGTGAATTGGGATCAAACTGGAAAGTGCTCATATAGAGATACCCCAGGTTCGGAGCCACACTCATAAGGACTACTTCCAGAAGGAAAGAAATTACACACAGGAAAATGATCGCCATCGACGGACTCGCAGAGACAGAGCTTTTTATCCTGTCAGCAGTTCCGCTTCGGGACTCATATGGTGTATCGCGGTTAAACATGTTCTAATTACTCTCTATTTTATTCCAGTATAAAGTTGGTGAGTAAAAGTACCTGGTTAAATAAGGCAATTTATAAAATGGAATTTATAATGCCTTAAAACACATCAGAATATTATTCAAATATAAGAATGACGTCTAAACACAAGAATATTATCCAAACATAAGCTCAGGAACAAATGCCAGTAAATAAACTGCACAATAAAAGGTTCATATCCTGAAAAAGCTGTCATAATCGTTCCATTCCTCAATTAAATGTTAGAAACCCGCAGATAACGCCAGAATTCCCCACATGTTAAATATTATTCTCAAGTCATAATTTAAGCTTATCAGTATTAAGTATAAAGTGCATATAAATTTAAGGGCATATTTTATCAGGAGAATTATTATTTAGATCAAAGAATACATCAATTAATATTTAAGTGAGAAAATTATAGTTGATAATGCCAGGTGAAAAAACATGAAAACGGTTTACAGCGTTTACTTTGCAAATTAGTTTTAACACAGTCCCGATATAAATAAGTTTTGATATTTTCATTAGAAAAATAAATATAATAAATTTAAAGATTATAATGGATAATATATTCAAAAATAGATAAGAATAGATTGAATTTTAGTTCTGCAAAATATGCAGTCCAAATAAGAAGAATCTTTAAAATTATTTGTCATCATTACGAAAAAATGATATTATAAATAACAAATATTAAAATCAAAAGAAAAAACTATCGAGGCTCAAGAATACTTCTTTTGAAAAACAGCATGCTGCGACATTGAGCATTTTTTTGAAACAAAGAATCTTTGAGGTTTTTTTTAAGAAGAATAAGCCTCCACATTCCATTTTTACCCATCTCGAATATGGTATTACAAATTAGAAAATGTTATATAGATTTGGTACATTTAGTCACTTAATTAGTGTTTATTATCCATCGGTAGCGACCTCTGCTCAATATTAAGGTCTCAATCGTTGGCAAAAACGGTTTTTTTGAGAAACAGGGCGTAAAAAAGGGTTTGGAAGAGGATTAATGCCCTAAAAACGACTTTTACAAGAAAATATTCCCTATAAAAACGCTTTTATTTGAAAAAATAATGGCAAAGTGTTTAAAGTTCAAATAGAGAGCTTAAAATGATTTGCCAGAGGACGTCATTAAACGATTGCAGGTTTAAAGCAGACGGCAAAAAATATAATGTATAATCATTAAGAACTTGCTGTACATCATGACTGCAGTCGTCATGGCGAAGCTTACTTTAAACAAATTTAGGAGGTAAAGCTCAGATGAGCAAACTAACTACCGGGAGTTTTTCTATAGAAGATCTGGAATCCGTTCAGATCACTATTAACAACATTGTAGGGGCAGCAAAGGAGGCTGCTGAAGAAAAAGTAAAAGAGCTAGGCCCGATGGGTCCGACCCCCTACCCCTCAATTGCTACATTAAGGGACTGGAGTTTTACACTGTTCGACCGCTATGAGCCTGTCTACACCCCAATGTGTGACCAGTGCTGCTACTGTACATTCGGACCGTGTAACCTGGAAGGAAACAAGAGAGGTGCCTGCGGTATTGACATGAAAGGTCAGACTGCAAGAGAGTTCTTCCTGCGCTGCATTACAGGATGTGCCTGCCACAGCGCCCACGGACGCCACCTGCTGGATCACATTATTGAGCTCTTTGGGGAGGACATGCCGATTAACATGGGTGCCTCAAATGTGATTGCCCCCAACATTCAGCTTGTCACAGGTGAACAGCCAAAGACCCTTGGCGACCTCAAACCCATTATGGAGTATGTCGAGGAAGAGCTTGGCCAGCTTCTTGCAACCATACACGCAGGTCAGGAAGGAGCTGCAATTGACTACGACAACAAGTCAATGCTTGCTGGAGTTCTGGACCATGTAGGAATGGAAGTTTCCGATATTGCTCAGGTCACTGCACTTGGATTCCCGAAATCTGACCCCGAAGCCCCGCTTGTAGAAGTAGGTATGGGAACAATTGACAAGTCAAAGCCGACTATCATTGCCATAGGGCACAACGTTGCCGGTGTCACCTACATCATGGACTACATGGAAGAACATGGCCTGACTGACAAGATGGAAATCGGAGGGCTCTGCTGTACCGCATTCGACATGACCAGGTACAAGAGAGAAGACAGGAAAGCCCCCTATGCAAAGATTGTCGGTACAATTTCAAAGGAATTGAAGGTTGTACGCTCCGGAATTCCTGATGTAATTGTCCTTGACGAACAGTGTGTAAGGGCCGACCTCGTAGCTGAAGGCCAGAAACTCAAGATACCCATCATCGCATCAAATGAAAAGATCATGTACGGCCTGCCAGACAGGACCAATGATGATGTTGATGCAATCATAGAAGACCTCAAGACCGGAAAGATGCCGGGCTGCGTAATGCTGGACTACGACAAGCTGGGAGAGCTTGTGCCCAGACTTGCTATGGAAATGGCTCCTCTCCGTGAAGGAATCTCAGCCATCCCCACTGACGAGGAAATGGTAGCTCTTGTCTCCAAGTGTGTGGAATGTGGAGAATGCGCACTTGCATGCCCAGAAGAACTGGCAATCCCAGCAGCAATCGCAGTAGCAAAGGGAGGAGACTACTCTGCTCTTGAAGAGCTTCACGACCTCTGTATAGGCTGCCGCAGGTGTGAACAGGTCTGTAACAAGGAAATACCCATCCTTAGCCTGATCGAGAAAGCATCCCTGAAGGCTATTGCCGAAGAGAAAGGTCTGGTAAGAGCCGGAAGAGGTCAGGTAAGCGACCCCGAGATCAGAGCAGAAGGTCTGAACCTTGTTATGGGTACAACTCCTGGTGTTATCGCAATCATCGGATGTTCCAACTACCCCGCAGGATCCAGGGACGTATACAACATTGCTGAAGAATTCCTTAACAGGAACTACCTGGTTGCTGTTTCCGGATGTTCTGCAATGGACATTGGTATGTACAAGGATGCTGACGGCAAGACCCTCTACGAGAGGTTCCCGGGCAGATTCGAGAAAGGTAACATCCTCAACACCGGATCATGCGTCTCCAACTCTCACATTTCAGGTACAGCCCACAAGGTCGCTGCAATCTTTGCAGGCAGAAACCTCTCAGGCAACCTCGCTGAAATCGCTGACTATACACTCAACCGTGTGGGCGCAGTAGGTCTTGCATGGGGTGCTTACTCCCAGAAGGCAGCAGCTATCGGTACAGGATGCAACATGTATGGTATTCCTGCAGTGCTCGGACCTCACAGTGGAAAGTACAGGAGAGCTCTGATAGCCAAGACCTATGATGACAGCAAGTGGAAGGTTTACGAGGGCAGAAACGGTTCTGAAATGGATATCCCGCCAGCTCCAGAGTTCCTCATCACAACTGCCGAGACCTGGCAGGAAGCCTGTGTAATGATGGCAAAGAACTGCATCCGTCCATCCGACAACAACATGGGCAGATCCATCAAGCTCACCCACTGGATAGAACTCAGCGAGAAGTATCTTGGCGTTATGCCGGAAGACTGGTGGAAGTTTGTCAGGCACGAAGCCGACCTGCCACTCTCCAAGCGTGAAGCACTCCTGAAGATACTTGAAGCAGAACATGGATTTGAGATTGACTGGAAGAAGAAGAAGATCATTTCCGGCCCGAAGATTAAATTCGATGTCTCTTCACAGCCAACTAACCTCAAGAGACTTTGCAAGGAGGCCTGAAGATGGTTGACACTACCAAGAACACAAAGCTGTTCACCAGCTATGGTGTAAAGACCTCAAAAGCTATCACCACTGAAGTTGCCGCCAAACTCATTTCAAAGGCAAAGAGACCTCTTTTAGTGGTAGGTACTTTAGCCCTCAGCCCAGAAGTTCTGGACCGCGCAGTGAAGATCGCACAGGCAAAAAACATCCCGATTGCAGCAACCGGCTCTTCGATGCATGGCTTTGTAGGCAAGGATGTTAACGCCAAATACATTAACGCACACGCGCTTGGTTTCTACCTGACAGACCCCAACTGGCCAGGGCTTGATGGCAATGGAAACTATGACACAATCATTATCCTGGGATTCAAGAAATACTACATTAACCAGGTGTTGTCTGCAGTTAAAAACTTCAGTGACGTAAAATCAATCTCAATAGGCAAAGATTACATCCAGAATGCAACAATGTCTTTCGGAAACCTTAGCAAAGAAGACCACATTGCAGCACTGGACGAGATAATTACCCTTTTATAATTTGGATTTAGGAGGCGAAAAATAATGGCAGAATTCCCATTTGAGATTT
>NZ_DAOOUJ010000021.1:0-42849 GCF_035390745.1 Methanosarcina sp. | reverse complement strand
AGCGAAGCGACCGAAAAGGACACCGCCCTCCCGAGGCGGAACTCGGGTGGCGCAACTCGGGTGGCGCAACTCGGGTGGCACAATTAGGGGAACGCAACTCGGGAAAGAAAGGAAAGTAAACGAATTCTTTCCTTTCCCTGTTTTTCAATTCATGCCCTTGCTTTCATTTTGTCTATGATAATATAGTCTTTAATGGCGCTTACGGAATCGAAAGGAATCAGGAGGAAATTGTCCTCTTTTTTGTATCTTGTTGCATCAAAGGTAGGGTTCGGGCTGACCATAAGGTCAATAATACGCCCTCCTTTGATTTCAATTACAACATTGCTTAATGTTCCTATCTCCGTTCCGTCGGTAGCCATCACCTGCTTGTTGAAAAGGAGGTTCCTTGCAAATACTTTAGACATTCTTATCTTGTCTCCATGCTCAGTGTTATGCGGGATTCGGGTAAAGCTGGCTTTTCAGTTCAAATACCTTTACTTTATACATTTATTTAGTTTGGACAGGTATACTTTATAAACTCTTCCTTTTTAAGAGTTATTCGTTTAAATTCTTACCTGTATCCCACCAGCCCAGCTGTCTCGACTGGCCTCTGGCCTCCTTTGAACTGCTCCTCGATCTTCTCATAGAACTGAGCAATGTTTTCGTTAATAGTGGGTTTTACTTTCTTAAGGGCTTCCCTGAAATGCCTCATCTCTATCGCTTCTATATCGAAGTTTTCTCTGAGGGCAAACATTACAGCCTCCCTGCATACCGCTTCTATATCAGCACCCACATATCCTTCCGTTATGCTGGCAAGGTTCTCAAGGTCCACATCCTCTGCAAGAGGTGTGTTCTTTGTATGGATCTTAAAGATCTTCAGCCTGCCCTTACGGTCAGGCGCCCCTACATAAACCAGCCTGTCAAAGCGGCCAGGGCGCAGAATTGCAGGGTCAAGCAGGTTAGGACGGTTAGTTGCGGCAATTATGACCACATCTTTGAGAGTTTCAAGCCCGTCCATTTCGGTAAGCAGCTGGTTGAGCACCCTTTCCGAAGTCCGGCTGTCAGTGGATTCCATGCCCTGCATGGCTGCAATGGAATCGATCTCATCAAAGAAGACAACACAGGGGGAGACCTGCCTCGCTTTTTTGAAGGTTTCCCTGATTGCTTTTTCTGACTCTCCAAGCCATTTCGAGAACATCTCGGGCCCTTTGACACTTATGAAATTGGCATTTGACTCTCTGGCAACAGCCTGGGCTATCAGAGTCTTTCCGGTTCCCGGAGGTCCGTAAAGCAGGATCCCCTTTGGAGCCTTTATTCCCATCTTGACAAACTTCTCAGGGTTTTTAATGGGCCACTCAACAGCTTCAATGATCGCATTCTTTGCTTCTTCAAGGCCTCCAACATCGTCCCAGCCAACAGAAGGCATCTCAACAAAGATCTCTCTCAGGGCTGAAGGTTCGGCTTCAAGCAGGGCATCTTCGAAGTTCTTCTTGGTGACAACAATCTTCTCCAGCCTCTCTGGAGGGATTGTATCTATTTCCAGGTCGAGGTCAGGAAGGTTTTCCCTGAGGCACCTCATTGCTGCTTCCTGCACGAGAGCCAGAAGATCTGCACCCACAAAGCCCTGCGTCCTCTCAGCAAGGGACATAAGGTACAGGTTTATCTTTTCTTTCTTTTCCCTCTCTATAGCAGCTTCGTCTGCTTCAATATCGATCCCGGCTTCAGCTTCTATTTCAGGTGTGACCTCAATTTCGGCTTCCACTTCGGTTTCGGATGCACCGGTTTCTTCATCTTTTTCTATCGGCATGCCCCTTGTGTGGATCTGCAGGATCTCATACCTGTCCCTGGTGTCCGGGACTCCTATATGGATTTCTCTGTCAAAACGGCCGGGCCTTCTGAGTGCTGGGTCGATCGCATCCACACGGTTAGTAGCCCCTATAACCACTACCTGCCCTCTTTCCTCCATCCCGTCAAGAAGGGTCAAAAGCTGGGCAACCACACGCCTTTCCACTTCTCCTGTTACATTTTCTCTCTTAGGAGCAATGGAATCGATCTCATCAATGAAGATAACTGAAGGGGCGTCCTGGGTCGCTTCTTCAAAGATCTTTCTCAGCCTTTCCTCACTTTCCCCGTAGAACTTCCCTACAATCTCGGGACCGGCAATGTAATGGAAGCTTGCACCCGATTCATTTGCCACGGCTTTTGCAATCAGGGTCTTTCCGGTCCCGGGCGGGCCGTAGAGGATAACTCCCTTAGGAGGCTCTATATTAAGATGGGCAAAGAGTTCCGGATGTTTCATGGGCATCTCTATCATTTCGCGGACGCGCATGATCTCGTCTCCCAGCCCACCTATGTCTTCATAGGTGGTAACGCCTCTTGTTGCTTTTTCGTAGCCCTGCACCGGCTTTTTCCTGAGTTCAATGTTTGTGGTTTCTGTAATCAGGACAATTGCGTTTGCAGGGTCTGTCTCTACAGCAACCAGGGGGATTACCTGGCTTGTTGTCAGGGATTCTGTCATTGGCTGAGACATTGAGTTTATAATCGGAATTATGTCTCCCCTGAATACAGGCCTTTTAAGGATATGACGTTTTATGATCTCATTTGCATGTTCCCCAAATTGCAGTTCGGGCCCACCCTGAGTCATGCTTTCAGGAAGCGCAAGGACCAGCTTCTTTGCTTCTGGAGCATCAACTTTTTTAATGGTCACCTTCTCCCCTATAGAGACCCCGGCGTTTTGCCGGATGAAATTATCAATGCGCACGATTCCCTGTTCCCAATCCTGCCTGTCTGCTCTCCATACCTTTGCTGTGGTCTTTTTCTTTCCCCTTATCTCCACAATATCGCCGGGAGAGAGCTGAAGTTTCATTAGTGCTGGAGGGTCAAGCCGGATAATTCCTCTTCCAAGGTCAATAGGATATGCCTTTTCAACCTTCAACTGTATTTCTTCCATGGGTCATCCCGAAAATAGTTGTCTTTTTAATTGTAATTCTATCTGGTAATGAACATAAAACGAAAGAATATTTGCTTTCTCGAATTTTCCGGATCGAATACTTCTTAAATGTCGTTTTCTATGGATCGAGTAGTTTTTTAACTCTATTTTCTATATTAGATTCTCTTTTTATTTTAATGCCTGTCATCCGGAAAATTTGTCCTGTATATGTTTATTCTGGAGCATGCCGCTAGTCTAATCAATCTTTGGAAACTTCAGATTGGCACTATATTCTGTTTCCGTTTTGCCCTTCCGGAAAACATACTTTAGCCAGTTTCAGGCCCCCTGAACACCAGATTTCTGGACGCTCAAGTATCGGGCATAACGTAGTATATTTTAACACTCAAGTATTTATATTATAATGTCCGGAAGATGAGTCTTCTATATTCCCCATTAATTAAATAAGTTTACCTTTCACTCTGTTTTCTCTGGAAGGTTAATATATCTACAGCTTCTGTGTATAAAACTGTTTAACAGGATCTGAATTAAACTTTATGATGTTAGGGTTCAGACCTTCCAGTAAAGCAGCCTTTCATACATCGAGTTCGAGTTAATCGAATTCTTGTGATTCATAAATTCCAGGAACTTAAGAGCATGGACCTTGAAAAAGCACAGAACAGGATTATTGACTTTATCCGGAATGAGACTGGCAAAGCAGGTGTAAGCGGGGTAGTTGCAGGCATCAGCGGAGGAATTGATTCTGCCCTAACCGCAACTCTTGCCGTAAAAGCTCTCGGAAAGGACAGGGTCCTTGGCATTCATATGCCCGAAAGCAGCCTTACCCCTGCTGTTGACAGTGAAGATGCCAGGACTCTTGCAGACTGGCTCGGAATAGAGTACCGGACAATTGACATTGCCGGCATTATTTCAGCATTTATGGCTGCTGTTCCGGATAGCGGGTCTGCAGACCGGCTCACCAGAGGCAACCTGAAAGCAAGGACCAGAATGTCCCTCCTCTATTTCCACGCAAACCAGATGAACCGCATGGTTATCGGGACAGGGAACAAAACAGAAATCCTTCTCGGTTACTACACAAAATACGGGGATGGGGGCGTTGACCTCGAACCTATAGGCGGGCTCTACAAAACCGAAGTATGGGAGCTTTCCCGCAGGCTCGGGATTCCCGAATCTCTCATCGCTAAAAAACCTTCTGCCGGATTATGGGCAGGTCAGACCGATGAAGCAGATCTTGGCATTTCATATGTGAAAGTTGATGAAGTGCTCAGAATGATTGAAGATGGTGAAGAGCCCGAAACAATCCTGAATAAAACCGGGGTTTCTGCCGGACAGCTGAAATCTGTTATCCGACGCATTGAGAGAAACGAACATAAAAGAAAGGCTCCTCCTGTGCCGGACCTGTATTGAACTTCCCGGATTATTGGAGTAAAATGCAGGCATGAAACCAGATTAAGGAAAGATGGACATAATCCACATGCCTTAATCCACATGCCTGAGTGATTTAATCGAGCTATTTAATTGGCAGTTTAACTGAACAATTAGAGTCCACAGCATCCGAAGCTTAAGCTGCAGCTTTTCCCTTACCTGGCAGGATGAAGCTTTATATCCCGGCGCTTTTCTCTTGCCAGCGGCTTTGCAAGGTGCCTCCTTGCGCAGGGGGGTACTTCATAGACCCCTGGTTCAAGATTCCTTTCAGTCTCAAACCTTACTTTTGAAAGGGAATGAGTCTCACATTTTTTACAGCGGAACCCCTGTCCCTGCCCTGCGGATTTCATGTGTTTTCCGCAGACGGGACATTCAGGGTTTTCTTCCCTGTAGACCGGGGCAAGATCTTTGATTTCGATTTTTTCTATGTTGAGGGTTCCGGAAGTAACACTTCCTGAAAGGAGGACAAGATCCCCAGGGACCAGCTTTCTTATAAGCGACCTGAAATTTTTTGTAGGTTCGAAGGCTGCGCAGTCGATTTCTCCTCCTTCCCTGTCCCTTATCGCAAAAATAACATGACCTCCTTCAAGGGTTTCAGGGGCAGCCGAAACCTGACCTTCAAGCCTGTAGGAATGCATGTCCCTGATCTCAGCGATATTCTGCGCTGGCAGGAGATGCATATCCGTTCCCTGGTTTGTCCTGAAAACAGCAAAGCGCTCGACAGGTTCTGCCCGGATAAAAGATGCAGCTTTGTTTACTATCTCAGGGCTTTCTCCTCTGATCCCGAATAAGACCGGGTCTGCCGAATGAGGCACACAGACTACAAGCCTGTTAGTAAGGTCCACAGTGTCCCAGGTTTTGGGGTAGGTCTCCCTGTCAGCTTCAAAAAAACTCTCTTTATCCACGCTGCGCTGAGTTCCCCATCTTTCTTTCTGCCTGTATGCCAGATGCTCGAAGGTGAAATCCCATCCCTCAGGATTGAGCATTGCACCGCAGGCTGCAAGGGCGCCTATAAGCCCCCTTCCATTTTTGTAACCCTTTGAGGCGATCCCCAGTTTGGAGATAAGATCCTTTGCTGTCTCTATTTCGATTACTTCTTTTACGGCATCTTCCAGAAAACTCATGAGGACAGGCCTGAGCCTCTCGTAATCTTTTTCCTGAATAAATACCGCGCCAGGGTTAGTCTTTTCGCACTCCATGCGTGCAAGTTCTTCTATTCTTGATGTCACGTGTGCGATTACCTTTTCAGGGCAGTCGGTTTTAAGTTTCAGGGCTACTGCTGCGTTTCCTCTAGTTTTATAAGGAATAGTAGGGTTCAGGCGCACAAGGATGGGAAGAGTTTCTATATTCCCGTATTCCTGCAGTTCTTCAAGCAGCAGGGCTCCCAGATATGTGGTGCACATGCCTTCATTTGAGTCCGTATCGTCAATTCCAATGATCATTTTTTCCGTATCCAGTTTTCTCCCTTATTATTTCTTCAATTGCGGTCCGGGGGAACCATCATTTTCGGGATACTCCGGCTTGTTTTTCCCCTCTAATTCCTGCCAATATTGGAGAAATATATATATAGATGTTCAAACAGAAATTAATAGCGGAATGACAAAAGAGGTTCTCATACATCAAATTATTGATGTATTGGCACGTGCGGGTTTCGCACTCTCTGACCGCTGTAATATACGCCCGAGGAGCTTTGACGTTGCCGCACGGAAAGATGATACACTACTACTTTGCAAGGTTTTATTTAATATTGACGGCCTGAACGAAGAAACAGCAAGGGAAATGAAATACCTTGCTGAGTATCTGGGAGGTTCCGCTATCGTTGTCGGAGCCAAAACAAGGGACCAGATGCTTGAAGACAGTGTTGTCTACATGCGTTATGATATTCTTGCCCTGAACGTCCAGACCCTCCATGATTACTTTGTTGAAAACGTCAGGCCACTGGTGTCGGCAGCACCCGGAGGTCTTTATGTCTCAATAGAAGGAGATCTGCTGAAAAAGGCAAGAATAGACCATTCCATGTCCCTCGGGACTCTGGCTTCCATGGTAGGGGTCTCAAGAAGAACCATCAGCAAATATGAAGAAGAAGGCATGGATGCGTCAATTGATGTCGTAATCCAGCTTGAAGATATTTTCGGGGTAGAACTGGCAAAACCCATAGATATCCTGAAATCCTGCGGAAGCAGAAAGCCGAGGAAGAAAACAGAACCCGAACAGAAAGAGCCAAAGGCAAAACCCAGCAAACTTTTGCCTGAAGACCTGATCCTCAATACAATTTCAATGCTCGGGTATGATGTTCTCCCTACAGCTCAGGCACCTTTTAAAGCCATCTCAAGGGATAAGTCTTCGGTTATCCTTACAGGTGTAAGCGAGTTCAATACAACCGTAATCAAGCGAGCTCACCTGATGAGCAGTATTTCCTTCATTACGGAAACTCAGTCCGTATTCATAATTAATGGGCGTTCCAAACTGAAATCCGTTGAAAACACGGTGCTTATAGAAAAGAAAGAACTCGACAGGATAAGTGATTCTCAGGAACTTCTTGATTTCATAGAGGAGCGCAAGGATACTCACAGCGAAGCATAAACTTCTTCTTTTTTCCGCTGGGTTGTAGATGAAACTGAGATAAACTATTTTTTTCTTTCTTTGAATTTACTCAGGTTTTTATGCGTTATAAAACTCCAAAAGCCTAATATATCACTGTTTCAATCTAAAAGCCTCGATGACGGTAAAGATTGCAGTGCTGGTCTCAGGACGGGGTTCAAATCTCCAGGCGATCATAGATAGCATTGAAAAAGGCTACATAAAAAACGCGGCAGTTAATGTGGTTATTTCCAATAAAGCCGATGCTTATGCGCTTGAACGTGCAAGAAAACACGGAATTAATGCTGTCTTTCTCGATCCCAAAGAACGGGACAGAGATGAATATGACAGGGAAATTCTGAAAGTGCTCAGACAGTACGATACTGACCTTCTTCTGCTTGCAGGCTATTTCCGGCTTCTGGGAACTGATATAATTGAGGCATACCGACACAGGATCCTGAATATCCACCCTTCTCTTCTTCCGGCTTTCAAAGGGCTCCACGCCCAGAAACAGGCTTTTGAATACGGAGTAAAGGTTGCTGGCTGTACTGTGCACTTTGTAGACGAGGGTCTTGATTCTGGTCCTATTATCATCCAGAAGTGCGTACCTGTGCTTCCGGGGGATACCGAAGAGACTCTTACTGACAGGATTCTCGAGCAGGAGCATATTATTTATCCTGAAGCTGTCAGGCTCTTTGTTGAAGGCAAACTTAAAGTTGAAGGCAGAAACGTAATAGCTCTTGATTAAACTTTAAACAGGCAAACAAACTGCAGTAACCCCCGATTGAATCAGTTTTATCAGGGTAAAGAAGGTCAAAATCCTGATCGGAAGGTGAAGTAGCATCGGAAGATAAAGTATATACTATCTGGTAATTCCAGGCTGGACGGATCCGGAGAACTTCTTTAATTAAAGGAAAGACGTACCAAAACGGAATAGATTTTACCAATTAGTTATTCATTAATACTCTGATGGTTATAAGTACATGAAATTATATTAATCACGCAAAACCACCCCTCAACCGAAAGCTTTCAATATTACATAATTTTCTGAGTCTAAGGATTCTCAGGAAATTTTTCATTTGCACTTATCGAAAAACTCAGAAGTTGTTCAGAACTTTCAGTCTCTACTTTCAGGTATGTGACGCAGTTCTTGAGGTTTCAACTTATTCATTCAAAGTTTCAGAATCGTAAGCAAACTTCACTTAATCAATTTACGTTAACAAGAAACCCTACATTCGAACACGTTTTTAATGCATGGATCATAAGGTGACAGTAATGTCTTATATAGAAAAAATCGACCCGGAATTGTTCGAGGCTATCAAAAATGAAGCCGATCGTCAGGAACACAAACTGAACCTGATTGCATCAGAAAACTATGCGAGCAGGGCTGTTATGGAAGCCCAGGGCTCTATCATGACCAACAAGTATGCCGAAGGCTATTCCGGCAAGCGCTATTACGGCGGCTGCGATTTCGTTGATGTTGCCGAAGACCTCGCTATTGCCAGGGCAAAGAAACTTTTCGGGGCAAAGTATGTAAATGTCCAGCCTCACTCAGGTTCAGGCGCCAACATGGCTGTTTATTTCTCTGTACTGCATCCCGGGGACACCATCATGTCCATGGACCTCTCTCACGGTGGACACCTTTCTCACGGCAGCCCTGTAAGTTTCTCAGGAAAACTCTTCAACATCGTGCCATATGGAGTCAGCAGAGAAACTGAAGCCCTGGATTATGATGAATTAATGAAGATGGCAAAAGAATGCAAGCCGAGAATGATCGTATGCGGAGCTTCAGCCTACCCCCGTGTGATTGATTTCAAAAAGTTCAGGGAAATTGCCGATGAAGTCGGAGCCTATCTTCTTGCGGATATTGCCCATATCGCAGGGCTTGTAGTCGCAGGCGTACACCCGAGCCCTGTTCCCTATGCGGATTTTGTTACCACAACCACCCACAAGACCCTGCGCGGTCCGAGGGGTGGAATGATTATCTCAAAGACTGAAGAACTTGCAACAGGCATAAACAAAGCAGTTTTCCCGGGTCTTCAGGGCGGGCCTCTTATGCACATTATAGCAGCAAAAGCAGTCGCCTTCAAAGAAGCCATGTGTGAAGAGTTCAGGCAGGACCAGGCTCAGACCGTAAAGAACGCAAAGGTTCTCTGTTCCTGTCTGAAGCAAAAAGGCTTTGATATTGTTTCAGGCGGCACTGACAACCACCTTATGCTTGTAAACCTTAATAATATGAATATTACAGGCAAGGATGCGGAAGCTGCGCTGAGCAAAGCCGGGATAATTGCCAATAAAAACACCGTTCCTTTCGAGACCCGCAGCCCCTTCATAACCAGTGGAGTTAGGCTCGGGACCCCGGCATGTACCACCAGGGGCATGAAAGAAAAAGAAATGGAACTGGTTGCCGACTACATCGAGACTGCGATTAAGAATGCAGAAAACGATGCTCTGCTGTCGGAAATCAATATTAAGGTAAGGGACCTCTGTTCGAAGTTCCCTGTTTACGGCTAATTGAGGAGATAGGGGGTTTACCAGTGTCAGATGAAAGCTATGAGTCCCGAATCATAGATGGAAAAGTCCTTGCACAGCAGGTTGAAGAAGAGGTGAGGTCGGGCGTAGAAGATCTTGAAAGCAACCGGGGAATCGTTCCCGGACTTGCTACTATCCTTGTAGGGGACGACCCTGCATCAAAGATGTATGTCCGCCTGAAACACAGAGCCTGCGAACGTGTGGGCATCAAAGCAGAAGACTACCTGCTTCCGGCAGACGCTACTCAGGAAGAGCTTCTTGCCCTGATTGATTCCCTTAACAAAAATAAGGATATTCATGGGATCCTGCTACAGCTCCCACTGCCGAAACACTTCTCCCCGCAGGAAGCAATGGAAGCCATATCTCCCGCAAAGGATGCAGATGGTTTTCACCCTTATAATATGGGAAAACTCATGATAGGGGATGAAGGGCTTGTCCCATGTACCCCGCACGGAGTAATAAGGGCACTTGAAGAGTACAATGTTCCTGTTAAGGGAAAAAACGCTGTTATTGTCGGGCACAGCAATGTTGTGGGAAAACCAATGGCTGCAATGCTTCTTAACAGAAATGCAACCGTTTCGGTCTGCCACATCTTTACCGATGACCTGAAGAAATATACCCTTGGTGCCGATATCCTTGTTGTTGCAGCAGGGGTCAAACACCTTATCAAAGCTGACATGGTCAAGGAAGGGGTTGTGATCTTCGATGTGGGGATTACCAAAGAAGAAGACGGCGTATACGGAGACGTGGATTTCGAAAATGTAGTTAAAAAAGCTTCTCTTATTACTCCCGTCCCCGGCGGCGTAGGTCCCCTTACAGTTGCCATGCTTATGAAGCATGTACTCATGTGTGCACAGAAAAGCCTTTAATCTTACTTTTAGGCTTTTTTATCTTTTTCATTTTTACTTTGGATTAAGGTACGAAAATAGTCTTTTTTATTTTTCAACAAAACAAGTAAATTTGTTTTTTCTCCTATTCCATTAGAGTTTACCTTGTTTTTCTTCGGCCTGCCAGTCCGGGTTATTTCCTCCAAATTTTATAAATACTTTTTATTAATCTGGATTTTATTTTCCCTTATTGTGATAAACTTATTTTACACATCAATATTTTTATCTATCATTGAAGCTTATTTTACCAATATACTTGTTTACCATCAATAAATAGTCAAAATCATTAATGAAATCTTAATAAATAGTCTGGCTCGCATAAAATTGCCGGGCTCTAAAATGAGTTGTTTATGATTCCCTGAACAAATCTATCGATGTATTGATGGTATACTGGTTTCATTTGCAGTATGCCTTATTTCCGTATAATTTGCATCTAACCCAAAGAATACAAAACCTCTAAATCCCCCGGTTTACATATTTAAGGTTTCCAGAAACCCTGAACTCCATAAATTATCAAACTTAATCTAAAATTACCCCCAGTCCCCTTTCAGATCCTACAGTCCTCAGTTTCGCAGCCTGAATTTTTTCTTGCCTGCAGAAAGTCTTCCATATGTGGAGTGGAAGACTTTTCAGGAATATTCCCGAACGACTGAGTAAGCTCTATTTGCGGTTTCGATTTAAGGTAATGATACTGAACGGTTTCATAACTTAAAAAATACCTTCAGGCTTAAATTTCATCGTTTAAGAGCACTGTAGAGAAATTGTAACTCTCATGTATGTTATTTCCCTGTCATATTTATCAGGCGCTGTTGCGCTAACCGATTTAATATCTATATAGCTTGGTTGTCAAAAATGGTAATTAATACTGATATCTGCGGTATAAAAGTGGGAGACCAGTATCCTGCGCATGTAATGGGCGTTATCAACCTGAGCCCTGAGTCTTTTTACGAAGGTTCGGTTATAAATCCGGAATCTGCACTTGAGGTTGCCCGGAAAATGGTTGAAGACGGAGCAACTTTTCTGGACATCGGTGCCCGGTCAACATGGCGCTTTTCAGAACCTATTAGCAAAAAAGAAGAACTTGACCGCTTACTGCCCGTGATTGAAGCACTTGAAGGTAATGTGGATGCGGTAATCTCCGTTGATACTATGTTCCCCGAAATCGCAGAAGAAGTTCTCAAAAGGGGAGCACAGATCATAAACGATGTTTCCGGTTTTACTGCAGATCCCCGGATGATAGAAGTAGTGGCAGATCACGGCTGCCCTGCTGTGGTTATGGCTTCAAAAAAAATACCTGGAGACCCACTGGGCATGGACTCCATTATTGAAGCTCTTGATTCCATTATAAATGCTGCCGAGGCTGGAGGGATATCATCTGACAGCCTTATCCTTGATCCTGCAATTGGCAGGTGGATGGACGAGAAGCAGCCAATGTACGATTTTGAAACCCTTGATGACTTTGAGCGCCTCAAAATATTTGAAAAACCTCTGCTTGCAGCCCTATCAAGGAAGTCCTTCATAGGAGAAGTTCTTGGAAAACCGGCAAATGAAAGACTTTACGGCAGCCTGGCTGCAGCGGCAATTGCTGTTTATAAAGGCGCACACATTATCCGTACACATGATGTACCCGAGACTTCTGACGTTGTCAGGCTTTCAGGAGCCCTGAGAAGCCGCCCAAGTGTTGTAAAGGAGGGCAGGTATGAGGTTTCAGTTCTTGAAGTAAAAACTCCTCAGGATGCAGGCATTGCAATGAGGAAAATCGGAGCTACAAGAGTTGGTTCGCAGGTAATGCAGGGAAAGAGCGTCCATCTCGTTTTGAAGATTAAGAACCTTACAACCACAGAAGCTCTGATTATAAAACAGGAGATGCTTGCAAGGGGAGGAGATGCAGCTCTTTCCAGGGATGCAGTTTCCCATGAAACGGAAGCTACCGATTTACTTGTTATGGGTACCCTGTTGCAATTTGGGCGTCTTGCACGGAAACTGGACGGGCAGGCCCGTTCTTTGCCGCTTATCGCAGAGATGATCCGCGAATGTATTTCAAATCGGACTAATCTGGAATACCGATATTTGAGGTAATTATGATTATAACTTCAGCAAAGCCCCTTGAAGAAATCCTGAGCATGTTAAAAGATGAAGACAACATCTTTGTTATCGGATGCAATGTATGTGCTGCAAAACTGAAGACAGGAGGAGAACCTGAAGTCCTTGAGATGTGCAGAAAACTTGAAGAGAGAGGAAAGCATGTAGTTGGCTGGTGTCTCCCTACCGCTGCCTGCAGTATCCGGTCTTTTGATTCTCTTGCCGAGAAAAACGAGAAAATAAACGACGCGAGCTGTGTTATTGTTATGGGCTGCGGTAGTGGTGTTTCTGCTGTTGCAAGTGTTGTGGACCTGCCTGTATATGGTTCTAACAATACTCTTTCACTTGGCGGCTCCAGTGGAGGGAAATTGCTTTCTGATCAGTGTGTTATGTGTGGGGATTGTACTATAAGTCAGTACGGTGGACTCTGCCCTAAGGCCCAGTGCCCTAAAGCGCTTCTTAACGGGCCCTGTGGAGGGGCTGTGGACGGGATGTGCGAGGTCAACAGGGAGAAAAATTGTGTGTGGGCTCTTATTTATGAACGCCTGAAAAAAATCAACAGGCTTGACCTTCTTTATGTTACCCATGCCCCTCAGGAGCATGGCTTTAAATAATTTTATTGGTAAGGCAGGAAGGTAAAGGCACATCTGTCTTTAAGAGCTGAAAGTAAAAGTGTGAAATTTCATTGAAATCCTTTTTTATAGTAATCAAGAGGCTCGATTTCTTTACATTATCAAGCTCCCTAAGGAGCATGGTTTTAAATAATTTCATTTCTAATATTCTTATTTAATGCTCTTTAATTTTCGTGAAAAACTGAATTCCAGAAAATTTCTGGTTACTGCTGAAGTTTCTCCGCCCAAGGGAACAAAATTTTCAGCTCATCTTGAGGATGCCCGACAGATAAAGGATATTGTAGATGCTCTGAATGTTACGGATAACCAGTGCTCAATTATGCATATGAGTTCTCTTGCTTTCAGCAAGCTTCTGCTTGATGAGGGGCATGAACCTATCATGCAGCTTACCTGCCGGGACAGGAATAGAATAGGGCTTCAATCTGATCTTCTGGGTGCATATGCGCTTGGTATAAGGAACATCTGCCTTATGACAGGGGATTATCCTACCTGTGGAGACCATCCGGGTTCAAAGCCTGTTTATGACCTTGACTCAGTACAGCTCATCGAACTTGTGAGGAAGCTCGATTCAGGAATTGATTTTGCAGGTAACAAACTGGATGGAGGAACTTCTTTTTGTGCAGGAGCAGTCTCAGGAATAGATCCTGAAAAGACGATGCAGCTGATAAAGCTCGAAAAGAAGGTAAGGTGCGGATCTGATTTTATCCAGACACAGGCTGTGTATGATGTGGGCATGTTCGAAGAGTTTATGGAAGCTGTAAACCATCTTGAGGTACCTGTAATTGCAGGTTTGATTCCTCTGAAATCCCTGGGTATGGCTGAGTATATGAATGAAAATATCTCGGGAATTCATGTACCTGAAGAAATTATGCTTCGAATGAAAGAGACATCTTCCCCTCTGGAAGAAGGACTTTTGATAGCTTCCGAAACTATAAAAGAACTGACAAAGCTCTCACGAGGGGTTCACATTATGCCAATCGGGTCTCACAAAAACACTCCGAGATTACTTTCGATGGCAGGTATTTCTCAAAAGTGATAATATAGAAAAATCAGCAAATTAATATAAGCGTAGTCTGACGCTCTTTTCATGCCTGGATTTATTATCCAATTCCTGCTCCCTTTCTTATTTTTTGGCTGTAAGGTCCTGATAGAGAAATACTGTTCGAAAAATATCGTTTCCAGATATTTTGAAGTCCCGCCTGACTCCGGCAGTTTTTGAGTATCCTCATATTTTAACTCTTTTTATTCTTCCCTACCCCCGAGGTCTTTGGATACATTTATCAATACCTTACGGTATTTTACGGTTTGATTCTATACATATTGGTTTTATTTTTTTCTAAATCGAGATTAATCACAGTTTTTTAAAGGCATCAAAATGAATCCAGAAATCACTTCCATCCAGATGTTCGGGATTAAGACCCCTATTATTAAAGCAGGAGCCGACATCGTACAGATCCTTGAAGCTTCGCTGCAGGACGCAGGCCTTGTTCCGGTCGACGGAGATATTTTTGTTCTGGCTGAATCTGCTGTTGGTACCGCAGAAAACAGAATTGTCGAACTTGCCAGCGTCATCCCCGGGGAAAAGGCGCTGTTACTTGGGGAAAAATATGGGATAGACCCGAGGGAGATGGAGCTTGTGCTTCAGGAATGCGACGAGGTCTTTGGGGGAGTTCAAGGAGCCGCACTTACAATTACAAAAGGAGTTCTCTCTCCTAATGCTGGAATAGATGCTTCGAATGCTCCTGAAGGTCATGTGGTCCTGCTTCCCAAAGACCCGAGAAAAAGTTCAGATAGCATTCGGAAAAGGCTTGAACAGCGGTATTCCTGTAAATTGGGAGTGATTATAGGAGACAGCAGGACCCAGCCACTGCGGCTTGGCTGCACAGGAATTGCACTTGGAGTTTCTGGTTTTGTGCCTGTGGAAGATGCAAGGGGCACTTTTGACATTTACGGTAAACCCCTCCGCCTTACATATAAAGCAGCGGCAGATAACCTGGTTTCTGCTGCCGAACTCCTTATGGGTGAAGCCGGAGAAAGAGTTCCATGTGTCCTTATCCGGGGGGCTCCGGTAAAAATGATTGACGAATCTCCGGAGATGCCGACAATTTCCATGGAAGGGTGCATGTACTTCGGCAACATTATTAAATACCGAAAAGAAGACAGCGAGTAATGAAATCCATAAATCGCTTGCCGTGGCTCCCTTTCTGGAATAAATTTAAATACCGGCTTGCAGAACTTAGAGAAGCGTTATATATACTCGAAGCTAATATATACAAATTGAGTCCCGACCCTGTATCTGGTAATTTACCTTAAGATCTCTATATTCAGGATTGGGTTTCGGTAGCTGTGCCGTACGGACCCATAAATACGATCCCTTTGTGCGCTGCCGGAGAAGATATCTAAGAACAGAAAAAGTCTCAGACGTTTCAAGTATTGCAGGTGATTTTATGAAACCGATGTTATTGGACTTTTCCGCGACATGGTGTGGACCTTGCAGGATGCAAAAACCTATTCTTGAAGAGCTCGAGAAAAAGTATGGGGATAAGGTTGAGTTTAAAGTTATCGATGTGGATGAAAACCAGGAACTTGCCTCAAAGTACGGCATACACGCTGTCCCGACCCTGATCATTCAGAAGGATGGGGCTGAAGTGAAGCGCTTTATGGGTGTAACTCAGGGCAGTGTACTGGCTTCTGAACTCGATAAGCTTCTCTAACTCCTTTATTCTTCTGAAAAAAGCTGCCCATGGTTCGGGGAACCTGAGGCCGCCAAACTTTTTCTTGATTTCTTTTTAGAAGACTTCTTTCAAGGTCTCCACAGACGGAAGTTTTATCCTCTGAATATTTTTCCAGGCATTTCTTCCACTCTGATTCCACTCTGATATTTCTTCAGGTATTTCTTCTTTAATCCATTAACATCAATAACTTTTTACCCATATTGATAGGAGTTTAGTTTTCCCTTCTTTCAGCAAAACCTCAGCTAAACTTTAAGCTAAAGACAGGAAATCCTGGCTTTAACAGGCTGAATAATTAAAATGATGCTATAAAAGTTTTTTAGCGAGAATATCTGTAAAAATTGCCAAAAATGTGAGAGATCTGCCTGTAAAAACAGGCTTTAATCTTTTTTAAGGCATTTTAATGTCTTTTTTCAGGAGAGCTATATTACTGAGTTTATCGTTAGACTATCTAAATAATATTAGTGCAATAAGATAACTATTTATAATAAGTATAAGTACTTTCTAATAAAGTAAAAACACAAAATAACTTAAAAATAAAACAACTTGAAACAAAAAAACAACTTTACAGTGGGGGAAAAAACATGAGAATAAGAGTGGTTAGTTCCAGGGAAGAAATCTTCACACTTAATCCGAATGAGCGTATTGTTCACCTGGCATTCAGGCCTTCAAATAAAGACATCTTTGGACTGGTTGAAACATGCCCAAAGATTGAGGTAATTCAGTTACCCAAATCTTACATGCGAACGGTTTCAAAATCCATAGAGATGTTCCTTCAGATGCAGAGGGTTCAGCTCCTTGAAGGAGATGTCTGGGGACACAGAAAAGACATCAACGAATACTACAGTATTCCATCCTCAGTAATTGATAAAATAAAGGAAATGAAGAACGAAGGAAAATCCACAGAAGAGATTGAGAAAAAGATTGCAAGGGAAAGTAAGCTTAATCCCGAAATGGTTGCTTATATCCTGAACAAGGAAGTTTCTGTCTGATTATCGGGTTGTGCCTTTAAGGCAATGGCTGGAGATTGGATCGTACATATCATCGATTCCACAAAATTCCTAGATTCCGCAATCATTATCTAATCTCCAGTTTAATTTTTTAAAATTAATCTGAAATTTTAATGTATAACGGATTACTCAACTGCTTTTCTGAATCGGATGTTTGTTGCTGTAGCTTCATCATTCTGATATCTCAATTTCAACATTCTCAAGAGTTTGGCCGCATTCTTCACAGCAACTCAAAGAATGTTCGATTATCTAATCGGGGGTATTAGTCATTTCAAGAGTTGTCCCTTGATGACCTTCTTAACCTCCAGGTTTTTTACCATTCTTTTTGCGGAGGCTCTTGGGATTAGGTTTCTCTTTGATAAAGAAATCAGTAGAAGGAGGTCTACTTCTGTTACGACTATTTTAATTTAGGCGAGCTTCCAGCGCTTGCAACCTTTCTGTGAGTTCTTTAATTTGAGATTCAAGACTCAAAATGTAATCAAGAACTTCGGGGTTTGAAGCAAAAGCAAGAATCTCTCACGTTTCACAAATGAAAAAAAAAGTCATTTTATATCCAATTTTTCCTCGGAATGGGGAAAATAGGGTAGCCTTCAAAAAGACACCTGAATAGTTACAAATAAATGTTTAATAAACATAAATAGACAATTAAAAATAAGAAGTAATAGAAATAAAACAGTAATAAAACTTTAGAAGTAATAAAGCAATATAACGTCAGACTTAAAAAGTAACACATAAAAGAAAAATAATAAAATTACAAAGCAATAAAAATTAAAAGAAAAAAAATGAAATGGGAACCTGAAAACACACTTTAGCGTATCAGGCAATAACATCCTTTCTGAGGATGTATGCAACCATTTCTGGGTTAAGCTTGCTCTCCCTTGAGACTTTTTCTTCAATAGCCTCTGTGGATTTGCCTTCAATCTTCAGTTCCTTTATCTCCTCAATTATGGAGGAAGGAATGCGGTAATACTCGTTTATGTCCTTTCTGTGGCCCCAGACATCTCCTTCGATGAGCTGGATGCGCTGCATTTCAAGGAACATTTCTATGGACTTTGAGACCGTACGCCTGTATGATTTAGGAAGCTGTATTACCTCAATCTTTGGGCAGTTCTCAACCAAGGAAAAAATGTCCTTGTTTGAAGGCCTGAAAGCCAGGTGAACTATTCTTTCGTTGGGATTCAATGTAAAGATTTCTTCTCTAGAACTCACAACCCTTATTTTCAAAGTTTGTCCTCCCGATCTATTGATTTTTTTTCATCTGAAGATAAAAAATTCTTCATTAAATATTTTTCTATAACTGCATGATTTATTTGCAAATAACTAGTATTTACATTCTTTCTTTTATCATTTCATATTTTTTAGACAGATAATAAAAATCATTATCTTGAACCGCATTTATTTAAACATAATCAATAAATTTAGAACATTCCGTGTTTTGAGAAGTATTGGGGATAATACCAGGAAAACCCAGAATATAGTGAAATTTTATTTCTTTTGTCGCAGGTCAGGGCATCTTTAATATTTTATCTCGTGTCTCTGTTAACTCCAGATTAACCCTTTTATTTTATGAAAACTCTCACTGGATCTATTTTTGCAGAAGTTCTCTATAGAAGACCAACAATCCAAATTTACATAGTAACTCATTTATTCTAACGCAAAGTATCCGGATTACACATACTCAACCTCCCGATAACCCAGATTAAACTAGACAGATGCTGATTCCCAGCGGAAGAAGCAATTCGTATATCTTCAGACATTTTAGAATCAGATTTTTCTGAATTCAATTGAATACTCTTTTTTGTTTGCAAAAAGGCAGGTATATGAAGAGAACGAAAAAATCTGTGCAGACGCTGGTTTATCGGGACATAATTTGAACATTTATCAACAAAGCAATCTTTAATAAATGTATCTATTTTGTACGATAGTCAGAGAGTTGCAGTACAGAAGGAACAGTGGACACAGGAAAAATTGATGAATTACGAAATGTGGGAAGCAGAATTCTCCTGATATTTCTCATTCCAGCACTGTTAAAAAGAAACTTGAATGGTAAACAAGTAAAACCGCATTAAAAGCACTGCAGGTAAAATCACTTTTCTCATTGAACTGGAGAAATAAGAGGCCCACCTGAAATATGTTAGTTTTCGGCGGAGTGAGGTTTTGACGATAATTGGAATATTGGTGACTTCCTTTCTGTTTTATTACATGTTTAAATACGCTGACGAGGGAAACCTTTTCATGGTAATTGCACTCCCACTATTAATTTCTTTTGTTGCGCTAATAGCAGCGAGATTTATGGGGTCTACAATTAAGGAGTAACTCATAACCGAAAAAGAAAACTGCCCAAAAAACGCATATGACATTCATGGAATAACAAGCCCAAAAAATTAAAGTTCCTGAGACACTTTCATGCCAAAGAAACAGAAATATAACAAAAAGGTTTGAGAGAAATTATACGTTTTACAGGATAAAACTAAAAATGGTCATTTCTTAAGGCAACTTTCATTTTTAATTTTTCTAAATAAGTTAAGTATTTAAAAACAGAGTCAATTAAAAAATTTGTCAGTACAATTTTTACAGGACATACAAAAACAATACCTTCAATAATATATATTAAATAATTATTCTTGCAGGACAAGCTACTTTTTTCAGAACTAATTTTTGATTTTATCCCAGCAGAACCTATCAGGTCAGATCTATTTATTTCTCCGGTTGTGACGTATTATACAGGAAATTAGGCACACTGCCTTCTTCTTCCTGAAAATGAAGATAATTGAACTTGAAATGTCAGAAAATCACACAACTTTTATAAAATGTTATGTTCATTATACTTCAGATACTACTTTAAAGAGGCCCATGCATGGAAGACCCTGTTGTTGCAAAAATCAAAGGTCAGTTCGATAAAAAAGGAAATCCAGCAAAGATTCCACTTATGAGCGGAAAACAATCCTTCGAAGCCAGAGCCGAAAAAGACGGAATCTATGTTGATAACCTGAAAAGCCAGCCGTTTCTCCCATGGAAAACATTCTCTGAAACCGTTAACTTTCTGCAAAAAAAAGATGGGAAGGCAAAAAAAGGAAATGCAACAAATTCCAGGCTGGGAGATCCAAACCTTGACCTGAATACCGTGGAAGGTTATATTGCCAGTGAAGTCTTCGGCTGCAAGACAGGAGACACCGTATTTAAGAGGGTTACACCATTAGCCGCAATTCTCGCCTGGGCTGAAATCTGTGAAAACACAAGAGGACATCTCCGCCTTCTTTCAGAAATAAAAGAGCCTCAAACATTAAAATCAGAAGAAGACATTCCTGAAACAGAAGCCTCTAAAATAGGTTCTTCTCTCATTCCAGCAGGAAAGGAAATTAAAGAAAAAGAAGAAGATATAAATTCCCTTAATATTCAGCTTGAAAAGAAGAATTCCGAGTTAAAACGGCTGGAAACAGAACTTTCAGAAAGCCTGCGGAAAGTTAGAGAAGTTGAGGAACTGTTTACAGGCAGAGACCGGGAAATTGGAGTTTTAAGGGAAGAACTTGAGGAAAAAACCGGAAGAATAAGCACTCTTGAAAAATACCTGTCGGATTCGGAAGAAAGTATAAAAAACCTTGAGGATTGCCTTGCTAAAAGAGATGAAGCTATAAAGGGGCTTGAAGAACAGCTTACTCAAAAAGATGAAGCAATTAAAGGACTCGAAAGCAGAATTACCCAGAATGGCAGTATTCTTGAAGAACTTAAAACCCGATTGAATGAAAGAGAAGAAACTATAAGCGTTTATGAAAAAGGAATTCAGGAAAAAGAGTCAAAAATTCAGGAATTGCTTGAAAGCCTTGCAGAAAAGGACGCTGCTACCGTTAAACTCGAGTCCAGAATTAATGAAAATGGACGTGAGAAGAATAATCTGGAGAGGGCTCTCAAAGCAAAAACCGAAGAAATAAAGAGTCTTCAAGAAAAGATCCTTGAAAAAGAAAAAGCCATAAAAAACCTTGAAGAAAGCATTTCAGTGAAGGACAGGGACCTTAAGACTCTTGCAGAAGATGTTATTGCAAAGAGCGGGGAAATAAAGAAAATTGAGGAAAAGTTCACAGGCAAGGAAAGAACAATAAATACTCTGGAAGCCATGCTCGCCGCAAGCGGAGAAAAATTAAGAAAGCTTGAAAAGCAGCTCTCAGAATACAGGGGCGAAGAAAAACTTGCAGAAGAGCTCAGGGAAAAAGACGAGCTGATAAAACAACTCAAAAGAACGATTGTAAGCAAAGAAGAAGAGGTTTCCAGGCTCAACGAGGAAAACAGAAAGCACAGGATGCAGCAGAGATTTTCAGCTGAAGGATTAAAGCAGATAGAAGAGCAAAAAGCCTCAAAGAAATGGTGGAAACGCCTGTAAGCGGATATAAAACTGCTGATATTAATTAAACTAAAAATCTGTTTAAACTTATCGAATTCAAAACCTTTTTAAACTTTATTCATGCCCGGACTTTCAGGGCCAGTTGAAAGGAAAGAACTGTGAAGCAGATGGAGGATCATATCAGGGCTGATTTTCCTGAGACTTGTTATCTCACCGATAATCTCTTCCTCAGTCCTCCCCTGGACCTCAAGTTCCTTTATTTTTTCAAGTACATAAGAAGGAATTACAAAATAATTATTAAGGTCATGCCAGTGCCCGCTGACATCCCCTTTCACGAGATGAATGCCTGAAGAAGTAAGGTACATCTTTATAAATTTTGATAGCCCGTCATAGGACGATGCCGGAAGCTGAAGGATTTCAATTTTAGGGCATGTCTTGACAAGACTGAAGAGATCCTTATCCGAGGGCCGAAAAGCGAGATGCACTGCCCTTTCCTCGTGTTCAAGGCTAGAGATTTCAT
Organism: Methanosarcina sp.; assembly: GCF_035390745.1. Lineage (GTDB taxonomy): Archaea > Halobacteriota > Methanosarcinia > Methanosarcinales > Methanosarcinaceae > Methanosarcina. The sequence continues at coordinate 21,187 of NZ_DAOOUJ010000021.1, read as the reverse complement.
CCCTGCTGGTTACCACTCTAATTCGTATACTACCTAGCCCCATTTTATGCTCCCACTCTAATGTAAGCATGGATCATTTATTTAATTTTGTATTTCAGTTTTTCGGATTAAATTTCAGTATGTTGAATGAGTAAGTTCCAGATAAGAACCGTCAAAAGCGGCGAATGTTGATTTCTGTCCTCCGGACTTAAATAGTCCCTTCATCATTGAGTTCCCTTTGAATCTTCTCTAAGCCGGCTGCTACAGCCTGCCCAAAGGAAATACACCCATCCCCGCAGGGGACCTGGCGGTGGCTCAGGAATTCAAAACCTGCCTCCTTTACAGTTCCTGCGATGCACGAAGTGATGTGATCATTGTAGGCGACCCCTCCACTCAGGCCTATCTTTTCAAATCCCCTTTTTGCAGCAAGAGACGCGGCAAGTTCTGAAATCCCTGTTGCAAGGCTTTCCTCAACCGCAAAAGCAAGATTTGAAGGGGAATACTTTCCGGAAAGTTCATATACCCCCATAAGAAGCTCGGTGGTATCAAGCACAGGAACTCCGGAATCCCTGTCTTTCTTAAAAACCACAGGCAGATCAACCATATGGGTGCTCGCCCTTGCGGCAGCTTCAAGTTTCATTGACGGCTCCCCGTCATAGGTCCTTACCGCGCATATCCCAAGCAAGGCAGCCGCTGCATCCAGTACTCTTCCTGTACTGCTGCTTCGTACAACATTTACACCCGTTTCAAGCTGTTTCATTACAGTTGAAAACTCCGCAGCTCCTTTCGGAAAAGTAAGGGGAAGTTTTTCAAGTTCTGTTCTTCCAAGTCCCCCGGAAAGGATCCCCAGAACCATCCTTGAAGGCACCTTCGAGGCAAGGTCTCCCCCGGGCATTGGCTGAGGAAGTAAATGCCCGGCACGCTCAAATCCGAAGTAAGAGGACTCAAAGAGTTCCCCTCCCCAGACTGTGCCATCACTGCCGTATCCGACTCCGTCAAGAGCGATTCCGAGAATTCTGGAATCCAGAGGCAGGGAATTGTCAGCCATAAGTGCCAGCATGTGGGCGTAATGATGCTGGACCTGAAGCGTATCCTCTCTCCCCATCTTCAGCGCGAAACGGGTAGTGTTAAATGCAGGGTGCAGGTCACAGCCCCAGTAAAGAGGATCGATTCCGGTAAGCCTGATAAGGTGCCTGACAACTTCGGAGTGGTACCTGAAGGTTTCTACGTGACTGGTATTTCCTATATACTGAGAAATATAGGCAAGCTTTCCTTTTGCCACAGTCACCGTGGAATTCATTTCAGCCCCTACCCCTATTGAAGCTTTGATTTCGAAAGGCAGATCTATGGGTTCAGGCACAAAACCACGTGAACGCCTGATAAAGGCCGCTCGTCCGTTCACGATCCGGATAACCGTATCGTCGTTCCGGTTTGCAATAACCCTGTTGTGCAGCAGGTAAAAATCGACAATTCCTTTAAGTTTTTCAAGCGCCTCCTTGTTGTCGACAACCATGGGCCTTCCCGGAAGGTTTGCAGAGGTCATAACATATACAGCATCAGGTACACGGTCAAAAAGCAGATTCTGTGTGCCTGTATAGGGAAGCATGACTCCTATATTGTGAAGGTTGGGGGCAACAGATTCCGCCAGGGAGAACTCCTTTGACCTGGGAAGCACAGTAATGGGGCGGCGATAGGATGTAAGGTACTCTCCACCTCCATCTTCGAGTTCTGCAAAAGACTCCACAATACCGGCATTTTTTGCCATGACCGCAAAAGGTTGTTCCGGGCGCCTTAACCGGTTTCTGAGCTCATTTACAGGCTCTTCCTTCCGTGCATTACAGGCAATATGGAAACCCCCAAATCCTTTTACAGCAAGAATTGAGCCCTGCTGAAGAAGATCCGATGCCCGGGTAATTGCTTCATATCCTTTTGCCAGTACATTTCCTTCAGGATCAGAAAGCCAGATCTCTGGCCCGCATCTGGGACAGCAGACAGGCTGTGCATGGTATCTTCGATTAAGAGGGTCAGTATACTCTTTTTCACACTCGGGGCAAAGAGGAAAATCTGCCATAGTGGTATTTTCCCGGTCATAAGGAAGGGTTCGGACTGTCGTATATCTAGGCCCGCAATTTGTGCATACTGTAAAAGGATAATGGTAATACCTTGAAGAAGGATCAAAAATCTCAGCCCTGCACTGCTCGCAAATAGCCGTATCAGGAGGTATTATAGAATTTTCAAAAACTCCGGATTCACTGGGAACGATAATAAATTTGGAATATCCTGAAAAAGGGACATTTTTTGTTTTGATTTCCGTAACTTTAGCAAGAGGAGGCTTTTTTTCCGGAAGTTCTTTAATAAAATTATCAAGGCTTTTCCGATCCCCTTCTATAAGAATTTCCACATAGTTTCCCAGATTTTTAACGTATCCAGAAAGCCCATTCGCTTTTGCAATCTGATATATAAAAGGGCGAAATCCTACACCCTGTACAGTGCCGGTAATATGGAGAAGCCTTGCCTCGTTTTGCATACAAGCAAAGATTGCCGTTTGTCGTTAAAATAGCTTTCTAAATAATAAAAGTATTCAGAAGGATATCATTCAGTAGATTTCAGAAGGATATCATTACAGAATATCACTAATAAGTAAAATTTGAACTGCAGATTGCAGGCATAGAAAATGTCAAGTCCCAATCCATGATACAGAGTAAATGGAGAAAAAAATAGACAACCTGACCTGCGCTAAGCTGATACAATTCAAACAAAAGCAAAATCTGTGACTTGATTCAGGATAGAATTACCCTGAAATTCAGGTCACATATATTCTGAAATTGTCCTTAGCATAATGATGAACCCCATGACCATCATTAAAAGGGAAATTCTCCAGGCCACCTGTAACAGGCGGGCCTGGTTTTGGGGTTCACCCAACTTCATTATTGCTCTTTCAACCAGATTAGGTCGATCGTCACATTCTGCCATGTTCAAATCAAACTTAATCTCTTATTTCATTCTTGCCTTGACTCTCTTCAGCCTGAAGGTGTTTTCCCTTTCCATTTCTTCAAGCATGAAACGGATGTACTTCATGGTCGCAATGAGTTCGGGAATGACCTTGAATTCGAGAGCGTTAACACGCCTCTTGGTCTTCTCGATTTCATCAAGGAGCCTTTTCATTGTAGTCTCAAGCTCTGCTGCAGTGATGATCTTTTCTACAAGGTCCTCATAGGCATCAGCAGTCTCATCGATATACGAGTTTGTCCCGATAATACCGTAGCCCCTCTCGTAGAGGGACTTGCGGACACCTGTAGAGCTGATCTTTGGCACCACAACACCCATGATGTTGTGCCCTGAAAGCTGGATTTCAGGAGACTCCTTTGCTGTAAAGGCGGTTGACTTGACTGCAACCATCCCATTAACAGCAGAGGCAAGATTGATTTTTTCAGTACTTTTTGCGAAGGCAGCATCCAGCTCGGTTCTGACGTTCCTTGCTTCGTTAAGGATCTTGAAGAACTCAAGAATCAGACCGTCTCTTTTCATCTTCAGGAGCTTGTGCCCGCTTTCAGAGAGCTTGATCTTTTTCTTGAGATTAATTAACTCCGAACGAGTTGGTTTTACGTCCTGCTGAGCCATGGCAATCACTTAGCCTTTCTGTGTGCCGGGTGATATTTCTGGATATATTTGTTGTCAATCCTACCCAACTGGTTCTCAGGAAGGTGAGTGAGAATCTGCCATCCGATTTCCAGAGTATCCTCGATTGTCCTGTTTTCGTTTCTGCCCTGGCGGACAAACTTATCCTCAAACAGGTCAGCAAACTCGAGGAACTTGGTGTCTCTTTCGGACAGAGCTTCCTTACCGACGATTGCCACCAGACCTCTCAGGTCACGCCCTTCTGCATAACCTGCATACATCTGGTCAGAAACCGCCTTGTGGTCTTCTCTTGTCTTGCCGGCTCCAATACCTGAGTTCATCAGCCTTGACAGGGACGGCAGCACATTAATTGGCGGGTAAATACCCTTTCTGTGCAGTTCTCTGGCAACCACGATCTGGCCTTCGGTAATATAACCGGAAAGGTCTGGAATCGGGTGGGTGATGTCGTCACCAGGCATCGAAAGAATCGGAATCTGAGTAACAGATCCCTTGGCGCCCTTGACAATACCTGCACGCTCATAGAGGGTTGCAAGGTCAGTGTACATGTAACCAGGATAACCACGGCGGCCAGGCACTTCGTTACGGGCAGCACCCATCTGACGGAGAGCTTCTGCATAGTTTGTAATGTCAGTCAGAATGACAAGAACGTGCATGCCGTGCTCATATGCCAGATACTCGGCTGCTGTAAGAGCCATACGCGGAGTAACTATACGTTCGACAGCAGGGTCGTCTGCAAGGTTGAGGAACACAACTGCCCTTTCGAGAGCACCTGTCTTTTCAAAGTCACTCATGAAATACTGAGCTTCTTCATTGGTGATACCCATTGCTGCGAAAACTACTGCGAAAGCAGATTCGGAACCGGGCACAGAAGCCTGCCTTGCAATCTGCAGGGCAATTTCATTGTGCGGGAGACCTGATGCTGAGAAAATAGGCAGTTTCTGCCCACGAACCAGGGTGTTTGTCCCGTCGATTGTAGAGATACCTGTCTGGATAAAGTCTTTCGGAGGCAGCCTTGCGTAAGGGTTCATTGCTGCTCCGTTGATATCCAGCAACTGGTCGGGCACAATCCTGGGTCCACCGTCTCTCGGGTCTCCGGAACCGGACAGGATCCTGCCGAGAAGGTCGATAGATGCGGGAAGCTTCAGGGTTTCGCCGGTGAATATTACACCGCAGTCCTTGTCAAGCCCACCCGTACCTTCGAAAACCTGGACAACCACAATGTCAGCGGAAGAGTCCAGCACCTGACCTCTGCGAACAGTTCCATCAGGCATTTTAATGTTAACGATTTCGTTATAACCTACAGGCTCTGTTTTCTCGACAAAGATAAGAGGCCCTGCAATCTGACTGATCGTCTTGTACTCTTTTGCCATGCTTACTTACCTCCCAGAGCTGCAAACTCCTTATCCATCTTTGAAAGGACAGCATTCAGAGAGCCATCGAAGTCCTCTTCGAACTTGACTTTGGGAAGATCGTTCTTCGACTGCATCTTGATAATTTCCGAAGCAGGTATACCTGATTTAAGGGCATCCATTGCAGCGTCTCCCCATTTCATGATGGCCTTCATGATCTTGTACTGTTTTGTGAACGGGCTGTAGGTGTCTATCGGGTGGAATGCATTCTGCTGCAGGAAGATTTCCCTTATCATACGGGTGATTTCAAGCAGAAGCTGCTGTTCTTCCGGCAGAGCATCGGAACCGACTAGCTGCACGATTTCCTGAAGTTCGGATTCTGTCTGCAGCATATCCATTGCCCTTTCCCTCATTGGGACGTAGTCAGGAGCCACGTTCTCGGTAAACCAGTCATTAAGGCTTTCCTTATACAGACTGTAGCTGTTCAGCCAGTTGATTGCAGGGAAGTGACGCCTCTGGGATAACTTTGCATCCAGAGCCCAGAATACCTTCACGATACGCAGAGTGTTCTGAGTAACCGGTTCGGAGAAGTCACCGCCGGGAGGAGATACCGCACCAATGGCAGTAATTGAGCCTTCCTCACCACAGAGAGTCTCGGCAACACCTGCACGCTCGTAGAATTCTGCCAGCCTTGCAGACAGGTATGCAGGATAACCTTCTTCACCAGGCATTTCTTCAAGACGGGAGGAGATTTCTCTCATGGCTTCTGCCCATCTTGAGGTGGAGTCTGCCATCAGGGAAACGTCATATCCCATGTCACGGTAGTACTCTGCAAGTGTCATTCCTGTGTATACAGATGCTTCTCTAGCAGCCACAGGCATGTTTGAAGTGTTAGCGACAAGGATGGTACGCTCCATAAGTGGCCTTCCGGTCTGCGGGTCTTCAAGTTCGGGGAACTCCCACAGAACATCTGCCATCTCGTTTCCACGCTCACCACAGCCGATGTAGACCACAATCTCGGTATCACTCCACTTTGAAAGCTGCTGTTGTGTAACGGTTTTACCCGACCCGAAAGGTCCTGGAATTGCAGCAGTACCTCCCTTTGCGACAGGGAAAAGCCCATCGAGGATTCTCTGCCCTGTAACCAGAGGTCTGGTGGGGGTAAGTTTCTTCTTTACAGGCCTTGGTTTCCTGACTGGCCATCTCTGCATCATTTGCAGTTCGGTTCCGTCAGTGAGGGTACAGATGGTATCTATAACAGTGAAGCTTCCGCTCTTTATATCGGCAACTGTCCCTGAAATATCAGGAGGCACCATAATTTTGTGTTCAATGTTCACAGTTTCCTGTACAACACCGATAACATCTCCGCCATTTACATGGTCGCCTTTTTTGACAACGGGCTTAAACTCCCAGAGTTTTTTGTGGTCAAGACCATCTGCAGTGACACCTCTACCAATGAAACCGCCCGTCCTTTCAAGCAGGACGTGCAGTGGCCTCTGAACCCCATCATAAATACTGGAAAGAAGACCTGGACCAAGCTCTACTGCCAGGGACATACCTGTAGTTACACAGGGTTCTCCAGGTTTGACGCCTCCTGTCTCTTCATAAACCTGAATGATGGTCTTGCCACCTACTATCTGGATGACTTCACCCATCAGCCCTTCGTTACCGACTTTGCAAAGGTCATACATCTTTGCATCCAAGCCGATAGCGGTGACGACAGGCCCAGCCACACGATAAATTTCACCTTTTACTTCCACAGATCAACACCTACCGCTTGTTTTATTTTGTCTCTTAAATTCGAGCCTGCTCCGCTGCCTCCTAGCGCTACTACTGTAGGCTGGACAGACTCGTTTAAGTTCTTCCTTAGAATTTCCGGCAGATTACTAATGTCATCATTATGCATTACAAGAATCCCAACACTTCTATCTTCAAGCACAGATCTTACAGCCGACTCAGTAGCCTTGATATCAGCGGTTTCATAAACTTTACTTATACCAGCCAGCCTGAATCCCGTAACAAATTCGCTCTTTCCGATCACTGCTAATTCCATTAGATAATCACCAACTGGTCTTTGATTAACTCATCACTGAGGCCAGTCTCTTTGCCCCTGAAAATGATCCGGAGATTGGTAGCCTCATTATTTTTATGAATGATATAGTCCAGAATAGGCACAACTGTGATCGGAGATACATGCGAAAGAATGGTTGAAGATTCAAGATAATATCTTGTGAGCCTGCTTTCAAGAGTAGTCAGAGAAGACATATCCGGACCTATAACACCTGAGATTGCATCCCAGTATTGAGTTCTTTGAAGCTCATTGACAAATTCGTCATATGGTAGAGCCGCCAGTTTCTCGGTCTTTAACTCAAGACCACCTTCAATCATGAGGGGCATGATTTCATCCGGCTGAGTAACGCCTGCTTTTTTCAGCCTGAAGAGGTTAATTAGATTCTTGACGTCTACTTCCAATCTGACAACTTTAGTAAAGAGCTTGCGGTCCTTAGATCTTGGTTTTCCGATTGCTTCAAACAAGCCTGTATAATATATCTTGTCAAGTTCGTTTTCTATGTATGCTAGGTTAGTTCCGTCAAACTTCTGCAGCAGGGGGTAGTATTCAGTATATTTCAGGGCCTCAACGACTTCCTGGTATGTGGCCTTGGCTGCAAGTTCTGACATAGAAGTGTAAGTAAACTCCCCGGCAGCAATCAGAGATTCCAGGATATCTTCAACAGACGCGTTGTAGATTTTACCACGGAGAAGTGTCTTTATGTTCCAGATGTCATATCTTTTCAGATATGCGACAATCAGGTAATTCAGTTCTCCAGAGGTTATTCTTACCAACTTATCATAGGTGAGCGCAAGATTCCTGTTCAATGCGTGTTCTGCCAGATCGCCACCACTGTATTTCATTGCCAGTTCGTCAACATCGTTTTTGTATTCAGACTCTTGGATAAAGCGGGTAATTTCATCAATCCCCATATTAAGAAGCCGGGGATACGATTCTTTAGGGAGTAACTTACTTTTCATCGCGCGGACACGGGTTACGGCATAAGCATAGTTAGAACTGCCTTTTTTCTTTTTATCGGATTTTCGTGAGGGCTTTTTCCCCCAGAGATTCTCCAAAAGCCGCATCGAACATCACCCGTATAATATATCAGATATCTGCTTCAAAGAACGTTCATATACGCTTTTCAGGATTGAATCGTATGTGAAATCTAACCTGACTGTCCCGTCCTCGTTTTCCAGAACAACTCCGCCAATGGAATCTATATTGCCAGCGTAAGATAGAGAGGTTAACTTCTTGACAGTCTCTTCGGACTCCTTAGAAGAATAAACTCTAGCACCGCTAGCTTCGTGCTTGCTGAGAATAGTTTTCAACAGCTCTTCTTTTTTGGATGCCGGCATTGACTTAATTTTTTCAACTGTCTGGTTATAAACTGTATCTAGAAGTTCCTTACGCTTGTTGAGCGTAATTCTTTTCACTTCCAGGTTTGCACTTGATATGACCTGCTGGTGCAGACTTTGGAGGTCCTCTTCCGCCTTGGCAAGGCTGTCTCCGAGCATTTTCTTCTGCATTTCTTTAGCTTCATTTAATATCTCGGAGGCCTTTGCATCGCCTTCGGCTTTTATACGGGAAACCTCAGCTCTTGCACCCTCTTGGATGTCTTTTACAACGATCTCTAGTCCCATGCTTACACCTCCAAATAAATTTAGAGCAAAAAAGTGCTCTAAAGCCTAGAGTAAATACTCTAAGCTGCTTAGAGTGCAACGATACCTAAGGGGGAACTTAGAGCATTATAAACGCTTCAGGTCTGTCTGGTAAGAAAAAAAGTCCCAGGCAAACTTAAAGCAATGCTCTAAGAAATTTAAGAGCAATAGCTCTTAAATTTAAGCAGAATTGATGAGCAATGCAACGACGAGACCGAAGATAACAATGGTTTCTGGAATGACAGTAAGGATCAGACCCTTACCGAATAATCCTTCGTTTTCTGCCATTGCGCCGATTGCTGCTGTACCGATATCCTTTTCAGCTATTGCAGATGCAAGACCAGTTACTGCGATTGCGATTGCTGCACCGAGTGCTTTCATTCCTGCTGCGTCCAGAAAGAGACCTGCTGATTCTTCTCCTACCATGTTTTTATTCCTCCGTGTATTTTCTTATATATCCGAATGGGTTGAATTTTCTGCCCCCGCCTTCATAGAATTTACCAAAGAATTCTACATACTGCAACCTGAGTGCGTGCAGTCCGGGAGCGATGATACTCAGAATAGTGTTAAGACCATGTCCGAGTATAAATACGATAATTGCAGCTATTGCTGCTCCGCCGATCTGTGAGTGATCAGGCCAAATCATTTTGAAAGCAATATCATTTACCGTACCTGCGATGTAAATCGAAGACAGACCGACTGCGATAATACGGGCATATGAAAGTGCGTTACCCATAAGAGATGGCAACTCGATCGGACCTTTGATACCTTCACCCATGGTGAGCATCACAACTCCGAGAACGAGAACAAGAGCACCTGCATAGGTGAGCGCTGAAATGCCGCCAGAATAGCCGAGAACTGCAACGAGCACACCGAGTTCGATAATGATCCAACTGCCTTTTTCGAGGACCGCGTGTTTCATCCCGTGGTGGCTGGCGATATTTGAAAAGCCGAACAGGAAACCAAGGTTTAGATGAATCAGTCCTACCAAGACACTTATTGCAATCATAGTCATTACCATGTGAGACCTGTGAATCGGGAAAGTAAATTCCTCGCCTCCGATACTTTCAAAGAGAGTAATCGTTTCCCAACCTGGAATCAAGCCTGGCGTTACACCGTGTACGGTATGCGAACTCGCAAGCGAGAATCCAAGGAACTCACCATAAAGAACTCCAAAAATAATTGACCATATCTGACAATAGATTAGAATATTCATAAGAGGCTTCACTGCATCTGACTTTACCAATGTTTTGATAGCCAGAGCCATTGCCAATAGTATTAATGCATATCCGATGTCTCCGAGAATCATTCCATAAATCAGCGGGAAGGTAATGAAAATCGCTGAGGATGGATCGAGTTCAGTGTACCTGGGTCTGGAATACAGATCCATAATTTCCTGCATCGGTGCCACAACTTTTGAGTTGTTGTATTCAACAGGGGCATGTTCTTCTTCCTCGTGATGAATTTCGAGGCTGGTAACATATGCCCTGCCGTTAGTGGCACTGTTAACTGCACTTACAACCTTATCAAAATCCTCGGTGGGGGTCCACCCGTCGATTATGAATGCGTTTGCAGATGTAGCTATTCTAAGAGGCAGTTCTGCTTTCTGACTCTCGATACTCAGAACCTCGTCGCTGGCAAGGATGAAATCGGCGTACCTGGCTTTCAAGGACTCGATCTCACCTTTTAAGGATTCGATCCTTCTGGTGACTTCGGCTTCTTTCTGTTCAATGAACCTTAACAGCTCGCTTGGGACACCACCTCTTTCCGGAACTCTAAGTTCTTTGAATCCAAGACCCTGAAGTAATTCGTAAGCTTTGTCGGCATCATTTATAGCTACAAACAGTACAACAGCCTTTGATTGAGGGTCATAATACAGTTCGTAAGCTCTGGTGATGCTCGAAATCTGACTTTCTTCCAGGCTACTTTTTACAGTGCCTGCGAAAACCTTGATGCTTTCGTAGCCACGGTAATATTCGAAGTCAAGATTAATGGACAGATAAGGCAGGATTTCCCTTTTCTGGACATCCAGGTCTTTTAATTCATTTTCAAGCTGGGAAATTGTTTCCGTTTTAGATGAAATTTCTCTGTCCAGTTCATTTAACTTCGAATCAAGTTCGCGCAGAACCGAGTCAGTTTTCTGAACTACCGGTTTTTTACTTTCAATCCCCAAATAATTGGCGATGGAACGGATCTTCACAAGCTTTTTCGAGACTTCTTCTGCGTTTTTAAATGGCTTGCTGATCTTAAAACCAGACTCGTCTTCGACAAAATCTTCTATGTGAAAGAGATTTATATCATGCAATGCTTCGATGGTTTCTTTTAAAATGCTTTTATGCCCGACAATAACGGCCCTTGTCATCTCTTTAGGTCTACTCATTAAGGACCGCCCTCTCAAACTCCTGTACTAGGTAATTGACGGATTTGTCGATATTAGCTTGAGCTTTTTGGGACATGGCTAATGCGTTTTTTTCACCATCGTTGACGATCTTATCTCTTTCCTCCAGGATCTTTTCTTCACCTACTTTAAAAGAGTCTTGTGCAGCTTTATGTGCATCAATTTCGGCCTGTTTCAGGATTTCCCTGGCTTCGGCCCTGGCGTCGGAGATGCGCTTGTTTTTCGCTTCAATGGCTTCATCAACCATTGATTTAGCACTCTCTTCCGCTTTTTTTATTTCGGATAAGATTTCATTTTTAGCCATGTGAATCTCCGTCTCTCAAAATTTAATATATAAATTAATAATTAAAAATCCCTACTCCAATGGAGGTAGTTAACAAATCCTTCGTGAAAGAACTATATAACAGCTTCGGTTTTGTCGGAGAGGATAAGAATAACTATAATGATTATTAATGACATATTAAATTTGAAGGAAATTCTTAAGAAATTTAAAAATATAAATAACAACATATATGGTTAAAATCCAAAAGATTAAATATAACAGTAAAAAATAGTTAAATAGAAACAGTAGAATATAATTAAATGGTAAAAAATACAAAATCTTCCCGAATAAAAGAAGAACGGACTCATGAAAATAACTTTTTTTAACTAATAATCGGGAGATGATTTAAAGATCATTTTGAAATAAAATATGAATTCCCCGATGAGATGTAAGACTTTATAAAATAAATTAAAAAATGTACTGAATCCAAAAAACACATTCAGTATTGATTATTTAAAGTAAGGAACTTAAAGCCAGTTTAAAAAAGAAAAAAACAAAATTATTAAGAGTGACGAATAGTACAATACCACTAAATTGGTAATGTAAAACTTGGGAGTACAATCTTATTTTCGCAGAAATGTAAGAATTATTTTAGGAAGAAAGGCGTCTTTTTTTAAATAGGTCTTTTAATCCGGAACAGACTTTAAAACTCCTAAAACAGGAATACTCCTGAAAATCCCGGGGTTAAAAAGCTATTTTTTGGAGAAGGAGTTCAAAATGAGGAGGAGAATATTAAACAAAATTTTATGAAGAAAATAAAAAAATAATTAAACTCGAAATCTTACATCCAGTTTCAAAAACAGAGAAAAAATACTGCGGAATAAAGAGGAAGAAAAAAGAAAAAAGAAAAGAATCGAGATAGAAAGGATCGTGGAAAACGGAAAAGAAAAAGAAAGTAAAATTCCTTTAAAAAGTATTTAAAAGAATATTACTCAATCCTGTAAGGGATTCTGGCTCCTTTAGGGATAGTATGAATGTATTTCTTTCTGAAATCCGGATTTCGCATCATACAGTAAGCTGCATCATCTTTCTTGTAAGCACTGTGCTTTCCCATACGCTTCCAGATAGTCTCCAGAGGCTCTTCGCAGATATTACCAAAAGAGAGCGGCGTATATGCACAGGGCATAACCTCTCCATCAGAGGCAACATGTATCCAGCGCCTGCCGGCAAAGCATCCGAAAAGCTCAGGACCCATGAAATAGGGGAAAGCCGTAACCCTGGGACCTTCAGGTTTGCTGTTCATGGCTTTCTGGAACGCCTGAAGCCTGGATACATCCCTGCTGCTTATTACTTCATCCTCATGTTCAAGCCAGCGCCCTACTGCAATGATCTCATAGATTGAGATCTCCTTCATATTAAGATCGGCTGCAAGGGAATAGAAATCGTCAAGGTTATCTATATTATGCGGAGAAACGACAACAAACATATCAGTGAGAATCCCCGCAGCATCCGCATTTTTAATTCCGTCAATAGCATCTCTGTATGCGCCGCTCCGGCCCCTGAAACGGTCATGTTCAGCTTCGAAGGGGCTGTCCAGACTGATCCTCGCAGCGTAAAGACCTGCAGCTTTAAGTGCAGCAGCCCGCTCTTCGGATAGTTTGAAGCCAGAAGTAAAACATGTAACAATTGCTTTTGTCTTGTCTACCCGTGAAACCATCTCAACGAGATCGTTTCTGAGCATTGTCTCTCCGCCGTCAAAGCCAACCAGATAGGACCCGAGGTCAAGGCTCTGATCCACAGCATTGCAGATTTCATCGAGCGTTAATTCCTTTTCAGGCTTTATACCGGCTGCTCCGCAGTGGATACAGTTATTTGGGCATCGGGCAGTAATCCCTATTGTAAATTGATCAGGAACACGTTTTTTCCTTATAGCTGCAATTTCAGCGCCTATGACCCGGCTGAAAACAGGACCTGGAATAGGAGGAATCCAGGTAGAAAATATAATCTCGTCTTCGTTTATTGAGATGGGTTTTTCTTCCGCAAAGATATTGTTTATACGTTTCAGAAAGGGTTTTGCAAGCTGGGAAAGGGGGCCTTCTGCATCGAGCACCATCTTTTCGTTTTCCATACTGGCATTTACCTTAATCACCGGACTATCATATACTCGCATGAATACACCTGATAAAGTTAGTGGCAAAAGCTGGAATTAGGGTTATTAAGAAACTGAATTCTATAATTTTTGACATCAAATACACGGAAATTCGGCCAAATAAATCATTTTTCAGGACAGGTTAAAGTGTGTCAGAGGTTCTCAAGCATGTCGATGGTTATATAATCGGTAATCTGGAAAAGCTTGTCCCTTGCCGGGCATTCTCTGAAAGTCCCGAGAGTTTCTTTTGCGGCACTGATGTGCATTTTTACACAGTCAATTGACTTCGCCAGGGCTTCTTCCTTTGACATGCTTTTCATGTAGATGTGCGGCAGGGTTTCAGATGTGAATTTGGACTCCTTGCCCTCCACAATCTCAAGAAACTCAAGTATATCATCAACAATCTGGTATGCTGTCCCAAGGGAATTCCCGAAAAAGCTAAAACGCTTGGCAAGCGCTTCATCAGCTCCACCCGTATAAGCCCCAATGGATGCACTGATCGCGAATAGAGAAGCTGTCTTTTTATATATGCATCTAAAATAATCTTTTTCTCCAAAGCTGCCATCTTCAAGCTTCAGGTCAAGGACTTCCCCTTCCGCCATGTCCATACCTGCCTTTCCAAAGTCCCGAACCACTTTCTCCCCATAAGAAGAAATAAAAGCAATTGATTTTGCAATAAGATAATCTCCGCAGAGAAGGGCCCGGGAAGGACCGAATTTTTCAGGAGCAGAAGGCAGGTTCCTTCTTATGAGCCCCTGATCCAGAAGATCATCATGAATTAAGGACGCCGAATGCATCATTTCAACAGCAAGGGCTGCATTAAGGCTTCGGGAATATGAGCCGGAACAGATCTCACTGACCAGAAGGAGGATAATTGGTCGAATTCTTTTTCCTCCGGAATGACAGACATGCTCAACCATTTTTTTTAAGCCGGAGTCCTCTATCAGGGCAATTGAGTCTTTAATTCCGGCTTCTACATATCTGTATTCTTCCCATTCTTCAATATTCATCAATATTACTCCGTGTGCTTTGACGGCCATCCTGTAATTATTTTATTTGCCTCAAATGTGGATTAGGAAAACTTTTTTCGCTGAGGATCACCTGTTTTCCTTGAGGGGAGGTTTCCTACATAATTCACATGTATCTTAAGGTTTTCATCGTTTTTATCTGTTAGATAGAATGATGTCACGCCAGGAGCTTTTTGAAGGCTCCCGTCCTCTACAACTCCCGGAATTTAATTCTGCAAGGAGCAGCCCTGAGGATCAGAGAGAAGCTCAGATATCGCAATGTATCCTTCCGAATAGTCGGCTCCGTATAATCTAATAAGGAACACACCAGCAATAAAAGCAACTGCAAGCAATGATTTCTTTTTTATTCACGTTAAACCCCCGTATAACTCAAACATTACATTAACCTTTTGTTAAACTCTGCATATGTCTTGAGTGCGAAAGGAAGGGCGCAAATATAAACATCCAGCTTATTGCAAATTCCAGAATAAATGGTTCTATCTGGATCACTCTTTTTCACTATCGGCCTCTCCTGCCTTGTCTGGAGCTGAGGCGGCGCAAGGGAAGAAAGCTGGTTTTGAGAAACTTATGCCTAGCCCTATATAAGAGTATATATTCGAAATCAAGAAAAAAGATCCCGGAGCAAAAACAGAAGAAAATCAGGTTTTCTCCTTAACATTAAAAATAATAATATTAGTTTCCCACATAAGAGAAGAATATTGTTTTTACAGTATAAGTATAAAGCCTGAACAGCTATAAACGACAATCTTTGCAAAGTTGGTACATGGAGGGTAAGCATTTTTCATTCAAAATGTAGCAAAAATGGAGAATTTTGCTGGAAAGCCCACTTATAGCCAGAACAAAATATATTGTGCAGTTAAAGATATATTTAGATTAATTTACTCCAGGATATTCGCATTAAAAGTTCAATTTTTACGGCAGGCGTGGTTAACAATAAAATAAAACCTTTTGAATAAAATCGAAATATACAATCATTGTGATAATTAGGCTGAAAATCCACAAACTTCAGAATAATAGATCCATACTTTAGTGCCTGAAAATCGAACCGGAGCAGGAGAGTAAAAGTATATAGTGAGAATGGGTAAAAATATCCAGTGAACGAAATAATAGAACATGAAAAAGCAGAGAAAACATCCTGGAAAATGGAAACTTATCACTCTGGCTGGAAAGATGGAGTCCGGGCGCAGGCGCTTGAAAGAACTTTTTCCGAGTAAGATCCCGCCGGTAAAAACTTTCCAGGCAACTGAACAAAAGAAGGAAAAAGGAGAAAAACCACAAAAATTCCAGGGTATATAAAAAGACCAGTGGTTTCAAGCGAAAACATTATATCTGACAAATACCTCTAGTGTGTTGCAGTTTGCGTTGATGGTCTAGCGGCTATGACTTGGGCCTTCCAAGCCCAAAACCCGGGTTCGAATCCCGGTCGGCGCATTTAACCTTTTTCAATTAGTTTTAAATTATCTTTTTTCTCATTTTATCACAATAAAGACAACAGTCGTGCGAGGGTTGCCCAGCCAGGTCAAAGGCGATGGGCTTAGGACCCATTTTCGTAGGAATTCGTGCGTTCGAATCGCACCCCTCGCATTTTCTTTTAGGGTAATAGAAAACTCAAAAAAACACAACTCTGTTTTGCGAGATTTATGCACAACATCTTTTTCAAAAGCGGTCATGCCCAGAATATCATTTGTATATTTTTTAGAATTATATCATATGGAAAAACAAATTAAAAAAAGAGAAATTTGAGGTATTTTCATTAATACCTGACAGGATTAGAACCATACCTTGAACCGATTCTTTTTTCGCTTTCTTCTTTTGGTTTAAATTCTTCTTCTTTTATTTTAAATCCGTGTACTTTTGTTTTGAATACGTGTACTTTTGTTTTAAGCTCTTCTGCTTTTGTTTTAAGCTCTTCTGTTTTTGTTTTGAGTCCTTCTGTTTTTGATTTAGATCCTTCTGCTTTTGTCTTTAATGAATTACACAAGCAGCATCCTTCTTTGCAATGTGCGATATGTATATGTTTTACAACACAGGTAAGTCCTATTACGGCTAAGATATAAACAACTATTTCCATAAGTTTATTCATAGTAATCCCCCAATCTATTATTGTATCTTATTGTTTATGAAGTTAATGAATGTGTTAAAAAATGAGAGATGTAAGAAGCCAAAAAAGCTGCCAGCTATACCTGCCATGAACTCACTGGTTATTATTGATTTTAGGCAGTGTGTTAGTGTTAGGATATTTACAGAGTTTTTCTTGCACAGTATCTCTCCGAATTGGAATGCTCAACAAGTTTCCCATTTTCAAGTACGGATATTGAACCGTGCCCGCAGCAGATAAGGCATCTTCTGCCTTTTTTAATAAGTTCGGAATCGAGTTTCTGTATGAGGGAAAGAAGAGCGTTTCGTTCCTCTTTTGCAAGGCTGCTGTCCACATTTACCGAGGTCATGAGGTAATCAGCCAGAATATTATATTCCGTTCTCTCAGGACTCAAACTTTTGAAATTAATCACCGCATCTTGAGGGAAGAGCAGACCTTCTTCGGGGCAGAGATAAAAGATCTCTCCATGCATATGCCCCCCAAGACCCAGAAGAGCCTCAAATTCAAGGTCTCCTATCCTGAACCGGGAAACAACAGGAAAAGCCCCCCTTTTTTCAGTTTCGTCATCAGTAGCGGAAATATCCGGGAAAAGGATTACATTTGAAGGAGGGGTGAACCTTGAGAAAAGGTTAATCATTTTCGTATAGACTTCTTCCAGGATGCAGCCCTGATTGGTAGACCCGTAAGCTCTGCTGGTTTCCCGGGTAATTTTCAGAGTTTCCTGATTGAGGTAAGAAGGGGCGGAAAAACAACCTGCTGCTCCGCAGTGGTCAGCATCTGCATGAGTAATATAGATTCTTTTAAGCAGGCTCAGATCTCCAAGCCCGTAGTGCTGAAGCATATTCACGACATCCGGCTGGTATATCCCGTAACCGGTATCAATCATGACCCTTTCTTCAGGAGTATCAAAAAGATAGATATTTCCCCCACAGGGAAGCTGGAAGCAGAAGAGTTCAATATTTTCTTTTACCCTGATCCTCTGTACATCGGCATAAAACCCTTCTCCTGAAGTCTTGCTCAGGGTTTCCCCGACTTTAAGGATGTTCTCAAAAACCTCGACAGGATCTTTCCGCAGGTTTGAGAGCTCCTGAGCAATATGATTGATGTCATGCAAAAATTTCATCAAAAAAACGTCTTCTGCGTTTCCGAGATAGTGCCTCAATTTCTGGGCAAGGCGGAGATAAAAGACCGTATCATCGAGCTTTTCACCTGTTGTATCGTATTCAACGATTTCAAGCCTGTATTTTGACTTTATCTGGTTAAGGAGAGTATCAACAAGGTCAGCGTTTTCAATATTCAGGCTAACGACAAGCCTTTCGGGATGCTGTCCCCGGTCATCAAAATCAAGGTAAGTGATATTTGCACCTGAGGATGTTGTGTGGTTAAGAAAATCGAATAAAGCTCCAGAGCAGTTGGGAAGATAAACATTGAATTTAAGAAAAGCTACAGGATGCAGAGAAGTCTGAAGGTAACCTATTCTTTCCAGCTCATCACGAATTTTCTCATAAGCCTGTGAAGAAGCTGCTACCTCAAAAAAGACGGTATTCCTGTCGATTCTCCGGTCATACTGGATCCGGTTGATGTTTCCTTTATACCGAGTGATAATTTCGGCTGCCCTGTGAAGCGCTCCCGGCTTATCGGGCATAGAGGCGATAAAAGAGAACTGTTCCATGAAACATCCTCTGATCAGGTTAAAACCGTTTTTCTGGTTGATTTAGATAAAATACTAAAACCGTTTTTTGGTTAATTTAGATAAAATACTGCCTTACTTTAAACTTTCCTGTTTCTATGGGAGAGAAAAATGCCAGAAAATAAAAAATTCAGTACTGATAATAATATAATAAAACTTAGCACTCCAGTATGACAGGGGATAAACCAAGTGATTTAAAAGCTTCTTTTATTTCCGTGAGAGGATTTTTCTTCCTGTAAAAAAGGTGAGATGAGCAGGAACAATCCGTGCACCCGAACCCAGGAACCGAATCTCCACCCAGCCTCTGTGCAAGTTCACACTCAAGCCTGTCAGAAGTGCCCGCACAGACTGCCCCGGACAGGCTGAATGAAGGGTCAAGGTGAAGATAATCCACATGCCATCTTGGGTTCCTATCCTTCTTTAAAGAAAACTCAATATGCCTTTTGACCCTTTTCATGCCACCGGAACCGAGAGCAGAGCCGACATAAATATGAAATCCTTCAGGAAACGAAAACATGCCCTTTTTCCCAATATTTATCACGCTGCCCGCGTTTTTAAACACCAGACAGTAAACCCCTCTTTCGGAAAAATCCATTTCAAGACCTCTATTCTTAAGACCTGTCTCTATTTCCGGAAATCTGACGTTTGTTTCCGGAAACCTCAAGGTACTTTTCAATCAGAGGTGATACCATTTCTTCCAGCACCTCCCTTTCCTTCAGGGCTTCAACCCAGGAAACCGGCACGGCCTCGATTCCAAGCCTTGCTCCAAGAATCCCGCCTGCAACACTGCCTACCGAATCCGAGTCCCCTGTTATATTCACTGCGGTCTGGACTGCTTTTTTATAGTTATCAGGGTACCGCAGGATGCAGAAATAAGCAAGAGCAAAAGTCTCATCCGCATACCAGCCCTGTCCTATTTTCGTGAGAGCTTCTTCATCACTCAAATTAGTGTGAGCAAGCTCATAAGAATGTTTGAGAGCTTCAGTAAACTCCTCAGAAATTCCTTCCGTGACCCTGAGAAGAGGCAGAAACATATCTTCTGGAGTTATCCCGTCAAGAGCAAGTTTCAAGGCGTATGCTCCTGCAACAGATGCAGCATCTGCAGTCGGATGGGTATGGGTAATTCTGCCGGAAAGTGAAGCGGCATCAATCAATTTTTCAGGGTCGTTTCGGAAAATGAAGCCAAGAATTCCAGCCCTCATGAGGCTTCCGCACGTTTTCGATCTCAGCCCTGAGCTGCTCCAGTGAACTCCATCCTTGAGATTCAGGGCTGCACCTCTTGTGGTTGCTCCTGCCCCAAGGTCAGGCTTATTCAGCCAGAGGACAAGCTCCTCTGCAATTTTATCCATAAGCCCGGGAAGTTTAAGTTCTGCTCCATCCAGAAGCCCCCTGGCAAGCACAAGCATTAGCTGTGTATCATCGGTCCAGGAAGAATCAGGAGGAACCTCAAGAATCCCCTGCTCTCCGTATTTCTCCTTTATCAGCTCAAGAGTCAGGTGTTCTACAGGGCGCCCGAGAGCGTCAGCACAGGCGGTGCCGAAAAGGTAGCCTCGAAGCTTGTTTTCGAGGTTTTGAGTAGTTTGCGTATTTTCCTTACTCATAAATTACATCCTATAGGTTTCTTGATTCCCGCTTTAGAGGTGAAAATAAAAACAGATTATATTTATTAATTAGAGCTGTTGTCTACTTTAAAGAAATTAGGAGCGGTGGCACGAACACCCCTGCTACTTAGAGCAGGGAGTGCCAGTAGCTTGATTACGTTAAAGGCTGTATACTTTGTCTTGAAATCTGTTTATGAGCTTTGACCGCAATATCTGGATCAACAAGTACAAAGTCTTTCTCTGATGGAGATAAACCAAATATCTTTTCGAATTCATCTTTTCCCAGCATATCTGGAAGGCTTATTAACAGATCTCCAAAAAGGTCGTTCACTTCTTTAACATACTTCTCAATGTTGAGGTCGACACTATAAAACTCATTATCCATTTTCCCTTTTTCCTTGAGAAAGACAAGTTGTTGTTTTAGAACCTGACTGGTTATCTGAGGATCCAGATTATCACCAAGACAAAATTCTATCATCAGTTCAAACTCTTTCCCAAGTAGAGAATACCTTTCTTCATTCTTAATCGTTGAACTGAAAGACCCAATTTTACTTCCCTGAAGAGGAGAACTTTCTTCACTCATAGTTGCAGAATTAAAGCCAGGTAATATCTTCATCTGTTCAGTATACAGGTCCACTACTTTTTGAATATATGCCTTTTCCGGTTCATCTATTGAATTTGAATATACCCTCATATCCGAATCAGAGGATTCTGTAGAGACCCTACTTTTTGATGCACAAGATAATGATTCACAGATTTTGGAACTTTCTATGAATTCAAAGGAGGAGGTCCCATATGTCCCATAAACGTAACTAGATGCTGCATAACCTCTCGCCTTTGAAACAATCACCCTGGCAGGATATAAAATTCTATTTGCCGTTTGGTGGCATACACCAGTAACTCCATATTCAATACCTGCCTGACTATTTGGTTGAGAGATATAATCTGCCAATGAGTATTTGCCATATCCTCGGCAAATCTCTTTCCCGCCAGATCCCCTTCCCCAGCAGGGCCAGGATTTGCAAGGATTGTTACTTGTCACATAGGTGTGATCTAGTCCACTATCTATATCTATAAGACCCGCATCAATATCTATTGATATAGCATAACCAGTCAATAAACTCATTTCATTCAGACATCGTACCGAGATGGGTGGTTGGAGTGATACCCTATGTGCAAGATGCCTCATACTTATTACTTGAGAAGATGGATCCAACGTCCTAGTTGTGGATCTTAATGATAACATAAATATTGCTCCTTATGTTGAGATTACTGAAGCGCTA
>NZ_DAOOUJ010000020.1:0-43008 GCF_035390745.1 Methanosarcina sp. | reverse complement strand
AATCAGGGAATTTTAATCCGGCTAAAATGAGGAATTATTCACCGGCCTTGACAATATTAGTTATTCCGATAAAACAAGAAAAACATCAAAACTCATAAAACATGGCAATAACGGATTTTATAAAGGAAAGAATTATGAAACTATAGAATTAACATTAAAAGAATATGAAAAACAGATAAAGAAAATAATTGATAATGAAAAAAATAGAAAAAAACACAAAGTTTTCATCCTGACATATAAGAAACTCATAACAATAAAAGAAGGAGAAAAATACGGTACATTTTGGGGTTGTCCTGCAATTTGGTTTGGCGGCTGTCATGGAGTCAATGAATTTCAAGATTATGATACACTTATAGTCATTGGAACTCACCTTCCACCTGAAAATTATTACGATGAAAAACTTCAAAGATACAACCCTGAATACATACCTTCAACCTATGATAATGTTCAAGTTGCAGGAAGAAACGTTCCAATTGATCCTGTATTATTCAAATATTATCAACAAGACTTTGAAGACAACGTTTATGATTCCGTCCACCGAAGCAGATTATTATTACATGATGTAACAATTCATTGGTTTGGAAATAATATTCCTTCTAAGCTCAAAGAAGAAATGACTTATTGTGAAGAAGAATAACTTCACTATTCTCTTTTTTCTTTCATAATCTATCACGATTTGTCATTATTTTTCACTTTTGACCTTCATTTCCACTGGAAAACGCTTAAAAAAAGCGAAAAAAACGTGCCCCCCGATATCGAGGAGTGACAAACGATGGTGAGGAGTGACAACCGATGCTTGCGTTTTTTTTTGGATTCTCTTGCTATCGAAAAAACGTTCAAAATAAAATCGCATTTTTGACACTTTACTCCTCACCATCGGGAGGTTTGAAAGTATCTCTTCTCAGCAAAAAATTTTTTTGTCACAATCGCATGTGCTATCGAATTTTTTTGCATTATAATATTATAATGGGAATTGCTCAGAACTATTTTCAGGACATCCTCTATAGTAGAGAATCTTTAAGTTCAACCTGAAGATATGCCTTCCAGGACACCCTCTATAATAGCTGTTAACACGTCATATATCACGTTTTAGAGCAAAAAATAAAAAGCTTGACAAAATGTTTCAGATTGAAATATCTCCTTCATTTCAAGCTTTAATTCATTCCTGAGAGTGATCATAAAATAGGCTTGAACGTGGTAAATATTTGACTTTGACGACATTTTAGTGCATGTTGAAGAATTACACCTTTTTTGATGTAATGTGAAAATCTATAGTTGGCTAGCCATAATCTATAGCTCCGCACTCACTATTTTTCTGACCGGCACCTTACCTTTACTCTGTCTCTGTGAAATGTAACCGGACCTGAACCTGAACTTGGACTTGGCTCCTGCTCCATACCCTGCACTCTACAGGCCTTGGGACCCTGCACAAAATAAAATCCAAAATAAGTAATTTTGGTCTTGTTGAATAAATATATCATACATGGTGGAAAAAGTCTCCAAGTCGCAAAATTTGACTGGTTGTAGGATAGACTACAGAACATCCAGACTCTTAAAAGTCTAATTTATCTTTTTATTTTGATGTTATGATATTTATCTTATTAGTATTCAAATTTTAACTATATTTATCTATATATAGAAATCTATATATATAAGATTTTATATTGTATATGGCATACAGGATAATATTTTTAAAATTAAATAAAATAAAAGGTGATTATGATACGTATCGAATATAAAAATACAGATATTGAAATGAAAAATACAGAATTTGAAATTGAAAATTACAAAGGAAAAGTAGAATTTTTTAATAAATTAGAATATATGAAAACAAAATTTATGTTGAAACTTGAAAAACCAATCAAATTAGATAGTGTTTTTGAAACACATCAAATTATCTATAAAAATAATAAACCATATTCAATATTTTTCTGTAAATACACAGAAATGGCAAGAAAATTTAATAAAATTGAAGTATTAATACCAATACCTGAAGAAATTATATTAGAATGTTTTAATGTTGAAAAAGATATAGAAAACAAAATTAAACAAAAAAATCTTACACAAGATATAGAAATTGATTACATTGACCATATTCATTCAATTATGATTAAAGATATAGTTGACGAATTGAAAGAAAATTATCCAAAATATATTATATTATCAGAAGAAGAAATAGCAAGAGAACTTGCACATGATATAGAATTAGAAAAAAATTATAAAAATAAATTAATACCGAATAAAATAATTAGAGAAAAAATAACAAAAATACTCGATAGAGAATCTCAAAAAGAAATAGAATATGAAAAACAGGAAGAAGATAAAATTAATAATTTATTAAAAATAGCAATGGAAACAGGTGAACCACAACTAATATCCCAATGGGTTGAAGATTGTAATGATCCATCAGAAGAATGTAATGCAGATATATGTTCTTATTGGATATTACCTGATGGAACAAAAAAAGAAACCAGAAGTCATACATATTAAGGAAGATGAAAAATGAAACTAATTACTGCTAGAAAACTAAATCAGTATGGAAGTCTTGGGGTCACCATCCCGAAGGAAGTTGTTAACAATCTTCAAATCACAGCAGAAACCGTTTTTATGTTCGAAAATGATAATGGAATTCTTAAATACAGTCCAGTGAAAGAAATTAAATGTTAAGGGAAACCTTAACTTTTTTAAATATTTACGGTAATTTTAACAAAAATAATTTGGTATATAAAAAATAAAGGAGATAAATAACATTGGAAGAAGTATGGAGACAGTGTGATTTTTCATATTATAAAAATAAACTTGAAGTTTCTAATTTTGGAAATGTAAAAATCAATGGTAAGATTACAGAAAAAATACCAATAAATTATAGCTGTCATAACTTGCTTCACCCAACTTGTTCTTCTAAACCAGGTAAGTATAACAGTCTTCAATTAAAAAATGTTAAAATATCTACAGATATGAATTCAAGAAATTATATTAAAATAAGAAACTCATATTTTCAGATAGATTGTTGGATTGCTTCAGCATTCGGAAAAACCAAGTCTTATCATGTTAATCCATGTCATTTAAATAAAAATAACCTTGATGATAATGTTGAAAATTTAATTGCTTACGAAGATACTCAAGAATATAAAGAAAGAAAAGAAAAATACGAAAGAGAAGAAAAAAAGAGACAAGAAGAAAGGGAAGCAAAAGCACGATTTAAAGAAATTATAGTAGGTCACGGTTTTGATAAATTTAGTGGATCATATCCAATTATAAATAAAATATGTAAAGTATGTGGTGCTGAAAGTTTAGAAGATAAAGGGGATTACTATCAAAATACTGGATTAATCAAAGAACTTCATAATAAAGAAGAATGTCATTTGTGTAGTGATTGGAACGGTTGTAAAACCGATTGTACACATTCAGGAACAATTTGTTTAAAATGTGGAAATAAAGAAGGATATTAAAATGATAATGAAATAAAAATAAAATTTAACAGTAAACTTTTTTTCTGTCCTCGACTTGGCAATATCTCCAAACCTTCGACCCTAGACAGCCTGGGACCTTGGACCCTGCATAAAATAAAGCAATTTTGATATTGCAATAAATATCCCATCTACTGATAAACGTCCCAAAAACGAAAAATTTGATGTGCTGCTGGTTAATCAAAATGTGCGGCTGAGTAGCGGCTCTTAACCCACCCTAAACAATGAAGAGCCATTTTCTTTGTTTATATCCCCAACGTACTCACGATAAATTACGTATTTACCATTTGCTTTCTTTACGCATCTGGCTCCAAGCCCACTCTTTTTTATCATGGATTTTCTTTTCTCGGCATCGGATTTATCAAGCCCGAAATAACTCAATTCGTCGAGCATGTAGGTTTTACCGTTAAATTTCCTAAAAGTCTTCTGCATTGTGGCACCGAAGCTATTAGTTTAGAATGGGATGAAGGCTGTCACGTACTTTCTTTAACCTGATAAACAATCTCACTTCCATCTTTCCCTATTTTCTGAATACCGTCACTACTTATGATGAAATCATCAGTTTCGGAGATGTCAGAAGCGTGATCTTCTAGCTCTTTAATTGCCTTAATTATTGTAATAGGTTCACTTGTACTATCCGGTACCTGGATCAGTGTATCTATTCCTTTTTTCGTGATTAGTGCAAGTTTTTTCAGTGCTTCGATTAGAGTCATTTCTGTCATGGTTTTTTCCTCCTCCCTCTGAAGTTTTTTCTTATTTGTGTAAAGTTTAGGTTTCTTCTATGTCTTTCATCTTCACAATTTCTTTTATGATGCTATTACTCTCAAGATTAGGACAAGAATTCCGCACTTAGGATATACTATTAACGGTAGGTCAGCAGGTCATACTCTGAGGTCAGTCTTGACTTGCAGGATAAATATATCAAATCCATTGTCTTTCGTCCCCAAAACAAAAGATTTGATGGCTCTGGTCAATTATAACCTGGACTTCCTGGCGGGCACCTTGGCGGACTGTCTGATTGCAGGTCTCTGAATGGACATTGCAGGCACATGGCTCAGAGACCGATCTGGAGGATTGTAAGGATAACAGGGATGAGCCTGTTGAAGAAGCTGTAGAGAAGCAGGAATTAGAGAGTAAGCAGATTCTTAATATCCTTTCTTTATACTAAACCGGATAGTGAATTCAGTACCATTATCCCTCTTTAATTCAATTTCACCATCTAACTGGTCGACAAGGATACTAACGAGTTGAAGACCAAGTGTATCTGGATTTTCTAAGTCAATATTTTCTTGAATGCCAGCTCCGTTATCTGAAACTATTAGGGTATATCTATTCTCTTCATTAAACAGTTTAACTTGAATAATCCCTTTATCTCTGTCTGAAAATGCATATTTAAGAGAATTAGAAACAAGTTCGTTAACAACTATACCCAAAGGGACTGCAATATCCATATCAAAGAAAACATTTTCATTGAGATCCATGTTTAAGTCGATATTGGCATTTCCAAGCCTATAAATCTGAAAAAGATTCTTAACTAGCCTCTGCAAGTACAATGAAAAGTTAAGGGTATTAGTTTCCTCACCTTCGTGTAATTCCTCATGAATCAATGCAATTGATATCACTCTATCCTTACTTTCCCTGAAGGCTTCAATAACTTCTAATTTGTTTATACATTCTTTACTATTGAATTTATCAGCCTCAAGATCCAGAAGGGAAGAGATAACTTGCAGATTATTCTTGATGCGGTGATGAATTTCCTTTTGGCGGGCAATTTCGATTTTTGTGAGGGCTTCTTCAGCTTTCATACGCTCAATGAGCTGCATTTCAGTCTCCACCTTTGCTTTTTGTATTTCCTCACGTGTCAAAAATTCCTGCCTACGCCAGAAATGGAGCAGCCAACTGGATGCAATGGCAACGGCACTTGCAATAAATAGGTTGAGAAAAACCGTAAAGGAAGCTTCTGGTAATGTCAACATACTGGGCATAATAACCAATGTCTGACCGATGGTGTACACTAAAGACAAAATAAGCTGGTTGGTGAACTTATTTGGAATAGCAAGAACCATTACAAAGATAGAGAGAACTATGGCAATAGTGTGGGCAATGAAATCACTAGGTCGTATTGCATTCAATGTGATTTGGGTGAGAGCAAAAATAAGACCCCAAACGAATTCAGCTCTATCATAAGAATGGTAGTTCCTAATTTTTGGCAGGATTTCGAGGAAAAGGATAGTGCATGCAACAATAACAAGTCTAAGTGCAAAAAGCACATAGAATCTCGATGAAAATCCAAAAAATCTGTGGTCGTTGACTATAAGGATTGCAAAGGGCAGAATGATCAGAAACATGAAAATTCGGGCTTGAGTGACGTCCGCAAAAAATTGAGTTTTTCTGAAACTGTCTTCTTGATCCGCATTCAATCCGAATGTCAGCCATTTCCGGACTTTTCCAAAGGCGTTCATTTATCATCATCCCAACGGATTTTGTGCAATCGGGAAACGGCTCGTTGCATATCTTTCATAAAATGTATTCCCCATAGAATATCCCCAATGCCACCAATACCGGAGATCCTAATCCTACTATCATGTTCTTTTCCGATATTAGTATGAAGTGAAAAAGCTATTATCCAGCATATTTGCTTTATTTAAATTATAGGTTTTTTATTTAACGTTAAATCTATTTTTGGAAAAATTGTTTTGTTTTTGGTACTTATTAATTGGAAGCTCACAAAACAATGTAATAAACACTCATATACAGAACCTAATTATATTAAAACTATGACCGATTTTGCCATTAGTATGCCATTTATGACTTTTAGGATAGGCTCTCAGATATTTAGATTTCTTCTTTTAGGAATAAAGAAAATACAATTTCATGATTTTTGTTCTTGATATTGTCTTCAGCAATGGCTATGAAGCAATTCCTAAAGTAAATATTTGAAATTATATTTTTACCACTCCTTAGTTAAGCCACGCCATCTACACCAGTTATGCTATTTAGGCCATTTAGGCCATTTAGGCCATTTAGGCCAATTAGGTCACTTAGGTTAGCCATTCCAGCCACGCTTGTCATGCCAGACACACCACCTATGCTATCTATGTCATCTATACCACTTACACCATCTAAACCATCTACGTTACTAAGATCACTTAGACCACTTAGGCCACACAAGCTACACTAGCCACGCCAACCACACCAGTCATGCCACTATTGCTACCCACGCCACTTACGCCAATCACGCCAGTCACGCCAGTCATTCCAGTCACGCCACTGACGCCACCTATGCCAGTCAGTGCCCAGGGTTGAAGGCAAGGGGCGGTTGGATTCCTTTTTTTAATAATTTGAATTGATCGTTTTCTGTTGTCTGAAATTTTAATAAAAAAGCGTGTTTGTAGGCATATATGCAAACATTACATTTCACTCCAAATCTTTATATTCAAATGAATATATAAGGTTGTAAAAATATAATTGGTGATAGTATGAAGCTTGATGAATCCGAGCAAAAAGAAAAGCAGCTTGAGAATTACAAAATGTTAAGTGCATTAACTGGAAAATCAATTAATGAATTGATGGGTGATGAAGTCCATAGAGTAAATTATAATGAGAAAGATTGCAGGATTAAGCAATTGTATCTCAAAAATTGCATTAATCCTATTTCAAGTAAAGAATTATGGGAATTATTAAAATCTCAAGGATATGATGCTAAACATACAACTTTTAGAGGTATGTTGAATCAATATCAAAGATACAAATATGTTAAAAAAGTGAATGATAAGAAACCTTTCCTATATCAAGTTACAGAAATTGGATACCAACATATCAAAACCCCCTACCTTGCAAGAGAAGAAGGGATAAAACGTTATAGAGAATTCCAATTACATAAATTGAAGGAAATTATTGAAGACGAGCCGGAGGTTTTCAAAAATATATATGAATCTATTCATGGAACTCAAAATTCGCCATTCTCTGCTGGAAATATGGTGTCAGGTGGAAGTAGTGGAAGTCAATATTCTCCAAATGACATAGGCTCAAAACTACAGGAAAAACTTCAAAGCCAAATATTCACAGCAGATTTTTTCAAGAACGTCAACGAAGACAAATTATCAGCATTGGTTGACGGCATTCTTGATAATTCATTATCGGATGAACAAAAGAAAGAATTATTGCTTGATGCTTTTCAGGAAGCCATTAATTCAAACAAAGGTTCTATAATCATTCAAAAGCAATATAACCCTTCAAAACCAGTTGGTTTAAGGAATTATTATGAATATTTGGTTAATGGAGAAAATCAAATCGTAACACGTTCTATTTACGAAGAAATACCCTTTAGATTTATTTATATTCAAAATAAAAGAGAATTACGTCTTGAATCAGAATCAATTGCCGGAAAATACCGAAATAACGAAGATGCAACTGTTTTAGATTTTGATTACCTGAATAGAAACTTTTTTGGAAATAATATGATAATTAGATCCGAAAGACAGGGGGATGAAATAGTGTTCTATTATGCCCGAATGAATGGAAAAATCATTGCATACCAAAAAGAAATTACAACCATTAGCGTGACCGATTATAATAAAGTGAAAAAAATTAAACCATCAACATTGAAGTTTGCTAAAACAAATTAAAGTATATACAAAGAATAAAAAGACTCGTTATTTGAGGTTGTTACTCTAGGAAGTAATATATAAAGTTTGTTGTATATATTATACACAATTATGTATTTAATGTATAACAATAAAATTCACGTTTTCTACAGAACTGTATAGAAAATAGAATACATAATTACAATATCTGAACGAATGAACATATGTTCGTATATCTAATTGATCAATTTTTTGATTCTGCAAAGTTATTTAAATTTTAAAACCCATAGCCCCAACTAAAAAAACTATATTATGGATGTACATAGGATAATACCGATTATATTCTGGTCAGAGAGATAAATCGGGAGAATGCAGTAAAAGCCCTATCAACAGAAGGATATGAAATAAGAAAAACCTGAGTTCACCGGGAAAATTATAAAGCAGAATGAGAAGAAAGAAGAGATTTGAAAATGAAGAAAAAAATGTGTGAAAGAGTATTTTTAGATCTTATCAACCCTTATAATCCTGCGTTTCATGAATCTGAGTAAGTATAGTCCCTTATCCAAAGACGTTATCCACGGCTGAAGATAAAAATCATGAATCCAGAATAGACAAGGAAAAGAATAAGTGCTTCATACCTTTTAATTCTCCAGCCCGTCCGGATAAATAGAAGGAGCAGAAGACTGATAAACAGCATGAAAGGGGTTATGTAATAAACAGTATTTCCAGTTACCGTAAGAGGGTGAACAAGTCCAGAACATCCCATAATCAAAAGCGTATTCGTAATATTTGACCCAAGGACATTTCCGAGAGCCATGCCGGCATATCCACTGCGGGCTGCAGAAACCGTTACCATGAGCTCTGGCAGGGAAGTCCCGACTGCTACAAGGCTTATACCGATAAGAGTTTCTGGAATCTCCAGAAGCTGAGCGAAAAAAATTGACTGCTCTATGAAGTACTTTGCCCCGATTATTATGGCAACTCCGCTTGCAATCAGTTTGATAAACTCTATTAAGAGGCTGCTCTCAGAAAGACTTTCAGTTTCATTTTTAATTTCAGTTTCATATCCGGTTTTAATCTCAGAGTAAGTATTATCCTCTGAACGATTCTCTGATCGATTCTCTGAACGATTCTCTGAACGATTCTCTGAACGAACCAGCACCTCTTTTCCAGACTTCTCTTCTGTTTCTTCATAAATCTCTTTTATGGCTCTATTTATTTTGTTCTCTTCAACTCGTCCTCTAAAACCAGTTTTAATTCTTGCGTTTAAATCGAAAATATACTCAAACTTAAGAAAATAAATCATAAAACCTTTAAAATAGATGTCCTCTTCGTGTTTTCTGACCTTGTCGAGCAGAAACAGAAGATAAACGAAATATAGCAAAAGAAAAATAATGGCTTCTGTTCTTGAGATTCTGAAGTCCAGAACAAACAGAGAAAAAAGGATGGCGGAAAATAACATTATATAGCCGTCTCTTTTAAGCATTAATTTCTCAGTTTTCACACTGGACAGAAGGGCAGCAGTACTAGCTATAAGCCCTATGTTTGCGATATTTGACCCAAGTATACTGCCTATGACTATCCCGTTTGCATGTTCGAAGGATGCGGCAAGGGAAGAGGCAAGCTCGGGTACGGATGTCCCTATTGAGACCAGAGTTAACCCTATTATAAACTCTGAGACTCCAAACCTTTTAGCAATCAAGGACGATGACGTCACAAAGAGGTCTGCCCCTTTTACGAGCAGTAGTAATCCTCCAACAAAAATAAGGACATCAATTAAGTACACATTGAAATGTGAGTTAGAGTTTTATTTAAACATATCCTCAATATATAAGCATATAAAGCGAAACTGAGAACAGGATAAAGACCTGGTCAACATAAGAAGGCAAAAATACCTGCCGGGAAATAGTTAAAAAATAGCAGGAGAATTAATGGACAAGTTTTAACTCCATAATATAGCACTTCTCATTCTGGCCGCATATGTTATCTATTTTTTCGATTATCTGAAAACCCATTTTTTCGTACAAATTTATGGCAGGGGTATTCTTTACATTAACATACAGCAGAATAGAGTATATTCCGTTCAGTTTCATTTCCTTTATGCTTTCTTCAAGAAGCTTCCTTCCGTACCCTTTTCCCCGGAATTTATTGTCGGTTGCAATTGAATAAATTACAGATTTTATTCTCAGACCATTGAATGAAAGTTCCGGTTTCAGGTAATATGCGCAGTAGCCTGCAATTTCATCTTGGATCTTATATACGTAAAAGATTTCCCTTAGCTTCTTTGAGTATTTTATAAAATTTTTCTGGTTCTTACTATCAAATGCCTCTGAATGAATTCTAAGAACCTCCGGAAGCATATTATCATCTACAGGAACAATATTTTCTTTCTCAATAATCTTCCATTTTTTTAGTAGATGAGACCCGACAGTATCACGCAGCAGTTTCTTGAAACCTTCCAGGAACGAAACAAATTTCATATAAATCGTTATCGGATATATAGAATCACCTTTAAGCGGAAAGTAAACAAATTTTATATTGAGTCACCTTTTAACTGAAAGTAAACAAATTTTGATTTTAAACGTAATCTTTGAATTTTTAAAATGATAGAATAATAACTGTAAGAAAATATACCGTACAATACCTAAAAATCACTACCATAAAAAAGTTATCATATGAAACATTTTCACATATAAATTAGTATTGAAATGTTGTGCTGGGAAGGTCAGACTCAGGAAAAATACGAAAATGAATCAAATAAGTTTCAGTTCCATTTTATAGCATTTCTCTTCTTGCCCACATATGTTATTTACTTCTTTGACTACCGAAAAACCTGCTTTTTCATATATTCTTATAGCAGGGATATTATTTACACTCACATACAGGAGAATAGCTGACACACCGTTTAGCTTCATTTCCTTTATGCTCTCTTCCAGAAGCCTCCTGCCAAACCCCCTGTTTCTGAATTCCCTATCAACTGCGATTGAATAAATTACGGATTTTTTGCCGATCCCCATAATTGAAAAATTCGGTTTCAGGTAGTATGCGCAGTAGCCGATTATTTTATCCTGACTCCTGATTACATAAAAAATCTCTCTGAATTTCTTAGAATTTCTTACAATATCTCTCCCTCTATTGTCCCTGAATCCTTCTGCCTGAATTCTAAGGATTTCTGGAAGCATGGTATCATTAACAATCTCGATATTTTCTTTTTCTATTTGCTTCCAGCCATTCAACATATAAGCCCCTGCTGTGTCGTGAACTACGTTACTTAGTACGTTACTTATAGTTCTGAAAAATATACAGGGTTTTACATGAATATTTGTGAGACCCATATCTTTCTCCGAGTTATCGAGTCTGAAATAATTAAATAAGTCGCGTACTGTAAAAGTCGCATAAACCGGATATCAGAACTGAAAACCCCTTTTTTGCTTTTTAATCAAAAATCCGTATCATAAAAGTAACAGTAGATGGAATTAAACCACCTGTACAGCCAGATAATCCCTATTCTAGATATCAATTATTCATTTTTCTCTTCAGGTACGGTCGTCAGCCTTGAATGCTTGACTCCTTTTATACTCAGGATTCTCTGGGCAAGTTCTACAATTTTCTCTCCTTCCCCCTTCATTATTATAACTTCAAAACAGAGATTGTCCTCCATATGGAAATGGACGGAGGAGTCTATCATATCCATGTACTCATGCTGTATCTCTGCCAGGGTGTTTGTTACGCCTTTTTTGGAACAATCGTATACGATAGAAATTGTTGCAGCCCTTGAACCTTTTATCTGCTGCATCCATTCATAGTGCTGGTTATATGTCCTTATAGCATCCCTTATTCCTTCCGAACGAGAGGAATATCCTCTCTTCATAAGAGTTTTATCAAATTTATCAAGAAGCTCCCCTGGAAGAGAAATTCCTATTCTCATAAGTCTCTTTTCCATGTACCCCTCCTGAAAGTGAAAATCCTTTCTGTCAGGTTTTAATGACGTCAGCGATCCAGCTGAATTAAAAAAACAATCTGACCAAACAGATAAAATCCATTATATGTTTCCTGACCCCAGTAAATATAATATCCCTGGGTATATTTAACATTTTATTGTATTTAGATACATAAAAATGAAGAGAATGAGTATAAAAGGACGAAGATAAATAGATGAGATAAATAGACTCTGAAATGGATTTTTGTTCAGGAATGAGAGTGATAAAGGATTGATAAAAAAATTTAATTTGGGAGATAATCCTGCCTGCCAGGAGAAAAATCCCTCCTGCACAACCCTCATCCCTGCCTTGCAGTAATGACAGAAAAGCGGCTCTTTCCAAAAAGGTAACTTTCAAAAGCAAAAGTGAAAACGATTTTTCCTTTCTTCTGCACAATAAATTTATTTTCTATGTTAAATTTAATGTCGATAGATATTGGTTTTGATGCAATTTTTTACAGGCAAAGATTTTTGCAATAAACTGTGAAGTTTCGATTAACTCTGTTGATTCCCAAAAAGCTTATTAAAGCCAGAGTTCTATAGCGTGGAACGCGTTTACTTTGAATAATCCTGAATTTAGCTATAAAGGATAATTCCTTGCTTATCAAATATAATTAATTAAATAAAAGAGAATTAATTAAATAAAAGAGTTGAGAATTATGGCAATCCAGAAAGGCGATTTCATAAAGTTAAACTATACAGGTAAGTTTGAAGACGGCAGGATTTTCGATACAACAGATGAAGAACTTGCCAAAAAGGAAGAGATATTTAACCCCCGCGGGCTTTACGGCGGAGATGTCGTTATTGCCGGCGCCGGCCACACCATTGAGGGTCTTGACGAGGATCTTGAAGGAAAGGAAGTCGGTTATTCCGGTACAATATTAATTCCCCCAGAAAAGGCATTCGGTCCCATTAATCCCAAGCTCATCGAGACCGTTTCCATAACAAAGCTTCAGAACAGAAATGTTCATCCAGGCATGCCTGTAGAGATTGACGGCAGGAGAGGAGTTGTCAGCAGGGTAATAGGCCGCAGGGTCACTATAGACTTTAACAGCCCTCTTGCAGGTAAGACCGTTACCTACGAGTACACCATTGAAAAACTTCTTGAAGATGATGTAGAGAAAATACAGGGTCTTCTCGGCCTCTATATAGGTATGCGTGACTTGGAAGTTGAAATAGCTGATGGCGCCGCAAAAATTTATATTCCCACCAACCTGACCTTCAACCAGCGCTGGCTCATGGCAAAGAATAGATTTGCATCCGAGCTCTTCAAGTATGCTGGACTCAAGGAGGTTCAGCTCATCGAAAAGCTCACAGCCGAATCCGAAGTTCCTGCACCTGAAGAGCCTGAAGTCGAAGCTGAAGAAGAGCCTTCAGAATCCCAGGAATAAATCTATCTGTACTTTACAGAAAAGCGAAGAGTTCTTTCTCTTCGCAAATTTTATATATAATAATCAGGTTCTCTGTATACGCTCCCCGGAATGTCAGGGCAACCTGCCAGATTTATCCGGAAAGCCAGAAGAATTCATGCTTTCAACATGCTGAGGTAGCCCAGCGGACCACGGCGCCGGTCTTGAAAACCGGTAGCGCTACGCGCTACGGGAGTTCGAATCTCCCCCTCAGCGTATATTTTTGTCGTCATCTTCAGAAATTAACTGTTTTTTATTCTTTGATGCAGACGACGTCAATTTAATTTCAGTTTAGAACACCTGATAATTACTGATTAAGACCAGGATGTAATTCTGATCTTCAGGACCTGCTATTTAATTGGTACTTCAGGTATGAAGATTATTTCTAAGAACCGAAGCTATTAATTAAAAATATATTTATCCAGTTTACAGATGCATTAAACATACTTAATAAAAACCCGAAAAAATAAGAAATAAGAGCCAGGACTTTTGCCCAATATCTGGACATCCTGTAATCTAAAAACCGTTTTTCCGTTTTTCCAAGTTATATATAACTTGTAATTTCTTAATTATTTTTATAATATTTAAAATTTTCTAGTAAAGTGAATAGACGCTTTTTGTACTCTTATTTTATACTCTTATTTTAATAAGACCTTTTATGGTTTGTCTCTTCTATGATTAGCCGATTTTCTCTATTCCCTTTATTATTCTCATTTACCTGAATGCACAATAAATCCTGAGTGAGGCAATTTCTTTCTGTGGAATCTCCTTGGCGAGAAATTGCCCTTCAGGTTTAATTCGATTTTCTGGATATGGTATGAAATGAAAAATAAAAGGGGAATAGCCACAAACAGCATAATAATATCACGTAAAATTGGAGAACTTATGAAATTTGTTCCCGAGTTCCAGAGAGCAAAAAACGGTCTGTGGAATAAATAAACACAGTAAGAAGATGCAGCAATGTTCGTAAAGAACGAATTTAAAGAACCTGAAAATTTATCATTGACAAAGCTCATGGCAAGCGAATACTCAAAAGCACAGAAAATTATCATAAAAAAATTGAGCAGTGCCGTTTCCATAATAAATTGTATAAGAAGAGAATTGACACCCAGGAAGCCCGCTATACTGTCCATTATGGATCTTACCGTAGAAGAGCCGATAATCCCGCTGCCGGTTTCAATGGTAACGGAGATTTTCGGATCCAGAAACATTGAACTTCTCAGACCCAGAACAATTACCAGCACGAAGATAACCGGAAGAACTGAAAGCAGGATCTGAACAAAAGGCATCTTCCCAGGTATTCTTTCGACTTTTTCGAACAGCTTTTCCCTGCATGCAAGGACTCCAAACACAAAAATAAGGAAAAACATGAAGAAACGGTGATCAATAATACCGAAAGTTTTTGAGATTAAAAAGAAACCAGCGTATACGAAAAATGAGGAGATCAGGATCTGTTTTGTATTCTTTGAGTACATGATAATAAACGGATAAATGGCATAGAAAATAACAATCAAGCCCACAAAATAAAGAGTTAACATTGGAGTGGCATAAGCCGGAGCAAGCAGAATTTGCAGCCCCAGGACGTGTACAAGTACATTGTAGAGACTGAACACATTTTCCGAATCAGGAAATACAAAACCTGAATCCAGTCTGGGAGCAAATATAAAAAATACCATTACAAATACGAAAAGTGCAGCCCAATAGAGGGGATAGATTCTAAGAAGCCTTTTTTTGTAGAAATCAAATACATTTTCAAGCGAGTTTATCGAGTGATTGTTGTAATATAACAGGTATCCACTCATAAATATGAAAAGCCCCAGACCCATATTCGCAAAGTAAGGGTCAAAGGCATAAAGCATTAACTTGCCATAAGTTGAAAACAGAAAGTTACTCAAATGCGCCGGAATAATCATAATTATCGCTAACGCCCTTAAAAAGTCAAATGCAATTATTTTATTTTTCATTGATATCCTACCCTATATATATGTTTAATAAACCCAGAAGTCAATTTAATAAAGAGAAGGAGCTAATTCCAATATCAGATAACGGTTTTGAGCTCACATTACGGCACATAATTACAATTACAATATATATAAATTGCGAAATGTTAGAACTTCAAAATCAGCGAAAAAGTTACTATTCCGCAATATGATTTTAAGCGGGTTTCAATATCCATTGGTATTGAGCTGTTGATGGTCCATCTTTATTCGACTGGTGTTTTAAAACACCTGAATCTCATCAATTCTTTAAAAGTCCATTTTGAGTCTATAATCCCTGCTTCTCTTGCTGGAGTGTTTTTGCACTCTACCTTAGCCCTCCATGCCCTCTACAGAAGTTAAAATGTGTGCAATATAGCTTCATCTGTTTCTCTAACCATTCTTTGATTTTTGAAAACCCTATCGTTTTCCTTGACACTCTGTTGTTATCCTGTCTAAAAGTCAGGTTTTGTCTTTCAATTAAAGTTGTTGAGATTTCGCTTTGTTCAATGTCTTTTCCAAAGATGACCTTCTTCTCTACTTTTTCAAGTACTCCATTTTTTCTTATTTTAACTACCTGCGCATACCTTAAATCGTCGTTAGGAACTACTTTTGGTTTCTTTAGTTTTCCTTTTTTCCCAGTATTAGGGAAACTCTTTCATAATTCCAAATTGTTTTAAAAGAGATTCTCTATAAAATTTCAGTCCATCTGTAACAAAAAGAGGGATTTTATCAGACAGATGCTTAATAGTTAACTCAACCAGTTTGTCTGCAACATACTGTTTTCTTGGCCCTATTACGAAATCAAGTATTAAGCTGCAACCTGGTGCAAAAGCTACCCATATCCAGGGCCCATCATCTTCATAATTTTTCATTCGTGGGAATATTTTTTTGATTATTACCCATAGTTCATCCATTTCTACCCTTGACACTTCCACATTGTGTCACAGGCTGATATGTATCAAATGTATGCCTATGTGACAAAGAAAGATGCTATTAGTTCAATGCTCCTTTATCCAGATACTGAATTGAGAGAGCCAAGAACTTTTTATTATAACCTGGAAAATGAAGGAAAAAGAAGTGTACCGCTTTATATTACATCGATAAAGCTATCATACGACTTGACAAATGAAAAGGAGTGGTCTGAGTTCAGAAAAGATCTAAGAAATGTTCTCACAAAACTTTTTCCTAATCTTAATCTGTTAGGATTTATAAAATGGAACTGAGAAACAATAGCTTTAAACCTTTAACTATGCAAAATAATGATTTAAAACATAAAGTCTATTGAACCTGGTTTTTCATTTCAAGTGTGTAAGTTTAAACTCCTACTGCCGTTTAGAAAAATGAGTAAGTCTCCTATATTTGTGAAACAAGTAGAGTTAATTTGTGCCTGCAGTCTTCTGCAGTTTAATTCAATAAATTAAATCAAAGCCATCGATTTATAAACCGCGTCAATAGGGTCCTCATAAAACGAAATCTGGAATTTGCTGAAAAGATCTGGTGGCACTGTCGCAATCTTGCCTGCAGAAGAAATCGGAATCATTACTCTTTTTGCACCGGCATCGAGGCAAACCTGCAAAAGACCAGCAAGATTTTCAAGTACACCTACAGATCCTCCGATTGTCATACTCCCTAGAATTGCAGTCTGTTCCTGAAGCGACCTTTCCAGTGCTCCGGAGCAAAGGCTGATGAAAGCTGGAAGGGCAAGTTCTTCTGACATGCCAACTCCGTAGAGGTCCTGGACGTGCAAAAAGTAGTCTTTTTCTTTTACAGATATGCTCTGGCTTATGGATTTTGCATTGGCTTTGAAGTAATTGAATGCTGTTTTTATAGATTCCTTGGTCTGAGTATTTGAGCCTGTACCTGATTTTTCGTATTTTCCCGAGCCTGCAACTACTTGGACTTCAAATTTGTAGATGCCTATCTTGCCGGATTCGGTAGCTGCAACAGCATAGGCTTCTCCAGGTTTTGTAATGCCTGCAGGAATGATCTTGTTTCCACCGCTTTCTGGTACGGACACGAATGATTCTTTCAGGTTCTCATTGTCAATATAGGAGAAATTGACATCGAAGAACTCGATCCCTCCTATTTTTTTAAGCTGCTCTTTCACACGCCTCCTTCCAACAAGAGCATACTCAAGGATCTCCTGCGCCTGTTCTCTGGTGATATTCTCATCCGGGTAAATAAGTTTCATAAGGCCTGAGAAGGTCTTTTTAACAGCAATCACATCACGCTGATTCAGGTTGTTCCCCAGCTTAAAGAACCTGTTTATGTTGTCGGCGTAGGACCTCTTCCTCATTTCCCTGAAGAATTCTGCAATATAGTCAACTATGAATCCATACCTGTCCGTAAAGTGTTCAGGTCTGAACTTAGGGATTTCCCAGCCAGGGATGTAATAGTGCATCCTGTCGAAAAAGGCGGTATCACTGTTCATGGCTTCCGGGAAGGGAGAGAACAGGTTTGAGGTCTTTAATAAGGATTCAATACTCTGGTTGACATTTCCAACAAAAACAATGGAAGCATTCGCATTCTTTTGCTCTTTTCCCCTTGCAAAAGAGCCTGAAGCCATGTAGTCTTTAAGGATCTGTATTCCATCCTTGTCTTTGAAACGGATTCCTGCAACTTCATCAAATGCCACAACGTCCCAGAACCCAACAAGCCCTATCTGTCGGGTTCCCATGTTGTAGAAAAGATTTGCAACTGTAGTCTGTCCTCCGGACATCAGGATGGTGTTTGGGGATATTTCCTTATAAACGTGAGATTTTCCTGTGCTTTTCGGGCCGAGCTCACAGAGGTTATAGTTATTTTCAACAAGAGGAACAAGCCTTTCGAGCATATGCCATTTTGTGGAAGTTTCGAGCTGGGTAGGCTCCATCCCGATGCTCCTCATCAGGACATCGATCCATTCATCTTTAGTGAAGTTCTTTCTTTCAACCAGGATCTCCTGGATGTTCACATTCGGGATCTGGATGGGTTTTAAACTGGAGATAATGAATGGCGAAGAAGCTGATTCTGTGGAGTATTCCATCTTGATCATGCACCAGATGCCGCCGCCGAGAAGCTTGTCGTATTTTATGACATAGTCAGAGTCGATCTCAATGCTTTTGAGCCCGAGATTGGAGAAAGTAGCTTCGTATATGTCTCTCCTTTCATTGAGTGTGACTGTGATTTTGTCAATAACCGTATAGTAGCCCGTCTCACGGATCCTTGACTTGATCTTTTCGGCTTCATCTGGCCGGACATAGTTCTGGGACAGGATATTTTTGACTATCTGGATGCCTTCCTGAATCACTTCTTCGTCATCATCGGCACAGTAAGAGCCAAGCAGGTATTCCAGCACGTAGACAGGGACATTGTGCCCTACTTTCAGCAATTTTGTAAGGTCTTTTCGTACAACTCTGCCAGGGAAATACTTGACTAATTTTCTGTCGGTTTCGAGGCTTGCTGTCTCAAGAGATTCTTCGGTCATTTTTATCCTGTCCCTATTACAATATCCCTACACTCTTTTTATCCCGAATTTTTGAGCATAATTTACTTTTCAATTAAAAGTCATCAAAGTCGCCAATCAGAAGGTCAAGTTCGAATGGAATCCGTGCAATATCTTTTATTTCAGCCAGGTCTTCGTCAATCAGCCTGAGGTAATACGTTTTGTTTTCAAGATTGTTTCCGAGGGTGAGAATGATATTATACTGCCTTTCTTCTGGCTCATCGGATTCGTTATTGACAATAATTATTTTTTCGTCACTGACCATTTTTTCCTGCCCACCATCAATATCCCATAGAGAAACTTTGATGGTGCGGGGTTTCATTTTATCGGTTACTTTTTCAGTCTGGAAAATCTTTACTTTAAACTTGCTGCTTGTGATCTTTCTCCGGTCGTTTATTACCGAGACATTGACCTTACCGTGCTTGATACCCCTCTTATCAATAGCCTTTTCATTCCGCCTATGGTTATATGTCAGAACTGGAATTACAATCTCCTGAGGGGAAGCTCCTCCGTGCACGAAATTGAGCCCACCGCCCTGAAGTTTGAACCTGAGGTCTGCTTTAGGGACATAGGCAAAAAGAGGGGAATGGTCCTGCCCGAGCATATAGCGCATGTCAAATCCGTGTATGTTATCCAGTGAATTACCCAGTGCAAGTTCCTGGTCACTCAGGATAAATCTCTTTGTTGTGTCAATTATGCGGGATTTGTCAAATAATGAGGTATCCACTTTATCTGCACTTTCCATATCGTCTCTTCTATACAGGAAACCGTGATCTGCTGTGACAATGATATTTGTGGTGTTTAAAGTATCACTCAAGTGCTTGACAAGTTTCTTAATTTCAACAATTGTTTCTTCTACAGCACTGAAAACGCTATTCTCTGAGGACTGTTTATCCCCAGTTGAATCTATTTTATTGTGGTATATGTAAAGGACTCTTTTTCCTTTGATGAGTTCTCTGGCTTCTTCCCGGCTGTACCTCATGAAGTCTTCATAATTAAATGCAAGTGAATCTTCATATTTACTCTGCAGGATTTTATTCCTTTTTTCAAGCCCTTCAGAACTTATACCGTCTACAAAAATTTCTCTCCCTTTATATTCCAGAGTATTATGTGGCAGCAAACTTGCCATTCCCAGCTTAGTATATGAAGGTAAAACGCCTGCCATGAAATCAAGATCAATGAGTCCCCATGTGTCTTTGTTCAGGTTTTCAAAGAGCTCGACAGCAGCTTCATAACGCAGTGCATCAGAAATAATAACTGCAACTTTGCTTCTGTCATCTTTTTGCAAGATCCTGTTTACATGCTGTTTGTAGAAGTCATTCTGGCTTTCTGCAAGCTCAATTTTCCACTGCCCCTTGAGATCTAATTCGATAAGGCTGCTCCATTTTAACAACAGTTTTCCGAGAAGCTTGTTGGCATAAAGGTCTTCAACCTGAGGCCTGAGATTCTTTTTCAGGATATCCTTTTCCTGCTCTTTATCATAGTAAAAGTAGAATTTTCTATAGAGGTAATCGATCTGGTAGTAAGTTTCAGCATAAGCTTTGAATAACTCATATAAACTGCGTGTATTTTCAAGCGCATCAGCTGCTTTTGGATTATCATAGTGTTCCCGAGCAAACTGGAAGAGCTTAATTGCATGTTCCAGCGCGTTGTAGATATTCTCATATTCGGAAAACCAGTGCTTTGTCCGGCGGCTATCGATCCAGGAAAGATAGTTTTTGAAGTCTTCTTCTGTTGGATCTACAGGACTGTTCAGGGATTTGAGTATGTGAACAATTAATGCTTTATCAAATGTCTCAACAGCTTCGGCTTCAAGATAAGTCTTTACATCTCTTTTATCAAGCGCTGTCTGCAGGTTCTTTTCCAGGTCCTGACCATTTTCTTCAAGGATGTCTCTTGTAAATTTCTCAAATATTTTGGAATCCCGTGAGCTGTCCATCCAGTGCTTGAGGAAGATCTGGCACTCGTTTTCTTTTCTGTTCAAATACTGGTCGTAGCCTGAAAGGGAAATCCCTGAATACCGCTTCATGTGTGTGATCAGGAAGCTAAGGAAAAGCTTTTTCAGAGTAGGATTTTTTGCCGAAAATCCAAAGTTTTCTTCTGCAAGTTCCCAGAAGTTTTCCTCCAGCCCGAACTTTGAGATATTCTCCCACGCCGGGTTTTCAGACTCATCCAGGGATTTGAGCATGATATCCCTTACAATCTGTTTGAATTCAGGAGCCTGCGTTTTTGAAAAAACAGCCAGCATTCCCAGAATAAACTCTTTTTCGCGCCAGTCTTTCTGGTGGAGCTTCTTTAAAGGCTGAACTCTTTCTTTCTGGTTGCCAAAGAATTTCTCATATTTAGTGAAGAAGTCGTCCAGTTCATGTCCGTCAATCTCAAACTCGCTCTTGATGTCCGAAATCCGGCTGTTTTCGAATCTGGACGAATAGAGCTGAATA
Organism: Methanosarcina sp.; assembly: GCF_035390745.1. Lineage (GTDB taxonomy): Archaea > Halobacteriota > Methanosarcinia > Methanosarcinales > Methanosarcinaceae > Methanosarcina. The sequence continues at coordinate 21,660 of NZ_DAOOUJ010000020.1, read as the reverse complement.
TCAAAAAGCCAGTTAGATTCGTGTGCTCTCTCTTTATCCGGGCAGTAGATTAAATAATTTGACTCAGGATCTTCAATTTCAAGGAGTTTTTTGGTCTCAAAATAGTTGTTGTCAAGGATATGGAATTTGATATTGTTTTCTTTCAGGATCTGTATTATTTCTTCAAGCTCTTCTCCGGGAGCATTCTTCTCCTGATCCCAGGCAGTTTTATCTCTGTCGTACCAGAATACTATTTTTCTTTTCTCATAGTCTTTCAGTTCTGAAGGGGAAAATTTTTTGAGTATACTGTTACTGGTTTTTTCTACGTTGACCATGAAAATCCAGATCCTATGATTATTTGCTTTGAATTATTGAGGAAATTAACTTTTTTGCGGCTTTAATGCAGCATTTCTGAGGCTTTGTACGGCTTTGTTTATGATTTAGCTGGCTTGATAGTGGTTTTTTATGTCTTTGATTATGGCTTGTTTGACGTGATTATTGCTTAATTATGGCGTGTTTGTCCCCTTTATGTCCCCTTTATGTCCCCTTTGTCCCCTTTAGATGATATCCCCTTTTTCACTTAAGGCTCCCGATAAAACATATTCTGTTCCTTTTCCTGTAGTGCCGATTTGTTCAAGTATTTTTAAGGAAACTAATTCTGCAAGGTCCCGAGAAGCCGTTCTCTTAATTGTGTTTGATATTTCCTGATATTCTTTATTTGTAATCTTTCCTTTCTCTTTTACGTAGAGCACAGCCTTGATTTGTCTCTCGTTTAGCCCGAGTCCTCTGAGATACTCTTCATTGAGAACTTCTTTCTTGAAGGTTACTCTGAAACCCTGATACTCTTCAAAAACCGGCTCAGGAAGCCCTGCTTCTCTGCAGTAATTTTGCATCTTCTCTATTCCGCTGCCCCACTGCTCGATTATTCTGGTATCAAAGAATACTTCTGCTATTCCTTTGTTCCTCAGTTTCGAGGCATGAGACTTGAAAAGGTCTTCCATTGTAAGGCCGAGAGGCAGACCTCCGGGGCTCCATACAATCAGTTCATTCTCATAGATCCGGATCTCAATATGAGCCAGAGCCGTATAGTCCCTGTGGCAAACCGCATTTACAACTGCTTCCCTGATAGCTTCTAACGGGTAGTCCCATACCTCTTCTCTCTCTGGCTTTCCAGTCATTACGAATTTAACGCTGGTATTCTTCCTGACAAAACCCATGGCTTCTTCGACCTGTTCAAAGAGCGTACCTTCAATCAGCCGGTCATCAATCACGAGAGTCTGGTCCTTGAACCGTCCACAGTGGATTACAGCCTGGGAAAGAAAACGTCTTCCATCCTTGCAGAACAGGAGTCCTGCAGCCCAGGTAGGCTTCCCATCTGTTACAAGTTCCATTTTTTCGAGCACCTGGATAGGGTCTTCCTCTTCTCCAAATCCTTTTCTTCCAGAAGCTTTTGCCTTTCGGATATATCTCCTGACCTTTTCAAGGTCAAGATCTTCAAGAGACTTTCCAGCCGCTGGAAACCTATCCCAGCTCATTCCGGTAGATTGCAGGTGCATTTCTGCAATTTCCTGCGAATTCATACTCCGGTTGCTGTTATTTACCCGTTTGAAACACCTTCCCCGGACAGATACGGGTTTTATAGGGTATTCAGGGACATTTACCACTACAACCTTCTTTCCCTCAAATTCGATCACCTCGATTTCAGGGATAAGCTGTGGTTCGGTTTTGTCTGAGATCTGGTTTGCCCATTTAGCCAAAGTCTCTTTTCCAATATCTACTCCGGTGATGTTTCCTTTATCAGAAACCCCTATAAGGATCATTCCACCTTTTGCATTGGCAAAAGCTACGGCTGATTCTACGGTTCTGTCATCGAATTTTTCTTTGAATTCAAGAGTTTCGGATTCGCCGGATTTGATAAGGGTTTGAAGGTTCATATCTTCCCCACCAGCCCCTCAAACTTCTTATAATTCACCACAACCCCATCATCCAGATCAATCTCAATCATCTGATCCGCTTTATTCTTTAAAAGTTCATCATACTTAACGAGCTCATTGATCTTTTTATTAAGTTTAGCAAGTTCTGACTCGGCTTTTCCACTATTCTTGGAATTCTCAGCAATTTCTTTTTCCAGAAGCGACCTCTGAGCATCCAGCTTCGATTCAAAGTCCAGCAGATAATCAATTCTCATCTTCGCCAGAGTAGTTTTATCGTACCTGTGCATGTAAACGAGCGCATTGAACACCTTATCTTTCCCTGAAGTAAAGAGCCAGTAAATCGGTCTCTTCTTATACATTTTCACATGATCGCTGTAGAAATCCCTCAGGAAATAATTCCGGATAACCTTTTCAGGAGCTTCATTCTTCTTTGAAAGCGCCCCTGCAATAAAGTCCAGATTTTCTGAAAGAGTCTCCGCTCCAAAAGTGAACTTCAAGAACTCCTTGAACCTGCCGACAATGTCATCAGTGTAATACTCATCATCAAGAATCGGGATGATATTGTCTTCGTCCGGCAGGAAAGAAGCTTCAGGAACTTTTTCTTTAAAATCAGCCAGCTTTTCTCCCTGATTTGCAAGGATCAGCCCTTCTTTTTCAGGCGAATATCTTCCGAACATGCAGCCGACAGCGTAAGAAATTAATTGCTTTATGATGACATCCTTTTTGAAGAATATTTCTTTGTTTTTAATTTCGGTTTCATCACTAAGTAGGGTAATTTCTTCAAGTGATACCTTTGGACTAAGCTCATTTTCAAGATTATATATATCGATGAAAATTTTGTTTAGTTTTTCTTCATTTTCGTGAAGTTCAAAGAATTTATTCTTCCAATAGTTACAATATTTATTGTATGCATCTTCTATTTTGTTTGAAGTCTTGTGTTTTAAAAGTTCACTGGTTATGAAGTCCCAGCTGGTTTCTCGGGAGTCCCATTCTTCAATAGACAATTGAACCATATTGAACACAAGATTTCTTATTTCTGGATAATTTAGGATTTTAGATTTTATTGGAAGCTTTCGAATAATTCCAGAATTATAGTCCAAAGTAGGTGATAAAAGTCCTAATAAGTAGTTTGAAAGAGATGAATTAAGATAACCCAATAAATTGTATCTTTCATCTCTATATTCTTCATTAAGGAAACAAGATTGACCTTTCGCATCAAACACAAATCCTTTTTCAAAAGCTCTTGCATGAAAATGGCTACTTGTTAAAGAACTCCATGTTATACCAGGCTGGAAGAAATATTGTTTGCTATCTATCCTAAACCCTGAAAATGTTTTTAGCTTACCAACTCCATACGCATCATATCGAAGGATATAATCGTTGTTTCCATACCATTTACGCTTGCTTCCTCCCTTATTATATGGTGTCCATTTACATGAACTCTTTAAAAAGTCAGAATGGTCATCGTAATTAAAACCAATTTCTTTTATGCTCACTTCATACCACAATCGTAGCATTTCATCGTTATTTCCAGTAGACATACCATGTCGTGGTTCAGCAAACTCTTCAAGTTTATGAGAATTCGCAAAGATATCATGTATTGAACTATGTGCCCAATACGCAATCGGACTTCCCGGAATCTTCTTGAAGTCGGCGGCGGAGGCGAGGTAAAAATTAGGCACGGGGTTGTTTGATGTATTTTCGTTAGTCATAATTTGCCCTCTCTTCGAGTAGCTGGCGGTGATGTTCGATTTCGCGTTTGAGTTCTTCTTCTGTGGGCAGGTAGAGCATGTATTTTGAGGCAAAGAGCTGCTTGCTGTTGTTGAGGACTGAATACTTTACGATGGTCTCGTTTTTTCTGGAACAGAGGATTAAGCCGATAGTGGGGTTGTCGCCTTCTGTAATGTATTTGTCGTCGAACATGCGGACGTAGCTGTCCATCTGACCGATGTCCTGATGGGTTAGTTCGCCTATTTTCAGGTCAATAAGGAGGTAGCATTTCAAAATGCAGTTGTAAAATACCAGGTCGATGTAAAAGAAATCGTCTTCGAACTGAAGGCGTTTCTGGCGGCCTATGAAGGCAAAACCTTTGCCTAATTCGAGAAGGAAGGACTGAAGGTTGCTGATAATGGCTTTTTCTATACTTGATTCGTGAAGGACAGGGGAGTCGGGCAAAGCCAGGAAGTCAAGGATGTACGGATCTTTAATCGTGTCTACCGGAGTCTTCGGGCTGTTGCCTTTTCGGGTTAACTCCATAAGGCCCGCCCTGTCCCTGCTTTTAAGCAGGCGAGCGAAGAGGAATGTATTGATCTGCCGCTGCAGGTCTACAACGCTCCAGCCTTCTTTCTCGGCTTCAAGTTCGTAAAAAAGGCGTTCACTCTTGTTTTCGACTTTAGTCAATGTCCGGTAGTGCGACCAGCTCAGGAATGGTGAAAATCCCCGGGTACATTCACTGTTTTCAATGGAATGGCTCATGACTTCCAATTCATCACACGTCGTGTGATGAATTTGCTTATTCCCATCTGAGCTGTCCAATTCATCACACGCCATGTGATGAATCTCAGGTACCCTGTCAGCATATGTCTGATAAAATAACCTGAAATAACGCAGGTTTGTAACGGAAAAGCCTTTTCCGTACCTCGCAGTAAGCATGGTAGAGAGATCGTCAAGCACTTTTCTTCCATATTCTGCCCGCTCGTCCCCTCTCTGCAGTTCCTGAACGATTTCACGTCCTATCAGCCAGTAGGCTATTATCATCTGGTTATTGATTGACCTGACAGCATTCGCTCTTGCCTGGTCGAGAATTGAAGCCACCCGGTCAAACAGAGTGCGGTCTTGAGGCTGGACTCCTGCCGCTTTACCTTTTGTACCCTTATTCTTCTCTGTTTTCATTTTCCCTCCCTGCAGCCGACGCTCCTGATTCTGGACTGCCTTATTGCTTCACGCAGCCGTACATCTTTTTCAGCTTCACAACTTCCGTCAACAAGCCTGATATAAGCTCCCTTATACTCGCTGTGATGAGCATTTTCGATAACAAATGCCGTTGTTGAAACTACCTCCCCTCCTATGCTGTCAAAAGCCCGTGCTCCAAAATGAGCCATAGTTAAAATGGTAGCGTTGTTCAGGATGCTTTCACGGAGTTTTTCAAAGGACGAAAGGAACATCCAGCTCTGCATGGTAATCATCGAAACCATGCCTTTTTGCACAGCAAGACTCAGATTTCTCTCCATAAACATGGCAAAGAGGTCAGACTTGCTGTCTGGATAATTATCCTGAGAGAATGTTCTCAGCCTATTATTCATGCCTTTACCCCCCATATACGGCGGGTTGGCAATAACCACATGGTATTTTGGGCTGAGGTAATCCGCCTGCTTCAGAGCCTTCATAACATTCTGATGAGTTGAAAGCTGGGAGAGGTTGCCGGAAAGGTTTTTCGATTCCAGCAGGCTTAAGAGACCTGATACATCCTTTGCAGCCGGCCTTATAAGAGAACCGAAATTATCAGCCTCGGAAAACTGGGACAGAGTAGCTCTATGAGCGTTAGTGAAAAGCTCACTTCCGACTGCATCTAGGTAAGCATCGAGTTCTCCCTGCTCAAAAGAAACGTTTTCCAGCATACAGATATTGGGCTGAACCTGTTTATTGAAAAAGCGGCGGTCTTTGCCTCTCGCCTTCATTGTAAGCGCAAAACCTGCAAGTTCGCCTGCACGCTTATCGATCTCGATCCCGAAAAGGTTGTTCTTCAGGATCAATTCAGGAATCTCGGAAGGAGTGTAGCCTTCTTCTTCGTAAATCGCATACAGCAGGTCAAAAGCATAGACAAGCATGTGCCCAGAACCACAGGCAGGATCGCATATCCTGATCTCTTCAGGAGAATTGATTTTCAGAAAATCGGTTTCCTGCTGTTCCGGCTTTATATAATACTCCATCCGGTCAACAAGACTGGATTCCGGGCGGTTGAGCATCCACAGGCGGCCCAGGGAGTTTTCCACAAGATAACGGACAATCCAGTGAGGGGTGAAAAGCTGGGTAACAGCAGGGATATTTTCCTTGCTGATCTTGATATTCTTCTTCAGGTCGGCAAAGACTTTGTCCTTCTTCGGGGCAATATAGTCCTGATAGATCCAGCCTATGATTTCAACTTCCTGCCAGTCTTCTTCCGGAATAATTGAATTCAGGTCATGCAGGACAGAACCGGTATGCAGGAGCTTTTCAGGGAAAAGGAGTTCGGTATAGTCTTCGATTTTCTCGAAGAGGAAAGGCATTATTTTGTTCAGGTAATTGCATAGCTTGAGAATCAGATATTTGTAAAGCTCTTCGTCTTTGTTTTCGGCTTTAAGGTCAAGCACAAAATCTTGGTTAAGGTTCAGGAAGTCAAGTTTCAGAGCATTTGTGAGAAGGTCGGGTTCGGGTTTGTTCGGGTCAGTTGAAGTGAAAACTTTTATCTGGTCTGGAAGGCAGCCGTTCATCTCCATGAACTTGAGGGCTACAAGGCGGTTGAACCATGTATAGGTTACTTCTTCCATAACCTGTTCGTAGCCCTTTTCCCTGATCTGTTTTACAAGCTGAGAGCGCTGGTTTTTGATTCTTGAATTAAAGACTTTGCCGTTAATGATAACTGAATCGGCATGTTCTTCCACGGCATGGATTTCTTCAGGTAAAATTCCGTAATAGGCTGCCTGGCTTCTTACTTCTGCGTTTAACTTGTCCCTAACCTTGTTTGAGAATTCGATAACTTTTGCTTTGTCCATATTTCCAGAACCCGATTTCATTTTTCAACTGGTTGAGAAATTTATATGACTTATAATATTTGATGGGTTTATAAGTTTTTTGAGTTTTGACCTTTTCGGGCTCTTCATTTTAATTGATGTGCCGGAAATTCGAATCAAAGTTCTTTTTTTGATGGAAACGGGCTTTATGCTTATTTTTTTGGAAGTCGTCGGGCTGGACGATATCTTTTATTACCTGAATTGTAATCTACGTGTATGTCCAGGCAGCTTGCGGATACAATAAATCGGATTCTTGAAACCTCTCTGGTGCAGATTAACACGGGGAAAACAAAAAAGGCGTTTGAGAGCCTTGCAAAAGCCGAAAAACTTTCTGAAAAAACAAATAGGCCGGACTACCGGTGCTCGATACTCATGTTGAGAGGGAGAGCTTTTCTTGCCGAACAAAGGAATGAAGAAGCCCTCGAGGAATTCCAGAAGCTAATGGAATTTGCCGTGCCTCTCTTTCTGGATGCTCCGGAAAACCCTGTCCATCAGTACTATGTCTACAATTCGTTTGGTTTTACCATAAAAGCTCTCTTCGAGATAGACAGTGTTTCTAAAATAGAGGAGTATTTTTACAGAAATAAAAAATATTTCGACAAAATTTTTGCCGCTTATGACGAGCTCATTGCCCGGGTCCCGGACAACCCTGAGTACATAGAAAATTACCTGAAAGTCCTGGAAAATATCATGACCTATCACCTGGATGCGCAGAGGCTTGAAGATGAGCCCGTGCTTGTCGAAAAAATCGTGCAAAATTACGGGAGATTATTTGAACTGGTCCCCAGAAACCTGGAATTGTTTAAGAAACTGCAACTGCTGACCGAACAATTTAAAAATTCTTGTTTATTATCCAGGAACTTCGAGGACGCAAACAGGGTCTTTGGGCAGATCGAAGAAATCTATAAAAGAATCCTCAAAAAAGAACCGGGACACATGCTCGTCTCCGCTCATCTTCTTTTCTTGTACGAAACCTCCGCAGACCTGTACGCAAAACTTGGGAAAATCGAAAAAGCCGAAGAAAGCTACCTCCGGGCCATTGACTACCTGGCAGAAAAACAGCGGGCAATTCCGGGAAATACTACTTACGTCCTGCAGCAGGGAGAAGTTTACCGGATGCTCGGCAGGGCCTTTTATGAAGAAGGGAACTCCGAAAAAGCAGCTCAATACGCTGAAAAAAACCTCGGGATACTCAAAGAATTGGCCGGAAAAAAGCCGGAAAACCTGCACTATCAGTATGAGATTTCCAACAACTTTAACGAGCTTGGAAAACTGTTTGAAGACATAGGGGACATAGAACGTGCAAAAGAGTGCCATATGCAGGAAATCAAAATCTACAGGAATATTCAAGAAAGAGACCCCGAAGACGAGCTAAGTGCAGCAAATATAGCCGCCACCCTCGACCAGCTCGGGCACCTCTATGCAGAGGGAGGAGAAACGGAAACTGCAAAACAGTACTATAAACAGGGCCTTGAAGCCTATGAAAAGCTGTCTGAATCCTATCCCGAAGATATTGACCACGAAGTAGGAATTGCAAATACCCTCGGTTACATAGGGAAACAGTATGCGGACACTGAGCCAGAAACCGCTCTGAAATACTACAAAAAAGCTCTCAGCATCCTTGAAGATGTGGTACAAACGTTCCCGGACGTTCCAGTTTACAAAGAAGATCTCATCCAGACCCTCGAAGACCTTGAATCCCTGGCTTCAGGACAAAAACAATATGAAAATGCAGTCCTGTACCGTGAGCGCATCACGGAATTGAGCCGCCAGCTTGCCAGCGAAAACCCCGAAAACCTGGATTACAAAAAAGAACTTGCCCTTTCCTTCAAACACATGGGGCTGCTTTATGAAAAAGCAGAAAAACATGAACTTGCAAAACAGCAGTATTCAAAATCAGCCGACGTCTTCAGGCAGGTCCTGCAGGATGAAAACGAAGAAGATCTCAATAAAGGCTTTCTTGCTCTGGACCTCCAGAAGCAAGCAACTATACTCATCCATGAAAAGAATTATGGTCTTGCAAAAGAATACCTGGCCCTTCTCCGCGATTACCATGAAGAGCTGTACAAAAAAGACCCCGAAAAACCTGAAAACTGGAAAGCCGTCTGTGAAATTAGGACACTTTGCGGGATTTTGCATAAATCCATGGGAAATTATGGCGCAGCTATCCAGATCTACAAATCAGTCATCTATGTCCTGAATAAGCACCTTGGATCCGATCCCTATAACCCTGATTACCAGTCAATGATCGGTATATTATATACCCAGCTGGGCATTGCGTATCATCTGGCAGACGAGTACGATAAATCAAAAGAAGCCTTTGAAAAAAGTATACCCCTTAAAGCAAAACTGCTTGATGAAAAACCTGAAAATGTCTTACACATGGGAGATATGGCAGTAGCATTTACAGAATATTCAAAGTTACTCACAAGCATGGGCATGAAAAAAGAAGCAGAAAAATATGCTGCAAAAGCAGACGAGATAAAGGAAAAGATAATGAAAAAATTTAGGTTTGATGAATCCACAATAGCGGATGAAGACAAAAAAGCTCTCTGAGATTCAGTGAACGCATGTTTCAATAAAAAAGGTTCAATAAAATTAAAAAAGGGTGTAATTCACACCCTTATGTTCTTTTCCTTGAGAATCTCCATCAATTTTTCTCGAAGATGTGTAATATATTCCTCAACATCTTCTTCGGTTTCCATCATTTTTTCGCATCTAAAAAATGCTATATTGCTGATAACTTCAGTAGTTCTCTGAGGGGCTGCCGGAGGAACAATTTTTGTTTCTACTTCCTTTCCACCGTCTACAGGTTTTATTTCTGGAGTTCCTGAGTTTTCCCTATCCTCAAAGCTTTTCTTGTAGGCGTTCTTTTGTTGCTCTTCATGAATGGTCTGCCTTTTCAGGTCTATCTGCCTGTAAGCGTCTACCCTCTGGGAATTTATAATCTGAACCTGGCTCTGGACAAGAGCGCAGTCCTCAGCGTCTTCTATCGTCCTTTCTATCACATTGAAGAGCCTGAGCACTGTTTCCTTGAAATCATCGGAAAAGATCTCGTCTGAAAGTTCCCTCTCAAGCTCTTTCGTAACCGTATCAAGGTTTTCTCTGATCTCTTTTTTCCGGGCAGCAAGGGCCTCCTGAATTGAAGCTTCTATCCTCCTTTCCAGTATGGGAAGCTTACTTATCTGGGTATAGGGTTCTTCCAGGTTCAAAATTTTATTTACTTCCTCAATATCTGCTTTTGTTTCTTTACTGAGAAACTGGATATTTCTGGAATAATCCCTGTACTTGTGGGCAAGTCTTCTGAATATCTCAACCTGGGAGCCGTTAAAGAAGTTCTTCACAGGCTCTGCATCAGCATGCAGCTCTTCAAATTCGTTTTTTCGGGAGGCTACGGCTCTGAAAAAGGCTGAAGGATCAGAGTTTTCTGTCAGTTCTTTCAGGAATTTCCTGTAGGCTTCAATCCGGGCTCTTCCTGGGAAGCTTCCTTCTTCTTCATATCTTCCCTCGATTACCTGCAGGGCTGAAAGCTCTTCCCTGAATATTTTCTCTGCAATTTCGTAGAGTTCCCCTTCTTTTTCTGGCAGGCTCAGTTTTTCAAAAAGGTCGTTAAGGATCTTCTTTACGGCTTTGAGGTCCTCTTCTCCGGTCTTCTCCCTGATTTCTATGACCACTTTGTCAGCTTCATCCTTTCTTGTCAGGTGCTTTGCCGTAGCACTCGCATCGTTAAACAGGTACTCGGACTGGTAGCGGAGTTTGATTTCTTCTCTGAGGTAAAGAATTGCCACAAGCCCTGAAATCGTCATATCTTTCCAGCCGTAGGGCTTTTTCGTGAAGCGTTCCTTTAAGTCACTTAACAGTACCCTTCCGCTTCTCCCGGACTTCAGCTGGATGTAGTCAAGCATCTCCTTTAAAGCCAGCCTGTTTATGTCGCTGCCTTCAACTCCGAACCTCTCAAGATCATCCGAGCGCAGGACTCTGAGCACTTCGCTATCGCTTTCATAGTCCTTTGTAACATATCCGGCTTTGTTGTAGACGTTCTGTATAAGAAGGTCGAGCCCTTCCTTTATGCGCTCTTTCGGGCTGGACTTATCAGGGATTACTTCCTTGTTGTCAACAAAAACCCTTGAATCCGAAACTCCTTTCTGGACCAGTTCCAGTGCTTTTGCTCTTGCACTGTTAGCACTCTGCTGTTTTGTGGAAAGAATATTCTGGATTTCCACATTGTTCCGGTTTGAGGAGTTTTGCTTGAGATACTTCTCTATTTTCAGATAGGATCTTATCTGGTCGATTAATTCGTCTTCCGGAAGTATGAAAAGCAGAGTGTCTGTTGAATCGATATTGCTTAAATTCTCGCCGCTCAGGGACTGCTGGTTGCCTTTTTTACTGTTATACTGGTCTGAAAGAGGTGTCAGGAACTTGATTGTGAGGTCTGCACCCGTGACGGTCTTTACCCTGTCATCAATCGCTTTGTTAAACCTGTAGTCCTTATGAGAAGCCGGGCAGATCCCCTGTTTCTGATCATAGAGCATCGTATGGATTTCTTCAAGGACCTGATACTCCTCGATTTCTACTCTTTTGATGTCCTTGTTAATCTCCTGCTCCTCATTTGTCAGGAAATAGTACTTGTCTTCAGACTTGTTTATCAGAGTCTGGTCTTCGAGTTTTCGCAGGGATTCAATGATTCTTTCTTTCAGTTTGAGCTTATTTTCATCAACTGAGGAAATGGAGAGCACTATAAGGTTGTCGAGGTTAGGCTCAATTTCCGGAATACTCCTGATCATAAACAGGATTTCCAGAAGTTCGCAGTCTTTGTCATTAAGATAATCATTTTTTCGGGCCTGGGAGATTGTTCTTGCGATAATTGGGTCAAGGAAGCCTTCAATAGTCTCATAGAAGGCATGGAAAGGAATCAGCATCCCTACATTATTCTCGCAGTAGTTCTCAGTCGACTCCTTAAAGGCGCTGAGCATCGACCTTTCTCCTTTTGCCAGGTGTTTGCCTGTAAACCCGGTTTCTCTAATCCTGTCAAAGACCTTCTGCACAAGGTTGAACTGGTAAGGGACAAAGGGATACACATTTACAAAGTCATCTTCGTTTCTGTAGACCTTTATTTCAGCCCGATTTGAAAAAGCGAGCAGATTCCTGAGTATTGTCTGTTTTTCAGCATAGTAAGAAGCGAGAACGTCCCTGTATTCCTCTTTCTTATGCAGTATCCTTTTCTTGATAACCTCGTCCACGTTAGCGCTGGTAAGTCCAAGCCTGGTGTTAAAACGTCCCTGAATTTTGGAAAAGTCGTAACCTTTCACGTGTTCCTTTGTAACAGTGTCAATATCAGCCTGTGAAGTGACTGCAACCCAGGCTTTTCCCCGGAGTTTGGTCCCGAGCTCTTCCACAATGGTCTGGAGGTTGAGCATCAGCTCGCTGTTTTCTCCTATATATTGCCCCACCTCGTCCACCAGGAAAATTACCTGATGGTCTTTCCCCTTTGATTTGCAGTACTTATCGAGTTTCTTTGCAAATTTCTCAACGCTAAAAGTATATCCTGCCCCATCGTTTTCAAACAGCCTGGTAGCAGCTTCCTTACTCATGTGGCCGCAGTTTTCAAGGGCTTCTATGATATCGTCCTGCTCAAAACCATAGGTAACTCTTCTCTCTTCCCATGGATCTCCGTTTATGAGCTCGAATTTGGTTTTAAATGCTTCATAAAGCCCTTTCTCTTCAAGATCTTCTTCAAGGTCTGCGATCCAGAAAACATCCCCCAGATACCCTCTCATATCATTGAAAGCCCTCATGAAGATGTTTACAATCTGTTCGTCTCCCTTATTTGCGGTGTTTGCTTTGGAATCAATATTGAAGAGAATAATATCTTTAGTTCCCGTGGTAACGGCTTTCTCTATATTGGCAAAAATAGCAGGGTCCGTAATTTTCTCCCTGAAAAACTCGAGTGCTGTCTTTCCCTGGACTTCTCTATTCGCCAGTAAATATGACAAAATTTTGAGGAAATGTGATTTTCCTGAACCGAAGAACCCTGAGATCCAGACTCCTATTCTGTCTGTGGGTTCTTCAAGTGCTGCAGCATAATTCCTGAAAAATGTATCAAAATGCTTTAGAGACTCGCCTGTTACCACATACTCATCAAGTTCAGTATAGACGCTCCTTTCATCTTCCTGATCAACCTTTATTACTCCGTTAATATCCCTTCGGATATCTTTTTCGAATAAATCTTCGATTTTTATTTCTGTGGCTGTCATATTTAGCACTCTGAATAAATATTAATGAATTGAGTTTTTTGTGAGTTAAATTTAGATTCAGGTTGTTATCTGAAAACCTGAAACTCCCCATAGAGTAATCCGAGAGAATTTTTTAAATTACATTGCCTCTGGCATCAAGCGGAAAGCTCTGTAGTAGTTCTTGCTTTTGAATTCTCCAAATAAGCTCAGATCAAGCCCGCTGAATTTTCCAGGATAAAACATCACGAGAGGCTTTTTGCCTGTAACGGAATGAAGGTTGTTAAGGACGGAATGAGCTCTGACCATTGGCCATGCATTTCCCACTCCTGTCAGGAAAATAATATCATAGTTTCCATGAAGTATCTCGGAAATTTCTTTTTTTGTGACATCCTGGTTAAGAATCAGTCTTATCTTCTCCAGCAAGGCATCCGAACCCTTTTTCTTTTCAAAATGGATAACTTTTTCATCCGTAAGCTTCTGACTCAGTATTTTGAGACACAGATAGTACAGGTTAATCTCAATTATTTTAAGAGAATATTTGGTCTCAAAGCTTGTAACCATCTTTTCAATTGTATCTCTGACGAGAAGCTCTTTTTCAGGCTCATAATCAAATATCCAGTATGGGATCTCATTTCCCAGCCCCTTACATTCCAGAAAATCCTTTGTTTTTATCTTTTCTTTAAAGAGTTCCAGACGCTCTTCAAGTTTCATAATTTTAGAATACAGCACTATCTATAAATCGGTTATTATTTTCAAAAAACAAACTGACAGCTGAATGACCTGGAACTACACCGAATAATTATAAATGTTCTCACAAAACTTTTTCTCAAAAAAATTCTATATATGTAAACTGCTAACTTTGATTATGGATAAATGCAGGAGTAATCAAGATGTCAACCTATCAGGGCAATCAGTAAGATATATACTGAACAATAATTATCAATAGTTTTTTATACTATACCTCTTATGTAATTCCCGCAGGTCGACAGTTCCATTTCAGACATGAAAAAAATTACCTCCTTAAATCAAATTGTTTATCACAAAAACCCCTACTAAAACTCCCATTTGTCGGCCTGTTACCATTCCTTTTCTTGATGATTCATTCCCATCACCTGGATCATATCTTTTTTGATTCAGAACTTTAGCGAAATGTGTTTTGATCTGAGGAAAATTATTCAGATTCTTTAGAGAATATGAAAGATGATTTTCTTTATTCTCATATACTTGCACTCAGACCTGGAAGAATCAAGTTAAATTATTGCGAAAAGTATATGCGAAAAGTTATATCAAAGTCTTGCGTTTACGAAACCATGAAAAAAAGATTTTCCAATAAAATCCTTATTATAGGTTATGGATCAGTTTCTCAGTGCACCCTACCCCTTTTACTGGACAAACTCGATGTTCCGCTAGAAAACATCACCTTGATTGACTTTGAAGACAAATCAAAAGCCCTTAAAAAATATACTAACCAGGGATTAAGATTTGTCTGTGAAAAAATTACCCGGGAAAATTTGAATCAGGTTTTGTCACAATACATGGAAAACGAAGGCATGATAATTGACCTTTCATGGAATATCGATGCCAATGAAATCATTCAGTGGTGCCACGACCACGATGTATTGTACGTTAACACTTCAGTTGAAGTGTGGGATCCTGAAGAAGGATTTTTGACCAGAAGTTTATTGGAAAAATCGCTTTATTTACGGCAAATGAGATTGCATGAACTTTCCCGTGACTGGAAAGATGCACCGACTGCTGTTGTTGACCACGGTGCAAATCCTGGCCTGATTACCCACTTTGTAAAGCAGGGCCTGCTGGATATTGCCGCCCGCACCTGTGCTGATAAAAAAGTCTCTCCAGAAGATGAACAGGAAATTGCCTTCCTTGCAAAAAACAGGGATTTTGCCCGCCTTGCCAAGAAACTGGGAGTCAAAGTGATCCACTGCAGCGAGCGGGATACTCAAATTGCCAGCCGTCCAAAGGAGGTCAATGAATTTGTGGGAACGTGGAGCATTGAAGGTTTGAGGGAAGAAGGAACGGCTCCTGTTGAAATAGCCTGGGGAACGCATGAGAGCAAACTGCCTCCCCTGGCGCATATACCTCCTTACGGACCGAAAAATACGATTTTCCTGCCCCGGATGGGCATTAACACCTGGGTCAGGTCGTGGATACCGGATGAAGAAATTGTAGGCATGGCGATCCGTCACGGAGAAACATACGGCCTTTCAAAAATGTTAACTGTTTGGGAAGACGGCAAGGCAGTCTATCGGCCTACAGTACATTATGCTTATATGCCCTGCCAGGATACACTGTCCTCTCTTTGCGAATTGCGAGGCAGGAATTATGAGCTTCAGCCCAGACTCAGGATTATGACAAATGAAATCGTATCTGGAGAGGATATAATGGGGGCGCTCTTGATGGGTCACTCTTATAATTCCTGGTGGACCGGGAGTGCATTGAGCATTGATGAGGCCAGATCCCTTGCTCCCGGCCAGAATGCTACTACTCTTCAGGTAGCCGCAGGCATTGTTGCTGCTATACTCTGGATGCTTGAAAACCCGCGGGAAGGTATTAAAACACCTGAGGACCTGCCTCATGATTTTGTCCTGGATATTGCCAGACCGTATCTTGGGAAATTAATATCCACGCCATCGGACTGGACACCACTTAAAAATCGCAAAATATTTTTCAAAGAAAATCCGGCTGTGAAACACAATCCAGATCCATGGCAATTCGAGAATTTTCTCTTCGTAGGTTAATCCCGGGGAAACTACCTCTTCAGGGCAGACTGGTATCTGTCCTGGAGGAGAGTCTTTCCACAGTTCCTCTTTTTTAAATACCAATCAGCAGGAACAATACTGAAATCATAAATGTGATTGACGCTTTCAGATCCGTAAAGAACACACAAAATTGCCTTCTTTTCAAAATAGGCATGGCATTTTAAGTGCCCATTTTTTCATTTAGCACATCAAAGAGCTGTATAGTATGGAAGGTAAAGCTGGGTCAGAAAAAAGGAAAAAGCAGAATAGGAGAGAAAAATAAGAGAAAAATAAGAAGAATAAATGAAAAGCCGAGAACTTTCAAAAAGGGCTAAAAATCATCAAACTTTTGAGAATCAACTCAACCACCATCAGCCCCAGCATTACAAAAAACAAAAGAATCAAAAGGTTGAGAATGATCGGGTCAATTCTTCCCAGAACTGCCCCCAGTTCAGACATGCAAATTGCCATATATAATAATGATAGATTGATATATCTAAGTTTCGACTATTATTTTATTGCGTTTTATCGTTATTTCTTCTCGTTTAATTCTTTACTGGTTGTAAAAGCCTCATCGTTTTCAACAACCGATTAAACTGTTCTTGTTTTTCAGCCAGAACATGTTAAAGCTTTTTCTCAATTTCTCTTCCTGTTCTTTGTTATTTTACTTCTTAGTATCATTCCAAATGAAAGAGAACAGAATTTCCTGCCCATGCCAGAAGTAGAACCGGAGGGAGCAAGAGTCTTCACTGAACATGCCTGAAAGCCATGAGAAGTAGAAAAACTGTCAGGAAGGAGGCCAGTTTGAATATCTAAACTAAACTTTGCATTGTCTCTTTTTTATAATTTCTTTGTAACTGTTCAGAGTATAGTTAACGGCGCTCCTATAAGCACCGCACGAATTCCCTCTAAAACAGGCAAATTATTCTTTTTTCCTGTAGAAATATAAGCTCTAATTCTGCAGAAAGCTTCCGCTCCTCGTATGGTTCTGAAAGTTCCCGATATTTTCTGCTGTAGTTTCATCATCCTGATATCTCTTTCTGCCTGATTATTCTCAAACGGAACTTTCAAATCAGTCAGGAATCTCAGAATCTCTTTTTTGTGTTCCATAACTCAGCCGAAGAAAGGAAAAAAAGAATCGAAATCGACAGAAAAAAATGCAGATCATGTTTCTTCCGATAAACCAAAACCCGGTTTGGTGGAACAGCTTCTTGAAAAGATCAATGACTTTTCAATAAATAACCGTGTACTGTTACTCGGGACTGCAACTCTGCTTTGTATAGGAGGTATGTATACCGATACGTCTGTAGGTGTCGAGACCGATATATACACCTTTGTTCCCCAGACAATGCCAGCTCTTCTGGACCTGGACCATATGAAGGACATTATTGGGGGGACAGATAAACTTAACCTCATAATAAAAGTTGAGGATAACGCTGACCCTGAAGTTCTGAACTGGGTCGACAGATTCAGCGAACATGAAACTCAAAGACGATACATTTACAGCGCTTCAAGCATTGTGCCTCTTGTAAAGGAGTATAACGGAGGTACGATTCCGGAAACTCATGAAGAAATCGAGGCAATATACGATGAAATTCCGGAGTCCCAGAAAGACCGGTATATGTACGGCAAAAATATGCTTCTTCTGGATTTTAACATTGGAAATGCCGTTTCCGATATAAAGACTGAAGGGATTGAAGAATTAACCAGTATCGTACAGAAGGATATACAGTGGATGCGGGCTCCCCCAGGCATCGCCGTTACGATTACCGGAAACTCAGTGCTCTATATTGAAGTTCTGAGCGCGCTTACAGGCGGAAGAATTCTAATGACCTATCTTGGGCTTTTCCTGGTACTTATCGGACTTCTGGTGGTTTACAGAGACTGGCTAAAAGCTCTGGTCGCCATAGTTCCAATGTTCATAGTGACCGGCTGGGCAGGGCTGGTAATGAAGTTTCTGGGAATTGATTACACCCCTATGACTGCAACTATGGGAGCATTAATCATTGGAGTAGGTTGTGAGTATTCAGTTCTTATGACGGAAAGATATTTTGAAGAAAAGGGTCACGGAGCCGAACCCCTTGAAGCCATACGCAGAACCAGTAAGAGTATCGGGGCCGCACTCCTCGCCTCTGGATCGACATCTATTGGTGGGTTTGGAGCTCTGATAATATCTCCTTTCCCCATAATAAGCGATTTTGGGAAAGTTACAGTTATTGATATTTTATTAGTATTGGTTGCAACCTTCCTGGTATTTCCCCCCTTTATTGTACTGATGGACACATGGAAGGAAAAGAGGAAAGGGATACAGTTTCCACAGACAAAAATAGATAACGCCTGGGAGGCCGATGCCCAGTGAAGAAAAACCAACAAAACACATTCCGGAGAATAGTAAATACATTCACTGCAACTGCAGTTTTTCTTTTAGTTCTCTTGATAACCTTATCTCCAGCTTCAGGAAACGATGATGAGGAAGAATTCCTGATTCCAGGCAGAGGATACGCAGTGGACTACTATGAAAGCTATGGAGAACCCATAATTAAGGCTTCTATCACTGGAGACACAGAATTCGAAAGGGGAGAAGAAGCAGTTATTCAAATAAAAATTGCAAACAAAGGCACAATTGAGGGTTTTAAGCGACTGTATGCAAACCAGAAAAATATCCCTGACTCCAGAGAGGAATCAATTGCCTTTGCCGAGATGGAGGCAGAAAAGAATTGTACGACTGCAAAAGGCATCAAAGCAAACCTGACATCAGAATCTGACTACATTGATATAGAACCCACAACAGGTCTCCAGACAGTGGATAAACTTGAAACTGGAAATACAAGAACTCTCAACTTCACTATAAGTATTGATAGCACTGCTCCAGGTGGAGTGTATGAACTGAAGCTTCCAGTGACTTACGAATACCAGAATAATACCCTGACAGAAACTTCAGATGTGATAAATCTCGGAATTACTGACGCAGAATACATACGGGAATACTCTATACAAAATATTACCCTCCCCATTCACATATCGATAAAAGAAGAGCCGATGTTTGAGATAAGCAATATTTCAGGCAGTTTAACACAGGGTTCAGCAAATACCATAAATGTCACTTACACGAACACAGGTGAGGTTGCAGCTGAGGATGCCGAGGTCAGGTTTGTGACCATGAGACCTTTGAGCATCAGAAATACGATTGTCAGGCTCGGAACAATATATCCGGGAGAAAGTGGAGTGGCATCACTTGAAATTTTGGCAGATTCTGAGGCTCTGATAAAAAATTACAGTATTGACAGTGAGATAAGGTATATTGATAACGAAGGAGAAAACGAACTTTCCGATAATATGAAAGTAGAAGTGCCAGTTGAGCCGGCTGAATCAAAAATAAGCACAATTTTGATAACTGGGATATTACTCGCTCTTATTCTTGTCTATCAGATTATAAAGTTACTTCGTAAAAGGAAAAGAAAAAGTGAAAATGCTTCAGGTGATGAGAATGATTAAAAAGAGAAGCATATTTGCAATTGCAATCTTCTTTATGATGTTACTTGCAGTAATGCCTGTAGAAGCAGCCATGCCCGAAAATTTTGATCTGGATGACAACTACTATACAGTGTACGGAGGGCCTGACCTTAATGCAACGCTCATTGGGGACAGTGAGTATTCCAGAGGGGATACTGTAACCCTTAATATAGAAATAATGAATAAGGGCGAAATCACAGGTTTCGAGTCTGAAAATGATGTAGATTTTGGGGACGAAGTGGATTTGATGCTTCAGAAATCAGAAATGGAGTACGAGGCACAGGCTACAACGGCAGTAGGCATCCTTGCAACCCTTAAATCCGATAATCCTGATGTAAAGGTCAAATCAGGCTCTCAGGAAGCAGGTACTCTCAAACAGGGTAAACAGAGCTCAGGTCCGACAAAGTTCATTGTAGAGATTAATAAAAACGCTTCCGCAGGTACGTATCCGCTGACTCTTGAACTTGCATACAGGTACCAGAACAATGTTCAGGTAGGTGGAGACGAATATGATACTTCTACAGGCCTTGTGACAAATAAGGAAGTCGGTATCTGGTATGAAAACAAGACTCAGACTCAAACCATATATGTAGAAGTCAAAAAGGAACCTTTCTTTGAAGTTGCAAACGTAACAGGTAACCTTTACCCTGATGAAGGCGGAATACTTCGCGTCACATATAAAAATACCGGAGAAGAACCTGCAAAAGATGCAACCGTTAGACTCAGTGCATCTGATCCTTTCAGCACCACCGATGACCAGGCTTATCTCGGTACCCTGAATACGGGAGAAGAAGCTGTCGCTGTTTTTGATATGGATGTTGACGAAACTGCAACTCCAAAACCCTATTCTTTGAACAGCGAAATCCTTTACGAAGATTCTGACGGGCACGACCAGATCTCTGACAGCATTAAGATCAACACAGAAGTCCTGCCTTCTGAAAAGAAGCTTCCCGGATACCAGCTTGTAACAGGCATTGCATTAATGGCTCTTGCAGCATGGTTTATCTTGATAAGACAGAATAAACGGAATTGAAGTTAAAAGATAATCTGAAAGTAGTCTCTTTATGAGTGCTATTCTATAAAGAAAATAGTGTTGCTTTCATCTGGAAAGTGTTATCTCACAGACCGCCATCTATATTGAATTACACATTCTCTGTAAAAACGGAGCCTTTGTATGCAATACTATGTAAAAGACAGCACCCTCGTCATAAAAGGCGATTTCGAAGCCGTAAGCACGGGCTTAAACGGCGGCCGTGCACGGGTAAAATACCTTTTCAATAAACAGGTGCCAAGAACCTTTAATCCCCCCAGTCCTCAGAAGTTCATAAGGAAAGAAGCCCTGAAACTTGGACTTGAAGCAGCTAATTTCGGCCTTCTGACAGCCGTGAATATGGAATTCCTCCAGGTCATCGAAGACGACTACCTGACAGTTTTCATAACTGCTGGCGTGAGCAACGGCTCAGAATTCAGGGCAAAAATAGGTACCATAAACATAATTCTGGTCTCAAAGACAAGACTATCAGAAACAGCCCTTCTTGGTGCGATAATTACAGCAACCGAAGCTAAAGGGCTTGCTCTTCTTGAAAAAGGGTATACGTTTTTAGGAACGAATACGGACGCAGTTATTGTTGCATATGAAACGGATTCAGAGCCTGGTTTGGAAAATGAGAACGAGCAGGAAATTCCCTATGCAGGTTCAAGTACAGAGTTTGGAAAAAAGGTTACTGAAGCTGTTATAAAAGGGGTTAAGGCAGGACTTGATCTGAGAGGAGAATAAAAGGAAGTAATTCCCCTGTGCTGCTGCAATTATATAGGAAGTTTATCGAAAGCTTCATAGATTCCATAGACCCAGGTTATTGGATAGGTAATAAATCCGATAAGGACAAAGAATAAAAGAACGTTTATTAGCTGGACGAAAATGAACAGAAATCCCTTCTTAATTTCGCCATTATAAATTTGGCCGAGTCCTGAAAACCCCCCAGTATTACGATTTTTGACATCTAAGCTACATTCAACAAGTCGACATTTAAAATCAGAACATTTTTCTTGATACTGCTTTATGGTATCACTTAGCTGGAGATAAGATCTAAAGCTGGTTAATGTGTAGCTCAACTATCACCACAATATAAACACTGAACCATTTTTTCATTGAAGTTCAGCATGAGATATTATTAATTGATCATATGTAAACCCAAAAGTTACATACAATTATTAGTATTATTTCAAAATCATCATCATCAAAAATTGTTAAAAAAGAAATGTCGACCTGCCGAAAGAAGGATCCAGTGTTTCGCTTCCCGAGTTTCGCCTCGGGAGTACGCAGTCCTTTCCGAGTTTCGCGTCGGAAGCACGAGGTCCTTTCCGAGTTTCGCGTCGGAAGCACGAGGTCCTTTTCGCTGCGCTCAAGAGGACTAAATTAAAAAAAGCATAGAAAATAGAACTTAGAACTAACGATTCTTGAAGAACATCAGAA
>NZ_DAOOUJ010000019.1:13003-43979 GCF_035390745.1 Methanosarcina sp. | reverse complement strand
TATTTAAGGTTGATTAATAATAAGAACTATTGACTGAAGAAAAAATGAATAAAAAGAGAATTGAATGAACAACTGAAAAGTGTACAGGAAGAGCTGAAAAATGAGTAAATGTTATTGAAATTATCCAGATGAAAGAATTCATGAGCACATTATTTGAAAGTTAACTGCATATTTGAGAAACAGGCACAAGCGTGCTCGTTATTTATGTGGGGCGGGAAGAAAAAGTATGGAAATAGAATCTAAATTTCTGGTACCGGAAGAAACGGATTTTAAGGCACTTGAAAATCTCTCCAGGCTTGCTTCTTATACAGTTTCTGAAGCTAAGATCCAGCTAAATGAGGACACTTTTCTTGATACGAAAAATAAAGACATAATGGCTGCAGGATATTACCTGAGAGTAAGAAAAGACTCAGGGGAAAAAGGGAAATGGATTACCATCAAAAGCCTGGGAGGTTTTAAAGCCGGAACCCACAGAAGGGAAGAATATGTCAGTTTCCTGCCTGATGGGCTTTCTGTACTCGAATGCCCTGACCTCCGGATCAGAAACATGATTTTCGAATTCACATCAGGGCTTAACCTGTTCCCGCTTATCACTCTCAAACAGAAAAGAATAATCCGCCAGTTGACGCTTGAAGAAAAGCCTGTAGCTGACCTTTATCTGGACAGGGTAAACCTGAAAAGCGAGAGCAGGAAAAAAATATACAATGAACTTGAGGTTGAACTTAAAAGCGGAGGGACTGTTGAGGACCTTGAAGCTATCCGGGATTTCCTGCTCGGTCATTATAAACTCGCAGAAAGCCCCTTTTCAAAGTTTGAAAGAGCTTATATTTTCAGGGAAAATCTCCCGGAAAAATCTCTTCTTGACCTGAGAGAAAGAGCTGTATGTACACAGCTGGCTAACCACAAAAACATCTATGGAAAGCAAGCCAAAATCCTGCTTTTACTTGACAGAGGCAGCAATTCCGCAGAACTCAGCCTCCTGCTCAAAATTCCGGAGCCTGAGATCGAAGCCTTACTCTCCAGGTTTGAAAAAGAAAGGCTTTCCATCTTTCCGTTTACAGTAGACAAAGAGAAAAAACCTGGAAAAAACCTGATATTTTACTTTCAATCCGGAAGAGGAAGTCCAGAAAACGGCTGGACAGAAATAGGTTATGAGGAATGGACTCCCGAAGCCCTCTTAAATTTTTATGGAATCGACAGAGAAAAGGCAGAAAATATAAAGTCAGTATCTATTGCCCTCTTTGATGGGCTTTCTGCATATCACTGGTTTGGAAAAGAGGAAAGGGAACTGCTCGGGCTTGCAGCTCTTCTGCGGAATATTGGAAGTACAGCAAGCGGAGAAAAAGAAAAACCTATCAGCAGAGAGATTATCCTTACGCACCCCCTTAAAGGCCTGAAGCTTAATGAACTGCAGATGCTGGCTCTGATTATGGAACTTCAGGACCCTTCAATAGCTGAGAAAAATCTCTGCCTCGCGCTTGAAGAAATAGATGCCAATCTTTCTCCTGCCTTCCAGAACAAAGCCCTTACTCTTACGGCTTTTCTCAGGATCGCAAGCAGCCTGGAAACCGAAAATCAAATTGCTTTGCCCTGCAGGTTCAGGCAGCTTGACGGAGCAGTCGAAATAGAACTTACAGGATCTGATGCGGAAAAAACTGCAAAAAGGGCAGAAAAGAAAAGCGACCTCTGGGAATATCTATTCAGCACCGATTTACGGTTTACTCAGGCAAAAGAACCTCCTGAAGCCAAAAATTTAGAAAAAACATCAGAAAAAACCCCGGAAAAAGCCGAAAAAAGCACTGAAAAGAAAAAAAGAAAAGATATTCAAAAATTCACGGTCAGCCCGGAAGATTCCATGGCCTTTGTTGCTCACAGGATCTTTGCATATCAGTTCTCCCAGATGCTTGCCCATGAAAAAGGAACCCGAAAGGGAGAAGATATTGAAGAGCTTCATGACATGCGCGTTGCAGTCCGCAGGATGAGGGCAGCAGCAATAGTTTTTGAGAAATACCTTGACTTTGAAAAAGTTGAGCCTCACGTTAAGGGGCTCAGGAGAACTCTTGGTGCCCTGGGAGGAGTCCGTGACCTGGATGTTTTCCGGGAAAAAGCAGAGACTTACCTGAAAACCCTTCCTCTGGGGCATGAACATGACCTTGATCCCCTTTTTCTTACACTTGAAAAGGAAAGAGAAAAAGCCAGAGAGGATATGCTTGATTACCTGGACAGTGAAAAATACAGCCGTTTTAAAAAAGACTTTTCGGAATTTCTTGAGTTTCCCGAAACCTGGGCCCTTCCCACAACTACGGAAAAACATGATTCTCTCCCTCACAGGGTAAAGGACGTTCTTCCTTCGATCCTTTATGCCCGTTTAGCCGACATAAGCGCCTATTTCGAATGGGTGGAAGGACCCTATGTTTCAGTTGAAAGACTTCACAGGCTCAGGATTGCTGCCAAAGGGCTGCGTTATACTATGGAGTTTTTTGAGAACGTTCTCGGGAAAGAAGTTGAGAGCCTGATTAAAGATTTTAAAGCTCTTCAGGACCACCTCGGAGACCTTCATGATGCGGCCGTTGCAACTGAAATGCTGGGAACCTATCTAAAAACAGGAGCCTGGGGGCTTTTGGGAAATGAAAAGACAGCAGATGAAAATAAAGTTCCAGAAAACCCTGGAGGAGTTGAAGCTTACCTTGCCTTCAGAGAAGCAGAGCTTCTAAGTTTGCTCGACACTTTTCCTAAAGCCTGGGAAAAAGTCCGGACAGGCGAGTTTAGAAAGAAAATTGAAATTGCGGTCAGAAGCCTGTATGAGGGCATCTGACGGGCTTCAATACATTTTTCAGAAAAATTAAATAAAAACTTCAGTCCCGCGGGACTTCCTCAACTTCAACGGTCCCTTCAAAAACCAATGGAGCTCCCACAGGCTGGTCTATAAGTACTTTGGACTGGAGAGAATATCCAAAAATTTTCTTAAAGAGTTTCTTCTGTTTCTCGACTTCCCAGATTTCGAGCTGGCACTCCCGCTGGGCGTGCATCTCAAGAACAAGAACTTCAGTGGAAGCTATATAGAAACGGACGTGAGATATGATACCTGTATGGGAGCGGTCAAGCCCTTCGGCAATACGGAGCAGGGCGCTGAGTGCTCTGATACTTTTCACCGTTTCTTTACTCAGCCCTTCAAGGTTGGGATGTTTCTTTTTAGGGGTGTTTTTTCTGTGGAAATAAGCAAGGTTTGCCATTATCTCTATTTCTTCAGGCTGGAAGCCGGGAAGACTGCTTTCTCTGATGAGATGATAGGCATGTGCCTGATGGGTATCATATGAGAGGAATGTTCCTATGTCGTGCAGGGTTGCACCGTACTCAAGAAGCTCTCTTTCACTCTCCTTAAACTCATAGATCCCGAGAGCCTGAATACTGTCAAAGAGCTCAAGGGCAAGCCTTGAAACGATATGAGCGTGTTCCTCATCAAAATTACAGGCAAGGCCAAGCTGCATAATGCTGCGTTTTCTTACCGACATTTGAGTAACCATGTACGAGAACTCGCTCTTTGAAATATAATCTACAAGCAAACCTTCCCTGAGCCCGCGTTTACTGACCGTAATCTCCGGCAGTTCAAGTTCCTCCATAAGAGTCTCTATAATCGCAGCCCCTGCAAGTATTATGTCTGCTCTCTGAGCGTTTATCCCGGGAAACTTGCGCCTCTCTTCAAGCGGAAGGGCGCACATTGCCCTGACAATTTTCTTCAGATCTTCGTACTCAAGTTTCTCAAAACTTTCATGGGCTGTCTTGTGCAGATAAACAAAAGCGATTTTTGCAAGGTTTTCAATGGTTCCCGAGCTTCCGACTGCGCAGCTTACCGTGTATTTGGAAAGTTCTTTAATTATATCCGCACTCTTTCGCCTGATGTGTGCCTTGATCTGTTCGTAACGTTCCTCGGAGACAGGACCTGTTTCATCCGGGAGGAACATATTTGTCAGGCGGATTGATCCGAGGTTAAGGGAATGAAGGAAATAGCACTGGCTCTGGTCCCCTACCGACACTTCAGTACTTCCACCCCCAATATCAATAAAAAGGGCTTTTGAGTCTCCGAGCTTGAGCCCGCTTGAGACCCCCAGATAAATAAGACGGGCTTCTTCTGAACCTGAAATCGTGCAGACCTCGAGGTTTGCTTCCTTTTTAATCATTTCAAGAAGCTGGACTTTATTGCTTGCGTCCCGTGTTGCAGAGGTTGCCACAGCTATAATCTCTTCTGCCCTGTAAGCCCTTGCAAGCTCCATAAACTTCTTGCAGACAAAGGTTGCTCGCTCCATTGCTTTTGGCTGCAAAATTCTGTCTATAAATTCCTTATCTCCAAGCCGCACCGTTTCCTTCTGCTTGGTCAGGGGCTGGTAAGACCCGTTGGGATTGATCCGGACCAGAAGAAGCCGGACCGAGTTAGTCCCTATATCAATAAACGCAACAACCCTGCCTTCGGAAATTTTCTCGGGTTCCATTCATGACCACCTGAAAGCCCTGCCTTTCGTTTTTTCGAAGGATTCGAGAGCTTCATAAGCTTCACAATATTTGTTCAGATTTTTATTCTATTTGAGATTTGTTTTTCGGTCCCTTATTTGCCTAATTTATATCTTTCTATATATGTAAAATTGTAAGTTCAAAAACCCTGCCCCATACAAAACTCTGAAAAGATATATATAAACTTCAGGTGGAAAAAATCCAGAAAATAGGTAAAAAAAATGGAAGAAACGAAAAGAAAAGGAAGGAGAAAAAGAAAAGAAAGATTTCCACTCAATTTGAAGAGGATACAAAAAATTTGATTTCCACTTCAGTTTCCTTATGTATTAATGTCCCAGGCACCTCTATTCTCAAGCATCCAGAGCTGAGAATCCAGTTCTTCTTCTTCAGGCTGAGGGAAAATCCTTTCAGTCCTGCCATTTGGAAGCAGAAGACGGGCTTTTATATTATCTTTCAGGTGGGTGCCAAGGATGACATCGCGCACGACAGGAATATAATCCTGGGACACTGGAAAGAGAACTTCGACCCTGTTGTCGAGGTTGCGGGGCATAAGGTCGGCGCTCCCCATAAAGATCTCTTCTTTTCCGCCGTTCCTGAAGTAGTATATTCTTGAATGCTCAAGAAAACGCCCGACTATCGAAATTGCTCTGATGTTTTCGCTCAGCCCGTAAATACCGGGCCTCAGGCAGCAGATACCTCTAACAATGAGGTCTATCTTTACCCCGGCTCGTGAAGCCCTGTAAAGCTCACGGATGCACTGATAGTCCACAAGGGAATTCATCTTGAAGATCAGGTGTCCGTTTCCGAATTTTTCGTGTACATCAATCTCGCGCCTGATGCGTTCAAGGATCTGATGCCTCATGGTCTGAGGAGCTACCAGGAGCTTGATATAATGGTCTTTCCTTGAATAGCCGGTAAGGGCATTGAAAAGGTCGGAAATATCTTTACCGATGAAAGGGTCGCTTGTCAGATAGCCGCAGTCTGTGTAGATCCTTCCCGTGACAGCATTATAGTTTCCAGTGCTCATATGCACATAGTACCTGATGCCGCCCTCTTTTTCAGATCTCACAATCAGGCACATCTTGGCATGAGTCTTACGCCCCGGAAAACCATAAGCTACGTGGACTCCTTTGCGCTCTAGTTCTTTTGCCCAGCCGATATTGTTCTCTTCGTCAAACCGGGCTTTGAGCTCAACAAGGACCGCAACCTGCTTGTTCCGGTCCGCAGCTTTCATGAGAGCCTGGATAATCCTGGAGTTATCATCCACCCTGTAAAGCGTCATTTTGATCGCCAGAACATCCGGATCGTCAGCGGCTTCTTCTACCAGGTCGGTTACCGATTCAAAACTGTCATAAGGGTGATAGAGAAGGATATCTCTCTGTTTTAAGGCTGCAAAAATGTTTTCTTTATCAGCCATACGGGGATGTTTTTTCTGCTCGAAAGGCTCGTATTTAAGCTCAGGCCGGTTGATTTGAGCAAGCTTCATGAGGCTTGAGAGGCCCAGAGGTGCGGCTGACCTGAACATAAGGGGAGGGGTCAGTCCCAGGTTCTTGAGAAGAATCTCAGAAACCCTTTCAGGCATAGTGTAATCGGTTTCAAGCCTGACAGCCGGACCGAAGTAATTTCTCCCTACCCTCTGCTTTACAGCAGTCAGAAGGTCTTTGTCTCCATCTTCATCAAAGCCGAGATCTGCGTCCCTCGTGATCCTGAAGGGATAAGCCCCCAGGATGCGCTGCCCGGGAAACAGCAAATCGAGGTTTGCAGCAATAAGCTGTTCAAGCCACACAAAACGGCCTGTTGTCAGTTCTTCAAAACTGGAAGGTATTTTTTCCTGTCCCTCTTCAGGCACAATAATCAGCCTTGAGAACATGGGAGGGATCTTGACCCTGGCAAAACGTTCGCCATAATCCGGGTCATCGATAAGTACTGCAAGGTTAAGACTGAGGTTTGAGATATGAGGGAAAGGATGTCCGGAGTCGAAACCTAGAGGAGTGAGCAGCGGAAAAATGTTTCTTTCAAAATAATCTCTGAGTTTTTCTCTGTCCTCTCCGGAAAGTTCAAAGTAATTGAGGACTTTGATTCCTTCTTCCCTCAGGGCAGGTTCAAGCACTTCATTCCAGCACCTATCATTATGATGGAGCTGCCTTAGAAGTTCTTTCCGGATGACCCGAAGCTGTTCCTGAGCCAGTTCATCTATGCGGTCTTCCTTTGCAGCTTCCGAAATGCGTTTCTGAACCCCGGAAACCCTTACCATAAAAAACTCGTCAAGGTTGCTCCCAAAGATAGAAAGAAATTTGACTCTCTCAAGCAAAGGATTGCGTTCATCCAGAGCTTCTTCAAGAACTCTGTCATTGAACTGAAGCCAGCTGTATTCCCTATCCGCATAGAAGCACGGATCATTCAGGTCAGGCATGTCTGATACTTTAACCCGGGTTCCGTCAACACTATCCGTAACCAATCTATCAAAATCTGCACACTGAATTGGGAAGTTTCGCTCCATTCCTATCACGCGTGACCTTGGGTTTGTATCCGTTCAGATCTGTCTTCAAAAATACCAGGATATCTACATATAAAATTTTTGCCTGTTTTATAATTTGACATAATTACCGTACATTTATTCAGTATGATTAGCAGGGTTGAAAAGAAGATAGCAGCAATCCCTTCAACAGTAAAAATATTCAGCTTTCTGAAAAATTTCCCCTTATTGCGTATCAACCCTTTCAACAACCATTCAGCCAGCTGAGGTTTTCAGTTTCCTGTCCGAGATGAAGCGCATCTTCATATAAACTTATCGGAGATGCATTGACAATAAGACATATATAGACTTTTGGATTAACAGAAACGTAAAAACTCTTCAAAGCCCTGGCAAACTCACTACTATTTATTAATATATAGAACTAAAGATTTATAATATTATCTCTTAGAAATCAAAAAAAATAAACAAAAGAAAAAATGCTTAAGGTTCGAAAAAACGAAAATAGGGGATATCGGCAGAGTTAAACTATCAAAAAAACCAGAAAAATACCGTATGTATGAAAGAGATGAGTGTTTAAAAGAAATTAAAAGAAATTAAAGGAAATTAAAGGAAATTAAAAGAAATTGAAGGAAATTAAAGGAAATTAAAAGAAATTGAAGGAAATTAAAGGAAATTAAAGGAAAATTAAAGGAAAATAGAGGAATTTCTGATAGTTTTCTTAATTTTTAGGCAGCATATATCTTAATTTTTGAATTTATCCTTTAAATGGGCATAAAATTCCTGCTCTTTTCCCGTGGTCTTTCTCAGCAGCCTTTCCACAATCAGTTCAGGAGTGCTTCGCGCTACACGGTTGTATACCGGATTTCGGTTTACAATCAGTTCCAGGCTGGAGTCCAGCCCTTCAGCTTCTATTCCATCAACCCTGATATCTGTTCCTGTGTTTTCAAGGATAAGTTCCGAAAGATGGGACACAAAAACCCCGAGGCTCTCTTCGCTCCGGGCAAGGTACTCAAGAATCCCTGCTATAATCCTGGCTGAAGCTCCTGGTTCTGTAATTGATTCCAGCTCATCGGCAAGCACAAGTTTTCCGGAATCTTCGGATAGCACTGAGAACTGTTTAAGGGTGGTTTCAAAGGCTCCTGCATCAAGGGTTCCTTTTGATTTTCCGAAGTAATAAAATTCTTCTACAGGGCCCAGCTCAAGTTTTTTTGCAGGAACAGGAAAACCCATGTTCCCCAGAACCACACACTGAGCAAGCAGTTCGAGAAGGGAAGTTTTGCCCCCTGAGTTAACTCCACTCAAAAGTACAACCCTGTTTTCCAGGCCTGCCGGAGACAGGCTCGTTTTTCCGACGGAATAGCTTACAGGGTCAATTTCTCCGTACCTGGCTTTCAGGAAGAGATTTTCTCCAGCTTCAAAGCCAATCCCTCCTTCAGAGATAATTACAGGCATTTTCAGCCGGAACTTTGCGGCGAAGCAGGCAATGGAAAAACCCAGGTCAAAATCAAGAACCTCCCTGACAAGCCGTTCTACAGGCTGGCGGAAAATTGAAAGAGTTTTTGCAAGTTCCCTTTTGCGGGAAAGCCTTGTTTTTTCAAGGGACATATTCAGCTTTTGCCTGAGAAGCTGCAACTGAGACTGTTCTGCTCTCAGAGGATAGGAAATTTCATCGGAAAAGAGGGAATCGAGCATCAGCTTTTCCTGCTTCTGGAAATCAAGCTTTTCTGAGAGTTCTTCTTTTACGACTTCGATCTCACACGTATAGACTCTCTGCAGCTCTTTTGCGATCAGGTCTTTTATTTCCATTCCCCCGCTCACAAGCTTGATGAGTTCCTGCCCGCTAAGGGTAAGGGAACTTGCTTCAAGTGTCCGGTTCATGCGCTGGTTTGCCTCATTTAAAGTAGAGGTCAGTACAGGATCGAGATTTTTCAGAGCAATTTCAAGCCTATCAAGTTCTGGATCAAGCCCTTCAATGGGTTTTCCGTCCTCTCCCACCTTTAGAAGAGCCGTTTTAAATTCTTCAAGCTCCCCGTCGGAAAGCTCCTCAAAGAAATCAAAACCGGAAGTTCGCAGAGTTGATGTAATATTCAGGCAGGCAAGAATGCAGTCCATATTTTTCGCAAAAAAAGCCAGTTCTACTTCAGGCAGAATCTGCCAGAACTCAGCTTTTAAAGGGTCCTGAAAGAGTTCAGGCTCAAGACCTTCAGGAAGGTCAAAACTGAGATAGGTATCATCAAAAACAATAACACTCGAGTAGCCTCTTGCGAGGTCTACAAATTCGGAAAAGTCCTCCACAGCCTGAACAGCTAAAAATGCCTGGAATCTCTCTCTGGCAGCATCCAGAGTTTTCCGGTCGCCTGAGATAATTATTCTGTCTCTGACCCTTAAGTTTCCAGGTACTGGCCTTAGTTTTTTAACTCTTGAGAGCCGGTTGATAAACTCCGCATCCTCAGAAAGGATACCTGCCAGCTCCAGATATTCCGCCACAAAAGCCCGCCTCTCTTCAATAAGGTCCATACGGGATGCAGGGAATGGATAAAAGAGGTCCAGTTTGTCCCTGGCATGAGAAGTGTGAGCAAACGTTTTTATCAGCTCAAGAAGGCGGGAATACAGATCAAGAGCTTCTTTTGTCTTAAGAAAATCAGAAATTGCACACCCCTCAGCCCGGGCTCTGACATCTCTGGCAAGGGAAAGGGCAAACGTATGGCTGACCCCATTTACCTCGGAAAGCGAAGCTATATCCCCTTCAAGGATCGCCTGGAGAGCTGCGTCCTCGCTTCCAAAATGCTCT
This sequence comes from Methanosarcina sp., assembly GCF_035390745.1. GTDB lineage: Archaea > Halobacteriota > Methanosarcinia > Methanosarcinales > Methanosarcinaceae > Methanosarcina. The sequence continues at coordinate 34,206 of NZ_DAOOUJ010000019.1, read as the reverse complement.
ACAAGCCTGCCGGCTACTCGATCACCTATTCCATGAAGTTCACGTAAACCTGAAAGTTGCTGAGAAGTTTTCATAGTTAAAACACTTAAATCATAAAACACTTTTAATCAGATCAGTTGAGTTCAGAGCTGATACCCTATTTTTATCTTTTTATTTCAGGAGAAGAGCAAGTTCTTTTTCAAGATAAGGACGCATTGAACCCGTATATCCGTGCGTTTCCTCTGTAGTATTGTACATTGCTTTTGGTTCTTCTGCAAGGGCAAAAGTCCTGAGGGCCAGTTCATGCGAGATTACAGTATCATTGAGAGAGTGGATCATAACAAGCTTTGAAGGCGGAAGAACACTGAGGTAAGTGTCCGGGTCAATTGAGAGATAGAACTTATAAGCTTCGGCATCAGCCACGCTAGCAGGATCAATTTCTTCAGTACCATACCCTGAAGTACTGATTCCTATGACTCCTTTGAGGGAAGGGTCAAGGGCACAGGCGATAATCGCAAACCTGCCGCCGTTACTTTCTCCCAGGACAGCAAGCTTTTCCGGATTTATTTCCGGCTGGGCTGAAAGCACATCTGTGGCTTTGAGGACATCATAAACCATAAGGTATTCAACAGGTTCAAGGCCAGCTCTGAAAAGTTCAAGGTCCTTCTCAATGTTTATTGCGCCCTGATTGCGCTGGTCAAGGGCAAGGGTCGCATATCCCAATTTTGAGAGTTCCACAGCCAGTCCCTGCTCGCCTTCTTTACTCACACCTGCTCCCGGAAGCAGAATTACTCCGGGGGAGGACGAAGAAGCGTTTGCAGGAATCCTCAGCAGAGCCTGGACTTCACCGCCTCCGCTTTCAAAAGAAACCAGTTTTAAACTATCAGGGTTTTCAGGCGAATACAGGTCTTCTGTTTCCTGAATTGTGAATACAGGTTCTTCCCTCTCTGAAAAAGATAAAATTCCTGCTTCTGAAAGCTCCCAGGGCAGAGTTTCCTCTATTGAATTGGAAGGATTATAAAAAACCCCGAAAATGCCTGCAACTATCAGGAGAAAACCCAGAAGAAAAATTGCGGGTTTTGAAGTTCTGGCGCCTGAAGAAGATCGCTTCGTTTTTTTAAGTATCTTTTTTCCAGAACTATTCCTGCTCAAGAGAACCCTGCCAGAAAAATGAAGTTACGGCCAGAAGCCATTTACAGCACTTAAGAATAATACTGCTATGCCCACAAGGGCGCCTGCGATCAGCACTATTTTGGGCTGGATGTGAACTGCGTTTTTGTCAGCTTCGTAGTAGCGCATAAGCCCTGCTGAGGACTGAAGTCCGGTACCTGATCTTTTAGCCATGAGTAAAACACCTTTATGAATGCAATGTGATGCTAATTAGTTAATTGTTGCGTTCTAATTGGAAGTTGCGTTTAATCAGAGATTTAGCTAGATATCATATTCACTTTATCTGGATTCGTTGTAAGGGTATTCTGTAATAATCCTAACTGTAATAATATTTGAACTGCTCATTTAGATAGTACCAGATAATTTACAGTTTTCATATAATTTACAGTTCTCATATATAAATCATGCAGAGCAATTCCGGATTCATTCTGAACAAGTCCTGACCATGAAACCAGACCTCTAATTCAAGGATCTCAAAAATCAGAGAACCAGAAATCAGAGACTTAAAACATCAGACGAGAACCTCATCCAGCAGTATAGGCGGATAAAATATACCCCTTTCCGTAATAAGTGCAGTCACGTTTTCCATGGGAGTTGCATCAAACGCGGGGTTGTAAACTGGAACATCTTTCGGCGCAAGCTGCTCACAACCTGCAAACCGCAGTTCATCAGGGTCTCGCATTTCAATCTTTATGCTCCCTTCCCAGCCTTTAAAGTCGAAAGTAGAGACCGGAGCTGCCACATAAAAGGGAATTTCATGCTCTCTTGCAAGGACAGAATGAGTGTAAGTCCCTATCTTGTTAAAAACGACATCCTGGGTAATCCTGTCAGCCCCTACAAGCACGCTGTTTACAAGTCCCTGGCGCATTGCCCAGCCAGCCATGGAATCTGCAATAAGGGTCACGGGGATTTTGTCCTGCATGAGCTCCCAGGTGGTAATCCTGCTTCCCTGGTTTAAAGGTCTTGTCTCGCAGGCAAGGACTTTGATCTCTTTGCCGTCAGCAATGGCAGAGCGCACAACTCCAAGGGCTGTCCCCCAGTCAACGCAGGCAAGCCTTCCTGCATTGCAGTGCGTGAGTATGGTATCCCCGTCTTTCAGGAGCTTTGCTCCGTGTTTGCCTATCAGCTTATTTGTTTCAATATCTTCTTCTGCAATATCTCTGGCTTCCTGAAGGGCAATATCCCTTATTCCCTGAACATCGAAGGCATCAGAGGTCGCTTTTAAGACCCTGTCCACACCCCAGCTGAGGTTTACGGCTGTAGGGCGAGTTGATTTGAGTGCTTTTGCCGCAACTTTAAGGTCTCTCATCATAGACTCAATATCTTTTGCCCCGCTCAGGGAAGCTGCCAGGGCAATTCCAAAACCTCCTGCAGCGCCGAGAGCGGGTGCACCTCTGATCCTTAGAGACTGTATAGCCTCACAGAGAGAGCTCAGTGTTTTGCATTCTATTACTTTGTATTCTTGCGGGAGCAGGGTCTGGTCCACCAGTACCACAGAATTGGACTCTTCGTTCCAGTCAATTGTCCTCATTAAATCACTTTCCGATGTGAAAATCAGGTTCTACCGGAGAATATTCCGACTTCTTTTTCAAGCCGTCCATCAGATAAAAACTTATTCGGTACCCTTTTTCAGGGAAAAGTTTTCCGTTTCCATGTAACTACCTGTCAGGCAGCCCGACTATTGGGCAAAAGGTTCAAATAAAAAAGATATCTGCCTCAAGCTAAAAATAACAAATAAGAAAGCAGTTCGGATGCCTGATATCAGATTAATAATTTTAATTTACCCCATGCCAGCAAATTTTGGAGTACGTCCTAGCTATATATAAATAAACGTAGTATTTCATTCACGGAGAGCAAAATTAGATATAATAGATTTATAAAGTAACAGTACAAATAAGAGAAGATTTTAAATTCATAGCTGAGATACAGGAAGATTTGTAATTCAGAATTATACTTTCATAATTTCAGGGACCTTGAATCCGTAAATCTCTGTATATATAATTTTGGAAGTTTTGAAAATCTGTCGTTTCATGCAATTAGGGTTTATGAGAGTCAGGGTATTCATCGGAGAGTAAGCGCTTATGACAAAAATAAAAATAGCAATTGCAGGAATCGGGAACTGTGCAAGCTCTTTGATACAGGGCATTGAGTACTATAAAACCGAAGATAAAGATCCCATAGGGCTTATGCACATGGACATCGGAGGGTACAGGCCCGGAGATATCAAAGTTGTTGCTGCCTTTGACATTGATGCCAGGAAGGTAGGGAAGGATGTTTCAGAGGCGATATTTGCTCCCCCGAACTGCACAGCGGTTTTTTGTCCTGATGTTCCCCTCGCGGGTGTGAAGGTAAAAATGGGCAGGGTGCTTGACGGGGTCTCTGACCATATGAAGAACTATGGGGAAAATTACACTTTTGTTGTCAGCAAAGAAACCGAAGCCACAAAAGCAGATATTGTGAAGGAACTGAAGGACTCAGGCGCAGATATGCTCCTCAATTACATGCCTGTCGGTTCCGAAGAAGCTGTCCGTTTTTACGCCGAGTGTGCACTTGAAGCAGGGGTGGCTTTTATCAACAATATGCCTGTTTTCATTGCAAGTAATCCGGAATGGGCAAAGAGGTTTGAAGAAAAGAATATTCCCATTATAGGTGATGATATAAAAGCTCAGCTTGGAGCAACGATTACCCACAGAGTCCTTGCAGACCTGTTTGAAAAACGCGGTGTAAAGCTCGAGAGAACCTATCAGCTGAATACCGGCGGAAACACTGATTTCCTCAATATGCTTAACAGGAACAGGCTTGCTTCCAAACGTGAATCAAAAACCGAAGCTGTCCAGTCTGTGCTTTCGCATAAGCTCGAGGATGAAAATATCCACATAGGACCGAGCGACTATGTCGCCTGGCAGAAGGATAACAAGGTCTGTTTCCTCAGGATGGAAGGCAAGCTCTTTGGGGATGTGCCCATGAATCTTGAACTCAGGCTCTCAGTGGAAGATTCCCCGAACTCTGCAGGTGTAGTTATTGATGCTATCCGCTGCTGCAAGCTTGCTCTTGACCGCGGGATAGGAGGAGTACTGTACTCTCCGGCTTCTTACTTCATGAAACATCCGGCTATCCAGTATCCTGATGACGTGGCATACCGCAGGACTGAAGAGTTTATAGCAGGCACAAGAGAACGTTAAAGCAAGAAGGAAAAACCGAAGAAAAAGTTCTTGTAAAAGCAGCTAATGCCATAAATCCCGGATGTTTCCGGGAGTTTTACGTTTTTCATAGTTTTACGTTTTTCATGTTCTGAAATATTATCTAACAAACGAATTTTTTGCGGATTTACCCCGGCGTTTTTAACGATTTAATGATACCAATTTAGCGAATTCCTTCTGCTGTAATTGTAAATTCCGCACTTGAGCCTTCAGGACGGGATCGGTGTTTGTAGATTACGGCGCGCCTTGTACCTTCACCTGTTTTTTCCAGCCGGATAATTGTCTTTGATATGTGTTCAAGGGAACTCCCTCCCAGCGGGCGCACTCCCCCTCCAACAACATCAGAGTATACCTGATTTGTTATAATTGAGGCAAAACCGTATTTACGAGCAAGGGCGTGTAAAAATCCTATCTGGTTAGCAAGCTCTCTTCGGCTTTTTATTCCGGTCTCCTCGTCTTCAAGCTCAAACCTGTAATATGAAGTTGCAGAATCCAGAATCACGAGCCCGATATTTTCTCCTGCTATCCTTTCCACCTCTCTTATGGCTGAATACTGTTCTTCAAAACTGAGTGGCTCGTAGATAATTATGCTCCTGGCTATTTCCTTTGCATTTTCCCCTGCAATCTGTTTGAAACGAACAGGAGAAAGCCCTTCCGTATCTATGAAAATTACTTTCTGCCCCTGCTTTACACATTCCACTGCAAGTTGAATACAAATATTTGTTTTTCCGGTTCCTGCGGCTCCGAAAACCTGAGTTACGATTCCTCTCTCAAAACCTCCTCCCAGGAGGTCGTCAAGGGGTTTACAGCCGGAAGATAATAATTTCTCTATGACTTGACACCTCTTTTTGCACTTGAGAGGTATGAAAGATCCATGATATAATGTTTTTTCGTAATGATTTTTTTCACAATTTTTGTTTTATTCTGAAAAAACGTAAAATAAGGAATTGAAAGGGTGGTTGGAAAAAGGTTGAAAAATAGGGAATAAAATTAAAGTTTTGACTGATAAACCCGGAAGATTCGGAAATTTAGGAGAAATAAAATTAGAGAGAAATAAAATTTTGGAAGGTTTATAGAAGAAAATTTCCGTATTCAGAAACACAGTCTTTTGTTGAAAACTACATATTTTCATAGAGTATAGATATGCTGAGGATATCTTTTACTAATATATTCTAATGTTTCCGAGGAATAAAGCCATATAGATGTTGTCCATACCTATATCCATTAAAGTGCCTACCATGCCAGATAAAGCCTCCCGTATGTGAAAACATTCTCATTATGAAGGCATTTTTTAAAAAACGGAATCCCTTAAATTTGTTACCATATCTGATAACAAAAGACGATCTTTGAATACAAAGTGAGAAGGTTATTGTATCCAAAGGTGGGTTGAAAAACCATTATAAGTAAGATCGGGCATTTAGAATAATTACCTGGAAATAAAGATTAACTTCGCTCAATAGAGTAAGAAACGATATCTAAAGGGCACTCCTTAGAAACTGCATGCCCTGTTCCGATATTGCTGACTAGTTTGGAAGAGTTATTATACGATTATTGGGTTGGCTAAGGAATGGTACCCGTGCAGGGTTTTATTTTGTTGCTGTGATGCGCTCTGCGCCGGCACAATCCCTCTCTGCACACTGGAAATAAAAATAGGATGTAATAAAGATGCATGCGAAAGGCATGCGAGATACGAAGCAAGAATAAGAAAAATGTACCATAATAAGAGGGGCGCAAAGTATGGCAAAAGTAATAGTTTACACAACCGAACGTTGTCCTAAATGCAATAAATTGAAGAAATTTCTGGAAGCAAATTCAGTACCTTTCGAAGTAGCAGATATGTCTACACCGGAAGCCCTGACAGAGCTGCGTTTCAATGGAGTCTTTACAGTGACAGCGCCTGTTTTACAGATAAATAACGATTTATTCCTGACGCATGATGAGATCTTCCGCGGAGAGGAAGTTAACTCAGAAAAAATCCTGGGAATTGTTTGACGCAGGCATGAAAATTTAAAAACGATTAAAAACTTTGCAGATTCCATCCTATCCTTAAACAATCACTGAAGATGAGAAAATGACAGGCGAGATTTTCCTAACCAATGACGAATTATCTGACAGCCAGCCAGTGCAAAATGCACTTAACGGGCTCTCCATCTCTTCCCTCCCCAAAAGTGACCAGTTATCTGACAATCAGCCCGTGCAGAAGACACTTGACGGGCTGTCCGTCTCCCCTCTCCCCAAAGTCAGGACAACAGAAGGTTTCATTCTTAACTGGGACAGGAATATCATTGTAAGCCAGCTTCTGAAAGAAACAAAACTGAGCGAAATCTTCTACAGCAAACCCGCAATCACAAAAGAAGAAGCTGTGGATATTGCAAAAGAAGCCGAAAAAATCATCCGGAAAATGAATATCAAGTTCCTCTCAGGCCCGCTTATCCGGGAAATAGTAAACAATATCCTGCTTGACAGAGGGCATGTGGAATGGAGAAATATAATGACAAGGGTCGGAGCATCTGTCTATGACGCTTATGAAATCGACTCCGGATACGGCTTTGGGGCAAACGACAATGCAAACCAGTTGAATAATGCCGAAACCTCACATAAAAGAAAAGCCGACAAAATGTCCAAAGAGCAGAATCTCCTCCTTATGCCAAAGGAACTTGCAGACCTGCACTTAAACGGCGATTTCCATATCCATGACCTCGAATACATGGGCACAAGGCCTTTCTGCCAGGACTGGGACCTGCGCTACTTCTTCTACTATGGCCTCATGCCTGATGGGGTAGGCACACAGTCAAGCGTCGCAAAACCCGCAAAGAATGCAGAAGTAGCTTTCCTGCATGCTGTTAAGGCAATGGGTTCAGCTCAGACCAATTTTGCAGGAGGACAGGGTTTTTACAATTTCCTGACCTTTATCGCTCCCTATCTGGAAGGCAAATCCGAAGTTGAGATCAAACAGCTCATGCAGATGTTCGTCTATGAAATGATGCAGATGATGTGCGCAAGAGGCGGGCAGACTGTCTTTTCCTCAGTCCAGCTCTCCCCCGGCGTTCCTAAACTCTGGAAAAACATCCCGGTCGTTGCTATGGGTAAGGTATGGGACGGAAAGCAGGCGCCCCTCAGAACCTACGGAGAATTTGAAAAAGAAGTTCGTCTTGGATTTAAGGCTCTTATGGACGTTATGCTTGAAGGAGATGCCTGGGGCAAACCATTCAGTTTCCCAAAGCCTGAGATCTCTCTCGAACCTGACTTCATGGAAGAAGATGAGAGCTTTAACAGGGCTCACCCCGAACTTCCGACCTACAAAGAACTTTACAGGCTGACCTTTGAACTGGCTGCCAAATTCGGAACTCCTTATTTTGACAACCAGCTTCCCGAATACAGAGGAGCAGGAGAAGGCATTTCATGCTACCAGTGCTGTGCCTATCAGTTCTCAGCAAACCCCACCGATGACAGGGAATTTGATGACAAGCTACACTTCAGGGATGGAAAGCATTTCTCAATGGGCTCATGGATGGTCCTGTCCTTAAACTGCCCTAGAGCTGCATACAGAGCTGAGTACGATGATGAGAAGCTTTTCACCGAACTCAAGAATTTGATGAATAAAGGTGTGGAAGTCTTCAAAATCAAGCGGAAATGGATGAACAGCCTGATCAAGAAAAACAGAATTCCCTTTGCAGCCCAGTGCCCCAAGGATCCGAACACCGGAGAAAAAGGAGCAATGGCTGTGGACTTTGAAAGCCTTGTGTATACCATTGGAGTTGTGGGAATCAATGAAATGGTTCAGTACCATACAGGCTACCAGATCCATGAGTCTCCTGTTGCTTATAAGCTTGCTATCAGGGCTATGTTCGAAATGAAAATGCATGCCCAGAAGCTCTCAAAAGAAAACGGCATGGAAATTGCCCTTGCAAGGACTCCAGCGGAAACTACAGCCCAGCGCTTTGCAGTCTCAGACCTTCTGCACAGAGAATATGCTGACAAAGCAAAGCTTACGATTAAAGGAGACCTGGAAACCGCAATGAAAGAGTTCAATGAGACCCGGGATCTTCCAATTTACTATACCAACGGGACCCATATCCCTCCAGGAGCTGATGTTTCCCTGCCTGAAAGGATAAAGTATGAGCACACTTTCTTCCCGATAGTGGACGGAGGAAATATCATGCATATCTGGCTTGGGGAAGGAAAACCTGATCCTGACGGCCTGCAGGAGCTTGCCATGCATATAGCAAAAAACACCCAGACAGGTTACTTTGCCTTCACAAGGGACATGACCGTATGCACTGACGAAGGGTATGTAACAGCCGGCCTGCTGGACAAATGCCCGAAATGCGGGTCCGAACATGTGCAGCACCTCTCAAGAATCACAGGATACCTCCAGTCCGTAGAAGGCTGGAACAGAGGCAAGCGCCAGGAACTCAAGGACAGGAAAAGATACGGTACAAGGGAACTCAGGTGAGCTCCCTTAAATCTTTTTCACGTAAAAGGGAAACGGTAACTGCCATGAAAGTGAATTACGCAGGCACTGTCCCAATCTCAACCCTTGACTGGACAGGAAAGGCTGCTGTTACTATCTTTTTTCGGGGATGCCCTCTTCGCTGTCCTTACTGCCAGAACCATCCTTACCTTGAAGGACCAGGTCTGGTAGAACTTGACTTTGTAAAAGAGAAGATAAAAACATCAAAACCTTTTGTAAGTGCGGTTGTTTTTTCGGGAGGAGAACCCCTTATGCAGGAAGCTGTTATCCCCCTTGCAGAGTTTGCAAAAAATCTCGGGCTTGCAGTAGGGATTCACACAAACGGTTGTTACCCTGAAAGGGTAGCCGAACTGGTTGAACGGAAACTGGTTGATAAGTTTTTTATCGACGTAAAAGCCCCTCTTGATGATCCGGAGCTTTACGGAAAAGTTGCAGGATGCGAAAATAGAGGAGAAGATATTCATCCCCCAGGAGCAGGTATTCATCTCAGAAAACCAGAAGAGATTACTGAAGCCGTCGCAAAAACGGTCGAGGTTGCAGACGCCAGCGGTCTGGAGATGGAACTTCGGACAACTGTAATCAGAGACTTTATTGGAAGCGAGAAGGAAATCTCCCTTATAGCAGCGTGGGTTTCGGAAAATGTCAAAAACAAAGGAGCTACCTATGTTCTGCAACAGGGAATTCCGGAACACAGCCTGCAGGAGAGTCTCAGGGAAACCAGGGTTCTTGAACGGGAAGAACTTCTAAAACTCGGAGAAATAGCAAAAGGTTTTCTGGGAAAAGTAAGGATAAGGACAAAAGAGGAAGGCGAAGAAGTTATTTGATCTTGCACCATCGGGCAAATTTATCCTGCCTAAATAAGCAAATGACCCTGCCCATGTCTGATAATTAAATTTTATTGATATCCGTTGCATTTTGTTATCATTTTCCCTAATTGTGTTCGTATTTGCTGAAATTTTCCCTTGATTATGCTCGTATTTTTCAGAAGCTTAATTTAATCAGTTCAGATTTTTTAATCAACTAGGATTTCATCTTTTCTCCACTTTTACCTGCACAGATCTCTACAGGAAGATATGTTATAGGTTCAAATGAATTTGAAGTTTACAAAAGTCTTATACATGTCGAAGAATAAAAAGAGAAACTGATTCAACCCCTGATAAATTCCTTGCTCTGGATTTGAATTCCGGAGAGAAAAACCTGATATTCCGGAACTCTTTCCAAAGCAGCTCTGTTAAAACTCCTGCCTTACTCTGACAGGATCCTGAAAAACCCTTTGGAAAGTCCTTTATTACACACCACCAGACTTTTGTGTAACCTCCAGGGTTACAAAAGTTAAATAAAGGAGAGGGACGCAGTCCATTTTAACCTGGAGAAGGGTACGTATCTATAGAAAAAGGAAAGCGGAAGTAATTGCTTCTAAAAAATGACCATGAAAGAAACAAAAGTATCTTCAATCGGAGAGCGCGCTTTAATCTCCCGCTTATCTGAGATTTTCAATGCCCCTGAAGGTGAGGACAGAGGACAGGAACGAATCCTTGTAGGTGCCGGTTCCGATGACTGCGCTGTCCTTGACCTGAAAGGTGAAGACTGCCTGGTTGTTACGACTGATATGCTGCACAGAACCACGGATTTTCCGGCAGAGATGACTCCCTGGCAGATGGGCTGGATGTCTGCAGCCGTAAACCTTAGCGATATTGCAGCCATGGGTGCAGAACCTGCAGGCATTCTTATGGCAATAGGTATGCCTTCAGATACCGAAATTGCTTTTGCAGAAGAGCTTGCAAGAGGCATACAGGCATGTGCTGAGTTCTGCGGAACCACAGTTATCGGAGGCGACCTTGATACCCATGCTGAACTGACAATTACAGGGACCGCACTTGGAAGAGTTAAAAAAAGCCAGCTCCTCCTGCGAAAAGGGGCAAATCCCGGAGACCTTGTCTGTGTTACGGGATATACAGGAACAGCAGGAGCTGCCCTTAAGGCGGTTCAGTCAAAAAAACCGGTCAGCGAAACTGTGCTGAAGGCTCTTTTTGAACCGGTTCCCCGAATAAAAGAAGCCCGAAAACTGGCTGAGTCGGGTGCAGTAACATCCATGATGGATACAAGCGACGGGCTTGCGATGTCTCTTTATGACCTTTCCAGGCAGAGTAAAGTAGGTTTCAGGATCCGGGAAAATTTCCTTCCAATTCTTCCTGAAGTCAGAGAGTTCGCTTCAGGTCCGGAGGAACTGCTGGAATTTGCACTTTATACAGGCGGAGACTTCGAACTCATTTTCACAGTTAACCCCGAACGGCTGAAAAAAGTACAAAATATATGTAACTTGACTATCATAGGGGAATGCACAAAATATGAAACTGGTATTATGCTTGAATCCCCCGAATGCAGGCTGACAGCTATAAAACAGCTTGGATACCAGCAGCTAAAAGCCTAAACGGCTGATTAGCTTTCCTGAATAAACTGATATTAACCCCATGTTAACACCATATTAAAAGCCTCGAGTGAGAAAAAAGTTAAGAAATGATTACTTACAAAGCCCATACTACCACAAAAACATCAAAAATAGAATGAACTTCAGGTTTAATTGACTGAATTTATAACTATATAATTTATGCACAAGGTTCAGAAGGATAGAATATGAAAAAAGCAATTTTACAAATATTTACAGCAATTCTGGTGCTGGGACTATTCTGCGGAGCTGCAGGTGCAGCTCCGAGTGTAATAGGAGTTATTTCCCCCGACCAGAATTCTACTGTTACAGGGACGGTGGGAGCAACTCAAACTTTCACCATTCCTTTAAACGAAACAGCGAACGTTATATGGACTGAAAATGGCGTACCCACAACAATATCGACTGATGGAAGCAATATTGCAACTCTCAATCACGTTTTCCAGTCGGGTTCGTACCAGGTAACAGCTTCCATAGATGGAGTAGGGCAAATAGCAGCCTGGAACGTGCAAGGTACTGAAGGCGCGCTGTCAATTACAAGCAAAAGTCCTGAGAACAATCCAAGCACAGGAACGAATGCAACTCAAGAATTCAGTGTTGGAACAAACAAGGCAGCTGATATTACCTGGTACATAAACGGAATAGCCGTTGATTCGGTCAGTGGAGTAACATCAGATACGTATCAAAACGTTTCATCTACAGCAGGCACATATAATGTTACTGTTGTAGCACTGAATGGTACAGAAACTGCCAGCTACAAATGGGACTGGACAGTAGGTTCTTCAACAAATGAAGTGCCTGTAGAAGTAAATCCTTCCGATGAAAAGGTTAGCATCTCTCAGGGAGGAAACAAGACTTTCTATGTCAATTCTACAAACAACCAGAACATCAAAGTTGAATGGCTTGTCAATAGCGAATCGAAGGGATCTCAGGAAGGAACTTCATCTTCATACAATTTTAACGCAGATACCTCCGGCAGCTACAATCTTTCTGCAGTGATCACTGATCCCAGCGGTAAATATGATTCATTGACAAAGACATGGAATGTAACAGTCAATTCCAAGTATTTTTCAAGCGGGAACAGGATCTGGGATGAAGACCTTGGGATGGACACCACATACACATGGAATGCCCAGAGTTTCTCAGGCTTCTATTATGACCTTGATTCCGGCGTGTCTTCTGAAGAGATGACCATCAAGGACATAGGTAGAAACATAGATGGAGGGAATATAGAGTACAGTACAAGACCTACTGAAACCGACTTTGAATACAATAGCTGGGGTTCTTATCAGATAATAGGATTCATGGCCGAGAAATACTTCGCAGGCTACAGTGAAGAAAACTCCACTGTTATAGGGGATGATATAAGCCTGATATCCGATGGTGTACTTACCAAGATCCTCATCGACAGCGATGACAAAGAATCTGCATATTCAGGAGACTCCTTTGAACTTGAAGACGGTTATTCCCTGAACATTGTGGAAGTCGATGTTAATGGAAAAAGCGTCTGGGTCCAGCTTGAAAAGGACGGAGATGTCGTGGATGATGGTTTCATCAGCTCAGGAGAGGACTACATCTATAAGACCGAAATAGGCGAGGCAGAAGACGTACCAATAATTATAGTCCATTTCGGAACGGTTTTCGCAGGCACTGAGACATCTGCTGTATTCATACAGGGCATCTTCCAGGTTTCTGATAATTATGTGGAGATTTCAAACGGAGATTCTTACGGGGAAATGGAAGTAAAATCCATCAGCAGCAGTGAAATAAAAATGGAGAACGAGGACGATGTAGGCCTTGATAAAGGTGATATTATCGACCTTATGGGCAAGATCCAGATTCAGGTAGCTGATGACGACACACTGCGCTTTGCACCGGTACTTGATACCTCTGAAGAAGGGACTTATGAACTGCGCGGAACTGTCTATGATGAAGATGTCGATGGGGACACTCTTCCAACCTGGACACCCTACAACTTTGAAGGCTTCTATTACAATATAGATGAGGGAATAGAAACTGAAAAGATGGAAATTACGGACTTAAATGATAGAAATATTCCCGATGGATCGCTTGTCTACACATCCACCCCTAAGGCTGTTGAGTTTGAACACGATGATTGGGGCAATTTCACAGTTGTCGGTTTCATGGCAAAGAAATACTTTGCAGGATATCCCGATGACACCGCTGATGGACAAATCGATGAGGTAAGCCTTCTTTCTGATAATATCCTTTCCGAAGTCCTTACAGACACCGATGACAAAGAGTCCTTTTACTCGGGTGATGCCCTTGAACTTGAGGAAGGCTATTCTCTGAACATCCTGGAAGTCGATGTTAACGGAGAAAGCGTCTGGGTCCAGCTTGAAAAGGACGGAGATGTCGTGGATGACGAGTTCGTCACATCTGGTCAGGACTACATCTATGAAGGCACTCTTGGAGAGGCAGAAGACGTACCCATGATTATTGTCCACTTCGGCACGGTTTTCGCAGGCACTGAGACATCTGCTGTTTTCACAGAGGGAATCTTCCAGATCTCGGATGAATACATCGAAATCAATAATGGAGATACTTTCGACGAGATGGAGGTCACCAGTGTCTCAGAAAGCGGCATTACAATGAAGAATGAAGGTGACATCGGGCTTGGCGAAGACGAAACCATTGATGTCATGGGCGATATCAAATTCAAGACAGCTGATTCAGACACGCTCAGGTTCTATCCCTTCGTTGAAGTCGAAAGTGAAGGTAACTCCAGCAAAGAACTCAATATCAATTTACCCAGTGAAATCATTGTAGGCGACACATTTGATATCGAAGTGACTGCGGGTAATTTTTCGATTGAAGGCGCCACTGTAAAAGTCAACACAACCAATGTGGGTAAAACCAACGCAGATGGAATTGTTGAATACACAGCTGAAAAGGAAGGAACCTTCAAGATTACTGCAGAGAAAGACGGGTACACTACAGCAAATAAGAACATGAAAGTTATTCCTCCTAAAGAGAAAATGAGCCTAAATATTACTCCTGAAAAAGTATATGTAGGAGACACAGTCACAATAGAGGCTTTGAAAGCGGTAGGAGGAGACCCAATTGAAGGTGCAAATATATCTATCGACGGTAATGCTGTTGGAAAAACCGACTCTGACGGAAAGTTCACTTATACCACAGAGGAAGTAGGAAAAATCAAGATCAGCGCTACCGCAGAGGGCTTCCTTGACAAAAGCGTTGAGGTCAATGTAAAAGACTATGAAGCTATCTTCGAGTTCTCCAACCTTGTAGTCGACCCGATAGAGGTCAGAGCCGGAAAGGAAGCAACAATCACTATTGACGCCGAAAATACGGGTAATGCTGCAGGGGAATATAATGTGGAATTAATTGTGAATGAAACTTCCGTTGGTTCCCAGAAGATTTCCCTGGGTGTGGGAGAAAGTACAACAGTAACCTTCAAACACAGCGAAGAGGTACCGGGTACATATACTGTCAAGGTAGGAGGACAGGAAACTACCTATACGGTAAAAGAAAAGTCCTCAATGCTGCTTTACACCCTGATAGGTATCATCCTGTTATTGGTCGGCGGAATAGCGTATATGTTTACCAAGGGCGGCTGGACTGCGGCAACTGTTCAGGCTAAGATAGACGAACTAATTAAGTCGGTAAATCTGAAAAAATAAAAACGATAAAAAGCGAGAAAAAAGAAATTTAACAAAGAGAGGCTTAAATTCCCGCGTTTTTCATTTAACGCGGGCCTCTTTTCTATTTTTAAAATATCGGGTTTATTCCATTTTCTTAAACGCACGTTCAATAGCATCTATCAGGCTATTCTTAGGAGCAATGGTTGTAACCGGGATGTTAAGGATTTTCTCTACGGTAGGACCTACAATGGGGGCACAAACCAGGGCTTTTGCTCCATCTCTTTCGGCATTTACAGCTGAGATAATTGCTTCTTCCATCGATGTTGCCGAGTATTCCCGGATAGTGACAAGCCTGCCGCCGATCTTTTTCTTTGTTTCCACGATGTTGTCGAGTACTGATCTGGCTGCAATTACAGCGATAAATTCTCCACTATCGGACTCCTTGATATCACGGATCGTTTTCACAATCTGGCGGAGAGTTTTGATGTTAGGGTCCCGGTTACCCGATAGGATCTTATAGAGGGTGCTCGGGGGGATGTTCGCCTTTTTCGCAAAATCCACTGCAGTCAGGTTAAGGTCTTCCTTAATAACAGCGGAAAGTGTTTTCTGGAACACTTCATCGGACTCAAATGCGGATTTGATGACCTTGTCTGCAACGTTCATTAAATTCAACCTCTGATCCTGTAAAAGATTTTAATAAATATGAAGAATTTACGTTTTACAGGATTTTTATTCCTAAATGAGAAATATATCCTGAAGTATTAATACATTTGGGATATAATAGAAAGACATTTGAGAAAGTATATATAGCAAATTTCGAACATATTGACACGTAAGAGATTGATCTTTATTTTTACAGTAATTCTTCTTTCAAGCAATGGATGAAAGTATGGGAAGGGGCGGCTTTTTGAATAAATTTAGAAAAAGCCAGCAAAAAAGGCGAAAAATCCGCAAGATTTTCCCGAAGAGAATCCTGTCCCAGTAGATCTTATTTAGCAGGTGGATCTATTATTGTTAGAAGAGGCAATTATTGAGGTGAAGTTTTGAAAAAATCAAGCATGCTTATCCTTACTTTACTGATGGTCGCATCTATCTTCGTATCAGGTTGCGCATCCGATAATGAAGGTACAGATGAGAATGTAACTGCAGAAGCCCCTGCAATTACTGAACTGAACATCGGTTACCAGCCGAGTACACATCAGATTGCATACATGACTGCCTATGAGAAAGGATGGTGGCAGGAAGATCTTGCACCTTACGGGATTACCAAGATTAATGAATACGTGTTTCCGACAGGAGCTCCTGAAATGCAGGCTATGCTGTCTGGAGATCTGGATGTTGCCTATGTAGGAGCAGCCCCTGTAATCACAGCTCTCAGCCAGGACCTTGACGCAAAGATTGTTGCGCCTGTACAGATAAATGGTTCAAGTCTTGTTCTCAGGCCTGAGTATGAGTACGAAAGCCCTGAAGACCTGAAAGGGCTCAAGATCGCTACCTTCCCGACAGGAACGATTCAGGATACCCTGATCAGAGAGTGGCTCAAAGAAAACGGACTTGACCCTGAAAAAGATTTGACAATCCTTGGAATGACTCCAGGAGACGCTGTTACCGCTATTTCAGCCAAACAGGTTGATGCAGTCTTCCTGCCCCACCCCTCCCCAGCAGTTATAGAAAAGGAAGGTAATGGGCGTATCATAGTGCAGTCTGGAGAGATGGAGGCAAACCACTCTTGCTGTGTACTTGTCGTAAGTGGAAAGCTTATCAGGGAGCACCCGGAAATTGTGGAGCAGATTGTAAGGACCCATATTAAGGCAACCGAATATAACCAGGCACATGTGGAAGAAGCTGCTCAGATATATTCAAACAAAACTACAGAAAATGTAGATACTGTAAAGACTTCTCTTAAGGAATGGGATGGAAAATGGATTACAGATCCAGCATTGATTGAAAACTCAGCTGTCAATTACTCAAAAGTTCAGTATGAGCTTGGGTACATTCCAAAATCCCTGACACAGGAGGAAATCTTTGATACAAGCTTCTATGATAAAGTTATGAGTGAGGAACAAACCCAGGAATAACAGGGAATAATATTAAAATAAAGCTCGGTTGTCTCTGCCTTTATAAGGAGCAACCTCAACTTCTCTTTTTTCTGAGAAATGAAGTCTGCCGGAAAGATAAAAAAGTAAGAATTCTTTTATTTAGACATGAACATTAACTTTATAAAAACAATCAAAGATAATGGCATTGAAGTATTATCTCTCATAGTTGCAATTGCTATATGGCAGCTTGCAGCAGATTTGATAGTACAGAACAAATTTAAGCTACCTAGTTTTTATGATGTGATAATCTCTTTTGCCGCAATTGTCAAAAGCGGGCTAATTTTTACAGATACATTGACGAGTCTAATTCATTTTTCAATCGGTATTATTGCTGCGTTTGTAATAGGAATTCCACTAGGAATAGCTATGGGATGGTTTAAGGAAGCAAATAGGGCAATCGACCCTATAATAGAGATACTGCGTCCGATTCCCCCTATTGCCTGGATTCCCTTTGCAATCATATGGTTTGGGCTTACCCGCCAGGCAGCAGGTTTTGTTGTTTTTGTAGGAATGGTCTTTCCAATTATCATCAATACATATACCGGTTTTAAAAACGTACCGAAAGTTTATGTTGAAGCGGCAAGAGTTCTTGGGTGTACCCGAAATCTGGACCTCATCCGCTTTATCGCGATACCTTCAGCCATGCCTTCGATTGTTGCAGGAATCAGGATTGCTATGGGTGTAGGCTGGATGTGCCTTGTAGCTGCAGAAATGTTTGGGAGCAACAGCGGACTTGGATACGAGATATGGCACAATTACTACATGCACAGAATGGATTTCGTACTCGTTTATATGCTCCTGCTCGGATTTGTGGGTCTTTTAATTGACCGTTTCTTCAGGTACTATGTAGACGCAAAATTACTGAGATGGACATCAGGAACTGTGGTATAAGATGGGCAGAGTAAGTGTAAAAAATGTTTCACGTATCTTTACTAAAAAAGAAGATAAATCTGGTACAGAAGCTCTACACGATGTGAGCTTTGATGTTGAAGATGGAGAGTTTATCTGCCTCCTGGGACCGTCTGGCTGCGGAAAAACCACTCTGCTCCGTATCGCTGCAGGACTCGAAACCCAGACTTCAGGAGAAATAACACTTAACGGAGTCCCTATAACAGGTCCGGACCCCAAAAGAGGCATGGTTTTTCAGCAATATTCACTATTTCCCTGGAGAACGGTTATAGATAACATTACTTTTGGCCTTGAAATGCAGGGGATTAAGAAAGCTGAAGCCCGGAAGCAGGTTGAGAAATATATAGACCTTGTGGGTCTGGAACAGTTCAAAAACAGTTATCCATATGAACTGTCTGGAGGCATGCAGCAGCGGGCTGCGATTGCAAGAGCTCTTGCCAATGAACCTGAAGTCCTCCTTATGGACGAACCCTTTGGAGCACTGGACGCCCAGACTCGAAACGTACTTCAGGATGAACTCCTGAAGATATGGGAACAAAAACACGTAACATTCCTTTTCGTAACACACAGCGTGGATGAAGCTGTGGTCCTTTCTGACAGGATTGTGGTTATGACCTCAAGGCCTGGAAGGATAAAAGAAATCATAAAAGTGGAATTGCCCCGCCCGCGAAGCCGCACAAGTCCGGAAGTAAACCGTTTAAGGGATCGCATCCTCAAACTTCTTGAAGAGGAAAGGTTCAGCAGGTGAATTATTATTCAGCAGGTGAATTATTAGAAAAATGCAAGATAAGTATCAAACGAGCCGGAAATTATTTTTCGGCCCGGATAATTACTTTTGTCAACGGCTCTACCTTTCTTACAGCAACCTTTCCCACAAGCTCAAGAGTTCCTCCCGCTTTTACTGAACCGAGAGAGCAGCCAGGTCTTACACGGATATCTCCTTCACAGGCTGCAATATTTATTCTTGCTCCATCAAGAAGAACAAGTTCGGAAACTGTTTCTATATTACCCAGAACTTTTGCTGCTGCGCAGATGATGGCACTTCCGGCTTTTACATTGCCCTGAACAATTGAACCTTTCCCGAGTTCAAGCCTGCCAGATACTGTGAGATTTTTCCAGAATTTTACTTCCTGCCCGACAATAACATTGCCGTCCAGCACAAGGTCTTCTTCCAGAAAAGCCCTTTTTTCAATCACGTAAGTGTTGGACCGGGGGTGGTACTTGATAAAATGCATCACTAGAAATCACTCCGGGTTACTGTCCCCGGCTATCGATTGAAGAAAGCCGTAAACAATTTGTTTTTGTGGCGTATATAAAAACTTTGCCAATTGGATTCAAAAGTATGATTGAACATCTATTATATAATATCATCGAACGTTCACTAACAGAAGCCTCAATAAGAAGCCTGGCAAAAGATTAGATACGGACTGAAAAACAAGGTCATGAAAAAGAGATTCCGGCATTTTCTCGAAGCCGGAGATTAGCAAGATTCTGAAATTACGAGTAAAAAGACTGAAAAATTTTAATAAATTATTTTTCAGCCTGCTTCTTATTTTGAGTTACCTGTTTATTCAACAAGGCTGGCAAAACCATATTTGGGAAGTACCCTTTCGATTTTGATCCTTACCTCGTCGCCTACTTTGGTGCCCGGGACAAAGATTACAAAGCCTTCTATGCGAGCAATGCCATCTCCCTGGCGAGCGATGTCCTGAATTGTAACATCGTAGACTTCGCCTTCTTCAACAGGAACAGAGCGACTTTCTTCTTTGAACATTAAAATCACTCCTTTAATCAGGTTAAAACTTAGATAACCATGTGATTTTTTTTCAATCAAAACTTACTCGACAACGCTTGCAAATGCAAATTTCGGAAGCACTCTTTCGACCTTAATGCGAACTTCATCGCCGACCTTGGTGCCCGGGACAAAGATTACAAAGCCTTCTATGCGAGCAATGCCATCTCCCTGGCGAGCAATATCCTGAATTGTAACATCATAGACTTCGCCCTCTTCGACAGGGACTGAGCGACTTTCTTCTCTGAACATGAAAAACCATTCCTTTAATTTACTTTAGTTAAATCTTTAATATTAATTTAGTACCTTTGACGAGTTACTCGACAACACTTGCAAATGCAAACTTGGGAAGAACCCTTTCGACTTTAATCTGGACTTCGTCGCCAACACTGGTGTTAGGAACGAAGACTACAAAACCCTCAATACGAGCAATGCCGTCTCCCTGGCGAGCAATGTCCTGAATTGTAACATCATAGACTCCACCCTCTTCGACAGGGACTGGGCGACTTTCTTCTTTGAACATGAAAACCATCCTTTAATTTACTTAACAAAATTTAAAGTAATATTCTCTCAACCCAAACTTACTCAACAACGCTTGCAAATGCAAATTTCGGAAGTACCCTTTCGACTTTAATCTGGACTTCGTCACCTACACTGGTATTCGGGACAAAAACAACAAAGCCTTCGATACGGGCAATGCCGTCTCCCTGGCGAGCAATATCCTGAATAGTTACGTCGTAAGTTTCGCCCTCTTCAACGGGCACAGAGCGACTTTCTTCTCTAAACATTAGATTCATTCCTTTGACTTTATTAATCAGCTTATGAAAGCTCTATCAATAAAACAGAAAAGAGTAAAAGCAGTACTTAACAGGCCAAACTTGAAAAACCAAATTCAGGAAGTACACATTCTACTTAATCTATTACGGTGAACTAATCCCCAATAGAGCTTCGGATAAGTCAATTAATTGGTCATACTCATATCCGCTTGTATATAATGTTTTGCTTTAATTCATTTAAAAAAAGAAAAATAAAGAAGTTAGGAAACTACCCCAAATCTGATTTCCGGAGTTCAGAGATCTTACTCTAAAAACAGGATAAGTAAAGATGTATTATTAATAATTAGTATAAAAAATAAAACTACTCTGAATAAAATTCTTATTTGCAATAAAAAGTAACTCCTTAACATAAAAATAAAGTTTTCCCGAAGATTCCGATAAATAAAGAAAAAATCCTGCATTCAGATAATAAAGAAGTATGTAGAGTGCCTCTATAGGCGCAATCTATAAATATTTGAAAATACATTCTGAGAGTCGCTCATAAAATGAGAACAATAATGCGTGGGCCCGTAGCTTAGTCAGGCAGAGCGATGGACTCTTAATCCATAGGCCGGGGGTTCAAATCCCTTCGGGCCCGCTAATCGCATAATTTTTTATTTGATAAATCTCTCTTTCATGAATCTCTCTTTTAAGGTTCTTTTTTGCTATCTAAAACTTTAATCAGGACTTTAT
>NZ_DAOOUJ010000019.1:0-12903 GCF_035390745.1 Methanosarcina sp. | reverse complement strand
GTCAAAAACCTTGTCCAGTCAGAATACTTAAATCGATTAAAAAG
The DNA here is from genome assembly GCF_035390745.1 of Methanosarcina sp. GTDB lineage: Archaea > Halobacteriota > Methanosarcinia > Methanosarcinales > Methanosarcinaceae > Methanosarcina. The sequence continues at coordinate 12,859 of NZ_DAOOUJ010000019.1, read as the reverse complement.
CTGCTGGAAAAGACTGGAAAATGAAAAAGACCACCCCTTAATTTCTACTGTGTTTTAGCATCAGTAGACCAATTTTATGAGATTTTCAGGATTTAGTAGAATTTCTACTGGAAAGAAAAGTGAGATCTGAACTGATTACAGCCTGGAGAAATTTCTGATTCTCAACCGGTTTTCAAAAAGAAAGTTTTTCAGGGTTAAAGATTTTCCCTGAAATTTTTGATACCCTGCGCAACGTTAGAAAGCAGGACAAAAGCTATTCTCTGGTTGGGCCATGCACCCAGACCACAGTCAGGACCCACATATTTAATCAGACTTCCAAAACGCCTGTAAGCCAGCTTCAGCCTTTTTGCAATGACTTCAGGAGTTTCCAGCTGCGAAACTATTTCAGGGAGGTACTGCTGATCCTTCCAGATGTTTGTACAGTACTTCTCATTGAGAATTCCTGCCAGGGAGTAGATATCCGTTCTTGCAATTCCGAGTCTCAGGAAAGAATCAGTATTTTCAAGGACTTTTTTGTCAATGAGCTCCAGGTAGGATGGAGTACCGGCAGATTCTACACCTATCACATTGATTGTAGGGGTCTCGCAGGCAAAATTATAATAGAGCGGCGAGTGAAGATGAATCTCCACATCAGCTCCCCATTTGCTGGCGGATTTGGAAGCTTCGGTAAGGGCAGAGATAACGTCGTTTTCGTCAAATGAGAGTTCAGGGTTAAGGCCTATGCTCGGCTCGTCAATTGAAACCGTTGCAATCTTGAAGTGTTTTGCAGATCTCATCGAGTTGCGGACGAACTTGTTTATGCTTTTAGCAAAAAGAGTATATATATCCGTATACCTGGTGCCTCCGAACTCTTTCAGGTAAAGCTCAGTTGGACCTGTCACGCAGATTCGGACCTTTAAGGTCTCCCCGAATTTTTCTTTGTAGGCCTTTGCGACCGTTTCTATAGCCTCAAGCTCTTCGATCCTTGCACACTCCAGTTTTACCTCAAAAGGACTCTCTGTGCAGTTAGAATCCCGGATAACCTTCAGGAACTGCTCGTTCATGTCCTGATACTGGGGATAAGTCGGAACCTCTACGCCTGCATCGATTTTCTGCTGAAAGGCGTCATTGATTACAGTAAAAAGTTTCTCATCTTCTGCTCTCGTTTTAAAGGCATTCTTGATCCATTCCTTACTGACTCCTTCAGGGAGTGGATAACTTCCTATGTCGTCAAAGATGATTTCTTGCATGATCTCTAGTAGACCTGTAAGGATTTATTATTATTGGAAAAACAGTAAAAGTATAAAATAACAGATGAGAAGTGCCATAAGAGGATCTTCTCAAATTAAAACAGTAAATCTCATATCCAGCGTTATTTTCCTGAGTTACTCCTTTTTACTGAATCATTCATTTTTCTGAACTTTTATTTTCGTAATTATTAACGGTTTTTCATCTCTGCATTAAATGCGTTGATGCCTTTTGCCGTATTTTCAAGCAGCCTGAATGCAAGTTCCTGGTCCGGCCAGAACGCCAGCCCGCAATCAGGACTTGCATATCTTATACGGTCTCCAAGAATAGAGTAGGCTTTCTCAAGCCGTTTCTGTACGAGATCAGGAGTTTCCATTTCAGTGACGATCTTCTGCATGTATTCTTTTTCTTTCCAGGCATTGACTCCATAGGTCTCGTTAACCATGCCTATAAGGCTAGAAATGTCAGTCCTTGAGACTCCGAGCCTTATGTAAGTATTAGAGTCCTCCAGAATTTTTTTGTCTAAAAGCTCTATGTAAGAAGGAGTTGCAGCGTACTCAAACCCGATAACATTGATAGGGGTCTCGCAAACAAGTTTGTACTTTAATGGAGAGTGAAGATGGATCTCCATATCGGCTCCCTGTTTTCGTGCGTAGGTAGAAGCCAGAGTAAGGGCAGAGATAATGTCAGAGTCAGAAAAATGGATTTTGTCATTCATTCCAAGGCTCGGTTCATCCAGAGCTATAACCTTGATTTTAAAGTTTTTTGCAGCTTTAAACGCCTGTATTATGAAACTCTCAATATCAAGAGCCATGATATGATACGCGTCTGCAAAAGCAGTTGCCCCAAAAGCCTGAAGGTAAAGGTCGGTAGGACCGGCAACACAAACCCTTACTTCCAGGGTTTCTCCTGTCTCTTCCCTGTACTGTTTTGCAACCTCATCAATTATCTCCAGCTCGAGGATTTTTGCGTTCTCTTCCTTTAAAACATAGGGCTCATAGCAATTCTTTTCGTCTCTGATGATGTCCAGAAACTGCCCGATCATATCCCTGAACTGCGGATAAGTGGGAACATGCACCCCAACATCTATTTTTCTCCGGAATGCCTCCCTTACCAGAGAAAAGAGTTTTTCATCCTCTGTTCGGGTTTCGGCTGCAGCTTTCACCCATTCCCTTGTAAGGCCTTCTGGCGTGGGGAGGCTGCCTCCATCAATAAAAGTGATCTCCTGCATATCTGGTATGTAAGGTCAATAAAGTATTATAAGTATTGGAATTACTCTGGGTAATAAATCTAAAAAAATACATAACAAACTTTTTTAACAGTAACAGTATAAATTATTTGTTTATTTGAATATAAAAAGAAATTTAAACCATTGAGGATTATGTAATAAAAAGGAATTTTAAGAGTTTTGCCCTGAAAATTCAATAAGAATAAAGCGACAATTATAGGGGAACAAAATTAAGGCTTGATTGGGGGAAAATAGCCAAAAAGCAGCTTAACTACTTTAAAATAAAGTGTGTGTTAGATCTTCAAATGTAAATCACTTTCTAGATAATATAATGGTAATATAAGAGTTTATTTCTGAAAAAAGGACTAAAGAAGATCCTGATATTATCGAAATAAGCCTCAGCATTCAACCATAGTTATGTATTTAATCAGAAATTTTGGGAGTGTGGGTTATGAAAACTGAAATAAAACTATTGAATGAGTATTATCCCTGGAGAGAAATAAAACTCAAGGGAGCCGAATGTTATTTTAAAGGAAATGTTTTTTTCGAAAATAAACTTCTGAGTCCAGAAAAACTTGCCGAGTTGATGTTCCCTTTAATATGTAAAGAAGGGCAGGATAAAGAAAAAGAAATCGGAGATTTTCTCAAGAAGCTAAATGGGGAGTTTGCATTTGTTGCTGAAACTGAAGATATTATGTTCTGTACTGCTGACAAAACAAGAAGTACTCCTTTGTTTTACTTAAAAACAAAAAACAGCTTCATTATATCAGACAGTGCCTACTACTTAAAAGATAAAACTAACTCACGCCTGAACGAAGAAAAGGCAGCAGAATTCATGGTCGTGGGTTATGTTACTGGCAATGAGACCCTTTTTGATGACATAAAGCAGATAAGGTGCGGAGAATTTTTAATTTATCAAAAAAATGAAATGTATCTAAAATCCTGCTGCTATTTTAAATTTTTACATGGAGATTATTACGACCTGCCTGAAGCCAGATTGATTGAAATGCTTGATCAAACTTTTGTAAACGCCTTCTCAAGGCTTATAGAAAGTACCAGCAAGCAGGGAAAGAAGCTGGTTGTGCCTTTAAGCGGCGGGCTTGATTCGCGCATCATTGTTGCAATGCTGAAGAGGCTTGGAGTCAATGATGTTATATGTATGAGTTATGGAAGAAAAGGCAGCAGGGAATCAAAAATAAGCAAACATGTAGCAGAAGCTCTTGGGTATGAGTGGGTTTTCGTAGAATCCACTGAGAAAAAATGGCATGATTATTACAATTCAAAAGAAGCCGATTTATTCCGTATATTGGCTGGAAATCTGTCGTCTTTACCGCATATGCAGGATTTTCCAGCCGTAAAAGAGCTGAAGATCCAGGGGAAAATTCCGGAAAATTCAGTATTCGTCCCAGGACACACCGGATACGGCACTCATATTCCCGATTCAACGAATTTCGATTCAGAAGCCTATCTTACAGCCTCTCTGAAAAAACACTATAATCTGTGGCCTTATGGGCAGAGACTCGAAAATATCTTCAAGCAGAGGATAAACAAATCAACATCAGGACTTGAAATCAAAGACAAAGAAACATTTGCAAATGCAATAGAATATTTTGATTCTAACGAAAGGCAGCCTAAATTTATCTACAATTCGGTCCGAGTCTATGAGTTTTTTGGATACGAATGGAGAATTCCGTTATGTGACACCGAACTGATTGAGTTCTTTTTAAGAGTTCCGGTAGAGTGCAGGATAAACTGTAACCTTTACAAAAAATACGCCAGAGACTGCCTGTTTTCAGGGAACCTGGAAATACTTAAAAGAATAGACTGCACTACTGATTTCCTGAACCTGAAGCCTCTGAAAGAGCGCTCAAAATATGAGAAGTTTCTTCATTACAGGAAATTTGTTCACAGTTACTATGATGAAAAAGTGGATAACCCTATATGGGGAAGATATTTCAAAAATCCTCTTATCTCAAGGCTTCTAATCAAAGTTTCCAGATATGAAAACGAAAATATTGAGGAATATCCATTACTGAAAACGATTCTGGAACACAGAAACAAAGAAAAGCGTCCTCTGTCAATAAATGGAGTGAGTTCCCTTGAATACCTTGTAAGCGTCAAAGGAGAAGCTTATGAGTCCAGACGCAAGAAAGTTCTTAAACCAGCTGGTTCTCCGACAAAAAGGCCTCTTTTATTAGATGATATCTAATTGGTGGCATAAAAATGAGCGAAATTATACCAAAAAAAGTTTTAGAATAGATTGAGATAAATTAACTGTAAAATATGGAGAATAAGGGCATAAAGAATTATAAAGGAAAGAGGAGGAAAAAGAAAAAGACTACGCCAAAAATATAATTTTCCCTTTTTTCCTGGCACTCAATACCTTTTCTTATACTTTGCGAGTACTTCTCTATTTGCCTCGAAGGCTTTCTCTTCGATGTAACCTTTTTCCAGTGCCCACTCAAAGAAAGTTTGGAGAACCTTTGCAGCTGTCCCAATAAACTTTTTGCCTCCTCCAACCTCAACCACATAATCTTCAAGAAAATCTTTAATCCCATCGGGATTAAGTTGTTCTGGGCTACAAACATCAAAGTAATTTTTGTTATCATCAGGTCGGGTGGCACAAAGGGCTCTGTCTTCTTCTGACAGGTAATCCTCAGCATTCAGTTCAAGGAATTCCTCGTAAAGAAGAATCACGTCCTCGCAGTCCAGGAAGGCATCAGCTTTCAGACTATCTTCCTGCTCACTCAAAAATTTCCGGAAAGCTTCGTTTATTGTAATCATACTTATCTCTGCAATGGCAATTTGTAGAGTAATATCTGTTTGCTATATAAGATCTTATATTTTTCTAGAAGATGTCGTATACAAAATTCTGCTACTGCTACTATATATCATTTTTCTAAAGGAAAATCAAAATACAAAATCAGAATAGCAAATCAAAATCAGGATAATAAATCAAAGGAAGAGAGAAAAGAAAGTAAAAGGGTATTTTTAATATTTTTCTTTTCTCTTACTCCTGCATCTCAGTTACCTTCGTTTCTTCATTCTTTTTTACATTGATTCAGGAGCGCCAATTCCCAGGGTATCAAGAGAGTTTGCAAGGACAATTCTTGCACAATCCACAAGAGCAAGCCTTGCAGCTCTGACTTTTTCATCCTCTGCTGCGATAACCGGAACGAAGCGGTAGAACTGGTTGAAGGCATCGGCAAGTTCACGGGCGTAGATCGCAAGAATGTGGGGTTTGAGTTCACGTGCTCCAAGGTCGATTATGCTGTCAAACATTGCCATCTTTTTAATAAGATCGATTTCACTGTCCTCGACAAGTAAAGATGGATCAATCTTTTCTTCAGGATTCCAGGCTGCTTCCTCTTTTGCTTTCTCAAGGATGCTGCATGCGCGGGCATGAGAGTACTGAATGTAAGGGGCGCCCTGCTTCTCAAAATCAAGGGCTTCTTTCCAGTTAAAGACCGTGGACTTCTCGGGTGAAACCCTCACAATGTCATAGCGGACTGCACCTATCCCTACCATTTCTGCAACCTGTTTCTTAAACTCGGCTGACGTCTCGGGGCGGCGGGTTTCGACCTGTTCAAAGGCAGCTTCAGTGACCCTGTCAAAGAGGTCATCTGCGCTTATGAACTGCCCGCGGCGGGTGCTCATGGAACCTTCAGGCAGAGAAACAAACTCAAAGATCACAACTTCGGGCTCTTTAATCCCGATAGCATTCAGGGTAGCCCTTAGCTGTCCGGAAATAAGCTTGTGGTCGGCTCCGAAAACATCAATTATGCGGTCTGCCTGCCCGGCTTTCCATTCGTGATAGGCAAGGTCGCGGGTTGTGTAGAGGGAAGTGCCGTTTGAACGCTGGATGACAAGGGTCTTTTCAAACCCGTAATCCGAAAGATCGACAACAAGAGCTCCTTTGTCCATTTTAGTCCTGCCGGTAGCCTTTATGCGTTCAACAATTTTGTGTACTGCTCCGGATTTAAGGAAAGTGGACTCACTTACAAACTCATCATGAACTACATTTAAGCGGAGCAAAGTTTCTTTGATTCCTGCAATAGCCAGAGAGACTGCCTTATTAAAATGTTCAATAGTCGTTGCATCCCCGGCTTCTACCTTTTCCATAAGCGCGTCAATTTCCTTTACGTATTCAGGGTTTTTGTCCAGCTCCACATTGGCTTTAATATATACGTCAGCAATTGCAGAATCGGACTTTCTGGAAAGATCAAGCTCAAAGCGTTCACATGCCCAGGAAACTACGGCAATCTGTCTGCCCATGTCATTAACATAGTACTGAACTTCCACATCGTATCCTGCACGCCTGAGGATGCGGGCAAGAGTATCTCCGATGATTGAATTGCGAATATGCCCTACATGAAGAGGACCATTTGGATTTGCTGAGGTATGCTCAAGGAGAATTCTGTCCTTTGGAGCTCCGCAGCCAAATTTTTCTTTCTCTTCACGGACAGCGGTTACTGTTCTGTCAAGATAGTGTCTGCCTGCAAAGAAATTGATATAAGGACCTGCGGCATTTACTTTCCCTACATAGGAGCCTTCTGGGATTTCAACTGCAGATACGATGCGCGATGCCAGATCTTTTGGGTTTTGCTTGTAAATGCCTGCAAGCCTGAATGCGGCTCTGCTCGCAAGGTCAGCATGAGGAGAGGTTTCGAATTGGAGTTCGGAATCCTCAACCTCAAATCCTACCTTTCGAATAGCTTCTTTTAAGATTGATGTAGCCTGAGCTTTGAGTTCCAGGAACAAGATAGATCACCTGTATAAATTATCTGTAAAAAACTAAAATTGCTCGATTAATCCTTACATTGATAGATTTAATCTGTCAAACTCTGATCTATTGATCGATAATGTTGATCTAGGATCTGATTAGTGTGATTGTTTTGATTTAAACTCCTGATCCATTGATCTAAAGGACAATTTAATTAAAAAAGTATTGGGTAAAAATTACCGGGTAGGGGACTTTGCCCCTGAGTGAGATCAGACTCCGGTACTGTACCTCAGGATTGCAGCTATGCCGCCAAAAGCGTTCATGAGCTGGGAACCCTCATCAAAGTCTGTGGATACGAAAACCACCGTTGCATTACTCTTGTCAGCAAGCTCTGAGAATTCGTCAACAACATCCGTAACATCCGTAACCTCAAGGGAAGACCCGCACTTGGGACAATTTCCAGCTGCAGGAGCAGATTCTCCAGGTTTCCAGCGCCGTGTCCACTTATTTTCATATCCGCAGACGCTGCATTTAGTAGTTACTCTTTCTGCACGCAGGTCTTCGGAAAGCAGAAGAACATCCACTGCATTGATCTCGAGATTTGCCCTGACCTGGGCTTCTCCATAAGCTACCTTACCCGAATCGGAGATAAGTTCCTTGAAAAAGGCTCTGACAGCATTCTTCTGTCCCATGAGTTCAAGGTCCTGAAGCTTTTCCCCTGCAGCATTAACAAGCTCTGAAAGCCCTGATTCGTCGGTGTATGCCGTATCAAAGAGCCCCAGGATTTTCTTCATGAGCTCGTGGTGCAGGAACTCCCCTGCATAGAACTCTTCTTTTGTCGGAGAGGGCCCTCCTATCAGGACACCTTTGAGGTCTTTGTGGTCAACAGACATGAAGACCTCACTTGCAGCATCTCCTATCCTCTTATAGAAGTCATGGATTGCAATGAGCCTGAGCTGCTGGAAACGGTGGGCACTCTGACCTCCTTTCCTCTGCTTTCCTGGAACCGTTGAAGTCAGGTTGCGGAAGGGCTGGATTCTCTTTCCCACCAGAAGCCCTATAGTTGCTTCTCTGCGGTCAAGAACCAGAAGCCCAAAGGTGCTTTTATCCTTAAGCATATCCTCCAGAGGTTCAAGGTAGAAAGATGAGTCACAGTGATACTTGTAAACAGTGATGGGCTCAGGAGGAACAATTACCTCACTTTCCATGCTTGTCTTGTTGGCTCCGATATCCACAGCACCTGTGAAGTATACTATTCCGTTCTCAGGCACTTTGTCAAGGTATCTGAGCCTTGAGAGCAGAGACTCAATTGCTCCCTGCACATTTGTCCTCGTGAGCTTGGACTTGATGTTTGCAGCCTGCCCATGCTCATCTTTTAACTGGTTTGTAACATCGAAAATTTGCTTGTCAGGAGGAATATAAAGGGAAATAAGCTCAGTACTTCTTCCTTTCTTATCCCTGAGTCCTTCAAGCTTCTTTTTAAATTCATATTTTTCGTGTGCGGATTGTTCAGTCATTTTAGAAATTCCCCAATGAATAAAGCAGTATGATTCGTGATTATCGTGAGTTTGTTAGCAAATTGAAATTTTAAGTTGCTTTGTTAGCCAGCTGAATTTAACCGTAGTAAATTCAGACATTATAAATTTAGTTATTAAGTAGAATATTTGTTTAGCATATCGGTTGCATACAACGGATAACTGGAGAACTTGATAAGGATAAATCACACAGTGAGTTCCCGTCTCACCCGAAATCCGGGTATAAAAACCGTCTGAAACGCGAAGAACCTTAGAGTGAGAAGTATACCTTTCAGAAGCCAGCATCCCAGCAAGCCGATAAGCCATTCGCTAAAGCCTGCATTTATGCTGTGCAAAACTGACAGGTTTCACACTCTTGTGATCGCACTAGATATGAGACATAATCTTACTCAGACTGTATGTAATAGTTAAAAGTTTGTTTAATTTAGATTAGTTATCCTCTACCGGGATCATACCCTAATTGAAACTTAGGTTTATATTTGTTTCTATCCCCTAACTTATTTTATATATTCAAGCAACTATAAAAATCTTCTTGTCTGCTGGCTTTCTGAAAGTAGGTTTCTTAATAGCAGAGATTAGATAAAAAAAGTTAGTTAAAAAACGATAAGATGTAAGAATTTAACCTTAGCAAGAAGCCTTTTTTACGGGAGATTTTCTTCCGTCTCTTGAAAGCAGGACAACCCTACTTATTTCGGAATCATCAGCTATTTTATACCCCAGATGCTTTGCAAGTTCTTTTGAGAATTCAAGCACTTCTGAATGTGTCGGCATGGCAGAGCGGTCCAGTCGAAGGCGAGAGAAGCCAAGATGCATATAGGCTTTTATTTCAACAAAATCCGGCGAGGCTTTTTTAATCAGATCTGCATAACCTTCTGGATTAAACATATTCTCACCCTTAACCAGAGTGGTCCGGATGACTGTTCTTGAGGATTTCTCTTTCATTATTTCAAGAGACTCGTTTATCCTGTTCCAGAGTTCAGGAGATTTCGGCTGGCAGACCCTGAGATAGGTCTTAAGGTCAGGAGCATCAAGGCTCATGTATAACTGGGAAGGATTGACCCTTGCAAGCATCGAAGGGACAGTCCCGTTTGTTACCATAAAGGTAGTAAATCCTCTTTTCTGGTATTCCTCAATGAGTTCCGGGAGATAAGGGTAAAAAGTCGGCTCCCCGGACAGAGAGATTGCAACATTATTCGGTTCATTGCCCTCAAGCCAGCGTTCCCTGAGCGCATTTGGGGAACCGCCAAAACCTGTAATCAATTTGCGCTGGCAGGCAATGCTTTCCTCAACTATTTTTTCAGGAGAATCCCATTCTCCGGGTGCAGGGACAGGCACTTCGGTCGGGCGCCAGCAGAAAAGGCAACGCTGGTTGCACATGAGAGTTGGAGTCATCTGGAGGCATCTGTGGGACTGGACCCCATAAAATTTCGATTTATAGCAGAAACCTTCGTCGTTCATGGCTTTTCTAAGCCAGAGACAGGTCTTCACTGCTGAATGGCGACCTGCAAGGGCATAGCCCTGCTTTTTAAGAAGGGTCTCAAAATCAGGGATATCAAAGGGAAGAGAAGTCTGCTCTTCACCCCGGCTTTCTTCCAGGACTTCCGGCAAGCTCTCTCCGGAATTTTCCTGTTCTTCCTTTTTTTCTTCAAGCGGCATTTTCCGGATATTAATTCTTTGTGGTATATATAAGGATCGGAAAATAATTTTAGAGAACTGCAGGGAACTATAAGCAGAGAATTAGAATTCCCAAACATTAGAGCGCTCAGGTTCTAAAACCTGATTTAATTGATCCAATTCAACCTACCTTATTTAATCGAACGCCAGGATTTTCACATCAAAATCCGCAAGATCCACAATCGGAACACGAGCTGGCACTGGCATCAGATTTACACGTTTCTGGAACTCAGTCTGTGCCTGCCAGGTACCGGAATTTACCAGAAGGACATTTTTGTAGCGCTGGACCCCCAGTGTGTGGACGTGCCCTGTGTGGATTATATCAGGAACAGGGTCAATAATGAAATAGTCCTTTTTTTCCGGGGATATCGAAACCCTGCTTCCATATGTTGGAGCAAGATGTCTGCGCTTAAGCATTTCAAGGACTGCACCTGCAGGCTCATGATATGAAACTCCGGGAATGCTTGCCACCAGGTCGTCGATCGACCTCCCGTGATAGATAAGGATTCGAACGCCGTCAAGATCCACAAGAGCAGGGTTGCCTACAAAAGTGACATTCCCCGGAAAATCTGCACAGATCCTCTCAGGCAGGGCGGGCTGCGGTTCTGCCTGGCGTACAGCATCGTGATTTCCCGGACTTATAATCACATGGATGTGTTTGGGAACTTCCCTGAAATACTCTGCCGCTTTTCTGTACTGTTCATAGACGTCCAGAATATCAAGTTCCATTTCCTGGTCCGGATAAATTCCAATTCCATCCACCAGATCTCCTGCAACAACGAGATAACGGACCTGGGCAGCAAGCTCCCGCATCTCTTCCGAATCAGATTCTCCTTTTAAAAAGTCCAGAAAATCAAGCCACGCTTCTTCCAGAAACTGAGAACTGCCTACATGCACATCCGAGATGAGTACAGCTTTTCCGTAGCTTCCCGTCCTGCGCTGGACGCTGTTAGGAACATCCGGCTGGAGGATCTTTGTAGCCATCATAAGGCTTCCGTCATTCGTCACCGAACCTGTTACTCCGATAACCTCGTCCAGAAGAAGCCGTGAAGCCAGTTCAAAGAGTTCTTTGTCGCTGTTTCGGATAAGCACTGAAAAAGAACCTGTAGAGTCTTCAAGAGAAAGAATTTTATGCCCGTTATTGGTGCTGCTGATATCTGAAATCATTCCTATGATAGCCAGCTCCTCGGTACCTCCATCTGATCCTCGGCGAAAACTCCTCCTTTTCAAACTTTCTATAGGGCGCGCATTCATCCTGCCCCTTAAAATCTCAGAGAGCCTGCTGTACCTATCCCTGAAGTACTGCACAAACTGCATGTACTCCCCAACACAGGTAGAATGCCCGGTGATATCAGAAAGCACGGTAACAGGGTTAAGGCCTGAAATATGCCTGACTCCTTCTGCCCTGGAACTTGAAGGAAAAACACTTCCCTTGTTTGAGAAAAAGGAGTCTGTCCTGGAAACACGGTTAGTAGCAGAAAGAGAAGTAGAGCCTGCCTGCCCGAAAAAAGAGGAAACCTGCATTTCTGAAGAGGCAGAGGAAATGACAGAACTGGAAAGAGAACCACGAGCAGAATTAACAGTTGATGCAGTGACAAAATTAGAAGACTGCGGCTCATTAACAGAATTGGAAACAGGATCAACTTCAGGAGCAATAGAATCGGCAACTGACTTAACAACATATTTAGCAGAAAAATCAATAGAAGGCTCTTGAGAAGAGAGAACATCAAAATCTTTTTCGGGATTGTTGTCCGGTACATCAAACCCGGAAACCACTTTTGGCTCAACACTTGAAGTTAATCCTGCTTCCTTAAGAGCATTTGAAAAAGGGTCAGGAACTTTTAGCATTTCAGAATTTACGGGTTCCAGGGCGGGAGAGGAAATCTCATCTGAAGGCCTGCTCCCAGGCATGCTGCCGGATGGTGTTTTAGAGAGTGTAAGAGGGGATTGCCCGGAAGTAATTCCGAAAACTGTTTTCGAAGATTCAAAGCCTTTCAGGTCGATATGTTCGGGTTCGATAACGAAAATACAGTCATCAATAGTTGAGAGGATATATTTTAGAAGGTTTTCAGGGGAGTTACTTGATTTGATTAGCTCTACTGCCAGCGGGCTTATTTGATACCCTTCTTCTGTAACTGCCCTCACAATATCGATTTCATTCATAATTTCGACCTGATTTCTCGACCGGGTCTCTTGACTGCCTGATCAATTGGACCTGTATGACCTGAAACTTATCAACCTGAAGTCAAAAAGATTTAAGGCAAAGACCCGTTTAAAATATAAAAAATAATCACATACAAAACTAATTCTATACAAGCCCAATAACATGGTATAGTTTTAGTAATTTTTTCATTCTCAAAATCACTTGAGAACTTCCTGTAATATCATAATATCGGTATATATGCCCATATACTACATTATCATTGGTCATCGGTTAAGACCTTCTTTTCCTCTTGCAATAGTGTTTTTCAT
>NZ_DAOOUJ010000018.1:0-44141 GCF_035390745.1 Methanosarcina sp. | reverse complement strand
TATAAAAACACATAGAGAAGAGCTTGTCTAACGCTTAACCGATGACGCATGAAACCCTTATTACCTCTCCCTAAACCAAAAAAGAAGCCTGGAAGACCTCGAAAAGATGATAAGAGAATACTGAGTGGTATTTTTTATCTCCTTCGTACTGGTTGCTAATGGAAATCTCTGCCACGATTTTATGGAGCTCCAAGCACCGTTCATGATCGATTTCAGGAATGGCAAAGATCAGGCCTATTTGAAAAAATGTGGCAAGCTGGTCTACTGGATTATGATACTATAAAAGGGTTAGAGTGGGAGTGGCAAGCAATTGATGGCGCAATGACAAAAGCACCATTAGGTGGAGCTGGGACTGGAGCTAATCCAACTGATCGTGGCAAAAAAGGTACAAAAAGGAGCATTTTAACAGATGGTAAAGGTATACCACTTTCAGTAACAGTTGATGGAGCAAATCGTCACGACAAAAAGCTTGTAAAAAAGACTTTTGATGCCATTATTTTTGAAAGACCGTCTACAGATGCTGTTATTCAGAACATATGTATGGATACAGGATACGATTTTCCTGATATCAGACAATTGGTTAAACCGGAGTTTATAATATATCAAAAAAGAATGGCTGACGCTTGCGATAATCTGAAGTCCAACAAAAAACTAATTAAGTTCTAAACCTGTTTAGTTCAATTTTGACGCCGCCACATCTTGAGTTCGCCCACCGATTGATACTTATATGATTCTCACCATCTCTATACTAAAGAAACCGTAATAGGGCGTCTTAGTATAGAGGTTTTGTGTTAGACCCTATAAAGTGGGAAATTAACTATTTTTGGCCACGCCAATTTGTTTAATTGGTTCTATATTTATCTGTTTTATATTAAAACGTTTGGAATCATTGCCAACAGAATTAATTTTTGGTTAGACCCTACAAAAGTCATGTCGCTTGACGTGGCTTTATACTATAAAGTATAAACTCCGGTTAAAGAATATGGTATACTTCCCATATCAAAGGTCGCGGAGAGGAAAACATAAGAATACAGATACCAGGTTTTAGGGCAAGAAGATGGATTGTAGAAAGGACAAATTCATGGCTAAACAGATTCAGAAGACTGCTTATAAGATGGGAAAATAAAATTGAGAATTACCTTGCTATGCTTCACTTAGCATGTTCATGGATAACATTCAGAGCATCAGGACTTTTCGGATAGGTTCTTAGTGGGCGCTGTCAAACATAAGCTAAAATGTAAAAAAAGTAATCATTATATATTTCATTTTAAAAGAAAAAGTTGCCTGAGAAACCGGCAACTTTATACATATTATTTCCATTTCTCATCAGATTGTTGCTTAGTTATAAGTAGTAAAACAGTCTAAGGAAAGTTGACTCGTAGGCTAGTTTGACATTCTTATAGATCAGCTCGAAGATCATATCAGTTTCCTCCGCTATTTCCTGTATTTTGTTCTTTTCCCATTATACACCTGCTTTTACAGCTTAATTATAAGCAGTAAAACAGTCTAAGGAAAGTTGACTCGTAGGCTAGTTTGACATTCTTATAGATTAGCTCGAAGATCATATCAGTTTTCTCCATTATTTCCCTGTATTTTGTTCGTTTCCCGTTATACACCTGCTTTTACAGCTTAATTATAAGCAGTAAAGCAGTCTAAGGAAAGTTGATTCGTAGGCGATCTTGACATTCTTATAGATCAGCTCGAAGATCATACCAATCCCCTCCACTCTTTATAAGTTTGAAATTCTCTCTAATAGTGGCTATAATTAGCTATACATATCAGATTATATAAATTGAAGATAATTACATATCCTTACGAATAATAGTTCTCAAAGATTTAACTGAAGTCCCTTTTATAACTTCGCACATGTTTTATATAGCATTATATGTTTGAATGTTCCATTATAGCTTTAGATTCCGTCTAAATTTTTCAATCGCCCCCAGTTTGAAGAATAACTTTTTGAAACTGAATAGTCCAAAGACTGTGTTTTTCTGTCGTGTCTATACAACCTATCTGTAAGAGGCTGTCTTAAAATAACAAAGATAGGTTTCAGGCCTGGAGCATAAATTTTATGAAAATGCCATGCGCTTTCAGAAATAAATTCTGACGGCTTATATTTACTGCTCACGATTATTCCTTTTTTATTCCTGGCAATTTTAAGCAAAAGTAGTATTTGAAGCTCAGCACTCTGTCCAAAAGTCCAAAACAGTGTACGTAGTGCCAGTTTTCAAAGTTCGATTTTAAGTGTCGAGAATGATCTCCATTAATCGATAATCCTTAAGTTTAAAATCTCCTCTTATTCTATAAATTTATAGAGCATAGATTAAAATGGATTTTCTTACATAGAGTAAAAGCACTTAAGATCATTCAATGTAATTTCTTTCTGATCATATCTCAGTAAAATTGGGGAGGGGGATGTGAACATTAATGGGAATAGTTTACCTGATGATAGGTTACCTATTGTCGAGGTTTCCAATGTCAGGAAAAGTTATATGCTTGGGGATATGGAAGTTCCTGTACTTTCAAATATTTCCCTTAAAATCGAAAAAGGAGAATTCCTTGCGATTGTAGGTCCTTCAGGCTCCGGAAAAAGTACTCTTATGAACCTGATAGGTTGCCTGGATAGGCCCACTGAAGGGCAGGTCTTTATAAATGGACGCGACTTGCATGGAATGTCAGATGAAGAGCTTGCTCGTCTCCGGGGACTTGAAATAGGTTTTGTTTTTCAGACTTTCAATTTAGTCCCTCGTCTGACAGCTCTTGAGAATGTTTTGCTTCCAACTTTTGCCAATTCAAGAGGCATAGATCCACAAAAGCGTGCAAAGGAACTACTTAGTCTTATGGGTTTACAGGATCGTATGCATCACAGGCCTGGAGAGCTTTCGGGAGGTCAATCCCAGAGGGTCTCAATTGCAAGGGCACTCATCAATGATCCTTCAATTCTTCTTGCTGATGAACCGACTGGAAACCTGGACTCGAAAACTGGTTTTGAAATCCTTCGCATATTTATGGATTTGAATAAGGAGGGAAGGACGGTCGTAATAGTTACACACGACCCTGAGATCGCAAAATTTGCTGATAGGGTTGTCCTGGTAAAAGATGGAGTAATTCGGTATAATTAATAAGTGAGTATATAAGGTGAGTATATAAGGTGAGTATATAAGGTGGGAATATAAGGTGGGAATATATGGGGTTAATTAAAGAGCGTATTATTGCAACTTTCTTTTCTTTACTTCTAATCGCCTCCGTTTTTGCATTTCCGGCTTCTGCAGCTGTAGGGAGTGCAAACCTTAAAGTAACGATAGTCGAAACAGATCCTTATCCTGCAAAAATAGGAGAATATCTGACCCTAAACATACAGGTGGAAAATGTAGGAGGAGCTCAAGCAGATGACGTTGATATTGAAATAGTTCCTAAATATCCTTTTTCTCTTGACTCAAAGGAAAACGCTATTCAGAACATAGGAGCTCTTAATCCTGGCAGAACCGCTACAAAAGAGTTCTCTCTATATGTTGATAAAAATGCCCAGAAAGGAACTCGTTCCATAGATATTCGCACGAGAACCAGTAAAAGCGGTCCGTGGAGTACGCAATCTTTTGATATCAGGGTGGGCACTGAGACTTTCAACAGCAAAGGAACTGTCGAGCTTGCAGAGATCGTTACTTCTCCTGAAGTCTTTATGCCAGGAGATGAAGGTACCGTCACAGTAACTCTTAAGAACACCGCAACGTCGCCTACAGTTACTATCGGTGGAGAAGACTTTGATACCAATGCGAGAATTCAGGCTGCAGTTTTGAGACCGCTGTCTGATGGAATTACTGTCCAGTATGCTCCTTATTATGAAATGGGGCTTTTGGGTCCTGGAGAAAGTATTAAATTAACTTTTAATGTTGAAGTCGAAGAAGACGCCAAAGAAGGAGTTCACAACCTTGAACTTGAAATCGAAGGAAATTCTTATGACTACAACAGCCGGAAGAACATTCCTCTTAAAGTTGATTCTTCGAATATAAAGGTAATTACCTCAAAACCGCTCGAGCTGGTAGATGGGAAAGCTACTGTAGAGTTTGATGTAGCAAATACCCACCCTAACGAGCTAAACTCTGTCAGCATAAGACCCGAAGCTGAAGGTGTGAAATTTTATCCTGCAGAGTACTTCATAGGACCTATGGATCCTGATGAACTTTTCACAATAAAGTTTGATGCAATAAGGGATAACTCTCAGGATTTCGACAAAGGAGACTCAGAAAGCATGAACATGTCTGTTACTGCGAGCTATAATAACGGGATTAACAGGCACGAAAATGTTGTAAGTAATCTAAAACTTGCAACTGACTTATTGCCTTCTGAAACAAACTCTTCAGTTGCAATTGCGGGTCTCATTGCAGTTGTTTTTATCCCTGCAGCCGTTCTCCTGTACAGAAGAAAAAAGCAATGAACTACCAGAAGTCTTTAAAATGTCATATTTGTGGGGGTAAAATATGATACAATTTGTACAGGCGGCCCATATTGCTTCTGGAAGCATATGCAGCTCCAAGCTTCGGTCTGCACTCACAACACTCGGGATTGTTATAGGTGTCGCAGCAGTAATTATAAATGCATCCCTCGGTGCCAGCTTTAATCAGTTCTTCACTGACGAAGTTAGCTCTGTGGGCTCAAACTTTATAATTGCATATAGCGATCAGCCCAACCTCTTCTATGATAGTGAGCTTGAAATCATTGAAAATACTCCCGGGATTTTAGGAGTTTCTCCCAGAAAAATAGTGTCCGGAGAGATTAGTTACCTTTCGGATACTAAAAGTGTGAGCGTTGTTGGCGTAAACGGAGACTTTCAGGAAATCCAGGGGATCAAAATGGCGGAGGGAAGTTTCCTTACTGATAAGGACATTTACTCTGCCGTACTCGGGTATGACCTTGCAAAAGAGGAATTTGGCAGGAGTATCTCACATAGGAGCAGTGTAGATATTTCATTCAGACAGGAGAACGGTACGCTTGTGACAAAAAAATTCAAAGTAAAAGGAGTTCTGGAGGATTCAAAAGAAACTATTGTGGGTGGAGACAGCAGTACAGACATGATTGTCTATATTCCTATTTCAACCATGAATGAGATGACCGGAGAACAGGACTATGGAGCCTTTTTTGCGATGGCAGAATCTTCTGAAAACATCGGCAATATTTCGGAGGATGTAGATAAAAAACTTGCCAGGAACTTCGGAATTGCTGAAAGGGACATCGATGACGAAGATTCGAAGCCTTATACGGTATTTGATCAGGCAGATATTCTCAAGGAGACTGGCGCACTGGGAGATGCTTTAAGCTCTTTCCTGCTCGTCCTTGCTTTGATTTCACTGTTCGTGGGCTCAATAGGAATAATGAACATCATGCTCGTGACAGTCACGGAACGCACAAGGGAGATCGGTATCATGAAGTCCGTAGGTTACAGCAGTTCCAATATTTTATCCCTTTTTTTACTTGAATCGATAATGGTCAGCTCTCTTGGGGGATTATTGGGTACTGCCATAGGGGGCTTTGGAGCATATATCCTTGAAAGTGCTCTCAAACTTCCTCCGGTGTTTCCTTTCATGTTAATTGAAATCGGAATTCTTATTTCGGTTCTTGTAGGTGTAGGCGCAGGCCTGTATCCTGCAAGAAAGGCTGCGAATATGAATCCTGTGGATGCCCTAAGGTATGAGTGAGGGTTTTTTAGTTTGAAGAAATGACCCTTATTTTTAACATTTTTTACCATTCTTCTTTTTTTCTTTGCTTTTGGCAGTGTTGCAAATTTGCTGTAAATTCAAAGTCAATTTTTTGATCACCGGATGTAAAACCAATCTATTGATTTCGAATTTTTGACTCAACACTCTCTTAAAATTCGTAGTTTTACAGAAAAATTGGCACGCTGCCCAGCTTTTTAGTAATTTCGATTAAAAAGGTAAACTTAGAAAACTGAGCTGATAACGCTTATTTTTTGTAGATCTAATCTTGAAAGTAGACGGATAACAACACTTAAGAGCAAAAAACGTTGATATCGTAAAGCAATTCCATAAATAATTTCTTCAAAGTTTAAACAGCACCGGAGCAGATATGAAGTCTAAAATACTTGATTATGAAGTTTCTTCTCACGGAGTTTCGAAGCTGGAAGCGGGCACAATAAATGAAAATAAAGAAAATATGCTTCCTGCAGAAAGTCTTTTTTTCTCTGATGAAACTTCATATACAGACTCCCTTAAGTGTGAGTTGCCACATTCTGACCTGTCTGGAGGCCGGAAAGTAAAAAATCTATCTGGATCTCCGGTAATAGAAGTTATTAATGTTAAAAAGAGTTATGTCCTGGGGGATATGGAAGTTCCTATTCTCCGCGATATCAATCTGACAGTACATGAAGGGGAATTTCTTGCTATAATGGGCCCTTCAGGTTCAGGAAAAAGCACACTCATGAACCTTATAGGTTTTCTTGACCGACCCACAGAAGGAAAAATCATTATTAAAGGCCTTGATGTCAGCGAATTGTCTGATAAGGAGATTGCCAGGCTCAGGGGACTTGAGATCGGCTTTGTTTTTCAGACCTTTAATCTTATTCCAAGGCTTACAGCTCTTGAGAATGTTGAGTTGCCCACTTATGCTAATTCAAGAGAGGGTGTGGATGCGCATAAAAGGGCAAAAGAACTTCTTAATATGGTAGGGCTTGCGGACCGCATGCATCATAAGCCCGGAGAACTCTCCGGGGGGCAGTCGCAAAGAGTAGCCATTGCCAGAGCTCTTATCAATGATCCGGCAATCATTCTTGCCGACGAGCCCACAGGAAATCTGGACTCCAGAACAGGCTGTGAAATTCTTGGCATGTTTACTAAACTTAACGAAGATGGAAGAACTATTGTAATGATAACCCACGATCCTGAAATTGCGAAGTATGCCGACAGGGTAGTACTTGTAAGAGACGGAATAATACAGCAGTAAGATAAATTAGAATATCTTGAATCTCCGGTTACTCAGAACATCTCTCCTCAACACTAATAATTCTGAGATTCTAAATACCAGAATACACCTGAATAATCCAGATACCCCCGATAATTAATCTCTAAACTCCTCAGTAAATCAGGATGATTTAAAATGAAAGGAATGAAGCCCCCAGTTACCTCTATTATTGTATTTCTTCTTTTAGTTTCATCTATTTTTTCAGCACCTGTATCTGCGTCGACTGCCAGTGCTAACCTGAAAGTTACAATAGTTGAAACAAATCCCTATCCTGCTAAAATAGGAGAATACCTGGACCTGACGGTGCAGGTAGAAAACATAGGAAGAGACAGGGCAGAAAATGTTGATATCGAAATAGTTCCTGAATATCCCTTTTCCCTTGACTCAGAGGAAAATGCCGTGCAGAACATTGGATCACTTGCTCCTGGCAAATTTGCGTCAAGAGAGTTCCACCTTTTTGTGGACAAAAATGCTCAGAAGGGGGTCAGGTCAATTGACGTTCGCGTGAGAACTGACGAGGGCGACCCATGGAGTGAAGAATCTTTTGATATAAGGATAGGTACCGAGACTTTTGACAGCAAAGGCACTGTTGAGCTTGCAGAAATTGTTTCATCCCCTGAAGTTTTTATGCCCGGTGATAGAGGGACTATCACAGTAACCCTGAACAATACCGCAACAGCTCCTACTGTTACTATCGGTGAAGAAGATTATGATACCAATGCGAGGATTCAGTCTGCAGTTTTAAGATCGCTTTCTGATGGAATAATTGTTCTTGATGCCCCCTACGGAGAAATGGGGCTCATTGGTCCAGGGGATAGTATCAAACTGACATTTAATGTTATGGCTTCTGAGGGCGCAAATGAGGGGACACACAATCTTGAACTTGCAATCGAAGGCAATTCTTTTGATTACAATAGCCGGAAAAATATTCCCCTTGAAGTTGACTCCTCGAATGTAAAGGTAATTCCCTCGAAACCTCTCACACTGGTAAATGGTGAAGCTACTTTAGAATTTGATGTAGCTAATACTCATCCAAACAGTTTCAGCTCTGTCAGTATAAGACCCGAAGCTGAAGGTGTAAATTTTTATCCTGTCGAATATTTCATTGGACCCATGGATCCTGATGAACTTTTCACAATAAAGTTTGATGCTATAGCAGATTCGTCTCTGGAAAACAAAAGAAAAACCTCTGAACCAGTAAATCTTAGTCTTTCTGCAAGTTACAGCAACGGCATTAACGAACACGAAAGTTTAGTAAGCAATCTTCATATCAAGCAGATTGAGGAAAATCAAAGAAGTAACTCAGGCCTGATTACAGCCAGCATCCTGCTTGTCGCCCTTGCTGCCGCAGGTGTATTTCTCTACAGAAAAAAACAGCGGAAAAACAAATGATCAAAGCCTGTAGCTATCTCCTGAAATGACTTTTAATAGGATGTAAAGATACAGAAGTTTGCAAACAGGCTTTCCCTGGATTTATTGAATTATAGTAGTATCAACGGCTTGCCGCCTTTACAAATACTGGCTTGATATAGGAATCGCTCCAGTATCCGCAGCTTATTCCTGTAACCAGTTTTGATTATTTTTCACTTTTTTCCTTTCGAAGATGATCTCGTTTTTTTAACTTCGCCCTCCCTGAGGGAGGTATTTTCTAATTTTTCCGGAATGGTAAAGGTAAATGTACTTCCTTTTCCTACTTCGGAGTCCACCCAGATATTCCCTCCGTGAAGGTCTACAAAGTTCTTTACAATAAATAACCCAAGACCTGCTCCTCCATATCCCCTTGCTGCAGTTGAATCCGCCTGTGTAAAAGGCATGAATATCTTTTCGTAGCTCTCTTTAGAAATCCCTATTCCATTATCTGAGACTTTAACCTCGAGAACTCCTTCCTTTTTGCAGGCGCTGATAACGACCTTCCCTTTCGCAGAAGTAAACTTTATGGCATTGCTTACCAGGTTATACAGGATCTGCCTGAGTTTTGTAGTATCAGCCTGAACATTTCCTGCAGAGGGATCGATCTTCAGTTCAATAGTAATCTTCTTGACAGAAGCAGGAGAAAGAAGGCTCATTCTTACCTCTCCGATGAGGCTTGCAACATCTACATCTTCATATTTAAGAGTCTTTTCCCCGGCTTCAAGCCTGGATATATCAAGCAGGTTGTTAATGATTTCGAGCAGACTTTTCCCGCTTATCAGTATATTATTTACGTACTTTGATTGTTTTGTGTTCAGGGGACCAAAAGCCCCTTCCAGCAGCAGATCCGAAAAACCTATAACTGAGTTGAGTGGAGTCCGAAGCTCATGGCTCATATTCATTATGAAACTGTTCTTTGCCCTGTTTGTGGCCTCAGCGTCTTTTTTTGCTTTGAGAAGGGTTGTTTCAAGCTCTCTTTGCCCGTTTACATTGCATGTGTGTACTAGATATTCCCATTTCTCTCCTCTTTTAACGAGAACGCCCTTTTCTTCTACCAGCTCAAGAAGTTCACTGCCTGATAATTCTTTCAGAGGATAATTGCAGAGATATGTAAGTTTTCTTCTGTTATCCGGGTTAATTTCTTTAAGGCTTTCTTCTAAAACTTCAGGGTCGGGCTTGAAGAAGCCTTCTGTTCTGGTAATATCCACATTCATTCTGAAACCAGGAAATCCTTCAGAAAAGGCTTTTTCACTCTTTCCTTCCACAAGTTCTTTTACTGCTGATTCAGGCAGCGGGAGTTCTTTAGAAAGCGATTCGGCTGTAATAATTTCTAATTGGGATGAAGTTAAACACTTCTCTACATCCATTCCTGCTTTCTCAAGTTCTTTTTTTGCCTTTTCTACTTCCAGTTCATCATTGACGGTCCAGAGACAGTACTCTCCCCTCTCAATTCCCTGTTTAAAATAGGCAATAAGTAGTTCAGTAAGTTCTTCAATATCGCTATATACAGCAGAGAGCTGTGAGCTCTGTGGGATGCTTGAAAAAAGTTCGGGGCATTTGTCAGTATTTTTTATCAGAATCTTTCCCCCTCCATGTGTTTACAATAAGTGCATCTTCATTGCACAATCAGGGTTTGAGCGGGGCATGAAACAGAGGCGGTGGAGATATTATATCAACTTTCCGCGCTCTAAATCTGGTTTAAGTTTTTAAGGGAATAGCTCTAAAATTTACAGGATAATATCTGATTTCAAACATTTATTTCTTCTTAACTTTGAATATTTAATACATATGCTTATATTTTTCTATCATATAACATCAGCATATATAAGAAATGTGCGGATTCTCAATGTTGTAAAGTTCTCTCAGTTTTCAATGCCCTCATTACAGCAGAATTTCTAAAGGGACCTTCTCATTTTTTTCATATCCCCCTATATTATATATTTGTAGATTAATATCTACTGGAGGTTTCTGAATAGTTAACCCGGACTAAGAGTCTATCCGAAAAGTAGAATAACTACATTTTCAGGTAATATTGGAAAGTAATTTTTTTCTCAAATTCTTTTTGTTCTCATCCTGTGAGCGTTTATAAGGATCAACTGCTTGCCCGGTCATATCCTGTTCTGTTGAATCTTATTCTGCTCCGTACGAAAACCGGAATGCTAATTACATATCTGGAGAATACATATACAAAAATACATTTTTAGGTATTACTCTTCAGGTTCGTGGAAAGTATATTCGAGAACCTGGATTTTTGTTTGTGCAGCTTTGTGGAGGATGAAAGGGTGGAAATCGGAGAGAAGAAAGCTATTGGAGCCAGAAATTTCCTTTATCCTATGCCCACTATCCTTGTGGGTGCTGATGTTAACGGAAAGCCAAACTACCTTACTGTTGTTTTTTGCGGAATAGTTCAGGCAGGTCCCCCGATGATTGCGGTTACTCTGGGAAAAATGCACTATACAAATGAAGGGATCAGGGAAAACAGGTGCTTCAGCGTGAATATTCCTTCCAGGTACATGCTTGAAGCTACGGATTACTGCGGCATCGTTTCCGGGAAAAAGATCGATAAATCCGGTATTTTCGAAACTTTTTACGGAAAGCTCGAAAAAGCTCCGATGATCCGCGAATGCCCTGTAAACCTTGAATGCAGGCTGGTGGATACACTGGATTTCGGCGGGTCCAATGAGGTTTTTATTGGTGAAATTGTGGAAAGCTATGCAGAAGAAAAATACCTCTGCAATGGGATTCCAGATATCGAAAAGATAGAACCCATCGTTTTTTCCATGTATGATAACAATTACTGGGGAATCGGCGAGCGTCTCGGTAAAGCCTGGAATGCTGGAAAAAAGTTCAGTCAGAATATTAATGAGGACAGAAATGAAAGTAATATGTAGAGAGAAAGTTCTCTTTGAAGATGGCTCTTTTTGCAGGTGCAAATAAAGAGTTTTGAGAACGATTTTGGGAATTACGTGCCGAGAAAACGGCTCGCACCAGTTTCGGTTTTTATGGGAAAGCAGGGGGTTATTATATGAAAATAACTGTATTCAGCGGGAGCCATAAGGGCAGAGAAGGAAATACTCTTATTATGGTTGAAGAGTTCCTGAAAGGGGCAGAAGAAGCCGGGGCAGAAACTGAGAATATTATTCTTGCAGAAAAAAAGATCAGGTACTGCAGGGGAAAATTTGAGTGCTGGCTTAAGACGCCGGGCAGCTGTACAATTCGCGATGACATGGATGATTTGCTTCCACGGTTCATGGATTCGGATATTGTGGTCTTTGCATGCCCTGTATACTTCGATAACGTTCCTTCCATAATGAAAAATTTCATAGATAGGCTTTCTCCTGTGCTTTTACCTCATTTTGAGGAGGATGAGAAGGGTGAGTACAGGCATGCCAAGCGTTACGAAAAGTATCCGAAATTCGTCGTAATCTCGAACGCAGGGCTGCCAGAACAAACCAATTTTGAAGTCGAGAGCCTTTTCTTCAGGAGGCTGGCAAGAACTTTTCATACCGAACTGATTGCAGAAATCTATAGGGGAGAAGGAGAAATTTTCAGAGGACAGAAAAATCTCATGCTGAAACCTCTAATAGGAAAATACAAAAAACTTCTCAGGTCTGCCGGAAAAGAAATTGTTGCAACTCAGTCTCTTTCGGAAAAAACAATTAAAGACCTTGAGAAACCAATCGTACCCCAGAACCTGTACATAACATTCGGAAACGAGGAATGGGATCGGCTTATAAAAGAATCTCTGAATGATGAAAAATAATCTCTAATTATTTTCGTTTTCTATCCGCTGCTGTTTTTCAAAATAATCTGCAAAAACTTTATTTAACTGGTAATATTGAAATAAAAACGGAAAAAAGAGTCTGGAGCAGACTCTCAGATTGTTAATTTTCAGGTTAATTACTGTTTTTCCATCTAGCCTTCAATAAGATCTTCCAGGCTGTGCTCCATGTAAGGAGCATTACTCCTGTTGATCAGCTCCTGGCAGACTTCAATCGGCGTTCCGTCCATTACAAGAGCTCCGTTTTCTATTAATACAGCCCTGTGGGCAACTTCCCTGACAAAGTCCATATGGTGGCTTACGAGTACGATGGTCGTGCCGAAGCGCTTGTTAATCCTTTTTAATGAATTTGTTACATCTCTCAGGGTTACCGGGTCAAGGTCTCCGAAAGGCTCGTCAAGCATAAGGTACTCGGGAGAGGTTGCAAGGCTCAGGGCAATAAAAGCTCTGACGTGTTCTCCTCCGCTTATCTGGTAAGGAGTTTTGTCAAGGACTTCCATTGACAGGTCAAGGGCTTCAAAGACTGGCTTTGAATATGTATCAACATCTGTTACTGGAATGGTTGGGAAGAGTTCGGAGTAAATCGTGTCATTGAGGTTCAGTTCCCTTAGCACGTCGGTCTTTTCCTCTTCAGGCATATCAGGCAGGCGGTAAATAGTATCCAGGGTCTCATCCGAAAGTCCCATTTCTCTGGCTTTATTTCTTGCGTATTCGATTGCACCCTGTTTTTTCATGCTCAGTCTGAAGCGGATCTGGTCTCTTACAGTTGAGTTTACGGACATTGAGAACTCCTGGTTCATAATGCTCATTATCCGCCTGAGTTCCATGCGCTTCTTGCTGTATTCAGTGACATCCACCCATTCACCCTTGCAGAGATACTCAACTGACCCGCTTTTCGGTTTGATCAGTCCTTCCATCAGCTTCATTATGGTTGTTTTTCCGGCTCCAGAAGGTCCTATAAATGCCAGAATTTCTCCTCTATGAACATCCAGAGAGAAGTTTATGATATTGAGGACTTCTCCCATCCGGATAAGAGAATAACGTTTTGAGATATCTCTTACTTTAATGCAGACCTCATTATTCCTGGGTTCTGAGAGTTCTTCCCTTGGTTTCATATCTCTCAGGAAATTTTTAAGTACCCAGGCAGGTTCTCCGTCGGCTGCTATTTTACCGTTTTCCAGGAAAATAAGCCTGTCTGCGAGATACGCGTGAATCTCAGGAAGATGAGAGACTACTATTATAGGGATATTCAGTTTCTCTTTCAGGCTCTTTATCACATCAAGAATTTCCTGCTTTGTATCCGGGCCTGTCATTGTTACGGGTTCGTCCAGGAGAAGCACTCTAGGGTTTGCGGCAAGCTGTCTTGCCATTACAACTCTTTGCTTTTCCCCACCGCTCAGGAGATTGGTGGAATGAAGGGCTTTACTTTCCAGACCCACGAGTTTCATGTACGGCATAGCTTTTTCTAAGAGCTCCTCATACTCTTCACTTCCAGTGCTCGGAATGGCTTCATGCCCTATTTTGAGATAATTCAGTTTTCTCATTATATTTTCTATTGCAGGCCCGTTCCAGAGCCCAAAATTCCGCTGGAGGTGTATTGCGGTGACACTTTTCAGGAATTTTTCTCCTTCAAATCCTGAACTCGGGGTTACAGTTTCTCCATCAACTTCCACAGTCCCTTCATCAAAGGGTTCAACTCCACGGATTATCCGCAGAAGGGTAGATTTTCCGCTTCCGCTTCGACCTGTAATTCCGAGGATCTCTCCATCCTCCACCGTGAGGTCGATATGGTCCAATACTCTTATTTTTTCGGAGCGTACCTCATAATCTTTTACCAGGTTGGAAATTCTGATCATAATCATACCTCTTAGTGTTGATTGCAAGTTAGGGTCCCATAGGGGGATTGCATACTTTACTGCAAGAGCTTATTTGCTCTTGCCTGTTTTTTTGGATCATATAATGATAGCAAAGATCTTATTTTAATAAAACATATTAATAAAATAAATATATGTGTTACTTCTATGTCTATTTATTGTAATAGGTTACTTGTAGCTATCTATACATGGTGACATTACATGTTTCGGAACGTTAAGCATCAGGATAGTTTCCAAGTATAAAAAAGGTTTAAGAAATAAAATGTTTCGGTATAAGTAAGGTTATAATAAATCAAACTCTGCAATTCAGCATTTTTTCCTGATTTAGAGCTCTGCTCTTTCAACCAGGAGATCTGCCACTTTTTTTGCATCTTTAAGGATTTCGATGATTTGTTCGTAAACGTCCTCTCTGACGTTCATCTTTCCTACCTATTCTACATTTTTTACTGGTTCTGAGCTTTTTTGAGGGTCCATGTCCTTAATATTTATTGACAGGCGGCTGTTTTATATTTAATCTACAAAAATATTTAATCTACAAAACGACAGAAACCATATGTCACTTCTTTATCAGACCTGAAGGCAGGAAATCGAAATAACTAAAGCTCTATAAAAACCGAAACTCAAAAAAATAGTATTTAAAATTGGTTAAGTGTAGCAAATCTTTTTTGACTGTCAAAAAGCAGGTAGCACACCTTGAATTTATCCTTAAAAAGAAACTCATCTTTTTATGGCTGACACAATCTCAGCCACCTTTGCAGCGACGTCTTTTACTTCTTCGACAATTGTGCCGGTAACGATCATGTCCGCACCTGCAGAGGTACAGAGCTTTGCCGTATTTGCATCTCTGATTCCACCGCCAACAATAAGTTTGTTTTCTCCAAGTACCTGTTTGACAGCCCCTATCATTTCGGGGGCGACTGGTGCATCAGCTCCAGATCCAGCTTCAAGGTAGGTATAATGCATCCCAAGGTATTTGCCTGCAAGGGCATAGACTGCAGCAATTTCAGGCTTTTTCCGGGGAATCAGTTTCGCGTCCCCTACCCAGCCAACAGTGCCTCCGGGTTCAATTATAAGATATGCCATGGAGATTGGCTCAATCTGACTCCTGTATACAAGCGGAGCTCCAAGCACCTGGTTTGTAATTACATACCCCAGATCCCTTGAGTTCAAAAGGCTCATGAAAAATACCGCATCTGCGTACTTGCTGAGCCCGGCTGAACTTCCCGGGAAAAGGATGGTAGGGACATTTACGTTCTCTTTGATTTTTATTACCGTTTCATCTAACAGGGTTCCCGACGCTCCGGTTGAACCCCCTATCATGATGGCATCAGTGCCTCCTTCAACTGCTGCGCGAGCAATTTCGGCGGCTCGCTCAGGCGTCTGGGACGCCGGATCGATAAGGGTAAGATGAACTTTTCCGTCCTTTTCAATAATCTTCTGGAGGTGTGCTTCCACCTGCAAAAAAGATCATGCTCCCTTGGATTCCTTGGATTTAACACGAAGAGCACTGGAACCGCATTTTCTGCAGCGGGTTGCCCTTGTGGCGTTTCTTGCATTACACTTCATGCAAATTTTTTTGTTTAATATTCTTTCTTCTGCTTCTGGAAAACGACCCATTTTTTGTCACCTGCTATTATTTTTTATTCTCAATACGGTATATAGCCCGCTTAATGGATGTTAATACATATAATGTTTTTCATCAAAAATTTCCACCGCTAACTGGGATTTTAACTCTTTTTTTCTGTTTTTTCCAATTTCAGTTTTTCTTTCTAACATTCGGACTCGAAGCTTATTTATCTGTCCTGTTGTTTATCCCGTAGCCTGCAGGCTGAAGTTTTAAGGCTGAGTAAAAAACCTTATTTGGCACAATAATATTACGACTAATACGGTTAATTCTGGCAGTAAGCGGGCTATTAAATATAATTTCACTGATTATTTCACTGCCAGTTGCAAGCAATATCTAAAATTAAAAAGTTACTCTCAAACCCCCAGGGTCATTCAGGCTAAGGGTAATTTAGTCTAAGGACTATCTTAGGCTAGGAATAATTTACGTAAATTTAATTCAGACTATTATAACCAGGATTGATTTAAGGTTTAATCTAGACCCGGGATGATATTTAATTCCCGATTCCAGTAAGGTGATTGATGTGGCTATCCATCCTATAGAATACCGATACGGTACAGCGGAAATGAAATTTGTGTGGAGTCAGGAAAACCGACTTGCTAAGATCTTACAGACCGAGGCAGCCCTTGCCCGGGCAGAAGCAGATATGGGGCTTATCCCCGCAGAAGCGGCAGAAATTATATCCGAATGCATTACTTCTGTAAAAGCCGAGAGGGTCGATGAAATCGAAGCTGAGATTCACCATGACATGATGGCTGTTGTTGTTGCGATTTCTGAAAAGTGCAGGGATGACGCAGGAAAGTGGGTTCACTTTGGAGCCACTTCAAATGATATTCTTGATACTGCAACGGCTCTCCAGATTAAGGACGCAATTGATATTCTGGAAGACAAACTCAAAACTCTTCTCAGGGTTCTGGTAAACCAGGCTGAAACCCATAAGAATACGGTTTGCTGCGGAAGAACGCACGGGCAGATTGGTGTCCCAACAACTTACGGCCTCCGTTTTGCAATCTGGGCTTCTGAGATTTCAAGGCATCTTGACCGCCTTTATGAATTAACCCCAAGAGTTACCGTTGGGCAGATGACCGGGGCTGTCGGAACCCAGGCGGCTTTTGGAAAATCCGGGATCCTGATTCAGAAACTTACAATGCAACACCTTGGAATTGGATCTGTGGATGTCTCAAACCAGATTATTCAGAGGGACAGGCATGCAGAGTTCGTTATGTGGATGGCAAACGTGGTAACAACTCTGGATAAGATAGGGATTGAAATCCGGACGCTTCAGCGCAGTGAGATTGCCGAGATAGAGGAAAGCTTCGGGAAAAAACAGGTAGGTTCATCTACCATGCCTCACAAGCGCAACCCTATAAAGTCCGAACAGATCTGCGGGCTTGCCCGGATTGTCAGGGCAATGGTTGAACCTGAGCTCCTCAACAACACTCTCTGGGATGAGCGAGACCTTACTAATTCTTCATGTGAGAGGGTTGTCTTCCCTGAAGCCTGTGTGCTTACGGACCACATCATCAAGCTCGGAATCAGTGTACTTGAAAACCTCAGGTTCTATCCCGAAAACATTCGCCGTAACCTTGATCTTCTGAGGGGTCTGAATATGGGCGAGGCTGTAATGATAGAACTTGCAAAAAGAGGGGTGGGCAGGCAGGAAGCTCATGAACTCGTACGGACTGCAGCGATGAAAGCCCATGATACAGGGCAGCATTTCAGACAGGTTCTTCTGGATACTCCTTCTGTTTCAAGGTACCTGAGTGCCGGAGATATTGAGAACCTTGTGAACCCTGATAAATATATAGGAACGGCAGTGGAACAGGTAGAAGGGCTTGTGATTAAGCTTCGTGAAGCCTACTCCCTCTGAACTTTTCTTTGGCATGAAAGTACATGAGGATATCTTCCTCACGTACTCTCTCTGTCCTCTTTTCCCATAATTGCGAATATTCCGCTAATTATTGATATCCGTTCATCAACCGAGAATATCTCGGTTTCCACAATCTTCCTCTTTTGAACTTCTCCTTTTTCATATCCTGTTTCATCTTCGTACATCTCATCCTTTGTAATAAGATGCCATATTATCGTTGCAATCTTCCTTGCCAGAGCAATAATCGCCTTTGCATGTCCAATTGACTTCTTTTTCCTGTTAAAAAACTCTTTTAACTTGCTCCCATTTTTTTCTTGCTGCAGCCTGAGCAACCTGAATTAAAATCCATCTTGCAACTTTTGACCCTCTCCTTGTGATCCTCCCATTGTGGTATTTATCGGCAGATTGGTACACATTAGGTACCAGTCCAAGCCATGAAGCAAGTTTATCACCAGATGAAAAGTCATTGAAATCACCTATTTCGGCGAATATAGTTGCGGCACTGATCTCAACGACACCTGGAGATGATATTAAAAGTTTCATTTCACGGTTATTCTAAAGGTTCTGTTGCAAAAATTCATAAGCAGCATGCAGTAGAATAAAGAGGAAATCAAAAGAATGGTAATATGCTATCTAATTCCTTTAATTTAAGTGGAAAAATTACGAAGAGCCAATTATCCTGCTTAATAATAGAGCAAATCACAAAACTCAAAAACTACTTACTTAGTTCTCAATTTTGAAGTAATCAATCGAACTACTAACCAGGAGTGGTAATGAAACCAATGATAAATGCATAAAAAAATAGCTCTTTTGGGATAGGCTCATACAGTGGGGTTAAGAACACTAAAACTTAAAAAATAAACTGCAAATATTCATTTTTACAGAAACATCTAAAAAAGGTGGAAAATGTATAAAAAAGTATAATATGGGATAGCGCGGATTTGAACCGCGGTCCAAGCGTCCCAAACGCTCGAGGATGGACCAAGCTACCCTACTATCCCATAAGGATATGCCATAAGGGCGTCCCTTCAAAAGGATATTATCCTTTATATAGCTTTCGTTAGAACATACGGCTGTACTCTGACCTCGCACATCAAAATGAGAATTTTTTCATTCCCAGCGCTGATAAATGTCATTTTCTATTCCCAGAAGGTCAAGAGCCCTGCCAGCCATGGTGTCTATAAGGTCTTCAATGGTTTTCGGTCTGGAATAAAAGCCCGGGCATGCCGGAAGGATGCTTGCTCCTGCCCGTTTAGCTTTCAGCATATTCTCGAGCTGTATCAGGTTCAGGGGAGTTTCTCTTGTCATAAGGATAAGTTTTCTCTCCTCTTTCAGGCAGACATCTGCAGCCCTTGTTATCAGGGTATCGGATATGCCATTTGCAACAGCTCCCAGGGTTTTCATGCTGCATGGGGCAATAATCATTCCTGAAGTTTTATAAGAGCCGCTGGCAATGGGCGCTGAAAAATCTTTCTGGGAATAAGTCCAGGTAGCCAGCTTTTCAACTTCCACAGGTAAGTAATCAGTCTCGATTTCGATTATCTGTTTTGCAGCTTCGGTCAGTACAAGATGGGTTTTAATCCCTTTTTTTGCCAGCACTTCAAGAAGGCGGATTCCATACTGAACCCCTGAAGCCCCGCTGATACCTACAATTATTTCCATTATTCGCTTCTCCTTGCTGTTTAGTCACTTTTTTCGCAGGAAGCAATGAAGTTTCCAAGCATTTCCTCTGCGGCTGAGACTATTTCTTTTATTTCTTCCAGGCTGATATTATCAACGTGAATTCCGGCAACAACGACCGCCGTTTTTCCTGTTGCTTTGCTTACCCGCTTTGCACT
Organism: Methanosarcina sp.; assembly: GCF_035390745.1. GTDB lineage: Archaea > Halobacteriota > Methanosarcinia > Methanosarcinales > Methanosarcinaceae > Methanosarcina. The sequence continues at coordinate 24,772 of NZ_DAOOUJ010000018.1, read as the reverse complement.
GTCAAGGGCAAGCTGCTCTTCCCTGTGCCCGGGCAGTGAGATCACGGAGGAACTGGCCCTTCCACTTTTTTCATCAAACAGCCCTACTGCAACCGCACCAGCATGTTCTTTTCCACCAGTAAGGGTCAGCAGGTAGTCCTCTCCCAGTTTTTTTGCTTCAAGAGTGATTTCTATCCTGCTGACTTTCCTTGTGATTTTAAACAAAGATTTTACTCCTTTACTTCAGTTCCTTTCAGGTCGCTCAGCTTGAATTGTTTTGTAACTTTCTTTACGTTAAAGTATTCCTTTGCAGCTTTTCCCACAGCTTCACAGTGTTCTTTCGGGCAGTATACCCCCATTCTCCAGTTATCCATGTGAGCTTCCTGGAGGATCGATACGAAGTGTGAAGCTTCATTCAGGGGAACCAGCTTGTGGTCTGTTTTTATCATTGCTTTCATTTCAAGCATTTCAGGAGTCTTCGGGATGTCTACGAGCACGCACTGCTGGTCCACTCCGGCAAGTTCTGCAATCTCCTTCTCAGCCCTTTCAATTTTATCCCGGTGCTTGAGCACGCCTTTTCCTGCATCCTCAAGACCTATATAAAGCGCCCTCTTATAGAGTTTGCGTGCATCAAGTTTTCTTGCAAGTTCTCCTCCATGCCCCTTTGAATTTCTCATGGCTGAAACAAGGTCTGTATCATCCATCTGCCTTAGCCGGAACGGGTCAAGCTCTCCGTCTTCTATCATGTGCTCAACAGCTTTTGAGCACATAGCTTCCGAGATTCTGGTCACATGGTGGTAATAAACCGAGCTGTTCATCCAGAAGCGGGAGACCAGAAGAGATTCTGCTGCTTTAAGCCCTCCGTGATCGATCACAAGCCTGTCTTCATGAAAACGCATCTGGTTAATCAGGCGGTTGTAGTCCACGACCCCGAAAGCGACACCTGTATAATGAGCATCCCGGACAAGGTAGTCCATCCTGTCCACATCGATTTCACTGCTGAGGATCTGCCCTAAAGAGGTCTCCCCCTCAACATGTTTTGCAAGTTCTCCGGGGTAAATCCCGTGCTTGCTCAGGACTTCTTTTACTTCTCCTTTTCCTACAATTTCCTTTATCTCGTCATGCCTGCGCCTGGTGTATTTGTAAATCACGTTCTCTGTTACGTGGGAAAAAGGACCATGTCCTATATCATGCAAAAGGGAAGCTACCCTGATCTCCAGCTTTTTGTCTTCATCAATCGAGTCGAGGTTTTTCATAAGCATGGAGGCAAGGTGCATGGTTCCGAGGGAGTGTTCAAAACGGGTATGGTTTGCTCCTGGATATACAAGGTTTGAAAATCCAAGCTGTCTTACTCTTCTGAGGCGCTGCATCTGGGGGGTAGCCAGAAGTTCCTGGACAACTTCATCCAGTTCAATGTAACCGTGTACAGGATCAAGGACTACTTTCATTAATCTTTAGACAGATGTCATTATATATTGCTGTATCTATTACTTTGATTATTACTTTGATACGCAAATTAAAGGATACCTGCTGCCCGAATGTTGAAATAAATTCGGAAACAGGTATTAGAAACAGGTAATATCATGATTATATTTTCAGGCGGCACCGGAACTCCAAAACTCCTTGACGGGCTCAAAGAAATTCTCCCGCCGGAGGAACTGACTGTTGTTGTAAACACTGCCGAAGACCTCTGGGTTTCTGGGAACCTGATCTCTCCAGACCTTGATACTGTGCTCTATCTTTTCTCAGACCAGATTGACCGGAAGAAGTGGTGGGGCATAGAAAATGATACCTTCAGGACTTATGAGCGTATGAAGGAACTCGGGGTCGAAGAAGGAATGAAGCTCGGGGACAGGGACAGGGCAACCCATATTATCCGTTCTAACTTCATCCGGGAGGGGGCATCTCTTACGGATGCAACAGTGAAACTTGCGTCTCTTTTCGGGATCAAGGCAAATATCCTGCCCATGTCCGATGACCCTGTTTCCACTTACATAGAAACTCTTCACGGAGTCATGCATTTTCAGGACTTCTGGGTTGGAAAACATGGAGAACCAGATGTGCTTGGGGTTGATATTAAAGGAGTTTCCGAAGCTTCGATTTCTCCAAAAGTGCTCGAAGCCCTTGAAAATGACGATAATGTTCTCATTGGCCCAAGCAACCCTATCACGAGTATAGGTCCGATTATTTCCCTTCCAGGAATGAAGGAGATACTGAAAAAGAAAAAAGTCGTGGCAGTCAGCCCGATTATCGGGAATTCCCCTGTCAGCGGGCCTGCTGGAAAACTGATGCCTGCCTGCGGGCTTGAAGTCTCTTCCATGGGTGTTGCTGAATACTATCAGGATTTCCTTGATGTCTTCGTTTTCGATGAAAGGGACCGTGCAGATGAGTTCGCATTTGAGAAGCTCGGATGCCGTGCTTCCAGGGTAGACACCCTTATGACTTCTACCGAGAAGAGCAAAGAACTGGCAGAATTTGTAGTCGGACTATTTGACACTATTGTCTGCCGTTGATTTTTGATTTTTACTTCTTTTTCTCTTTTCTTTTCATATTTGTTACTTTTTCTCTACGTTTTTTGTTTCCCTGTCTCTTTCTTTTCCGTAAATTTTCGTTATCTTCCTTTCTGCCTGCTTGAGTCTTCAACGTCAACAAAATTCGAAAGTTTTATGTATCATTTTTTCAATAATTTGTAACACTAAAAAACATAAAATTATTTTTTTCTCCTACTTGTTATTCCATGGTTGTTGAATAATGCTACGTTTGAGAATACTACCTGCATGCAGGGTAAAAAAAGTGACTTATGGGCAGTAGAGGTAAGAGTATGATTAGAAGAAGTGTGTTCACGAACAGGAAAATAAAAGCAAAAATCACAGACTTTATTTTCCTGACAATACTTGTTTTTTCCCTTGTATCAATTCCAGGAATGGCATCTGAGGCTGATAATCCCGAACTGATGAATCAGGTTTTTGCCGCAGCCGAAAGTAATCTTGGGAACGTCGGACCTGAAGACAGTCTTGTTATTACAGATCTCGGTTCTCCTGCAGAATCTTATATTTTTCTGGATAGTTTTTACTCGGAGTTTTATGGAAGGGACCTGAAATATACGGGAAATCTCCTTGTTGTCCAGAATGCAAGGAATGCTCCTCTCTGGTTTGCTTTTTTTGACAAATCAAGCGGGAACTGTACTTATATTGAGGTTTCATACGGAGACGAGGATAAGATCAGCTATCAGGTAACAGAAAATATAAACTTTGATGAGCTTTCTAAAAATAAGAAGTCTATAGCAGCCTGGAATGAAAAAGTTAACTCAACGGTTTTTAATGGGCATGAATTTGCCATCCTTACAATTGCCAATGGCTGGGCTACAGGAAATCTTGATTATGAACTTATGCAGTGCCTGCAGTTGCACAACCACTTCTGCCCGGGAGTTTCTAGCGGCTTTGTGCTTGCAGACTGGATGGAAGAAAATTACCCGCTTAACAAAGGGGTAAGTTATACGGTTTTCTCCTGCCCCAACTGGTGCAAAGAAGATGTCTTTGTAACGCGCTGGGATGCCACCCTTGGAAAAGGAGGAATCTTTGTCTCTGCGCTTACAGATGAGGAAATAGAGGAGATTGGTAACTCTCCTGCCGGGATCTTCGTAGTTACAAACAAAACTGCCGGAACAATGCAGGCAGTGGTTCTCGGATTTGACTTTGATGTTTTGAATGCGAAGTGCGGGGCAAAAGAAGACGACCCTGCGTGGATTTCAAAATACCTGGCGGACCTCTGGCTTATGGACAGAGATAACTGGGACGAAGAAGGGCTTGTTACGGAAATCGCAGTCATCGATATCAATGAGGATATTCTGAGAGAAATGAAACAGGCAGGTAACAATCCCTATGAGGTCCTCGGGCTTCTCAATCAGGAGGGAAATGTCAGTTGCTCAAAATATGGAATTTCTGGAATTGGAAGTCTGATAGGTAACTCTAAAACTTGAATAGGATCTTATGAAGGCAACTGGAATCTTTAACGGGCTCCTTTTTGCCTTATTTTTCATCTTTTTTGTGTTTTGCTTTCTCATTCTTTACTTTTCATTTTCTTCCATTCTCACATCTTTTATATGAGTATCCTTAAACTTATTAACACTGAGATAACTATTTATTATAAATTTCCTGCATCCTGAACACAAACGGACTGGAACCGGAAAACCAAAGCTATATCAAGTACTTTGATGTTTTCCTGAAATCGACCTATCTTTCCCGTCAGCTTGTTTGCTTATCTCCATAAACAGCTTCGGGAAACAATATACTTGAGGGAGCAGGCTTAATTTCAGGTTTTTACTTCCCGGAATATCAAGACAGCCAGAAAAAGGTTAAAACCATGCTTGAAAGACTGAAAGATTCACTGATCAGGTCCCCTGTGATCAAGCGAGGGGAGTATAACTATTTCATCCATCCCATTTCTGATGGCGTGCCTTCTATCGATCCCCACCTGGTTGAGGAGATCGCTGAATATATTCTGCAGATTACCGATATTAAAAAAATTGATACCATTCTTACGATTGAGGCTATGGGCATTCCGGTAGCAAATGCTCTTTCCCTGAAAACAGGAATACCTCTTACCATTGTACGGAAGCGGCCTTACTTCCTTGAAGGGGAAGTTGAACTCTCGCAGAGCACAGGGTATTCTAAGGGTGCCCTCTACATAAACGGGCTCAAAAAAGGGGACAGAGTAATTATTGTAGACGACGTAATCAGTACAGGGGGCACGCTCCTTGCCCTTGTGAATGCGTTGCAAAAAATGGGCGTCGTGATTATGGATGTAATTTCCGTTATAGGGCGTGGAGATGGTTACCTGAAGCTGAAGGAGCTCGGAGTTGACCCAAAGATTCTCGTTACAATTGATGTGAGCGAGAAAGGTGTGGCGATCAAGGATGTCTTTAGGAATCAGTGAAGCATTCGATTTGAGGCCTGACTACATAATCAGCGTTATAAAGGATACGAAAGCAAGGCTTGTAGGTTTTCAGTTTCCTGAAGGGTTAAAGCGCAAAGGTCCAGAGCTTGCAAAAAAGGTCGAAGAAGCTACAGGGGCTGAAATCATTATCTCAGGGGATCCGTGTTTCGGAGCCTGCGACCTGGACAGGACTCTCCTTGACCACGTTGATATTCTTTTCCATTTCGGGCATGCGGAACTGGAAGATATAAAACTTTCAGATAAAGTATATTTCATCGAAACACGCTCCTCAGTTGATGTCCGTCCTGTAGTTGAAAAGGCTGTCTCTGAGCTTAAAGGGCAGAAAATAGGGCTGATTACCACTGTACAGCACGTCCACAAACTCCCTGATGTATGCAGTGTGCTCGAGAGCAAGGGAAAAACCTGCGTTATCGGGCATGGTGACTCCCGAATAGCTTACGCTGGACAGGTTCTAGGATGCAATTTTTCGGCAGCCCGCGATGAAGACTGTGACGAATATCTTTACATCGGAAGCGGGGATTTTCATCCCCTTGGTGTCTCTCTTTCCACAAAGAAACGCGTCCATGCAGCCGATCCTTTTTCTGGAGAAGTCCGTGAGGTTGACCCTTCGAGGATCCTGCGCCAGAGGAGTGCTGTGATTGCAAAATCTCTGGATGCACAGACTTTCGGGATCATTGTCTCAAGCAAAAACGGGCAGAAGAGGATGGAACTTGCTTCTTCCTTGAAAAAACTCGCAAAAAAGCATGGAAAAGAAGCACATCTGATCCTTATCGATCTGGTTACTCCGGATCAGCTGCTTCAGTTCAAGGTGGACGCTTTCGTAAATACCGCATGTCCCAGGCTTGCTGTTGATGAAGTGGGGCGTTTTCCTGCCCCTATGCTGACGCCTCAGGAATTTGAGATTGTGCTTGGAGAGCGTGAATGGGAAAAGCTTGTGCTGGATGAGATTACCGAAGAACCAGTATAACCTTCTATCCGGCATTCTATAATCATTACCTGAATATGACTGCACAATCTTTTATCAGATATATATGGTTGATGTAATCAGATAATTAAGAAAAATCAAAGGATATGAAACAGAGAAAACTTGAAATGCTGCTTGAAGAGATTGAAGGTTTTTCCAGTCCCGAACTTGAACTGGAACAGTACCAGACGCCTTCTCTTCTTGCTGCGGAAATACTCCATTTCGCTTACATGCAGGGAGATCTTGATGACTCAGTCCAGGACCTGGGCTGCGGTACAGGCATTCTTGCAATAGGGGCAAAACTTCTGGGAGCAAAGAGAGTTGTAGGATATGATACTGACCCAAAAGCTCTTGAGGTCGCAAGAAAAAATGCTGAAAAGCTTGGGGTTGAGGTTGAATTCATCTGTTCCGACATCTCGGAAGTCTCGGAAAGGGTAAAAACCACAATCATGAACCCTCCTTTCGGGGCAAGAGTCAAAGGCAGGGACAGGCCCTTTCTTTCGTCAGCATTAAGAACAAGTGAAGTGATATATTCCATCCACAACCGCGGAAGCCTTGCTTTTATCCAAAAGTTCATTAAGCCTGCGGTCATTACTCACTCGTACGTTGCGAAGTTCCCTCTAAAGAGGACTTTCGATTTTCATCAAAAAGAAAGAGAAGTGATTGAGGTAGAGATTTACAGAATTGCTGTTCACGAATAAAACCTGGTTCTGGAGCCATTTCAGGCATCATGTTTTACAGCTTATGTCTTCATTCTCCATTCTTAAAGGCGGAATTAATAAGCTATTGAACAAGGAAAAGATCATAAGATAGAGAATAAATCCATATTGCAGAAGATTTTCCGCCAGAATTTCCATGATGGTTAGAAAAATTGTTACAACGATTACCTATATCACTAATAGCGATAATTCGAATGAGGGATCATGATTAGAATTCGAAAAAATAAGACTACTAGGAAAAAATTAACGGGTCCTGGTGATGCAAAGCCTGGAATTGAAAAACCGGTTCCAGTGAGTGAAGAAAGCAGGGACCAATTTAAGAGTCAGCAGAGGGATCAGCCCAGGTCTCAGTTTAAAGGCCAGTCAAGAGACCAGCCTAAAGGCCAGCACAGGTCTCAGTTTAAATCTCAACCCAGAGACCAGTCAAGAGATCAGTCCCGAGGACAACCCAGAGGCCAGTCAAAAGACCAGTTCAGAGGAGACTCTGACAAAAAGAGAAAATTCTCCTATCCCAAGAAAGGCGGCGGCCCCAGAGATCGGAGGGAAGCCCCGGGTTTCAGACCGCCTGCAGAAGCCGTAACAGCCGAAGAAGACCTTGAAAAAGGAGGCTTTGTTCTTCCTGGGGAGCTTGTCGGTACTACAGAGGAGTTCAAACCAGGAGATGGAACTGCAGTAATTGCAGGAGATATCTATTCTACTGCTACGGGTAATGTACTCATTGACAGAAAAGCCAGAATAGTCTCGGTAAAGCCAAACACTGTTACTCCAAATGTCCTGAAAGCAGGAGATATTGTATACGGCAGGATCACCGATGTACGTGAATCCGGGGCAATGGTGGAAATTGCAGGAATTGAAGGAAAAGAAAACAGGGAAATCGTCAATGTAAGACCCGGAGATATTCATGTCTCAAGTGTAAGGGATTCCTACGTTAAGTGGCTTGGAGATGAGTTCAGGTCTTCTGATATCGTAAGAGCCAGGGTTGTTGATGTTGAGAGAATGCGACTTACTACAGCTGAAGATTCTCTTGGAGTTGTAAAAGCTTACTGCTCAAAATGCAGAGGAGATCTTGAGCTGGAAGGGAAAAAGCTTAAATGTCCGGTCTGCAATATGACTGAAACCCGTAAGATCTCAACTGAGTATGGGAAAGGAATCAGGTAATTTCTCTTCCCCACTTTACTTATGGCGTACCATGCACTTCAAGGCAGCTATTCATAACCGGTTATATTATTCACCATTTACAGGTGGTCACCAGTGGAACTGAACATTCTTAATAAAACAAATAATGAGCTTGAAGTCGAGCTCAGAGGCGAAACCCATACCCTTCTTAATCTTCTTAAGGACCTCCTGATTAAAGATGAAAGGGTTGAAACAGCTTTTTACGATATGAAATATGTGAGCATCAGTGAACCTGTCCTTTATATCAAGACCAATGGTGCGGATCCGATTCAGGTTTTAAAGGAAACGGCAGCAATCATTGTTTCTCAATGCGACGAATTCATCGATGTCTTCAGCAGGGCAGCAAACGCCTGAAGCTGGGAAGCGCAGGACGTCTTTTTAAGGCGTTTTGCTCATTTTCTCTTTTCATCGGCGGCTTTAGAGAATAAAGAGAAAGCGCTGATCTTCTGCCTTACTCTGATTCTTTTATGATTGTTTCAATTGTTCTGGAATACTTTTTTATGAGTTCTCGGCATATCAGTGGTTGTTCAGAGCCTTAAGCAGTTTTAGTTTACGTAAAAAAATATCGAACCTATCGGTAAATAATTTTTATAATAAGGTAAAATTCACACTTTAAATCAGGAATTTACAGTTCTTATGAGGTATAAAGAAAATGAAACTTGATGACTCATCCTTACAGAAGTTTTGTTTCATAAAGAGAGAGACCCTTGGCAGCATAAATATCGACCCTCTTCAGACAGGAGGGCTTTTGACCGAGGCTGCCAAACAGGCACTTGTCGAATGGGGAGACGGCTACTCTGTCTGTGACTTCTGTGGCGGAGTTCTCGATCTGATCAAAAAGCCTCCGATCCATGATTTCGTACACCAGGCCCTTCCTGAGTTTCTGGGCTGTGATGAAGCAAGGGTTACAAACGGGGCAAGAGAATCAAAGTTTGCTGTTATGCATTCCATTGGAAAGCCCGGAGACTGGATCGTACTTGACGGGCTTGCTCACTATTCTTCTTACGTTGCAGCCGAGAGAGCAGGATTGAATATCAAAGTGGTGCCGCATGCGGGCAGCCCTGAATATTACCTTGACCCGGAAGGGTATGGCAGGGCAATCGAAGAAGTCATCAGGGAAAGCGGAAAACCTCCAGCTCTGGCACTTGTTACTTATCCTGACGGAAGCTACGGAAACATTCCTGACGCTAAAAAGATTGCATCCGTCTGCCACGAGTATGATGTACCCCTTCTTCTGAACGGTGCATACTGCGTGGGAAGAATGCCGGTTTCTGCAAAAGAGATCGGGGCTGACTTTATCGTGGGCAGCGGTCATAAGTCCATGGCAGCTTCAGGCCCTGTCGGAGTACTGGGTGTAAGCAAGGAATATGCTCCGGTTGTCTTCAGGAAATCCACACACAACAAGGTAAAAGAAGTCGAACTTCTCGGGTGCACTGCTCGTGGAGCGACGGTTATGACCCTTATGGCTTCTTTCCCCGAAGTTGTAAAGCGAACACGTAACTGGGACCAGGAGGTTGAAAATGCCCGCTGGTTCTCTTCAAAGCTTGAAGGCCTGGGCTTTATCCAGCGCGGGCAGAAACCCCATTCTCACGACCTTATGTTCTTCGAAGCTCCGGGATTCTACGAAATCTCGGAAAAAGTTAAGAACGGAAGGTACTTCCTTTACAAGGAGCTCAAAGAGCGCAATATTCACGGCATCAAGTCCGGGCTTACCAAATATTTCAAGCTCAGCACCTTCGGGCTCGGAAAGGAAAAGCTCGGTATTGTTGCGGATTCCTTTGAGGACATTCTGAAAAAGTACGAAGGCGTTTAAGCCTTCCAAAATTCTCTTTTTTGATGTCCGGGTCTATTTTTTCCTTTTGTCTCTTTTTCAGTTGAAGTTTTAAGTTCCGGGCTATTAAGTTCCGGGCTATTCCATTTCTTGACTTCAGGTTACTTTACTTTTCATTCTTTATCTGCTTCCTGTTGTTTTCGCCAAGCTTTTCCTTCCAGTTTCTGTTCTCTCAGAGATGATGGAAAGTTATTTCATTCAGGATGAGCTTATATATACCAAAAGTCTCATTCTAAATGAGACTTTATAAGGATAGATCTTCATTTTAATTGAGGATATTATGGATCTACAGGTATTGAAAGAAATCATACGCGAGCAAAAGGCAGTTTTTGAGGCAGAAGGACCTGAAGGGCTTATTGAAAGGGAAGCCCTTAAAAAAGTTTCTGAATTCTTGAAACTCCCTCACGTGCTTGTGATTTCTGGTTTGAGGCGTTCTGGAAAGAGTACTCTCCTGAAGCAGATCCATAAAAATTTCTACGGGGAAGAGCTGGTTTACTACCTGAATTTCGAGGATGAACGCCTGATTGGTTTTGAAGCAGGGGACTTTAATCTCCTGTATGAGACGTTTATTGAGCTGTTCGGAAAAAGCCAGGTTTTTTTCTTTGATGAAATCCAGAACGTTGAAGGCTGGGAGCTCTTCGTCCGGAGGATGTATGAAAGAGGGTTCAAGTTCATCATTACAGGTTCCAATTCCTCTTTTCTTAGCCGGGAACTCGGAACCAGATTAACCGGGCGTTATGTGGGGCTGGAGCTTTATCCCTTTTCTTTCCTGGAGTTCCTTAAATTCAAAGGCATACCTTCTCCAAAAGAACCTTTAACTGAAGAGCGGGGTCTTATCAAGGGTGCTTTCAATGAATATCTGGAAAAAGGGGGTATCCCAGAGTACCTGCGTTTTGAGAACGCCGAACTCCTGAAGACCCTTTATGAAAATATCCTTTACAAAGACATTCTGGTCCGTTATGGGCTCGGCGATGAAAAAGCCCTGAGGGAGCTTGCTCTTTACCTTTTTTCAAATTACTCAAGCGAGATCAATTACAGCAAACTGCAGAAAATGCTGGGTCTGGGAAGTGCAAATACAGTCAAGAATTACATAGGTTATCTGGAAAACTCCTATATGGTATTCACTATCCCGAAATATGACTTTTCCCTCAAAAAACAGATTTATGCCCCTAAAAAGGTTTATGCAATTGATTCAGCCTTCATAAACCTCATATCCTTCAAGTTTTCCCGGGACCGGGGGAGAATGCTGGAAAACCTTGTTTTCCTTGAACTTAAAAGGAGGAATATGGAGCTTTACTACCACAGAGCTCGTAAGGAATGTGATTTCATTGTTACTGAAAACGAAAAGCCTGTGGAAGCTATACAGGTAACTATGGCTTTGACCGGCAACAGGGAGCGTGAATACGGCGTGCTTCTTGAAGCCCTGGAAGCTTATGGGCTCGAAAAAGGGCTGATCCTTACAGAAACCGAAGAGTTCGAAGAGACTATTCGGGGTAAAAAAATTATAGTTAAACCCATCTGGAAATGGCTTCTGGAATAAATATAAAGGCAGAGTAATAAAGGCAGAGCACTATTACTCTTACTTCTTCAGCTCCACGTTTTCCACATACCCTTCTCCTCTCGGGGTCAGGATGTAATACTGAACCCCCTCGTGGTTCTCTTTTTCGATACAGAGAGTACTTTCCAGAGTACTCAGATTATAGTTTGCCTGGGAATCAGTGAGCTTGAACTCAGCTTTAATTTCTTCAAAGGTCATCCTGCGCCCGTCAAGGGCTTTAAGGATTTTTCTTCTGGTGGGGTTCTGGAGGGCATTCAGACAGGCTTTGTGGTCTTCGGTCATATCTTCTTTCATCCTGCCTTCGCGTTTCATCCTTGAGACCCATTCTTCTTTCCTTTTTGCAGCTTCTTCGGGAGTCATATCTGATCATTAATATATTGGCATAAGTCTCCATATAGGTTTGTGAGTAAAGCTAAAATTACAGCATATTTCTCAGCTCCGCGGCATAAATAAGATCAAATAAGATTATTCCCAATTTCTTCTCATGAAACTGAACCCCGAACTCGAATCTATTGAAACGCTTGCAAAAATTATCCTTACTGCAGCCCGTACAGCTCCGAAGGGCAAAGGTATTGACGATATCATAACCTGTCTACTTTCTCCTGAAGAAAAAACCGAACTTGCCGGCAGGATGGAAGAACTCAGTGAGATTAAGGACCTTAAGTTTCTCATCAGGGATGCAAAGAACGTAAGGGACGCGGATGCAATTGTCCTTATCGGTCTCAAAGCCTCCGGAGCAGCTGGTCTTGACTGCGGAGCCTGCGGTTTTGATACCTGCAAAAAGATGCTTGAAAAGGAGAAGGTTCAGAAAGAATTCTTCGGTCCCCAGTGCATGATCAAATACGTCGACCTCGGAATTGCTGTCGGCTCTGCTACTGCAAAAGCAAAGGATCTCTGTATTGACAACAGGGTCATGTATTCTGCCGGAGCGGCTGCCTGCTATTTTGAAATGATCGATGCAGACGTTGCAATGGGAATTCCGCTCAGCATCAAAGGGAAAAATATCTTTTTTGACAGGGAATCGACAAGAAAGCCCTGAATAAAAAATCAAGTAAAGATCAGAAATTAAGTAAAGATTAGATTTTGGATATTTGTTAAATAACAATTTGAATAATAAATCCAATAAAGCGCAAAAAATTAAGAATAATTCAACCTTCAAAAGGAAAAGGCGGATTTAGAAAACCCGGATTTTTTCCGCCCGTTACTTTTTAACTCTAATTCTTCTGAAAAATCGTTTACCTGAAACTTTTCAACTGCTCGAAATCGAGGGTTGCAAAGTAATCTTCAATGGTTTCTGCCCTGCGGATCTGTACTACACTTCTGTCTTCTCTAAGCAGGAGTTCTGCAGAGCGGAGTTTCCCATTATAATTGAAACCCATCGCATGCCCGTGCGCACCCGTATCGTGAATTGCCAGAATGTCTCCTATTTCTATTTCAGGAAGCATTCTGTCGATTGCAAACTTATCATTGTTTTCACAGAGCGAGCCGGTTACATCATATTTGTGGGTTGGCGCCTTCTTTTCTTTCCCGAGCACGGTAATGTGGTGGTAGGCTCCATACATCCCGGGCCGCATCAGGTTTGCCATGCAGGAGTCCAGGCCCACATAGTCTTTGTATGTGCTTTTCAAGTGCCTGACCTGTGAGATTAGATATCCGTAGGGACCTGTGATAACTCTGCCGCACTCGAGATATACTTTGAGAGGAGCAAGCCCGTTAGCTGTAATCGTGGCATCATAGGCTTCTTTTACACCTTTAGCCACAGCTTCAAGGGAGACAGGCTCCTGTTCCGGCCTGTAGGGGATACCTATTCCTCCTCCGAGGTTCACGAACTCGAAATGGATTCCCAGTTCCTTTGAGATCTCAACTATGAGTTCGAAGAGAATCCTTGCGGTTTCGACGAAGTAATCGGGATTAAGCTCGTTAGAGGCAACCATTGTGTGCATTCCAAAACGCTTTACGCCTTTGTCCCTGAGGATTCTGTACCCTTCAAACATCTGCTCCCGTGTAAAGCCATATTTTGCCTCTTCCGGTTTTCCTATAATCGCATTTCCTTCTTTCAGGGGTCCAGGGTTGTACCTGAAGCAAACAATCTCAGGGAGCCCTGCGTACTTTTCCAGGTAGGGAATGTGGCTGATGTCGTCAAGGTTGATAAAGCCGCCAAGCTCCTTTGCTTTTACAAACTCTTCAGCTGGCGTATCATTGGAACTGAACATAATGTCATCACCGGTCATCCCTGCTTTTTCCGCAAGGATCAGTTCCGGCAGGGAACTGCAGTCTGCCCCAAAACCTTCTTCTTTCAGGATTTTAAGGATAAAGGGGTTGGGGAGAGCTTTTACTGCAAAAAACTCCTTAAAGCCCGGGACATCTTTAAAGGCGGATTTCATTCTTCTGGCATTTTCCCGAATGGCTTTCTCATCGTAAATATGAAACGGAGTGGGGTATTTTTCCATTATTTTCAGGATATCTTCTTTTGTGAAAGGTAGGTCCTTTGAAACCATTATCTTAACCTTTTGCCTGATTTTAGTTTAATCGATTTTATATCAATTTGAACTTTTATTCCTTTATTAGTTTTTCCACTATCTCAATCGGTATCTGAGAAAGTAACTTTGCTTTCTGCGACGTGATCTTTTCAAGCTCCTCAAAAGCTCTGCAAACTCTTTAAACCGCGCCAATTCCCTTCTCCTAAAAGCAGTTTGAAATTTTCTACAATAACTGTTCGCTTCCCTGTCTTATCGCTTTGCGCCCTCAAGTTTCCAAAAAAGATATTTTCTTCCTTCAAGATGTAAATCAGTGTTCTCCTGCATCTTATTCCTCTTACCGAAAACTTTAATATCTAACAGATGCATGAGAAGAATACACAGCAGTTACTTAAAGCAGTTTGCGACTGTGGTTTAGTGGCTATGACCTGAGCTTCCCAAGCTTAGAACCCGGGTTCGAATCCCGGCAGTCGCATCGAAAAATAATTAAATTAACTCTTTTTTAACTCCTATTTTGTATTAAATTGCTGTATTTTTATCTTTATTATTATCACTTATCATATAAAAATAAAAAAGCTTTAGTAGAAATCCTTCTGGAGATTCCTTTTCTTCAGCCAGATTTCTACTGTGGTTCATTTTCTATCTACCAGCAAGAGTAGATCAATGCCTGACTTACTGCTGCAGGGATGATTCCGAAGAGTTTACAAGAGGCAGGTAATCCGAATAGTTGCTGCCTGCTATCTGATATGCGGAGTCAGCAATGCCATCCCCGTCTTTATCCACTGCGGTTTGGGAAAATCCAGTGCCGTCGGGTCTTCCCCAGAAGTTACCTGCTATATACGATCCGCCTAAAATGTTAGTGCCTGCGGTTTTCGTAGTGCTATAGGAGTTTCCTTCTCCGTTTTTAATGGTCATATTGGTGTTGTTGAAGTAGTTGTTGTAAATAAGGTTCCTGTCGCTTCGAGGGCAGATATAAAAACCGTATACGCTATTGTTTTGAACAATGTTGCCTGAGAATGTGTTGCCATCAGAGTTGCCAAAATGGATTCCTCTGGTATTGTCAGAAGCCGTATTTCCTGAGAGGGTATTGTTTTCAGAACTTTGAATAGCAATCCCATACTCTTCATTATTCGTAACTGTATTGTTTGAAACTATGTTTTCTCTGGAATACAGGGTATAGATTCCAAGCCCGTTATTCAAAAATTTGTTGTTATCAATAGTACAGTTCCTGCATGAAGACAGATATATTCCTGAGTGGGCGGGGTCTGTAGCTCCAAGAATCTTAAGCCCGCTAATTGTTATATTATTTGCTTTCAGGAGGAGCACGTTAGCATCTGGATTTCCGGCTTGAATTATTGTATCATCAGGGTTTCCTGATTCTGACCTGATTGTGATATTATCCCTGGTTATTTTGATATTTTCGGTATAGGTCCCGGGGCTTACGGTAATTACATCGCCTGAGGTTGAATTGTTCACAGCGCTTTGAATTGAATTTCCTGGCTGGACTGAAATCTCAGACGCGGCTCCGATCCCAGATATCATTGTCAAAATAAGAAGAACTGCTAATAAAGTAGTTAATTTGCTTATTTTTGATGCCTCCGTTTATTTAGGAAAGTTCCGGTGGAACTTTTAATAAGTGAATACCTACGCCCCAACACCATGCCAATTCACATATGTAAACCTGTTGTCTGAATTAAAAAAATAGAACTTTTATATAAATTCTTTAACTCAGTTTTTAAAACGAAGTGTCATGACAAAAAAGAGTTACAGGCTACGTGCCCATGTCTGGACCTGAATTCCCTAACTTTTCTCATGTTATTATGGCATCCTTACGTGAGTTCGAGTTCTCAAAACTATAATTCTTTCCTGAGTATACATTTACTTTAAATTCGTGTTACTTTTCTCCCTGCTGATTTGTTGGGATACGCCCTTCTTATTAAATGCAGGAAAGTTCATCAAGTGAAATCTTTTAATGGCTTAAAAATAATCCTTTCTTGGGTAGGTATGGTAGAAAATAATGCAGTATTCTGGAAGGTATTTTTCAGGCGAGCATTACAGGTTCTCGTGGGTTTATTATTGTTTATGGTAGTGTTTTTTCTTTCAGCCGGCAGGGTTGACCTGCCCAGGGCATGGTTTTTCTTTGGCCTTTATGTAATCTCGCTGCTCTTCAATATGGTTATTTTACTCAGGTTCAATCCTGAGATCATAAGATCACGGAGCGAAATGAAATGGGGAGAAATGAAGTGGTGGGATAAACTGTTTGCAGTGCTTTATTTCGTATTTCTTTTCCTGATTTTTATTGTTTGCGGGCTCGATGCAGGGAGATTACATCTTTCCAGCACCGGAATGGGATTTTTAGCAGTCGGCGTGATGATGTTCTTTGTAGGCTGGGTGTTTGTAGTGTGGGCAATGGTTGAAAACAGGTTTTTTGAAACCGCAGCCAGGGTCCAGATGGAAAGGGATCACAGGGTTGTTTCAACGGGACCGTATGCGATTATCCGGCATCCGGGTTATGCTGGAATGATTCTGTTTTACGGTTGTGCTCCGTTTATTATCGGTTCTCTTTATGGGCTGATCCCTGCAGTATTGCTTGCTTTTGCCTTTGTTTTTCGCACATACTTTGAAGACAGGATGCTCTACGAGGAACTTTCAGGATATAAGGAATATACAAAAAAGGTAAGGTACCGCCTTGTGCCATTTGTCTGGTGAGGGCGTTGCAGGAAAAAAGCTCTGTTCTGGATTTTGAGGGGGTCTGTATTTGAAGAGTGTCAGATTCGGGCTGAAAGTAAGAAATTTCCCACGGTACTTATTTCCAGCAGAATCCTGAGATTTATGGATTTAAACATCCGAAAAATCAATTGTAAATTTTTTCCTGTAAACCATTCCCATAAATATTGCTACAAGGTCTCCTTCATCATCGGTGATATTCACGGTGTATGTAGCAATTTTGGGGTTTATTGAAGTTTCCTTTGCTTCGGCTGTGAGGGTTCCTTTTGTTGCAGCTTTTACAAAAGAGATGTTTGAATTGATCCCGACTGCAGCAATTCCGTATGCGTTTGAGGCTGCGGCAAAAGCAAGGTCTGCAAGGGTAAATATCGCGCCTCCCTGCACTGCTTTTAATGCATTGAGGTGATTTTCTTCTATCTTCATCCTGGCTTTTGCATATCCCGGGGCAGCTTCCAGCAGTTCTATTCCTGAATGTACAGCGAACTTATCTTTTTTAAAAAAACGTATTAGATCTTCCATTATAATAACTCCTGTAATTGCCAGTAAAGTTACGTCAGTAAAACCACTTTCCATTTGCCATATTTTTAATTAAAGTTATGCCTTTCGGATTGAACCTGAGAACGTATTTTGTCCTTTGCTTTTGAAGCCCACTTAAAGCCTGTTTAACGATTTGTTTCCAAAAACCTGTTTTTCATCTAATTTCTTTACATCGTTTTCACGGTTTGTTTTTCCATATCAGTTGCCTGGGGATACAATATGGGTTTTTGCGTGAGTTTCGGTATTGATTTCTATCCTTTGAAAATTTATGGTGTCTTTTAAAATAACTGTGTCGAAATACTTATATTGTTTAATCGTCATTGTCTAAATTACTTTTAAATGTCAGGGCGTTATTTCTATGGCTACTTTGGCGCTATGATCAGGCAGATATGAGTTTGTGAAAAACTTACATTTGTGTACCCATTTCCAGGCCTTTTTAACTGATTTCTTGGTGTTTCGTGGTTAACCCAGTAAGCCCTGAATTTTATTTTTATGTTGGAGGATTTAAATGAAGAGATTAATAACCACTATGCTAATCGCTTTAACCATATTCACCTTATGTTCTGGAATCGGAGCAGCGGCTGAGATAACTGTCGAGCAGGGGAATTCGATACAGGACGCTGTGAACAGGGCAGACTCAGGTGATATAATCATCGTAAAACCGGGGACCTATTCAGGCATTATTGAGATTAATACAGAGAATCTCACAATCAGGTCAGAGTCCGGAAATCCTGAAGATACAATAATTCAGGCGAATAGTGACAATCAATATCTATTTTGGGTGAGAGCAAACAACACAACAATCAGCGGGTTTAAAGTTACAGCAGATAGATATACTGGTGTGACAGGGATCCGTCTATCTACATGCAGTAACTGCACTATTACTGATAACAGGGCAGATTCAAACAGACATGGTATTGTTCTTGAGAATAAATGCTGCAATAATAACCTGACCAGTAACCATGTAAACTCAAACACAGAGAATGGTTTTTACCTGACATCCTTTAGCAGCAACAACTCTTTAATTAATAACACGGCGCAGTACAACCGTTTTGGTTTTTACCTGATAAACTCAAGCATGAATATAATATCAGGCAACGATGTTTCGAATAATACTGAGCACGGGATGTGGATATCGCTTTCAAACAATAACACAATTTCAGGAAACACAGCTAACGAAACCATTCACGGTATCAGTCTGGATTCCTCAGATGGAAATATAGTCTTCGGGAATATTGTTTCTTTGAATAACGTTTCAGGCTTATACATGTGTAAAGGCAGCGACAACAACACTGTTTTTAATAACTATCTAAATAACACCTTTAATACAGATATCCAGAATTACAATAATACATGGAATACTACGAAAACCGAAGGTAAAAATATTATAGGCGGTCCCTATATTGCGGGTAATTTCTGGGCAAAACCAGATGGATCAGGTTTTTCGGAAAATGCTAAAGATTCAGATCTGGATGGAATTGCTGATACAAAGTATGAAGGGACTAATTTTACAGACTACCTGCCTCTTGTATTGACGTCCACACCTGAACCCGTTCTTCCTGTTGCAAAATTCAACAGCAATGTAAGCAGTGGTTATGCTCCTCTTGATGTTGAGTTTACCGACAGTTCGGAAAATGCAGATGAATGGTTCTGGGACTTTGAAAACGACGGTTCTGTGGATTCAACTGACCGGAACACTACTCACACTTACTCTTCTGCAGGAACTTATACAGTTAACCTGACAGTAAGGAATGGAAACGGTACCAATTCGACTTTTGGTACAATAACTGCTTTATCCACACCTGAACCAGTACTTCCTGTTGCAAAATTCAACAGCAATGTAAGCAGTGGTTATGCACCTCTTGATGTTGAGTTTACCGACAGTTCGGAAAATGCAGATGAATGGTACTGGGACTTTGAAAACGACGGAACTGTGGATTCAACTGACCGGAACACTACTCACACTTACTCTTCTGCAGGAACTTATACAGTTAACCTGACAGTAAGGAATGGAAACGGTACCAATTCGACTTTTGGTACAATAACTGCTTTATCCACACCTGAACCAGTACTTCCTGTTGCAAACTTCAGTAGCAATGTAAGCAGTGGTTATGCACCTCTCTCGGTTCAGTTTACCGACAGTTCGAAAAACGCAACCTCATGGAATTGGGACTTTAACGATGGTTCCAGTTCAACTAAGAAGAATCCATTGCATACTTTCTATAAATCTGGAACTTATACGGTTAACCTGACAGTAAGAAATGTAAATGGTACAGATTACAAGTTAGCTACAATATATGTTTTAGTCAAACCTCAACCCGTTCTTCCTACCGCAAACTTCAGCAGTAACGTTAGCAGTGGTTATGCTCCTCTGGACGTTCAGTTTAACGACAGTTCGAAAAATGCAACCAGATGGAACTGGGACTTTGAAAACGACGGAAAAATTGACTCTACAGACAGAAATCCAATGCATACTTACTCTTCTGCAGGAACTTATACCGTTAATCTGACAGCAATAAATTCAAATGGTACAGATTCAACCTTCGGTACAATAACTGTTTTAGTTAAACCTGAACTCGTTCTTCCTGTAGCGGATTTCAGCAGTAATGTTTCTGAAGGTTATGCTCCTCTGTCCGTTCAGTTTAATGACAGTTCTAAAAATGCAACTAGGTGGAACTGGGACTTTGGCGATGGTTCTAATTCAACTGAACAGAATCCGATGCATACTTACTCTTCTGCAGGAACTTATACAGTTAACCTGACAGCAGGTAATGAAAACGGTACAAATTCAAAGTTAGCTGCGATAACTGTTTTAGTTAAACCTGAACTTGTTCTTCCTGTAGCTGATTTCAGTACCAGTGTAACAGGCGGTTATGCCCCGCTTTCAGTGACATTTACTGACCGTTCGCAAAATGCAACATCCAGAAGCTGGGATGTTAATGGTGATGGAATCGAAGATTCAAACGATTCAAGCTTTATTTACGAGTATGTTTCTCCAGGAACTTACACCGCTAAACTGACTGCCATCAATGCAAAAGGCAAGAATGAAAAAACTGCTGCAATAATTGTAGATAGGAAGAGCATTGGAGGAAGCAGCGGCGGAAGCAGTGGAGGAGGCGGTGGAGGCGGATCTCCTGAACCTGCAAAGAATGTTGAAGTTAAGGAGCTTTCCCAGGTTTTCATTACAAGCGGAAACCATGTAAAGTTTAATTTCCCGAAGAATGTCACTGCTGTTGTTTATTTAAGCTTTGACCCCAGGAAGACCGCTGGAAAAACAACAGCCATTGTTGAAATGCTGAAAAATCAGTCCACTCTTACCCCGGATGCACCCCAGGGAGAGGTTTACAGTTACCTGAATATCTGGGTTGGAAACGGAGGATATGCAAATGAAAAGAATATAGAAAATGCAACTGTATGCTTCAGGGTAAAAAAATCCTGGCTAGAAGATAAAGATATTAATTGGTCTTCGATTCTCCTGAACAGGTACAGTGACAAAAAATGGAATGAACTCCCGACCACTCTGCTCAGAGAAGATAACAGATATCTGTATTTTGTATCGGAAACTCCTGGATTCTCGCCTTTTGCAATTACGGCTGAAAAGACTGTGATTGAGATGTTGCCTGATACTGAAAGTTCCGATCAAAACGAAAATATTGAATTAGATATTGAAATGGAGTCTGAGCAGGCAGAAGACACTGGTGTATCCCAGGAAGATAACTTAAGCAAACATAGTTCCGGAATGATTTACTTCATTATCGGGCTGCTTGTAGTACTCCTTCTTGGGGGTTTTCTGTATAGGAGAGACAAACTAAACTAAACTACAGTTGGATGGCAGGGATAACTGCCCCTGCTATCTAATTTATTAGATCTTTTTTGTTCTTATTTCAGGCTTGCTCCTGGACTTTAAACAGCCTGACCAGACCTATAAAAGCTACGAGCGCCCATGTTCCTTCAAGAATCACGAAAGGCATGTAGTCAATAAGTATGGAAGCATAGCATGAAAGCCCTGCACCGACTACATTTAGCATTGCATAGGTCTTTGTGTCCTGCATCAGGATTTTGAAGAGATTCAGAAGAAAAGCCAGCAGTAACAGGAGTACCCCTGTTGAGCCTACTATAACTGAAAATTCCACCATGGGCGGAAATATATTTTATCCATATATCTTTTTTTCGACTCCTGTCAGGAAAATACACTTTTTATAAAAATCCATTATTTATGAATACACTGTTTTGTATTTTGTAATTTGACCATTTCTATTTTGCCTGTTTATTCACTTACAGGTATCAGGAACGAAAAAAATAAATTTTTAAATTCCGGTCTCTCACCATTCTGCAGATTTTCTAAAATCCATTCTTACTGCTTTTACAGCAGTTTTTGCATCCATACCGTATCGAAGAATTTTCCTTTCTTTTTCCCTGCTTCCCTGAATCTCCCACACTCTGAGAACCCGTGCTGGCTGTGGAAACGAATGCTTCCTTCATTGAGGGAAGAAATGCTTGCCAGGACGCAGTGCAGCCCCTTTTCCCCGGCGCCAGAAATGAGATATTCGAGCATCAGGGAGCCAATTCCTTTTCCCGTGTACTCGGGCCTGATAAAATACGAAATCTCAGCTGTTCCTGAAAAAGTGGGCACTGGCGAATGGGGGCGGAGCATGCAAAAGCCCACGAAGTTTTTATTTTTATCTCTTACAACAGCATTCGGATACCCTGAAATAGCCTGAAGAAAGAAGTTGAAGAACTCGTAAGGAACTCTGGTTTCAGGATAAGCGGCGAAACTGTTCTCAATATAATAGTTGAAAGTATCAATTACAGCTTCCCTATCTTCGGGAGATATTGGAGTGAATTCATATTCCACTTTACTCACCTGTTTTTGTCTAATATTGTATAGTAGCTATACTATCTATCTGCAGATTTACTATTTTAATTTAGCTGCTAAACAAAAATTATCTTTCAGGCTGGGGTTTGAAATTCTGCATCTGATTATTTCGGGATTTGATGCATACTTTTTTTATCTGTACCTCTCCATGCACAGGTCAAGCATCCCTTCAAGATGCCCGTAGACCCTGAGAACTGTCTCTATTTCAGCATCGCTCATTTTCTCAAGTTCTTTCCTTATTCCGGTCTCCATTGATTCGTGGAGGGATTTATGCCACTCAAAGGCTTCCTTCCCGAAATCTGTTAGTTCGAGCAGGATATCTTTTTTATTCCCTGGAACGCGGACCTTTTTTATGACTCCTTTTTTCTCAAGCTTTTTGACCATCTGGGAGATTGCCCCTTTTGTCACTCCGAGACGGGAAGCTATGGAAGTCAGGTTTTCCGCCGGGTTTTTACCAGCAGTTTCAATCAGGTGGAATTCGGATGGGTACAGGAGAACACCGTGCCCTATATCTACAGGTTTTTTTTCAAGCGCATACGCTTTATTCAGGATTCTGATTCCGCTCCCTATAAGGGAATCTACTTTTTCGTCCAGGCTCAGTTTATCCACTTGCTGCATCCTCAGGAGTTTTTTAGTCTGCACATTTATTACTCTGAAATTGGAAGCGAGTTCTTTATATTCTTTTTGTGCGATAAAATCTTCCGAACACTCTGGAATTGTTTTATATTCAGGTAAGCCTGTTATTATTTAGAAACAGTTTATGAGATCCTCGCCTATAAATGGTTCTCTTATCGTTTCTCATATCTTTACCTTTTATCAATATATGGAGGAGCTTTTGTTGAATAAACAAAATTTAGTATACTTTGCCTCTTTTTTGGTGCTTTTGATTGCAGTAATGATCTTTGCTTCGCGGAGTGGAGACAGTCCTGCAGGGATTCAGAATGTGACTATTGAAGAAGCAAAGAAAATGGTCGGAAAAGAAGACGTATTTGTGCTTGACGTCCGTACGCCTTCCGAGTTTAATTCTTCACATATCGAAGGTGCGACCCTGATTCCTGTTAAGAATTCCGGCGGGTCAAATTTGAGTCCTGATCAGTTGCTGGAAGCCCGGATAAACGAAATCCCTGAAGACAAAAAAATACTGGTTTATTGCAGATCAGGTAGCAGAAGCGCTTCAGCAAGCCAAATCCTTGTAAACGCCGGATACTCGCAGGTCTACGATATGCAGGGAGGGATTACCGCCTGGACAGGTGCGGGATATCCTGTTGTAAGTTCGGAAAGCCAGTAACTGAAAATTTATAATGCCGGCATTCTTTCTGCAGGAATACACTGGTTATTTACATTTCTTTTACATTTTTATTACTATGTTTTATCCCGAAAATATTTTTGAAAAAAATACTCAAAAAATTGAAAAATTAAAAAAGGTCCGAAAAATTAAGTTTGTGAAAGGTATTTTTCTGCAGTCATAACATTTGCAAACATACCGTCCAGGGCAGCCATGAAAGCCGCATGAACTGTATGTGCAGGCACCTTCTCATTTTCAAATTTAAGGTCGCGGGTGGCACAGGCATCGGCAATCAGTATGGATGTAAAACCGAGTTCTTTTGCAGCTCTGACGGTTGTGTCTATACACATGTGGCTCATTGCCCCGCAAATCACCAGATTTGTCACATTTTCTTCTTTCAGACACGGAAGAAGTTCGGTCTTAAAAAAGCTGTTCGGGAAATTCTTTTCAATTACTGTTTCTTCAGGAAGGGGATGGATACTGGCGTGGATATCTGCTCCAGAGGTTCCGGGTATGAAAAAGGCAGCTCCGGGTCTGGTAGATAGGTGCTTGATAAAGAAAACCGGCTTGCCTGATGTACGGAATGCTTTAAGGAGACAGGCTGCTTTTTTTGCTGCATCTTCCATGCCTGAAAGTTCCATGCTGCCGCCTGGAAAATAGTCGTTCTGGATATCAATAAGAAGAAGGGCTTCTTTCATACTGCCAGATGAGGATGTCAACAATGATATTTTTGACGGTTTTTTCACGACTTTTTATTATGTGTCTAAATTTTTTTAAGCGCGGTATGTTTTTGCGTCCCCTTATGAGTTTACTGAGGGGTGGAAATGTAGAAAAACAATTACTTCCATTAAAATACTAAATGGTTAAGCTCAAAAATAAAAATGAAGATCCTGCAAGCTGGATCATAAGCATATTTATGCTTTTACTGGCAGCTGCAGCCTGGATAAATCTGGAAGGGAACTGGAACTCTTTCAATCATCTTCCTGTTTATGTTTATGCAGGAATTCTCATATTCTATCTGCAGACAGAAAAATACGCATACAGAGGATCAGATATTTCAGGGATACAGTCAGGCAAATGGACTCGCTATCTGCTTTTATTCTTCTGGTGGCTTCTTTTAATAGTGCCGGTTGTCGAATACAGCCTTTTTCCACGGTATTCCTCTGCAGTTACAGCCGCAGGAGCAGTACTGGCAGTACCCGGAACGGTCCTCAGGGCATGGGGCATATGGACTCTTGGCAAATACTTCTCTGTCCATATCGAGATCAAAGACAACCATGAGCTTATAGAAAGCGGACCTTACAGATTCATAAGGCATCCGGCTTATGCGGGAAATCTCTTACAGGCTGTCGGTATTCCCCTTATACTCAATGCGTACTATTCTCTCTCCATCTCGGCAGTGCTGATTTTCCTGTTTCTGTACAGGTTGAAGCTGGAGGAAGAGGTCTTAATCAGGGAAGTGAAAGGGTACGGAGAATATACAAAGAGAACTTACAGGCTTATCCCAAAAGTGTGGTAGTCCTCAGCTAAATACTTAAAATCTCACCTCAATTTCTAAATAAGATATGACCTGAAGAATCAAGGAAATATTCAGAGAAACCGAATGTGTACCTAATTTAGTCTGTTTATTTCTCAACCAAAAATATTATATCTTTTGATAAATATTTGCTTACTTACATTAGACAAT
>NZ_DAOOUJ010000017.1:0-46531 GCF_035390745.1 Methanosarcina sp. | reverse complement strand
ATTCAGAATTTACTTAAGGAAGCCAGCAGATTAAAAACGCAGATTTTGTAACTAGCCCGGAAAAAATAACAGATTTAAAAGACGGTATTACAAAAGAATCTGACATTACAAAAGAATCAGTTATATTTTTCCATCTTCCAGAAGGCTGCAAAAGGCACGAAATTACATAAAAACAAGAATTGAGATAAAAAGGACTCGAATAACAGATTAACATGAAATAATTAATATCAGTGTTCCTCTTTCTCCCTTTCCCGTGTATACTTCTCTTTGATTTTCTCAATCATTTCCTCATTAGCCTCGATAACAAAAGCTCCAACATACCCGCATTCTTTGCAGTGGTAAACCGCACCTGCATACCCGCCAACCTCGTAGTACACGTCCGGATTCCCACAGACAGGACAGACCTCAACTAATTTTTCGCGGCTCAGGGTAATTCCCTCCTTTGAACAGGCTTACAATATCGAATTGTTAAATTATATATAAGAAGCATGATTCAAGATAAAGGCATGGTATTTTTAACGGATATTCAAACAGATATCCATTTAAAACCAGAATCATACGCAAACTTATATCACCAAATTCTATTCAAACTGAGATGTGGGAAAAGCCGGGCTGATAAGTAAATATAATCAGCCATGTACCCGGTTTACCCTCTTTCCAGACTAAAGATCTGTTCCAGATTCAAATATCAATATTCAAGATTTATAGATTCAAGGTTTACAGTGAGTAAGAAAATGACCGAAATGATGACACCTGCAATGCGCCAGTATTACGAAGCCAAACAGGCATATCCTGACACCCTGATCTTCTTCCGGATGGGAGACTTCTACGAGTCCTTTGGAGAGGACGCAAAAACCATTGCAAAAGAGCTTGAAATTACGCTAACAGCCAGGGGAAAGGACAGATCAGGAGAGAGAATGCCGCTTGCAGGAATTCCTTACCATGCCATTGACACATACCTTCCAAGGCTGATAAACAAAGGATACAAAGTAGCCATCTGTGAACAGCTCGAAGACCCGAAGCAGGCAAAAGGTGTCGTAAAGAGGGGTGTTGTCAGGGTAGTAACCCCGGGAACAGCAATAGATTCTTCCATGTTCTCGGATGCGTCAAATAACTACCTTATGGCAGTTGCAGGAAGAGAGATCGGAAAGCCCGGAAAAAGAGGGGAAAAAGAGATGGAATTCGGGCTTTCTTTCCTGGATATCTCAACAGGAGAGTTCCTCACAACTCAGTTCACAGACTCCGAGCACTTTGAAAAATTACTCAGCGAACTTGCCCGTATGAAGCCTTCGGAATGCATCCTTCCTCCAACCCTGTATGGGAATTCGGAACTCGTTGACAGGCTAAAGGAACAGACGGTTGTACAGCAATTTTCGCCGGAAATCTTCGGGATAGAAGAAGCAGGGGAAAAACTGAAAACTCACTTCAGGGTCTCAACCCTTGAGGGGATGGGCTGTGAAAAACTGGAACTTGCAGTCTATTCAGCGTGGGCTGCCCTTGAATATGCAAAGACAACCCAGATGAGAGACCTTGCCCATATCAATACCCTCAGGACCTACTCAAACACCGAATTCATGATTCTCGACTCCATTACCCTACGCAACCTTGAAATCGTGAAAAATGTAAGGGATGAAGGAGACCATAATTCCCTTTACAGGACCCTGAACTGCACCCGGACGCCGATGGGGAACCGCATCCTGAAAAAATGGCTTTTAAAGCCTCTCCTCTCCGTAGAAGAAATCAACCTCAGGCTGGACGCAGTCGAAGAGCTGGCAGGAGACCCTCTGCTCCGCTACGATATCCGGGACTGGCTTTCGGACGTGAGGGATATCGAACGCCTCGTGGGCAGGATAGTCTACGGAAACGCCAATGCAAGGGACCTCGTAGCCCTGAAAAAATCCCTTGATGCTGTGCCCTCTATCCGGGACTGCCTTCTGGAAAAAGCCGGTTCAAAGGTATTAAAAGAAATTGCGGAAGGGCTTGCATCTTTTTCAGAACTGGAAGAACTGGCTGAAATGATAGAAAAAGCAATTGTTGAAGAGCCTCCTGTAAGCGTCCGGGAAGGCGGAATGATAAAACCCGGGTTCAGCGAGGAACTTGACAATCTCAGGGATATTTCAAGCAACAGCAAACAGTGGATTGCAGCCTTCCAGCAGAAAGAAAAGGACAGGACAGGGATCAGGTCCCTGAAAGTAGGATACAATAAGGTCTTCGGGTATTACATAGAGGTTACCAATGCAAACAGCAGCCAGGTGCCTGATGACTATATAAGAAAACAGACCATGGCAAATGCGGAACGCTTCTTTACGCCTGAGCTCAAAGAAAAAGAAAGCCTGATACTTACAGCAAACGATAAAGCCGTGGCTCTGGAGTATGAAATCTTCACCGAAATCACAGAGACCCTTTCCGCCCATGCAAAGGAACTCCAGCAGACAGCGGAAAGGATAGGTACGCTTGATGTCCTCGCAGACCTTGCCGAGGTTGCGGAAAATAACAATTACACACGCCCGCAGATCACCGAAGACTGCAAGATCCTTATCAGGGACGGGAGGCATCCTGTGGTCGAAAGTACGGTCGCAGGCGGTTTTGTCCCTAATGATACGGAAATGGACTGCAAGGAGAATCAGTTTTTGCTGGTTACTGGTCCTAACATGGCAGGAAAATCCACCTATATGCGTCAGACCGCCCTTATTGCAATTATGGCTCAGGCTGGTTCCTTTGTCCCGGCATCCTATGCCTCAATAGGTATTATAGACCAGGTTTTTACAAGGATAGGTGCTTTTGACGACCTTGCAAGCGGGCAGAGCACTTTTATGGTCGAAATGGTGGAACTGGCAAATATCCTGAATAACGCAAGCCCGAAAAGCCTTGTGCTGCTCGATGAAATAGGCAGGGGAACGAGCACCTATGACGGGTACAGCATTGCAAAAGCAGTCGTTGAGTTCCTGCACAACAGAGGAAAGGTAGGTGTAAGGGCACTTTTTGCAACCCATTACCATCAGCTCACAGCCCTTGAAGAGAAATTAAAAAGGGTAAAAAATTACCATATTGCAGTAAAAGAAGAAGGCCACGAATTAGTATTCCTGCGGAAAATCGTGCCGGGAGCAACAGACAGGAGTTACGGGATCCATGTTGCAAAGCTTGCTGGAGTTCCGGAAAAAGTTATCGAAAGGGCAAACGAGATCCTCAGGGAACTCGAAAGGGAAAGCGTGCTTGATGAAGCCGAAGACAGCGAAAGCGGGAAGAAGAGAAAAGGCAAAGCAGCCGCCCGCTATACCCAGATGCTTCTTTTTGACCCGGGGAGCAGCAGCGGGAATTCAGAAGTAAAAAGGGGGCTGAGCCCTGTAGAAGCAGCCCTGAAAAAGACGAATGTGGATGAAATGACGCCAATAGAAGCACTGAACAAACTTCATGAGCTGAAAAAACTGCTTGGTTAAAAGAAGCGGGAAGAAAACTGAAATAATAAGCAGGAAAACGAATAGAATTAAAGATGGAAGGACAGATGAAAGAGCAGGTTGAAGATATAGCGGAAGATCAAACAGAAAAGCAAGCTGAGAAAAAGCTGGAAGAGAAGATGGAAAAACAGAAAAATAAAATCCGGATTCTTGACAGGGACACGATAAATAAGATCGCAGCTGGAGAAGTAATAGAGCGCCCCGCATCCGTGGTAAAGGAACTCGTAGACAACTCAATCGATGCAGGAGCAACGGAAATCCGCATTGAAGTTGAGAAAGGAGGAAAACATTCCATCCTTATCAGGGACAACGGCTGCGGGATGAGCAGAGACGATGCTCTCCTTGCATATAAAAAACACGCAACAAGCAAACTCACGAAAATAGAGGATCTGGATAGGATCTCTACAATGGGTTTCAGGGGGGAAGCTCTTGCCTCCATTACTGCCATAGCAAAGGTGGAAATCCTTACCCGTCCACCGGAAGATATTGCAGGCACAAAAATTGTAATCCACGGAGGAAAAGTAGAGGAAACCTCTGACGCAGGCACTGCTCCGGGAACGTCTGTGCATGTAAAAGAGCTCTTTTATAACACGCCTGCAAGGCGAAAATACCTGAAAACCGACCGTACGGAACTTGCCCATATCACTGATACCGTTATGAGGCTTGCCCTTGCTAATCCGGGAATTTCCTTCACCCTTTTCAGCGAAGGAAAGCCTGTTCTGAGGAATACAGGATCAAGTGACTCTTTTAACAGCATGGTAAACCTGCTGGGACCTGAAACCGCCCGGGCAATGCTGCCGCTTGAGTATGGGACAGAAAAATTTAAAATCCGGGGCTATATCTCAAAACCGGAGCTGAACAGAGGAGACAGCGACCAGCTTTTCCTTTTCGTAAACACCCGCCCTGTAACCTCGAAAACCATCACTACAGCCGTCCGTGAAGGGTATTATACAAAAATGCCCAAAGGACGATATCCTGTGGCAGTGCTTGCCCTTACCCTCGATCCGGGAGAAGTGGATGTAAACGTCCATCCCCGCAAGGCCGAAGTCCGCTTCAGCCGGGAAAAGGAAATTGGGGATGCAGTTATCCGTGCAGTTGAAAAGGTCCTTTCGGAACACGGACTTGCTCCGGAGATCAGGGAAAAAGAAGTAAAGAGGTTACAGAAAACATTTGAGGTTCCGAAGCCATCAGAGAAGGTTCAGAAACCGGACAACCTGGAATTGATGCCTGAGAAAAAAGCGGCAGACGAGATAAAGGTAGAGAAAGCAGCTGGAAAAGCAATCGAATTAGAAAATGGGATTTTATCAGTTTCAGAAGGAACAGGAATTCTAGACAGAGGAAATAGAATCCTTAGAGAGAAGTTCGAGGCTTACACCTATCCTGTAAAGGACACTGAAAGAAGGTTGAAAAAATCCGAGCGCCTCCTTGAGTTTGCAGGAAAGACGAAAGAGATAAAGGCTGAAGAAAAAGAGGTAGAAGAAAAAGAACTGGAAAGTAAGAAGCCCGAGGAGAAGGTAAGCGAAAAAACAGGTGCAGAGGAAAAGCAAAGCCAGAAGCCGAAGCAAAAAGCAAATACCGACCTTCTCGAAGACATCCGAATTATAGGCCAGGTTTCCAGAATGTATATCCTCGCTGAAAAAGGGGAAGACCTTGTAGTTATTGACCAGCATGCAGCCCATGAACGCATCCTTTACGAGCAGGTCATGAGAAGCAAAAAATCCAGAGTGCAGGAACTGATCGCTCCCGTAATGATAGAACTCACCCCGAAAGAAAAAGTGCTCATGGAAGAATACATACCCTACCTTGAGGAATACGGTTTCGGGATCTCGGAATTTGGGGACAATACCTATGTAGTCACCTTTGTGCCCGAGGTTTTCGGACGGCTTGAAGATACTGATGTAATTCATGACATGATATCTGACCTGCTGGCTGAAGGAAAGGTCAAAAAAGAGACAGGAATATCGGAAAAGGTTAGCAAGACCCTTGCATGCAGGGCAGCAATTAAAGGAGGGGCAGCCTGCACCCCAAAGCAGATGGAAGATTTGATAGAGCAGCTCAGGACCGCTGAAAACCCCTACTCCTGCCCTCACGGAAGGCCTACAGTCATAACCTTTACGAAAGGCGAACTGGACAGGATGTTTGCAAGAACTCCGTAAAGAACTTTGACTACCTAACGAAAAAAAAGCGAAAAAATCAGAAAAGAAGAGCTGTTAGGAAGAGAGGACATAAATATAAAAAACGGATTCTTTCGATAGAATATATAGAAAGAATACTGATTATTGATTTTGAAGAGATCAAACTGGTTTAAACTGGAAATATATCATTATTTCCTATAGATTTATATAATATAACTGATATGTAGAGTAGATGTCGGTCCAGTACTGACCCCACTGGCATCATTCCAAAAGAATATTTTTCACACCCCAACCCCCCAAACCCCAGTAAAGAATGGACACCCCCCATTCAAACCCCCCAAGAGAAACACCCCAACTTCCAGAAAAACGAAAAAAAATTCCACTCCTGGAATGATGCCACTCTTTTCTATAATTATTTTGTATTTCCATATTGTTCTGTTATATTACATGATACTGGGGCGTTATCTGAGGTTAGAGAGGCTCTTTCTTCGAATTCTTATCCGGTATTCAGGTCAATACATTTATAACAAAAAACCTCCGAGTATTCTTCCATGATAGATCCTGTTAACAATTTCAAGATCCCTGAAGAATGGATTTCCCGCACAGGGATTCCCAGGGAAGAACTTGAAAAAAACGTGGCATCCGGCATGGTCGTGGTCCTGAGCGATGGTTCCGTACTTAAACGGGGATATACAACAGGAACCACAGCCAGTGCTGCTGCAAAAGCCGCTGTCCTTTCCCTTAAGAGAAAGATTGACAGCGTATCCGTCCCTACTCCGGTCGGACTGAGAGCCCACCTTAAAGTCAGCGAGTCTTCCCCGGGACGCGCTGTTGTAAAGAAGATCCCCAATGACCACGAATCCGATATTACACGCGGGCTTGAATTTGTCGGCGAAGCCAGAGAAATTGAAGGAATTCGCATCCTTGGAGGAAAAGGCATAGGGATTGTAAGAAGAGAAGGCCTCCAGGTCCCAAGAGGCAAACCGGCTATAAACCCGAAGCCAATGGAACAGATAACAGCAGCCGTAAAGGAAGCCGTTGAAGAACTGGGCCTGAAAGGAGCAGAAGTCACTATTTCAATTCCTGAAGGTGAAAGGGTAGGGAAAGAAACCCTGAACAGCAGGATAGGAGTTGAAGGCGGAATTTCCGTCCTCGGAAGCACAGGTTTTGTTGAGCCCTGGAACGACCACCTAGGAGAAATGAGAGGAGACCTGATCCGCTGCACGGACAAAGTGGTTCTGACCACAGGGCGGATAGGAATGAAGTATTCTCACATGCTTTTCCCTGAATATACTGTTGTGATGGTAGGGAGCAGGATCTCAGAAGGGCTCGGTTATTCTTCAGGCGACGTTGTTATCTGCGGGCTTCCCGGTCTTGTCCTTAAATGGGGAAACCCTGAGATGCTTGAGGGCAGCGGGTATGCAACAGTTGTTGAGATGCTTGAAAAGGCTCCTGAGCACGAGCGCCTGAAAGAAGCTTTTGAAATGGCAGTCGAGAAAGGCAAGGGTGCAAGAATCGTTGTAATTGACAGGGACGGGTCTGTCCTTATGGACAGTAAAAGTGGGAATTAAAAGAATTAAAGAAAAAATTAGAGCAAGAATTAAAGTAAAATTAAAGTGAGAATAAACCGAACAGAGGGGATGAAAAAACATGATAGTGGTAGGAGTCGGGGTCGGGCCCGGCATGCTTACGGAAGAAGGGATAAAGGCGATAAAGAAGGCTTCCGTAGTTTACGGTGCAAAAAGGGCAATTGAGCTCGCACAGGAATATATCACCTGCGAAGCAAAGACGATTAAAGACTATAAGTCTCTCCACCTCCTTCCCGCAGATGCCGTTGTCCTGTCTACAGGAGACCCCATGTTTTCCGGGCTCGGGAAATTTGCAGGGGAGAAAGATACCGTAATTCCCGGAATCTCTTCAATGCAGGCAGCCTGCGCCCGCACGAAAGTAAACCTGACAAACCTCTGTGCAATAACAGCCCACGGCAGAGATTTTGAGCCTGCAAAAGCCGAATTGATCCAGGAGTTGAAGAACGGAAGAAACATCTTCCTACTGCCGGAAGAGACATTTGGTTCCCGTGAGGTTGCAGAAGTCCTTAAAGAGCTTGGAATAGAAGCCGAGCTTTATACCTGTGAAAACCTCGGTTATCCGGAAGAAAGGATTGCAAAAGGAACTCCTGATAACCCTCCGATTGCAGAAACCATTCTTTACGGGCTGCTTGTTGTGCAGAAAAGATAAAAAATGAAATTTTCACAGGCTTCCGGTTTATTTCAGATAGTCGGTTTTTTCCGAGGGGTGTTCAGTTAACCCCCAAAAAGCTAAAGACGGCATAAAAGATCAGATCTCCGAAAACGACTGCGGTTATAAAGCCTGCTGTAATTGAGAGCATGAAAGGCAGTCCCGGAGTAACCCAGACTTCTTTTTCAATTAGCCCTTTTTTTAAGTATTCCTCAAGTTCAGGCTTCCGGTTCGCATCAAAATCTAGCCCTGTCCGTGCAAACTTCCTGGTGACGACACCGCTTTCATTGAGCTCGAATTTTTCAAGCAGACCCAGATGTTCCTTGTTTTTCAGAGAGGAAACTTCAGTCCTGTACCCGATGAACATGTAGAGAGGATTTTTGAGCATTTCATGCGAGAAGTGAAGGAGGTTGTAGCAGAACATCCCGAGAGGAACGAGGACAGTTACCAGGAGAGCGTTTCCCAGCACTGTGAAGGTAAAGAGCCCTATAGGAGGCAGCCCAAAAAGGGGATAGACTTCTCCCGAAAACAAAAAGATAGGATAGAGAGGAAACAGGATAGAAAGCACTATCAAGCCTTTTGCATCCCCGCCCCCGAAGGCTCCAAGCTGGAAAAGGATGTAAATCGAAATAAAAACAATAACACTCGAAAGAATTAGAGATTTAATGTAAGGAATTCCCCCGGTAAAAGATTCATAGATCACAAAAACTGAACCCGACGCAAGCATGCATTTCCATACCTTGTTTGAAACTCTTCGCTCCTTCAGGTCGGTATAGCAGGCATAGAGTAAAAACGGCATTGTGAAGAGGATTTTCAGGATTTCTATCATATAAACCAAACAATTAAATTATTTCTATAGTTAGTAACATTATTACTTTTTTACTTTTTTACCTTATCGCCTGAACGAAAATTCCTGAAATAAAACTGGAAATTTCAGCCGCAAAACGAAAAATGCCTGCCGGAAAAATACAAAATTAACTACAGAACAGGTCCGGGAAAGCTCAAAATAAGCCCGCAAGCGATAAGCTTATACATAAGAAGTTCTATTTTATGGTTGCTTAACCCTTTTTAGTTTTCAATTTCAATACATGGGCTCGTGGTCTAGACGGTTATGACGTCGCCTTCACACGGCGGAGGTCCTGAGTTCGAATCTCAGCGGGCCCACTCTCTGTTTCTTATTTCTTTTCGGATTCTAAGTGATTATTGAGTTTCTTTTCCAGCTGTTCAACTCTTGCTTTGAAGGCAGATTTCATTTCTGTCTGCACAACTCTAACTTTTCCATCAAATACAGTATTATTTCTTTCTGAGTTTCCGTACTGCATACAGGCAGATCAAGTTTCCCAATAATCCAAAGCTTGGAGCAGAGTTATTTTTTCTGAATTCATTTCCACCTGAGCTACTACCATTATCAGATTCGGAATCACTATTGTTTGAATTATTGAGTTCTCCGCTATGGTCTCTAGATGTAGAAGAATTCGCGGGTTCTTCAACTGCCCCTACGTCTTCCGCTACTAATTCATCAAGTTGATAATGCCCACTCTCAAAAGCCACCGGAATATCAGTCACGTTTTGCTTTCTTGCATCTTCATCAATTATCTGATAAATCTCTTCAATTAAAGCAGTTTTTTCTTCTGAAGACAAATCATCGGAAATAGTTACAAACAATCTGGTAAGCTCGATTCCGTACGCTATTACCTGACCTCTATCAAAATATGGAGAAATTTTTTCTTCTGTGATACTTTTAATCGAAAACAGCTTGTTTCCCCAAGAATTTATATCTGTTTTATCTTTTAAGAGAGGAATTTTTCCATAACTTGCAATTTCTCCTCTGAATTGTTCAGGTTTTCCTTTCATATATTCTTCAATAATGTGAATATCTGATTCAGAAAGATTTTCGGTACTTTCTCCAAACTCATGATAAATGCCATACTTCCGATCAAGTGGGATTTCAGCTTGATAAATACCATATCCAAATTCGACAGGAATGCCCTGTATACCCATTTCTTTTGCAGAATTATCTATTAGAGTGTAGATATCATTTATCAGCGACTCATCAACATTGCCATATTTAAATAAAATCACAAAGTATCCCTTGGCATTAATCCCACATGTAACTACATCGCCATGAGGATACATGTATTTGGAAGCAACCGTGTCTTTTATATTATTACTGAGTTCTTCAAGATTAGAGTTCCAGCTTTCTTTTTGATCTTCAGTTTCCAGTTCAGGAAGTTTGCCACATCTTGTAATTATAGTATTTCCCCATGAATTAAGACCAAAAAAATAGTTATAATAACTGAAATCTACATTATTAGCTTCAACATTCAAGTTCTCACCCGACTGAGCTGACTTATTGTCAGTTGAACTTATTCCGCAAGCAGTTCCTGTGATACAGTAAAAAATCAGAAGAAATTCCATTGTGAACACAACAATGAATTTAAGTTTTACCGTGGATATCCCTCCAAATATTATTGAAAAGTTAGTGTAATAACCCCCTAAGTTTTAAGAGGTAAGCAGATCTCATCACTGTTAAAAATTTAGGTTTGTGTTACTGTGACTTCCCTTTTAAACTTTAAGAGGATAAACACCTAAATCAGATACAACTCCCGAAATTGGTGAGAAATAAGCAGTACCATTTAAAGAACCGTGGTGAATTCCTATGATGTACAAATCACCACTTGACATGCGATAGACTGGTGATCCACTATCTCCCTCCGCAGAACTATATGCTGCCTTTACCTGATTATAATACTTCCATCCATCTTGATTTACTGTAACACCAATGCCTGTTATAGTTCCACTTGTTACACCAGTAGTTCTCCCGGATTTATTCACTGTCCAGCCTACCCAACCATTAACTGGAGCCGTTGAAAGAAATCCAGTAACATCTTCAGTTACAGAGTTATCAACGTGAATTTCTGGCTCCACACTACTATATTCTATAAAAGATGCATCTGCATAATGTCCTCCAAGTATATCGACATCTCCGATTAAATTGTTATTATTTGATAAATATGTAGGTTGGTGAATTGCCATATCTATACTACTTGCAAAGTGTTTTGCAGTCACATAACCTTCTGTTCCGTCACTTTTTTTAGCAGGGAAGCCTAATGTTGCGTATTTGGTGGAACCATTTTTTCTAACAGCGATCTGTATTGCACCAATTAACGGCCGCTTCCGGTCAGTGTAACCACTCACTTCTTCCTTGAGAAAATCTTCTTTTTTGAATACAACAGGAATTTCCTGTATAGACGCTTCACTTGCTCTTTTCTCTATTAAAGTGTAGATTTCGTTAATTTGAGAATCCGTAATCTTTGTGTCTTTATAGAATATAACTTCAAAATAGCCATTAATATCCCAACCATAGCCTATTAATGACCCATTTGGATACAGATATGGTTCCATATCATTTTTTACAAGATCTTTACTCTTATCAAGTTTCTCGTACCAGTTTAGCCTTTCTTCTTTAGTGTCAAACTGTGGAATTTGACCTTTTGTCGCCAGAATAGCGGGATCTGTTCTCAGATTATTAAAAGTCTGAGGACCAAAATCAGGTATCACTCTTTCTTCTGATTCCGGTAGTCCAAAAACATCACTTTCCGATGCGGTCTCAAAAGAAATATCGGCAGATGCCGAAGCTACGAATACTACTCCGATAAGTAGTATTGTCAAAATTAACATTCCTATTCCAATTTTGTTCTTTACCATTTATTTCACTCCTAAGTTATTTTACCCCAGGAGGCAGAATCAGGCAAGCTTAAATAAACGCAAAGCTAACATGACCATGCCTCTTAGGCGTCTGTTATGGGGTTCAGGTGACCTGGGAAGTACTTCTGAACTCCATAAACTCCTTGTATTGACTCATTATAAATTGTTTCTAAAAAGTATGAAGAAATGTGATTTTCGTACTCTTTTAAAGCCTGTATAATTCCTTAATCTTATTATTGTTTGATGATTTGGAGAGAAAATATATATATGAGCATATTGCCTTAACTCGCATTCAAGAAGATTCATAAAAAAAGAAGTATGCAACTTTATAGTTATTGGAACAAATAATTAGTTAGTCAATACAAAATTAAAACAAATGCTTTTTATAATAACATTAGTTAAGTGAATAAATGTGCATTTCATATAATAAGTGAGAAAGAATATTACTTGTAGGGATGGAAATGAATATGAGAACTCTTATGAAAGCAAGATTTATCGTATTGGCTTGTCAAACACGATGCCTGCATCTCATTTTTAAGCCTTCAAACGGCTGAAATCCTGTGTTCGAATCTCAGCAGGCCCACCATACATTTCACTCCTCTTCTTCGCCTTTGTTTGAGTGATGGGTTTTTTTCCACAAACCAGCACTTTCAGTACTTCCTCTTCCCGAATATGGCAGAACCCACACGTACCATCGTGGCTCCTTCCTCGATGGCAATCATGTAATCACTGGACATGCCCATGGATAGTGTCCTGATATCGATGTTGTCCCGGTTTTCCTGCTTCATTTCATCAAAAAGGGCCTTCATCTTCCTGAAATAAGCACGGGTTTGTTCAGGGGGTACAAAAGGAGGGATGCACATGAGACCTTCCACACGGACATTCCTTAAAGAGCGGATCTCTTTTATTGCGTTTTTTATCTCATCAGGTTCGAATCCTTGTTTTTGTGGCTCGCTGCCGATGTTAACCTGAAGATAGACTCTCTGGACTTTGCCAATATCCCTGGCTCTCCTGTCAATATTCCTTATCAGCTTCAGGGAGTCAATTGACTGAATAACATCAAATAGACGTACGGCTTTTTTGACTTTATTCGTCTGCAGATGGCCTGTAAGGTGTGTCTCACAGGGCAGTATATCATCACGTTTATCCTCGTACTCCTGAACCCGGTTCTCTCCTATGATAGTCGCTCCAGCCCGAATGGCTTCGTTTATTCGTTCAGGTTCGATCGTCTTGGTAATGCAAACCAGTGTTGTGCTTCCAATATTCTCAAGGATCAACTTTGTATTTTCATAGACTGACATTGCGTCCCTAACTGTTTTTATTCAAAAGTAGTTGTATTTAAATGATTCTAATTATTGCTTTATGGAGCGAGAATATAACACATTAATAATGAAAATAAACTGATATACATTTCAAATAATCAATTCCTATAATCTTGCGGGTTAATCGGCGTGTCACTTGCAGATATGAATATCCAAAATATCGGAATTCTGGGCTCGCTGGAGTCTCTATGATTGTGTTCCTGCTGTAAAGGATAGCTTTGGGGGATATCAGGCAATTACCAGAACGGGTGAAAAGATTATTCAGGAGAGGAATAACTTTCAAAAATTATATGTCCTGAGTTCGAATCTCAGCGGGCTTACTCTCTTTTTCTTCTTCCTTTTCTAACGTTTTGATAATAAAAGGAGAATATAAAAAATACAAAAAAGTATAAATGTTAGAGAGTTTAGTGATAAGTATGAAAACCAAAATCCTCTTTATTTCTTTGTTTTTATCTGTTTGCTTTTTTTCAGTAAACTGCTCAGGTGCAGTTATCCATGTAGGCCCGGGAACTTCCTTTAGCCCTGCAGGCTCAGACGACCAGAATGTTATCAACGCTGCCATACAATCAGCGAATTCGGGTGACACTGTACAGCTTGCATCAACCACATTTCACATAAGTTCACCCATAATAATGAAATCAGGGGTAACCCTTAACGGAAATGGGATTGGTGCAACAGTAATCTACTGTGACAATCCCGACTCTAATTTTGCAACTCAAAATATTATTAACTGTGAGAATCTGTCTGATATTGAAATTTCAAATTTCTTAATTGACGGCGGCTGGGAATCATTAAGTATAATGCATGCTGCAAGCAACAGGTACAGGGAATATGAAAAAGGGGTTTATTTACGTAACTGTTCAAATGCAGTTATTCACGACTTAAAAATGCAATACAGTATGGGTGACTTTATATTCTGCAGTAAAAATACTAACAATGTTCAGGTTTATAATACAGTGTGTAAACCCGGACATGACAGTTTTGATGCATGGTCTGCCGGTGATGGGATATCAGTATTTAATAACTGCTGGGGTACTTTTATAAATTCTTGCATTAAAGTGCATAATACGAAAAACGTTCAAATTTACAGGAATACTTTCTACTCTGACACTGGTTCCGGCAATGCCGGCGTAGAAGTAATGGGAGGAGACGTTACAGGTCTTAATGTTTATAATAATATATTTTCAACACTTCAACTAAATACAGTTTATCAGGACCCGGCTGATGGAGCCTGTTCAGGCAAAGGAACTGTTTCAAATAATATATTCTACAACAGTCCTGCATATAACGGAATTAATGGTATGGATATTACATCAACCGGCAATGTTGTGACAAGCTCCTATTCAAGCTCCAGGGGTACAGAAGATTGCGGGTATGTCGCAGATGACGGTAAAAGAAATTTACCCGTTTACAATGGCTCTGCAGCACCTTCCGTTACTTTTCCAGCTAAAGGAAGTACAATTTCAACTGTAAACGGATATGTAAGCATAAGCTGGACATATTTAAACGCAACCAGATATTCTTTCAATGTATATAACAGCACATCAAAATTCGATTCTTCTCACTTAATATACAGCCTTAACACCTCACAGACATCTGCAAATGTACCGATAAGCTATGATGGATCTTTTGCTGTAAAAATCGGTGCACATGATAATGTCCATAATTCATGGGTATACGGCAGCGCCAGTATGTTTACAGTAAGCGGTAAAAAATCAGCTGCAGTTTATTCTGGCGTATATGGATATTTAACAGATGCTACTACAGGCCAGCCTGTTCAGAGCGCTGTAGTAACATTATCAAATGATACATGGAATTATACCCAGATTACTGATGTTGACGGGCTTTACCAGTTCACTGTGAACAGTGGAAAAGGCACTTACTGTTTAACTGCTTCAGCAACAGGATATCTCAAAAGCCCTGAACTGCCAGTAAATATGACAGGCATAAACACAGAAATGAATTTGAAAATGGTTCAGGCACCTGATTATTGTGAACCGCACTATGTAAAGTTATATGTTTTAACTGATTCAAACGAGAAGATTTATGGGGGTGAAGTTCAGATTTATTCACCAGATAATGACCCGAAAAATGAAAAACCGAATTTTTGTGCCTGGACAAATAAGGAAGGTAGAGCAAATTTCCATTTGACTCAGGGTGTCACATATAAAATTGTAACAATTACTCCGGATGGACAAAAATCCACCAGCACATTGACACCTGACCTTGACCAGTATACTATTACAATACCTTCAGGTACCACATCTGAAATCCCTGCAATACAGACTGTGATCAGTACAAATTGCACATATAAACGGATAAACAATACGGCAGCTTATATTAATGCAAGCTATTATGATTCTTCATCACAGTCCAGCAACCTGACTTTTGTACTGGGCACTATGAGTGATGGAATAACATTTGTGCCTTCCGGAATCTCAGGGACCAACGACAATGTAAGTAACCCTGCAGGAGTGGTAACTGACTCTTTTATAGTCACTGACTATCCTGGAAAAACGTACACTGTGAGAATCAGTGCTAAGTCTCAAACTTATGGGACTGTAAGTGAGGATGTTAATGTATCATTCCCAACCAGTAAGGAACCAAAGATAGGGTCTACTGACATGGGTTCTTTCTGTATATTGATTTTGATTATTGCAGGACTCGTATTGTCAAAAACTCGTAAGGCACAGTAATCATCGTGCCTTATTTTCTAATTTTTCATTTTATGGAACAATATTCTGGTGATTTGATTCCTCATTAATGAGAAAAAGGTCTGCAGCATCTGGCTCGTCAATAACAGTGCTTGAGTCGTTTATACTCCAGCCGGAATAGCAGTGTCCCTGGTTTTCTGTAAATTCAAAGCCAGTTTTTTGTACATGGAACATGAAACAAGTCTACTAATTTTGAATTTTCGATTTGACAACTTTTAAAACTTATATTTACAGAAAATTGGCACATTACCAATCATATGATTTTTTAATTATTTCTAATAATATTTACCTTTGAATATATCAATTAAAAACTTTATTATATTTAAAAAATCATGAGTGACTTACTATATAAAAACGGAATAATTTTTTTAGATCTTTATCTTAAACATTCATATTAAATAAATACAAATAGTACAGGTGAAATAATGAAAAATATAGCCGTTATGTTATTATTTATTCTTGTTTCGCTATTTTTATCTGGGTGTGTAGATTCTTCGGCTAATAAAGCTATCCTGGTAGAGTATAACCAGCACAATGATACATTAAACAAGGATTTGGAGAATTTATCAGCCGTAGAAAATCAATGGAATTATGCAGTAGAAATCATGCCAGCAGGGGATTATTATACAGACAAGGAAGTCAATGAATTATCCGAGCTTGCCAGACAGTATTCTAATGAATGTGATTTTGTTACGGCACACAATTCCAACTTCAAATCATTTATAGCTACTAATGATGCTGTTCTAAAAGATATGGATATAGACACTTATTCGTTGAATAAAACAATCACTGATTCAGAAGTACGGATGTCTGTGAATTGTGAGTATATGGTTGAATCAGTTGAAACTGCGGCACAGCATACAAAAAGTGCAGAACAAAGAGCAATATTAGATGAAGTCGTTGGTCTGTTGGGCTCATTCACTAAAAAAGTTACTTTATAATGGAGGGTCCTATTTCTTTTCAGTTCCCCTCCCACCTATCAAATTTACTCTTTTTTCAGGATGCAGGACTGCAAATACAGTTTTACATTAATATTTCTCATAGCGAGTAAAATTTTTTTTCAGCAGGCTGTCTGAAGGCAAATGTAATTTGAAAATTAGTGATGAATCCCAATTTAACGTTCTAGTATTTAGCAGAATTTATATGCTTGATATCTTCATTTAGAGAAAGTTAAGAAAAATCATTTCTGGTTTTCAATCCCAGTTTTATCCTTCCCTTAATAACCCAAAACGGAGCCCCCATTCATGATCCCCCTTTTAAGTGCAGGAAAAATAGCTCTTGGAAGCATTACAAGCGCAAAGATGCGGTCCACACTTACGGTACTTGGAATCGTCATAGGAGTCGCGGCTGTGATTGCAAACGTGTCCCTTGGGGCAAGCTTCAACCAGCACTTTACAAATGAGGTAAACAATATTGGCTCAAATTTCATTTATATCCAGGGAATGCAGCCAAAGCTCTTCTATGACAACCAGCTTAAGATAGTTGAAAACACGCCCGGGATTTCTGGAGTTTCACCTATGAAGTCGCAGACGGCTGAAGTTACTTTCATGTCTGAGACCAAAAGCATCATGGTAAGCGGGGTAGGGGAGGATTACGATGAGGTTGCAAAAACTAAGCTAAGTGAAGGCTCCTTTATTAATGACAATGATAGGTATGTTGCTATTGTTGGGTATGATGTTGCAAACGAGAAGTTCGGCAGAAACCTTTCGGTACGAAACTCAATAGACATAACCTTCAGGGTAGGGGAAGACGAAAAAATCACCAGAACTTTCAAAATTAAAGGAATAATCCAGAATCCTGAAAACACAATGGTTCAGGCTTATAACGATAACGAGGCTGTCCTTATCCCTATCAGCGTCATGAACGAAATGCTTGGAGAAACGGACTACGGAGGGGTCTTTGCAATGGCTGAAGACCCTGCAACTATTCAGAATAC
Organism: Methanosarcina sp.; assembly: GCF_035390745.1. GTDB lineage: Archaea > Halobacteriota > Methanosarcinia > Methanosarcinales > Methanosarcinaceae > Methanosarcina. The sequence continues at coordinate 29,023 of NZ_DAOOUJ010000017.1, read as the reverse complement.
CTCGGATGAGGTGGACAGGCGCCTTGCCCGCAGCTTCGGGATTTCCGAAAGGGACCTTGAGGATAAAGATTCAAGACCCTACATGACCATAAACCAGGCTGAAATTTTAGAGCAGACCGACATGATGGCAGCAGCCCTCAGCTCTTTCCTGACAGCCGTTGCCCTGATTTCCCTTCTGGTAGGATCCATAGGGATCATGAACATCATGCTCGTAAGCGTTACAGAAAGGACACGAGAGATAGGAGTGCTCAAATCTCTCGGCTTCACAGGCTTTGACATCCTTTTCCTTTTCATGATCGAGTCAATTCTTCTTGGGGTCTTCGGCGGCGTTCTCGGAGGCGCCGTCGGAATTGCAGGGGCGTATACTGTGGAAAGCCTTCTTTCCCTCCCCGTAGTATTTCCATTAAGCCTTATAGCTGCCGGATTTATAGTTGCGGTTGCTGTTGGTTTTGTCTCTGGTGTCTATCCTGCAAGAAAAGCAGCAAAAATGAAGCCTGTGGACTCGTTAAGATACGAATAAGATTCCCTTAGTTTCCCCAAGGTTGTTGAAAAAAACTTGAAAATTGCAGGGTCAGAAAAAAACCCGAGCATCTTTTCTTGTCCCTTTTTCCTCCATAGAACCCTTACTTACGAATTCTTATTTCTGCAATGTGGTTCAGTTGAATAGTATGTACTATTCTTTATACTTTTCCGGCATATAATATTCTAATAATCCATTTCAGTACAATGTTCTTCCTTCAGGAGCTTCAGGATTTTTCCCTGAGTTGGAGGATTATGTCTTTTCCGCCATAATTGAGTCATATGCATAACGGGGGTTTTCTACTGGTACAGAACAAAATTGAGAAGTCCGACACAGAATGGAAAAATATTCTCACTCCGGAGCAATACCATGTTTTAAGGCAGAAAGGCACGGAAAGGCCCTTTTCCGGCAACCTTTACTATAACAAAGAAAAGGGGGTCTATACCTGTGCTGCCTGCGGGCAGGAACTATTTTCGTCCAGCACCAAATTTGAATCAGGGAGTGGCTGGCCAAGTTTCTATGATGTAATTTCCAGTGACAGAGTCCGGCTTCAGGAAGATACCAGCTATTTCATGAACAGGATAGAAGTGGTTTGTGCTCGCTGCGGCAGTCATCTCGGGCACGTTTTTGAAGACGGCCCTGAACCAACCGGAAAGCGTTACTGCATTAACTCTGTCTCTCTTGGTTTCAGGAAGGAAGATGAGGCGGCAAAGGAAAAGGGTAAAGAATAAAACTCTGAAGCTGCAAGAATTAAATCACCAATGCTTTATAATTAAAAGCTTCAGAGAAGCTTCAGTTTTACATATGGGAAAGGGGTTTGATAAATTTGAATCTTACTAAAAAGTATACCGAAATCGGAGGATTTGTAATTTTTCTGGTTCTCTACCTTGCTTTTTTCAACATATTTTTCCGATTTGAAGGCGCAGGGTATCCGGTTTATGCTCCCGGGACTCTTATCTTTGCTTTTATAGGGTACTGGCTGGGCGGACATCTTTATGATAAATATCTGAGACGAAAACCCGGGTGAAAAAAGAAACAGGAGATTCCCTGGTACATAAACAGGGAGTGATTTTTAAAATTTCGTCAAAGTTTTTTTGGATATGGGCATGTCTATAGAGAGATTTACCGGGAGTGTCTATATAGAAAGGTTACTTAATTTGGATTTCTCACAAAATTTATTAAGAATTATAGCAATCTACTGCATAGATGTTAAAAGCAATTATTTTTGATGTGGATGGGGTTCTTGTTGACTCCATGTGGTTTCAGGCAGATGCCTGGGTTAAGACCTTCAGGGAAGAAGGTATCACCATCAGCAGAGAAGAGATTTACGAGCTTGAAGGCTCAAACAACCTGGGTCTTATCAAAAAGGTCTTTGAGAAGGCTGGAAAAGAGCCTGAGCCCCGGCATTATGAGAAGCTGCCTCTAAAAAAACGTGAAGTTCTCGAGTTTGACCGCATAAAGCCCTTTGAAGGGATGCCTGCCTGCCTCAATCAATTAAAAAAACATTTCAGGCTCGCCATGGTTTCCGGGTCGAACTTTGATGTCGTCAGCAAATTCGCAAATTCTTTTTTTCCGGACTGCTTCGAAGTCATTATTACCGGGGGAGACCTGGTACATGGAAAACCCTGTCCTGACCCATACCTGAAGGCGCTTGAGAAACTCGCTCTGGAAAAGAATGAGTGCATTGTAGTTGAAAATGCTCCGCTTGGAATCACTGCCGCCAAAAGAGCCGGGCTTTACTGTGTTGCGGTTGCGAGTATGCTCAAACCTGAAAAGTTGAAGAATGCAGATCTTGTGTTCGAGAACCATGCTGCCTTGCTGGACTACCTGAAGAGCCTTATACCTGAAAAACCGAAAACCGAATGAGTTTTTGGATTTTTTTCTGATAATTATCTCAAGTCCGTTAATAAGGTTGAGGCTTTATAGAAGCAGTAAAAAGGGGCCAGAGAAAATTTTCAGGAAACCTTTTTCCCGGATTCTTTTTCCAGCAATTCCCTGATCGCTTTTGGGCCGTCCAGCTCAGCCGCAAGCCGCTGCAGCCGTTCTACTTTGTTTCTGTACTTCTGATCTTCAAGGACTTCCCTTATGCATTCAAGAATTACCTCGGGCGGGGTGGAGTAACTGAGCATTCTTCCATAGCCTTCCTCTTCAATCACTGCAGCGTTATTCTCCTGTTCGCTGTGCCCTTCGTCCGGAAAAGAGAGAATGGGAATCCCGAAGCTTAAAGCCTCCATTATAGTACTGTGCCCGCCAGGAGCTATTACAACATCCGAGCTCCTGATGTACGGGAAAGGATCTTCTATAAACCTGAGAAGCTGAACGTTTTTCGGAATTTCCATGAACTTTGAGGGGTCAAGGTTTGGCCCTGAAATTAGCGTATAGTTAATCCCGGGATCGAGTGCAGCAGTTGTGAGCATTTTCCAGAAAATCGGTTCCCTGTATCCTAAACCTCCTATCAGGGAAACAACGTGAGGTTTTTCGAGAGAGATCCGGTCTACTTCTTCGTATTTCTTCCTAACAAGAGGGCCGCTGTAAAAGAGCTTTTCCCGGAGTTTGGGGGCAAAATTCAGATTTTTCCTGCAAACTGTATAGGGCAGGGGGTAATCAGGAATAATTATTTTATCGGTTTTTTCAAAGACCTCCTTGTAGAACTTTTTAGTCAATTCTCCGAGAAGCCTGATAGGAACTCCCCTGTTTTTGAAAAACTCTTCCATATTCGACTGGTTGGTAATAAGATACACAGGGATCTTAAGAACAATAGCAGCAAGAATACTCAGGTAATAGCTGTCAGAAACCACCACATCCGGTTTAAAATCTCTGATAAGCTTCAGAACCTTCGGGCCTCCAAGAAGCTGGGCGTTTTTGAGAGTTGCTTCGATTGAACCTGCCATGTCAAGGCCTCCGGCCTTTCCAACCAGTTTTATCTCCGAAGGTATTTCCTGTGCCCGATACCCTGTCTTTTCTACAAGATCCTTCGAGTAACCGTAAGCCCCGAATTCTATCTCATGACCAGCAGCAAGAAGTTCTTTCCCCAGTGCAAGGCAGCGGCTGGTGTGCCCAAGCCCTTCCCCGCACATAAAAATCATTATTCTCATCCTTTATCCCTCGTTTATCAGGATGTGTTTATTTCTATTTGCTTTTTCTCACTGATTTCGAATTTTTCTTCCTTTGAGCTTTTTCTCCCGGAATTATGCCTTATATTTGCCTTCAAGAAACTTTCTGACAGCTGCAGGCCCGTCCAGCACTTCGGCAAGTTCCATTAGCCGCCGGGTTTTCTTACTATAACTCTCATCTTCCAGAACTTCCCTGATACAGGCAAGAATGACCTCTGGAGGTGTCAGATAACTCATCCGTTTTCCGTACCCTGCCTCTTCTAGCACTGCGGCATTATTTTCCTGCTCCCGGTGTTTTTCGTCAGGAAAAGAAAGCACAGGAAGCCCGAAAGCAAGGCTTTCCATAATGGTTCCGTGCCCTCCGGCAGTGATTACAAGGTCCGAACTTCTGTAGTAAGGGAAAGGGTTGTCCGTAAAACCAGTAAACTCCACATTGCCAGGGATTTCAGGAAACTGTTCGGGGTCGATTTCAGGCCCTGAAATAAAAGTGTAATGAATATCAGGGTCCAGTTTAGCAGCCTCAATAACGTTTCTGAATATGGCTGCCCTGTACCCGAAAGCTCCTATTGTTGAAAGGACATTTGGGTGCCTGAATGATTTTTCCTCAGCCTCCCTGTACCTGCACCTGATAAGAGGGCCGCTGAAAAAGATATTGCTATTAATGTTCCTTGAAATGGTGAAATTTTTTCTATTTACGGAATAAGGGAGCGGATAATCAGGGACTATTATCCCGTCAACGCTGCTGAATATATGATTGTAAAACCTTCTGGCAAACTTCCCTGCTGCTCCTACGAAAAGCCCTTTTTTCTGAAAAAATTCTTCCATATTGAACTGGTGCCCTATAAAGTAAACAGGGACTTTTCTTATCTGTGCAGCAAGGATGCCTGAATAGTACCCGTCCGATAGTACAACATCGGGGTCCAATTCCTCAATCAACCTGAGGATCTTCCTGAAACCGGACGGGGAAATATTATTCAGTGTTTCTTTGATGGATTTTCTGATGTCAAAAGTCCCGGATTCTCCAGCCAGCCTGATTTCCGAAGGGATTTCATATGCCGAATAGCCTGATTTTATCACCAGTTCCTTTGAGTAGCCGTAAGCTCCAAAGTTAACTTCATGCCCTGCCGCCAGAAAATCTTTTCCGAGCGAAAGGCAGCGTCCTGTGTGTCCAAGCCCTTCTCCGCATATGAACAGTAAGATTTTCATATCTCTTCCGCTCTTCTCTGTCGTGACCTATAAGAGTAAATATCTTTCATAAGTAAAACCCTTTCCTGCAGATTAACAGATTTCAAAAATGGGTCTAAAGCTTCAAACTCAAAAGCTTCAAAATCAATCGGTGTGAATCGAAAAATAAAAAGAAGAGATTTGAGGTAAAATCCACCTGTAAGGAAGTAACATGGGAGGAAACTTATTATAAGCTCTTCACTGATGGCATGCTTTTTGGTCTGTTCGTATGTTTTGGGTGTTCGTATTTTTGGTCCCACGCTACTAACTATTGATAGGCTTGAGAGGTATATATACTTTTCTTTTTTCTATGTAAAAAAGCAATTAAATACGGGTATTAAGATATAAATACTTACTTTCAAGCTTAGCTTCTCGATTTACAAGTATTTTGCCGGAATATTTTATCCTGAAAACCTGTTCTTTCTTCTTTTTTACTCTTTCTTCTCATATGCTCTTCCCAATTTTACAATTTCATACCCTTATTTGTTGACAATAGATTTGTTTTTTACAAAATACCCATACTAATTATAAGAAATATATTTTTTAGCGAAATCTCTTTATATTTCGACCTTCATCCATATAACTTGATAAGAATTTTCTAGAATATTTTGCACAGAGAGAAATCAGAATAAAATGGTCGTGCTTGTTAATGCAAGAAAAACCCGAAAACAATCCTAAAGCAACGGTAAGTTCTGAGCTTGCAGAAACTCTGCTTCAGGAGGGATGGAAAAAGATGGATCTGCATGTGCACTCCTCCTGTTCCTATGATGTCCCTCCGGCAAAAGCGATGCATCCTGCTGTTCTTTTTGAAAAAGCGAAGGCTAAAGGGCTTGATTTTGTGACCTTTACAGACCATGATACTGTCGAAGCATATGACCTGCTGGGCTGGGATAAAGAAGGGCTTGTCCCGGGGGTTGAAATTTCAATCAAAGATCCTGAAAATGCAGGGCATACCCTTCACGTTAATGTTTTTGAGCTTGATTCGGAGGAATTCAGAGAACTTGAGGCTATCGCCAATCAGGAACATGATTTCAAAAGTTTTATTCGCTACCTCAGAGCTCACGACCTTCCGCATATATACAATCACCCTTTCTGGTTTGCTATAGGAGACCGCCCCAACCTCCGGGCTGTTCCTGAACTAATAAAACAGTTCCCTGTAGTTGAATATAACATGCAGGACTTAACGGAAAAAAACCTGATTACTGCTGCACTTGCCCGAAAATATGGGAAAGGGCTTGCTGCGACCACGGACAGCCACACAGGTGGTATGGGTGCAGTATATACTCTTGCAAAAGGAGAGTCTTTCAGAGAATATTTTGAGAATATCAAAAATGGCAGGTCATGTATAGTAGTTGAAGGAGGAGCCAGGCGGCACCTGACAAAAGAGCTGAATGCCTGGGTCGAGCTGGTTTATTCTATGGATAGAAATGTAAGGAGAGAAACAGGTTTCACCACAAACGTTAGAACTTTTGACAGGTTAATAGGTTTCTTTGCAAATGAGAAAATTAGAGAGTTTCCCAGAATAAACAGCCTGGCAATGAGTATTTTCCAGAATTTCTCCAGGTCAGGACTTCCTGCTTATATGTACATGAGATCTGAAAAGCCTCTGGTCTCAAAGATAGAAAAAATAGTTAATCTGACAGCATAAAGCTATTGCCAGCCCCCCAGGGATAAGGTATGGAAACTGGTAGAGACTAATCTGGTTAAAATACTGAGCTGAAAACCCTGTATATATCTCACTTCAAAGGATAGGATGTATAAGTGCCCTTGAAGGTTGTATATGACGGCTAATTAACAACTCAGCCAGGCTAAATATTCTCTTTTTCAATATTTTAGCTTTTAATTTGCTTCGTTTTTTATTTATTCCATGTGATATGTTTAAACTGGGAATTAATATATATTATGGTTAATGACATTATAGAATAATAAAAGTATATATGCCTTATTTAGCAAATTCAAAACCCCTTTATTTCCACTGGAAAACACAATAATTAGGCTTTATTAGATATACCTCTCATTATTTCATAGCGCCTGGCTTGCAGGAAGAAGAAGGAAAAGTCAGCAAAGAAAGGAACTTCGCTTATCTGGGAATTGAGCTCTCATTTATTGCAGGAGGAAAAAGGTCAATTATTGTCGTGAACAGGATTGCAATGATCAAATATAGTTCTCAAGCCCATTTTTGAAGGCTGCTCTTCTTGCGGAACAAAAATATAAGATTCCCGGAGTTTTGCCGGAGAATATTTGACAGCAAGTACTCTCATTATACCCAGTACTAGCAGTAAGGTCGCCAAACTTAAAACAAATTCAGACCCGAATTCCTGGGAATAAAGGCCCACAGCGATCTCACGCAGGACTATTAAAATTGTTGCATCCGTTATATCCGTAAGCTTTATTCTGTCATGTTCGTGATAATCAACAAAAGCTTTGAAAAGGTCAATAACAATGAAGACCGTTAGCACACTCGTTACCATGTGGTTGAAGCCGCTTTCAAGGGACTCAAAAATAATAAAGCGGATATCAAGTAAGGTTTTTGCCATTCCCACAATTAATGCCAGCAGCAATATATAAAGGAAGATTGTACTGATCGCATCTGTAGCTTTTTTAAATAATTTTATACTATCCATTTCTTCCTCCTGATATCAACTGCACAACTCATATTTTTCAAGATATATAGAGTTTTTCGCAGTATTCTATATATTTCACTTATAAATATATATCCCTGTTCTATTAATAGACATCAGCCTCATCCTGTTAATGGACAAATTTTTTCCAGTATCCAATCGATGCGAAATCATTCTTTCTTTATATACACCGTTTACTATCATTCCACAATTTTAGTGAATATTTACCCAGTTACTGGACGGAATCTTGTAAGGCTATGTCTTTATTTTGTTCACAGCTGGTAGAAATTAGCTGTGTATAAGTGGAAATATATAAGGTAAATATTTGGAAAAACAGCTGATGCCGAATAATAGGTTATATAGCTTCACTTTTCCTACATTAGATACTGTTTGATATATATTTTATATGTGAAAAATACAAATACAGCTGACTACTTCTTCAAATTTGAGATCAAAAATTCGAGTATGGTCTGAAATAGAGCCTGTTCTTAAAAGCAGGTTCTCAATTTGAGGTAGTTTTCATGGATACTGAAGAAACAAACGTTCTACTAACTCTCTTTGTAGGGCTTCTGCTGCTGGGAAATGCCGGGTCTGCGGCAGCTGTGGAAGTTGGTTCGAGTAATGAATATTATTCAGGCAACTATACTTATTTCACTGATTCCGTAAACTGCAAATCCTGTCCAGGATCGGAAGCTGAAATTAAAAATGTGATTATTCTGGTACCTGATGGATGTTCTCAGAGTGTCCAGACCCTTGCCCGATGGTACAGCGGAAATCCTCTGATGCTTGATGAAATGATAACCGGCATGGTCTCTACTTACAGCACAGATTCGGTTATTACCGATTCCTCATCAGCTGCAACTGCTTTTGCCACAGGATATAAGACCACAAACGGCTTTGTAAGTGTCGGGCCGGGTAATGCCTCTGTTTTAAGTATGCTGGAAAGCCCTTCTGAAGACCTGCAATACAGCCCGCTTGCAACAGTGCTTGAAGGGTCAAAGCTTGAAGGTAAGGCTACAGGGCTTGTAGCAACTTCACGCGTCTCCCATGCTACACCTGCGGCTTTTGCTTCTCACATAGATAGCAGGGATAATGAGAATGAAATTATGGAACAGATGGTCTATGAAAACATTGATGTGGTTTTCGGAGGAGGGTCCCGCCATCTTGTACCTGAAGCAGAAGGCGGAAAAAGGACAGATGGAGAAAACCTGACAGCAGTACTTCTTGACAGGGGCTACCAGTATGTTGACAGCAGAGATGAGATGTTAAATCTGTCCTCTGGAAAAGCCTGGGGACTTTTTGCCAGCAGTCATATGGCACCGGACATTGACCGTGCCGAACTTGCACCTGAAGAACCTTCTCTTGCAGAAATGACCGGAAAAGCCCTTGAACTGCTTTCTCAGGACAGAAACGGCTTCTTCCTTATGGTGGAAGGGAGCCAGGTAGACTGGGCAAATCATGCTAATGACCCTGCTTATGCTGTCACTGACTTCCTTGCTTTTGACGAAGCTGTCAAAGCTGCAGTTGAATTTGCAGAAAAAGATGGACATACCCTTGTTCTGGCTTTCCCTGACCACAATACCGGCGGGATGACCACTGGCAGTGATTCTGATTCCAATTATACCTCTACAACAATAGAAGATGTCGTTGATCCTCTCAAAGGTATGAAGCTCAGCTCTTCAGGTCTTGCAGAAAAAATAGGAACGGATATCTCTTCCGAAAACATTAAAGCCCAGTTAAAAACCTGGTGGGAAATTGATGCAACTGACAACGATGTAACTGAAATTCTTGAGCTGTATAACAATGGAGAAGGCCTCTCCCTTGACTATGCAATCAGTAAAGTAATCAGCCAAAACCATACAGTTATCGGATGGACCACTCATGGACACTCCGGAGAAGATGTTCCCCTGTGGGCTTATGGTCCTCATTATCCTGCAGGTCACGTGGATAATACCGAGATTGCAGGGTATATCGCTAAAGAACTCGGATTTGACCTGAATAAGACAAGCTCGTGTCTGTTTGTCGAAGCAGGCGAGATTTTCTCCCGAGACAACGGAGACAGGAAACTGGATGAAGATGAATATTTGCTGGATATGGCAAACTCCTCAAACCCCGTTCTGAGGATAGGAGATGCCGAACTCCCGGTGAGTAAGAACCTTCTAATTAAGGACGGTGTAACTTATGAGCTCGAAGGAATCGTCGTTTATGCTCCAGAAACTAATAAAGTCTATATTCCCTCTGAAGTGCTTTCACTGGTTAATGGAAAAACAATAAATGGAACTAAAAGAGTGGCAGAAACTGCCTGAAATTTGAGTTAATTAAAAGGAATAACATCCTTTTCTTATTTTTTGCTCATGACTTATGGGGCATGTCCTTAAGTTACTGGTCAATTCTAGAAAGTTACATTTAATATATAGATTGCATATAAGCTACGTATTTTATAACATACATATAGACTAAATCGAATAACTATATGTACAACTCAATCCATCCTGCTTCTGAGAAAAGTCAAAATAGCAACGAACGGACAGAGGAATCAGATATTATAAAAATGGTACACCTTTCAGATATTCATTTCTCAGAAGCATACTATATCCCTGAGATCGCAGATTCAATGCTTCAAAACATAAACAGGAATTCTCCAGATATAGTAATAATCACCGGCGATCTGACTGAAAACGGGTTTGCAGCCGAGTATAACGGAGCAAAAGATTTCATCGACAGGATAGAATGTAAAAACAAGGTAATAGTTCCGGGAAACCATGACTCGAGAAACGCAGGTTACCTTTTCTTTGAAGACATTTTCAAGTCAAGATCTTCCTTTGAACACTTTGGCGAGGTCACTGTGGTAGGGCTTGATTCTTCCCAGCCGGAACTTGAAGAAGGGCACATTGGAAGGGAAAACTACGGCTGGATAGAGAGTACTTTCTCAGAAGGCAGTTTCAAGGTTTTTGCCCTTCACCACCACCTTATTTCAATCCCAATGACCGGCAGAGGGAATAATGTGCTTGTAGACGCGGGAGACGTTCTGGAGCTTCTGGACCGCTCAGGCGTGAACCTTGTACTCTGCGGGCACTGGCACATCCCCTGGGTGTGGAGGTTAAACGATATGTTTATTGTCAGTGCAGGAACTGTTTGCTCTTCAAAAATTCGTGGAAAGACCTCCCAGTGTTACAACTTTATTGAGCTTGATACGCCGGAACCTGAATGTACGCGCTGGCACCTGAGAATAGCCAGATTTTTCTCATCCGGAGAAAAAGAGCTTATTGTTGACAGTATTATATGATTCATATGATTCTAAAATGCGATAGAGTTAGTACACCCCGGGGATATGGTTTCAATAACTCATACACACCACATATAATTCTGAAATAAAAAATAAGACAAATAGATGGATTAAAACTGGATTTAAAAAAGGAAAAAAAGAGAACAGAAGGCTTAGAAGCCGTAGTTCTCTGGAAGGAATACTTTGACTTCGCTCTTGTACTTTGTAAGGCAGTCGTCCATGAACTTGTCCATGTCGTCTGTGAGGGAGTCCAGGGATGCCTTTGCGTCTGCGAGTGCTTTGGTTTCGAACCTGGAGAGCTCGAGCTTGCCTGCAGCGCCTTCGCTGACGATGTCACAGCATGCAATTGCTGCGTTCTTAGCTCTGAGGTAGATGTTTTCTCCGTCCTTAACAATTGCCTGACCGACCTTGTATGCGTTGTCGTATGCAAGCACGTAGGACTGTGGGTCTCTGTACCTGTCGGAGAGCATGAGGAGGTCCCTGAGAACTTTGTCGTTCTTGGTTTCAAGAGCAGTGTTCATGAGGGCGCAGTCGTATGCAAGGGACTCAGACCAGCACTGAACAGTTGTACCGCCGAATTCACCGTGGTATTCAACTGACTCGTTGGACCAGCAGTCACAGCACTGCATAATGAGGTTACCCATTACGTCAGAGTGAGCGCAGGTGGAGGTCTTACCTTCCTGGGTCATTGGCATACCGGTGATGGCTTTGACGATAACGTTCTCGTATCCGCAGTCCTTTCCGGGGCCTACTGCACCGCATTCGTATGCGACGAGGGACCTGGGAGCAGAGATTGCTCTTGCAAGGATTGCAAGGGTGTGTGCGAGGTTCTTGTCGAGCAGTCCACCGCCGATGAACATTGCGGTGTTTGCCTGGGCACAGTCTGTGTCACCAGCAGAGACAGTTCCGGTCTTCTTTGCAATTGCGGAGATGTCGGTCCAGATGAGTTCCATGTCAATGGAGCCGAGACAGCCGATTGCGTAGAGCATACCAGCAATGTCGTTCCTGAGAACTGCGTAGTCGAATACTTCCTTACCACCCATTGATTCAACGGAGAGGAGGTCAGCACCGGCCTTTGCGCATTCTTCGAAAGCCTCGAGGAAGACGGAGTACTTGTCGCCTCTGAGCTGGAGGAAGTCCCTGTTCTCACGGATGTCACCAATTGTGTGGCGGAGTGCGCACTTTATGCCGTATTCATCGTGGTATTCTTCCATGATGGTCTTCTGGGCGTGTGCGACTTCTGCTCCCCAGGAGGGGTTGTTGGACATCTGCTGAACGTGCTCGGTTTCAAGGATAACTGCCGGGAAACCAACCTGGACCATTCTTGCCATGATGTCTGTGGTGATCCTCTCGTATTCCTTCACGAGCTTTTCCTTGGATGCACCGGCTTCAGGTCTGGGAGCATAGTTAACTTCAGGAATTGTGTAGCCTGCACCGATCTCGAGGCCAAGGCCTGCCTTTACGGGGTGCTTGGCTACGCCGAAGGTCATTTCATCTGCATTTGCGTATGCCATCTTAGTGAATCTTTTTGCTGCCATTTCACTCACCTCAGTGCTTGTGGAATTTCTCTCTTAATGCTGCGATATCTTTGGTACCTGCAATGATTGCGTCAGCAATCTTGGGGGCGTCGGCGGCTTCTTCACCGTATACACCGAGTGCATACTGGGATACGAAGTCCTGGTTAACTGCTCCGCCACCGCATGCGAATGGAATCTTGTATCCTTTCTCGAGGAGTTTGTCATTAACTTCCTTGAATGCATACATGGTGGTGGTCATGAGGGCAGTACCTGTGACCATGATGGGGTTGTTTGCAGCAACTGCTTTGATAACTTCATCCACAGGGACGTCCCTTCCGAGGTCGACAACACTGTAGCCGTTTGCCCTGAGGAGAGCAGTAACGATGTTCTTTCCGATGTCGTGAACGTCACCTTCTGCGACGTGGCAGACAACAGTTCCCTTTGTTACAGGGGCAGCTTCGGAGTTTTCCTTACAGAATTCGATACCTTCGAGCATGGCGTCAGCGGACATCATGACGTTGGGGAGGAAAATGATACCTTCATCGTAGAGTCTTGTGACAACACCCATACCGACCATGAGAGCGTCATCAATAAGAGCAATTGGGTCCTTGCCTGCTTTAATTGCTGCTTCGAGACCCTCGATTACGTCGTCTTCTTCTCCTTCGAAGATGGCCTTTGCAATCGGGTAAATAAGTTTGTCCTTAGGATAGAGCTCTTCTGCGGCGTCTTCTGGCGTCATTGCCTTTTCCAGAGCCACATTATATCTGGTTAATACCTTTTTCAGACTTGCCTCTGTAAAGTCCAACATATTTCTAAACCTCCATTTAGATTAAACAAAAAGGTCCTTGCCTCTCCGGATCTGCAGTTTACCGGTTTATAAGGCATCAGAGGTTCCGGCTTTGCCTGGTAAAGCTTATTTCTTCCTGTGGTAGAACTCTAAAAAATATCTGGAACTTATCTTTTTTGAAGGGTTAAATTCCAGATTTCTACAGTACTTACCGGCGAAAGAATTTTCTTTCTCCTGTTTCCGGAACTTTTCCTTTTTTAGTGTATCCCATGTCAGAATGCCGACATGTATTCACATCATAAGAAGGGGAAATCATCACATATACCATAACCGGCGGAAATTTTTCCCTGATTTTTACAGAGCAACACAGGGTCTAAAATTTTGAGGCTACTATGCGACTTCCTGCCCCCATATTTTTTGAGCAGCTATTTTTTAATAAAAGAGTCCTGAATTTTTGAAGCAAATTCGAAACAACAATCTCAATATTTTTTTGCCCATCTGAATCCCGGAACAATCTCATTTTTTTTGAACAATGACATTATTTAGATAAAGCCGGTCAAAAATTTCAATGATCATATTTCCCCCCACAGTTTTACATATGAAATAAATGTCTGATATTAGAATGCCCCCCTCTTTTTGAACTCTGGCTAATGTTTCTGTTTTTTCATTAACTCCATCCGACTCTCCAAATTCCACAATTATTTTTGTTAACTCCATTTACGTTTTAAATTATTCATCCAAATTCTTTTATATACCTCTGCATATCGGTTATCACCAAATATGGCACAAACTCTTTCTTTTGTTAAGGCCGTAGAGAACCCGAAAGGGCCTCAAATTTTCATTTGTTGCGGCATGATATTTTCAGTGTCGCAAGATGAAGATATCCTATATTTACAAAACAGAGATAGAAGTGGTTTGAATGCAACCTGAGTTAATAGACGTAGTATTTCGTTCCCAGAAAAGAAAGGATCTCCTCCTGCTCCTTGGAGAAGAACCCAGAACAATGGAAGAAATTAAAGTCCTCCTCGATGTTTCTCCCACAGCTATCTTACCCCAGATCAAAAGGCTTACAGACAGTGACCTGGTTATCCAGAAAAATGGCAGTTATGAATTGACAGACATGGGGGAGCAGGTATTCAATAAAGTAAGGTCTCTTGTCGACGTTCTTACCCTTGTTGAAAAAAACAACTACTGGATAGAACACGACCTGGACGGAATTCCCCAGTACCTTCTTGACAGGATAGGAGACATTAAGGACTGCAACCTCGTCAAAGCCGATCCCAGCCAGATATTCGAACCGAATACTGAACTTCTGGATTTCTTTTCCTCTTCTCGCTACCTCATGGTTTTTTCTTCCTTTTACAGGCCTGAGTTCCTTCCTCTCTATTCAAAGCTTGCAAGACTTGAGTCAGAGGTCTCTCTTATTTTTACGGAATCAGTTCTTGAAAAGTTTCTGCATAACTACGAAAGGAAAATAAGGAAATTTACCACGATGGAAAATACCGAACTATCTGTCTGTAAGGATGGTGTGAAAATTGCCGAGCTTATCGTCTCTGACCGCGGGATGATGATATCTCTCTTTGACAGCCAGGGAAGGTTCTATCATGAATATATGTACTGTTCCGAACCTCAGGCAATTTCCTGGGCAAGAGAGCTCTTTGATTTCTATAAATCAAGAGCATTAAAGGTAGAGGGTGAGAAAAGCATTGACAATATAATATGCACATCCGAAAACGGAACTTTATTTGATTCTGAGATGTTAAATCTTCATACTGATATATCTAAGATACTGATGCATCTACAACACTAATTTGTCTAAAATATTGATCTGTCTGGATCACTGATGTATCAACAGATTTAATAAAGATTTAGAGGTTTTAATCCAGAATAAACGAAGCGATTTAGATTATCAGGAGTAACTGCAATTATTCCAGTGGTTGAAAACTCTTCGAAACTGGAAATTTTACTTAATTGCAGGATAACTCCTCTTCAATCTAAAATAGCTCACGATAATCAGTCAACACCTTATTTAATCTCAAACTCCTTTCCGGAGGGAGGCTGAATCGAATGAGTATGGAACTGCAGTTAATAGATACTATTTTCTTTTCGGACAAAAGGAAAAACTTGCTTCTGCTCCTGAAAAACGGGCCAAAAACGATTGAAGAAATTAAGACAAGGCTTGAAGTCAGTTCCAGTCCTATTATGGCCCAGATCCGCATCCTGCTTAAAGACGGGCTGCTCGTACAGAAAGGAGATAGTTACGAACTCTCTGTGAAAGGGAAACTTATAGTTCCCAAAATGGAACCACTACTTTCTACCTTCCAGGTTTTTGATGAAAACCACGACTATTGGGCAAGGCAGGACCTCCGTACCCTTCCTTCGCACCTGCTTGACAGGATAGGGGAACTCGGCAAATGTATGGAGCTTGTACCTGATAAGACTCATATTTTCGATTACCCCCAGGAAATTATGGACCCTCTTTACAAATCTAAAAAAGTAATGGAAGTTTCTTCGTTTTTCCGTCCCGGATATCCCGGCCTTTATCTGGATCTCGCAAAAAAGGGGATTGAAGTATCTCTTGTTCTTGAAAGGCCAATATACAGGAAACTGGTCCGCGACTACAGGAAAGGGGTAGAGGAGTTCCTGAATATGGAAAACACTTACCTCTTTGTTTGTGACGACAAAATTGAGCTTGCTTCCAGCATTGTTACAGACCGTTTTATTTCCCTATCCATGATTTCAAAAGACGGAAGATATTATAACCACGAGATGGTGAGTTTCGAAAACAGCGCACTCGGATGGGGGAAAGAACTTTTCAACTATTACAGAGACATGTCAGAGCAGATCACACAGATCTGAGCTGGCAGTTATATTTTCAAGCGGGCTACAATATTTTATTTCTTTCCAAAAAATTAAAATATATTAAACCCCACTTTTTTTTACTATGGTAAAACGAAGTTTTCCTGCGGTCTGTGACGAAAATACAGAAATCCTGATTCTGGGATCCCTCCCGAGCGATGAGTCCATCAGGAAACAGCAGTACTACGGAAACCCAGGAAATGACTTCTGGAAGCTGGTCGGCCAGGCAATTGGGGAAAACCTTCAGGAAATGGCTTATGAAAAACGGCTTGAAACCCTTAAGCGAAACAGAATCGGACTCTGGGATGTGTTTAAGGCCGGAAACCGGGAAGGAAGCCCTGACTCAAGGATCAGGGACGAAGAAATAAACGATTTTTCGTGTCTGAAAAAAATAGTTCCGGAGCTCAGGCTTGTCTGTTTCAATGGCAAGAAAGCAGGAGAATATGAACCTCTTCTGAGGGAAATGGGGTATGATACAAAGGTTTTACCCTCTTCCAGCGGAGCGAACAGGAGATTTTCAAAAAAAAGGGAATCTGAATGGGAAACTACCCTTAAGCGCTGAAAGCTGTCTTTTTTAGCTGCCCCACTCTTTCCTTTAACTCACCCACTTTTTTCCTTTAACTCAATCACTGCGGCTTTTATCCGCAGGGCAAATTTTCGACAATAATTCCCTTATTATTCGACTTTTATAGCTTCTGCAGGGCAGGCTTCTTCACAGGCTCCGCAGTCTACACATTCATCCTCGTCCACAACCGCAAAGCCTTCATCCTCATCAATGATAATTGCTTCTACAGGACACTCTTCTACACAGGTCCCACAGCCTGTGCATTTTTCTTTGTCAACTTTTGCTGGCATTAGTTTTAACTCCTTGTTTCATTATTCGGTTTTATTGTGTTCGGATCAGTATTTTTGAATCAAAGTCAGAGCTCAGGATCCAGGTTAACCCTCCAGACTCCATTTTTATTTATCTTTTTTTATATATAAGATTTGCTTTTATTCACTATCGTTTTTCCCCGAACTTTTTGATTATTCATATTCTTACTCTTGGTCTTCTGAGTATCAACTTTCACCTCATTCTCGGATTCCGACCCTCCTGAAAATCCACTCTTTCCCCACTCACTGATGATCCTGTCTTCTCCAAGTGTTTCCAGAACGTCAAGAAGCCTCTTTTTGCGTTTATTTGCCTTCTTTATCTCAGAGAGATAGGCTTCCCATTCTTCTTTTTTTCCGCTGGCTTCGAGAGTTTCTTTTATTTTCCGGAAGTAAGCAGATGCCTCTTCATAAGAGCCCACTTTTGTTTCGGATATCAGCCTTTCTGCATGTTTTTTCCATATTTCAAGCGCGATTTTCGGGTATTTCTCCTTCACGGAGTTTGCAATTTCACTTTCAGAGATTGAATGCCAGTACCCTTTGACTTCCTCTCCGCCTTTTTTAAGTTCCTCGTACCAGTAAACCACTTCTTCCGGATCTTCTTCCTTAATTGCTATCTTTATTAAAAGGTCAAGGACTGGAGGGTTGATCTTCTTTATTGAACCAATATCCAGAAGCCCTGTTTTCGGGAGAATACCCGGAAGAACCGAGTCTTCTTTTCTATTATTTACCTGGCTGGCTGGCAGCTTTCCGTTTCTCAGGTATTTGAGAACAGCCTTTCGGACTTCCTCCCATTTTCCAGCTTTCTTTGCTGCTTCCCGCATGCCAGGATAGATAGCCATATCAAGAGACCTGAAAAACTCTTCTGTCTCAAGAGCAGCTGCAAAAAGCCAGTTTCCTTCCTCTTCTCTTATTTCAAGAAGGATCTGCCAGAGCTGGTGGGAAATTTCAGATTCGTACTCTCTGGTCTCTTTAATTCCCCTGTAAATCCATTCTTCTGCTTTTTCTTTCTGCCCGGAGTCAAGCAGTACCCTGACAAGCCGGACATAGTTGCCTGTTTTTTCGGCTTCGCTTTCACAGGTAGGAATTATCTCCTCAGAAAACCCGGCTTTTCCAAGAGCATCAATCAACCTGTCAACGGCATAGTCCCTCTGCCAGAGGGAAATGTAAAGTGGATTTTCTGTTCTGTCAGCTTCATCCAGTTTAGTTTTCAGGGTTTCTGCAAAACGCTTCCATTCTTCAGGAGTAAAATCTTTTTTCCAGAAAGCGTGTTCATTAAGAATATTGTAATTATCTCTCAGCTCGATTTCAAGCATATAGAGCATTTTCTCGTGGGAAGAGAGAGAGGATCTTGTCAGGGCTTCAAACACCACATCCATACAGAATGATATTTTTGTTCCAATCTCCCCTTCTTCGTCATAGTCCGCTATTTTTTCGTATCTGTCCATTAATTCTTTTCCGATATTAAGCAGTTCATCAGGGTGACCAGAATCAAGCAGGCTTTCCAGCCCTACCTGCAGGTCTAAAAAATCAGGCACATCACTTTCATAAGCCGGATACTCAGAACTTCCGGTTTCTTCCAGGAGCTCATCAATCTCGGAATAGACTTCCCCCACAATTTCTTCCACGTTTTCTGCTGCAAGGGTCTGCCTCTCTTTGAGGTATTTTCCAAGCATGGTATCCTTTTCTGCAAATGCCACCAGTATTTCGATCAGTTCCGTTTTAGTCAGACATTGAAGGTACTCGCGCAGAGCCCTGGCTGAGGATTCTTCAGCTCCGTAGACAGAGGTTTCAGCTTCGGCATATTCCTTCCTGGCTCTTGCAACGAAAGGGTCTTCTTCGGAAGCAAGGGGTACTTCTTCTCCCTGCTCTGTGAGTTCAAGATATTCAAGTACGGCTGCAACCCCATGTTTGCAGTCATGCCCTACAGGACAGGTGCAGACTGAGCTCAGTTTCCCTTCTATCAGGGAAATTTCCGTAAAATAATCAGTTGTTCCTTCTACCCGGGCTACAAGGCTGCCTTCAGGGGTCCGCTTTATCTCTTTAACTCTCTCTTCTTCCTGATACTTTATCCCCTTTGCAGTTGCCTTTCCTCCAGCCCAGTCCTGCAGGTCACTCCACCTTAATTCTTTAAATGGATCCGAATCTATACTTTCTGATGGCATACACTATTATTTCGACATTGTCCTATAAAAATAGGAATTACGAATTGTTTCTTATGTATGGATATGACTTTTTATCCTGTCACCGGACCTTCTTTTCCAAAAATCAGTAAACTGAAGGACTGTGAATGACATCTCCTGTTGAATTATAGCGGGACATTACAGATGCTGAAAACGAGCTTAAATTCTGCAACCAGGTTTACGGGAATAGCAGATTTTAGAGCTTGCTGCAGGAAAATTTTTGTTTAAATAGTATTCTCAATGTAATGGCAAATCCTGTTGCTTGTAAGGATAAGAATGTTCAGTACCTTTTCGTAAACAGAGCTTTTGAAAAACTTGTAGGGTTCCGGGCTAAAGAAATTATTGGATACACCAGAATTGAAATGTATAAAATAAAATGGATGCACGAGACCTACCAGAAAATCCCGGGTAAAGGAGATTTGATTCTTTCGGATTCGCTTCTTCTGGCTGTCCGCATACTTACTTTTTACCACGTTCATAAGCGGACCTATCTGGTCTTCGGCTTTTTGATAGTATCTGCTCCATAAAAGATATGGAATAATCAGAAAAGCAGATGCCTCTGTGATAAGTATATCTTTAGCTGTTAGCCGATAAAACAGGAATAAGTTTGTAGAGAATATAGACTATGAGTACGAGCAGGCAGGCTCCCAATACCTTTGATTCGGTATCAAGCTGGAACATACTAATAATACAGCATCTGTCTATAAATATTTATGCAGTTTGTAATGGCAAAGCTTTTTCAATCATTTTTATACCCCCTATACACTTAAATACTTTATTCATTTATATTATAAGTTAATATATAACTCATCAGGGACTAGATTGGTTATGGCTTTACTAAATGGCGATTTAAAACAGGTGGAGCCTGCAGACTCCAAAAAAAAGTTTTTTGCTGATGCAGATACAGAAGCTATAGAGGCAAGCTGGCTTTTTGATAACCTGCCAGTAACTGTTTTCAGAGTCTCAAATGAATCTTCGTGGCCTATACGCCGCATAAGTAACAATGTAGAAGTGCTTACTGGATACTCTGTATCGGACTTTCTTTCTCAAAAATTATCATGGTCAGATATCGTTTTTCCGGAGGATGTTTCTCGAATCGATGAGGCTATAGAAAAATCAATGAAGACCGGAAATCCCTATCAGGTTGAATACAGAATCAAAAAATCTTACGGCGATACCGTATTCGTTCAGGAGAAGGCTCATCTGGTAAATGATGAGCATGGAAATGTGGCTTATATTGACGGTGTTTTTCTGGATGTAACTGCCCAGGTAAGACAGAGAGAAGAATCCCAGAAGGCAATTGTGAGAAGCATTCCGTCTCCCTCACTCGCACTTTACGTGGACGCTTCCGGAAAAATAAAATATATTAATGAGTATTTTTTGGAAATATGCAAATTTAAGAGCGAAAAAGAAGCCGTCGGGAAAGCCCCCTCAGAATTACTGGAGACTAATTCAAAAAAGACACTTGCTGAGAAGGTAATGGAAACCGGAGAGGGTGTATATAATCTTGAAAAAACCATTAAATTCAGGGCTTTAGATAAACCGCTATATACAGTGCTCTCAGCAGTGCCAGTAAAAGACGAGAATGGAATTATCACTGGTAGTCTCATGATCATAACCGATATGACAGAGATGAAAAACAGAGAAAAAGAGGTAAAGGACCTTTTAGATTACACTAACGTTTGTCTTATGAACCTTGGAGAAGGCATAAGAAAAATCAGTGAAGGAGATCTTGATACCCACCTTGAAAAGATCAAGGATGACGACTTTGGAGATACCTTTGATGAATTTAATAAACTTGTTGCTAATTTAAAAGTAATTATCGCGAGTATTCTTGAAGATATGCTTACCACGCTGGAAGAAGCCCGCCAGTCCGAAGAGGCTGTCGGGCAGATGAATGCCGGCATGCAGCAGATCTCAACGGCTGCAGAGCAGATTGCAACCGGTTCGGAGAACCTTTCAAGGCATGCCGGCACAGCAGCTTCTGACATAAAAGCTTCTCAGGAGATCTTTAAAAAGCTCAGCGACTCTTCCACCAAATCCTCCAGCTATGCTTCGCAGGCAGGTAAAAAGAGCGATGAAGCCCAGGCAATAAGCAACCAGGCACTGGAGGATGTGGAACAGGTCGTTGCAGAAATCTCCAAACTTGGAGATATCGTCCACTCTCTGGATGATGCTGTCAACAACATAGGGTCTGTCACCGGAAAAATCAAATCCATTGCTGACCAGACAAACCTTCTTGCATTGAATGCAGCCATTGAAGCTGCAAGAGCCGGTGAATACGGCAGAGGATTTGCTGTTGTTGCCGATGAGGTTAGAAAACTTGCTGCCGATTCGAGAAAGAGCACTGATGAAATTAATGAAATTGTCACAAACGTCCAGAAAGAGACGAAAAAAGTGACTGAAGCTATTAATGTTGCTGACGGTCAGGCTAAAACCGGAAGCAAGAACATTAAACAGGCTCTGAATATGAGCCATGAAATTGCCGATGCAGTTGCCACTATAAACTCCATGCTTGCCGAACTTGACAGGCTTTCAGATGAAGGGCTCAACAAAATTGAAAATATCGAGAAAAGCATAAGTGAGACCGCATCCACAGCCGAAGAAAATGCTGCAAGCAGCGAAGAAACCTCGGCTGCAATCGAAGAACAGACTGCTGCCATGCAGCAGGTAAGCAGTTCGGTAAAGAATGTCAGCGGGCTTGCCCAGAAAACAGTTGACGCTCTCATGGAGAACTTCAAAGTATCTGAGGAATCGAAGAACAGTCAGCTCTCTTCTGCAAAAACGCCGGGGTTTGACAGAAAAGGGAACTTAAAGGCGCATTGAATATTGAATGCTGCAATACTGGATATGACACTTCCTTTTTCATATCCTTAAATTACTTTTTTGATACTATTCAGCTAACGTTCAAGTTTAAGGTTTTTAAGAAATTTAATAAGCATTAATCCTGCTTTTTAAGGGTCTTATACTGATCAAAGGCACAATAAAGCTTCTTTTGTAAATTTAATTACTTTAGACCCTTTAATTCTGAAAGTAAATTTATATTTTAGCCCGCTTATTTCATGATCGTCAGCAGGTTGATAGCCTGAAGACAAACAGAGATTCAATACAAGAAAAACATAACACCTGAAAAACAAGACCGAAAGAACACCCGAAAAACAATAAAAAAGAACCCTGAAAAAACAAGACAAAAATAATACCTGAAAACCGAGAACACCTGAAAAAACAAGACAAAAAATTGCTTAAAAAACGGAAAAACGGAACACGAAAAAACGGAGCTAAATATCAGTAACGGAAGTATAGTATGAAAATAAAAACAAAAGCATTACACTCAATTTACAGTTTTGCAGCGGTAATGCTGGTATTATGTACCCTTACGTCAGGAGCTTTTGCTTCTGAAAATAACCCCGCATTTACTCCTGCAGAAAACATAACTGATGAAAATTTTGTAGATATTCAGGCAGAAATGCTTGAATCAATAAGTGAACAAATTGCTGATCTCCAGAGCTTCTACACCAATGTAAGTGAAGCATCCGATGCTTCCGAACTCCAGGAAGTTTTGTCCAGCAATATGCCAGCACATGTATGCAGGCCTGAAGGAATGAATATGGGCCCAGGCGGAATGCCCGGATTATTCAGCTTTGCCCAGGTTGAGAACGTGACTGACGACAACTACACTGATGTTCAGGCTGAAATTGTTGATGCTATTGGGAATATGACTGAAATGCTCAACAGCCAGCTGAATGACACAACCGATGAAAACATGACTGAGATGCTCAACGAACAGATAACAGAGCTTGAAAACCTGTCCAGTGAAATAAGTGCAGCTTCCAGTGCAGAAGAACTGCAGAACGTTGTGTTCACATATGTACAGACCCGGGCTGTTGAATCAATTGAAATGGAAGTCGAACATCTTGAAGAGATGGCAGCTGACAGCGAGAACACTACCGATGAAAACATGACTGAAGGACTTAACAGCAGGGTCACGGAACTCAATGCTCTGATAGAAGAGATCAACGGAGCAGAATCCCTTGAAGACCTCATGGAAATTATGTCCTCATCACAGGGAATGGGTTTCGGGGGCTGCGGCTGCCCCATGGCCCCTGGAAAAATTCCTGAAAACAGTGTAGATAACAGCACTGAAGCCTGAGATTTGACAGGTTTAGCTATGATAAAAACGAGATGGAAAATTAAAAAGTAAAAAGGAGATGATAAAAAAACCAGAAAACATGGAAAGTTAGAAAGGAGATGACAGGAAACTGGAAAGGAATAGATGTAAGGATTCATCTTCCATCCCTTTTTCCGGGTAATTAAAAGACAAATACCTCAATATTCCAGAAAAATTTCACCTCAAATTGTATTACCTGCTAAATATCAAATACACCTCCTCCACATGGTTCTGGAGAGCCAGATAACCGGATAAAAACTCCAAGACCACATCAGTACAAAACAAGATCAAAACTCTGAAAACTAAAAACTCTTACCCGTAAATCATCTCTTTTCTCTTTCCTTTATTATTGTGAGATTTTAAACTTGGGCTGCAAGGTCGCATAAATAGATATCATTGCCTGCAGCATCATTGACATAGTTCTTGTCCATTCCCCACACAACAGTGTTATTGTATATTTCTGGTGTCGTATAAACTTCTTCAGGATAGTTATGTACCATTGTACTCTGTCCTGTGGATATGTTATATACATATACTCCAGGTTTGCCTTCATAATCATCAACACATTTATTGTATACAATTTTATCATCGTGTATGGCAATATGTGTCCCTGTACTGGCGCCGTATTCATTTCCATAAGGATCTGTGTCAAGTTGATGTGTGACATCTATAGTTTTATTTGTTGATGTATTATACATCACAATATATCCCTGATGATTGTATACATCAGACCAGATAACGTTAGTGCCCCATATATGCGGTATGTTTGGATCTCCATATGAAGTGACAGTTATTTTTTCCTTCGTATCGATGTCATACATTCTGATAGTTATGTCCACTTCAGGATCTTCTGAATATGAGTAATACACCACTTTTGTATCATATATGTCGGGATTACTACCGTTTCCAATTACAGTCTGTGTGGATGTAGATGTATTCATCAGATACACACTATCATTCGCACTCCAGACGATCCTGTCACTGTAAATAGCAGGTTTGCTGAACTGGTCCACATCCTGCGTGATGTAACTTTTTGTGGCTGCTGATATATCGTACACAACAAGCCTTGGAGTTCCACTGCTTTCATCATGCCATACTAACCTGTTACCGTAAATATCCGGGCTGTATGCCCCGGAAGAACTAAAAGTAGTGTCTGTTTTGTTGGTCAGGTCGTATAGATGAATAACAACCCCATTTGTCCATACTACCCTGTTACCATAAACAGCAGGATCGTATCCGGTGCCAATTTTCGTAACCTGTGCCGCTGAAGCTGCGGCTGAGATTGAAATCAAAAAAACAAAAACCAGGAATGCTGAAGCTAAAGCTATTGAACAGATCTTACTCTTATTTTCCATTTATTTTCCCCCAGCTAGCTTTATTTTTCAAAGTAAATTACAGCTTATAGTCAGGATATTTTTCAGGTCCGGTAACATTTTCAGGTTCTGTAATAATATCTGGATCCTGAATCATCTGTTACTAAAGTCACATTAATCCAGACATGAATTATTTGCCCAACCAATTCTGTGATAAATAAGTAGAGACTAATTAATTATATAATTTTGTGAATAAAATATTATAACCTTTGTTACACATGGATTTTTGTTATGAACTAAATTACAGACCTCAATTAGAAATCAAAAATTGCTTTAAGACATGAGGCAAATGGAAAATTAAAATTCTGCAACCCCTTCTGATTAATCTAAATAGCTTTTAGAGCAGCAGTTGCTGAAAAAACTTATTGCCATTTATATATAAAAACTTTTAAATTATATGGCGACAATCGCAGGCAATAAGATCTTTCTGAAAAATAGGCTACTGGATATTTTTGAAATACAAAATAAAGTGGATTCTTCCTTGTCTGGGAGTGGGTATGATATGAGAGACAACCTGAGAAATTCTGGCATAGACAGAAAACGAGCAGAGGAAGTTCTGAACCAGAGAGAAGAATGTTTCAGGAAGAAGCTGGAAAATAATCTCTCACCCGCCCGGGAGGTGGAGAACCTTGAGCTGGCTGAAATCATTGATGTCCAGGCTATTCAGCCCTTAGTGGACGATTTCTATAAACTTACTAAAATCCCCATAGGCTTAAACGACCTTAAAGGAAATGTTCTGGCAGGAGCCGGGTGGCAGGACATCTGTACCAGATTCCACAGGATTCACCCTGAAACCTGCAGGCACTGCGTAGAAAGTAACACAAATCTATCCCAAGGGGTTTCCCCGGGAGAGTTTAAGCTGTACAGGTGCAGGAACAATATGTGGGACATGGTGACCCCTATTATGGTGAGTGGGCGGCATGTCGGGTATGTATTCGCAGGGCAGTTCTTTTTTGAAGATGAAACTCTGGACTATGAACTCTTCCGTTCTCAAGCCCGAAAATACGGCTTTGATGAAGAGGAGTACATAACAGCACTTGAGAAAGTCCCGAGGTTAAGCAGGAAAGCTGTAGACACCAGCATGGCCTTCTTTATGACCTTTGCAAGCATGCTCTCGCAGCTTAGCTACAGCAATATCAAGCTGTCCCGGGCACTGGCTGAGCGCGATTCCCTGGTAAACGCGCTGGAGAAGAGTCGGGAAGATTTCGACCGCGCCCAGACTGTGGGGAATATCGGAAGCTGGCGTATGGATGTGCGTAAAAATAAATTGACATGGTCCGATGAAAATCACCGTATCTTCGGAATCCCAAAAGGCATCCCTTTAACTTATGAGACTTTTCTTTCAACGGTCCATCCGGATGATAGGGAATACGTTCATAAGAAGTGGAAGGAAGGGCTGGAGGGTGAAGTATACGACATCGAGCACCGCATCATCGTGAACGATAAGACCAAATGGGTGCGTGAAAAAGCATATCTTGAGTTTGACAAAAATGAAGCGCTTATCGGCGGCTTCGGAATAACGCAGGATATCACAGAGCGCAAAAAAGCAGAAGAAGCTCTGAAGTTGTCAAACATTTATAATCGCAGTTTGATTGAAGCTGGTCTGGACCCTCTTGTGACCATAGGGCCAGACGGAAAAATAACCGATGTCAATAATTCCACTGAAAAGGTTACCGGCTGTTCTCGAGATGAACTCATAGGTACCGATTTCTCAGACTATTTTACTGAGCCTCAGAAAGCTAAAGAAGTTTATCAGCATGTATTCCTGGAAGGTCTGGTAAGGGATTACCCTCTTGAGATTCAGCACAAGGATGGGCGTATAACTCCTGTTTTGTATAATGCTTCAATTTATAAGGACGAATACGGTGAGGTTATTGGGGTTTTTGCTGCTGCACGTGATATTACAGAACTTAAAAGAGCAGAAAAAGACCTGAAAAAAGCACATGAGAATTTAGAAAAACTGGTTGAAGAGCGAACAATTCAGCTTGAAAGTGCGTATAAGTCGTTGAAAGAAAATGAGAAAAGCCTCTCTGAAGCCCAAAAAATGGCACACGTTGGGAACTGGGACTGGGATCTTCTGACTGGCAAAGTACACCTGTCTGATGAAGTGTATAATATCTTTGGACTTACCCCCCAGGAATCAGCTGCATCTTATAAAGAATTTCTGAGATATGTGCACCCGGATGACAGGGAGGATGTGGACAACATAATTAAGAAAAGCTTATCCGGGGAGCGCTGCGGCATTGACCACAGGATCATTCTGGATAATGGGGAAGAGCGCACACTCTATACGGAGCGGGAAGTTATTTTTGATGAGAATAATGTCCCTGTCAGGGTCAGAGGAATAATTCAGGACATTACAGAGCGCAAGAAAGCTGAAGAAACCCTGGAAAAAATACAGGAAATCCACATAAAAGAAATCCACCACAGGATCAAGAATAACCTGCAGGTGATCTCATCTCTGCTCAGCCTCGAAGCTGAAAAGTTCAGCGATGAAAAAATTCTTGAATCATTCAGGGAAAGTCAAAATCGTGTAGCTTCAATGGCCCTGATTCATGAAGAACTCTATAGAGGAAAAGAAGTGGATACCCTTGATTTTGCAGCTTATCTTCAGAAGCTGACTGCGGTCCTTTTTGATTCATATAATCTTAAAAATAGTGAAATCAACCTGAAGCTGGACCTCGAGAAGATTCCCCTTGATATGGATATTGCGATACCTCTCGGCATTATCGTTAACGAGCTGGTCTCAAATTCCCTGAAACATGCCTTCCCGGATGGAAAAGCAGGGGAAATTCACATAAGCTTCTGCAAAAAAGAAAATTTTGCCTCAAAATATGAGAACTTCAACCCGTGCCTTTCCTGGATGGAAAAAGACGGATTAAACTACATACTCACCGTAGAGGACAACGGAACAGGTATTCCCGAAGAGATAGAATTCCCCAATGCAGATTCCCTTGGACTGCAGCTTGTAAACCTGCTTATTGAGCAGATAGACGGTTATGTAGATCTAAATCGAAATAATGGAACAAAATTTTCCATCTTTTTCAGAAATATAGAAGCGTAAGAAAATCATATATATTTTCAAACAAACGGCTTCTGAGACTCCTGATAAGTGTGTAAGACCTATTTTAAGATCATTTAAGAATCCAAAGCGTTTATAAAGCTTCTTTTCTAAATTTAATTACTTTGGACCCTTTATTTCTGAAAGTATGTTTATATTTTAGCCTGCTTATTTCATGACTGTCAGCAGGTTGATAGCCTGAAGACAAACAGAATAACGGAAAAAAGACACAAGTAACCTCTGAGAAACTAGACCAAAAATAAATTAAAAAAAGATCAAAGAAAATCAACGAAAAAAAATGAAACTAAACATAATAATGGAAGTATACCATGAAAATAAAAACAAAAACATTAAACTCAATTTGCCGTTTTTCAGCAGTAATGCTGGTATTATGTATTCTCCCTTAGGGAGCTTTTTCTTCGGAAAATAAACCTGCATTTACTCCTTCAGAGAATATCACTGATGAAAACTTCGCAGATGTTCAGGCTGGAATGCTTGAATCTATCAGTGAGCAAATTGCTGAACTTCAGATTATGGCTGAACCAGCCCTCTCAATGTAAGTTTTAAAATGAATTATAAATTACTTTATGATCTTTTTTAAGTTACAGGAGATTACCAAATGCGATTACTAAAAAAATGCCCGGAGTGCGGCTCCGAACTTAAAAATTATGTTTTTGAAGATTTTCAGTACTGCCCTGTGTGCGGGTACTGGACAAGAAAAGAAACTCTAAGGCTTGAGCCTTTAATGATAGTCGGGTGACAAAAACATGCCCGAATTCCCTGGAGAATGTATCCGGTGCGGTACACCTATTAAAAAGCAGGTACTCGGCTCAAATGAGTTCTACTATTGCAGAAAATGCGGGTGTACATCCTCAATAGCATCTGTAAGTGTGCCTTCTCCATACACAGATCAGCATGTTAATGTTGAAAATAAGTCTGCACCAGGGACTTAAAACGGAAATATAAGCAAAGATTTGTGAATACCTGACCGCAAGATTCGTTTACCGCTCCTTCCAGCCTGTTCTCCTCAATCATTCCCATGGACAGCCAATTGCCTCAAAGGCAATCTGGCATCTATGGTCAGAGCCATATAGGTATTAGACAGCAGTTCAAGATCAGCCCTTTTCACGGCTTCGAGTTACCAGAGAAAAACAATTTTCCTGCCGCATTGTTAAGGAGAAAAATGAATGAAAAATTGGGGAAAGCTGTACTTAATATTTTTAGCTTCAACAGCTCAGGTTTTCAGATTACTTCCATAATTTTTCCGGCAAACAACTGGTAAAATTAAACTTTATTTCGGGCAGAATACAGTTCAGAACCCAAAATTAAGTTTTATTTTTACTTTAAAGCTTTAATCATCTTCTAAATTCATAACCACCCTCACTCTTGACACTTGTTCTCCAAGCATCTTTATCTCTTTGTCTGACAATTAAAAGGCTGT
>NZ_DAOOUJ010000016.1:17633-47362 GCF_035390745.1 Methanosarcina sp. | reverse complement strand
ACTAGCGCTGGAAAACCTGGAAAACAGCTCAAAACAGAGTCCAGAATTAACAAGGGAAGAAAAAATCTGGCTAACTCAAAGATCGATGAATACGACATGTATTATCCTGAAAGATAATTTAAAATTACTATTGGAGACTGCTAGTTTTGAGATGTTTAATGAGTACCTGGCCAATTGTAAACCTCTAGAATACACAATGGAATATTACTTTCAGAAGCCTCTGAAGGAAATCAGTCTAAAAGATCTCGTCAAGGGAGTGATTATTATGGGGAGTATGTCAAACTGGTTCGATACGATAGATTATACGGATAATGGCACCCATTATAAGCTGCTAATTACTCATAGCTTTGGGCTCAATAGTTCAAAGCTAAACAAAATGGCAATTGAAAGATTGCTTGAAACTTACGGGGCCAGGGTAGAGAGCACAATTTCTGAAAAGACGATTTTTATGAAGATATATAAAAATTAATAATGAACTGATCCTGTTTTATCCTGAAACAATTTCGGGATAAAACATGTGAAATTGTTTTTGATATAGCTCAAAATTATAGTTATTCCCCACAGACTTTTAGATAAAGATAATTGCAAAGAGCATTGTCCTATGATATTATACTTTATAAATATGTCGGACAGCCTAACATATGAAAAATGCAGGTTGTATAATCCAAAAACAAAATCAAGTTAAACAAACATTGCAGTTAAATTGCAGATATTAGACAGTTAAAGAAATATAACTCCAGATTTATAAAAAATGCAGTCGTGCCACTTATAAGATCCAGAATCATAAGATTTATATGCAGATTCCCTCTCATTTTTTTGGGTGATCTGTTGACAGGTTGTAATTCAGTAAGCTCACGAAAGGAAGTTATTACGACTTCCACCGGAAAAGAATACATTGTTGAACGCCTGGAAAATGACTCTCCTCGTACTGGGACACCACTTTCCGTTATTTTGATCGAGGAAGAAGAGGTGCTCTGATGGCCTATTATATAAAGCAGGGTGAGAGTAAATATCACAAAGCAACTGTGCCGTCTGGGACAACTAGCCTTGACCTGAAGTTAGACTGGGGGAACACAAAGAGTAGCCTATCCCTTACTGCCTATGACCCTGATGGAATCAGGATGAATACTTACTATGATGACGACGATTCAGATGGTATAAATGGTAAAATAAGCATCAGAATATCCTCTAAAAACGGTCTGGAACCGGGAGTATGGAAGTTCAAGGTAAAAGGAGTGTCTGTTGTTGGAAGCGAGGATTACACATTTGGTGCCACTGCGCATCAATAAGCTTCAAAAAAAGCTTATCCTCTGTTTATTATTTTTTTCATTTGTTCTTTTAATATCAACATCTGAGGCTCATGAGTATATAGTACAACCTATTTCAAGTGATCAATTCGGAGTCCCGATTAACGGAGAAGAAGTAACACAGCTTGAGGTCACTGAAATACCCTGCTGGCAGTTTCTGTTATGGCTGGGTATGATGTACATTATATCGACAATTGATCTTTTCTACCCTCAGAAGTTGTTTTTCTCAATATTAGGATATAGAATTGTAAACCCTGGAAATGTACTCGAAAATTCCAGCCGCTACAGGGTTTATGGGTATATAAAAACCAAACCAGGAGCATACATCAGTGAAATTGTAGAGCAGATTGGTCTGGACAGAGAAACAGTAAAATATCACATTAAAACCCTTAAAGCCAAGAAGAAAATTGAAGCCTATAAAGACGGCGGGAAGACAAGGTATTTCGAAAATCTTTTAATTTATAACGAGGACGAAAAAAAAGTTATTTCTACTCTTCAAAATCTGACGAATAAAAGAATAATTTCGGGAATAATGAGTGAAAATTGTAATACAAATGTAGCTCTTGCTCGTGAGATGGGGGTTTCCAGGCCAACAGTTAGCTGGTATATCAAAAACCTCAGAGAAGTCGGCCTTATAATAGAGATAAAAGAAGGAAAAAAAGTAATTTACAGAATAAACCCTGAATATAAACTCCTTATTGATAAGTATATAGATACATTCACAGAGAATACAGAACTGCAACCTCTCGCAGTAACGACGTAAAAAATGTAGCTCTAGAATACAGCCCGAGAGATAAAAAGAAGGCTTGTGTACTGAATTGTAACATCAAAAAAGGAAGTGTAAAAAGGAAAAGTGCTCCGATGGGGATTTGAACCCCAGTCGCAGGAGTGAGAGTCCTGAATGATTGGCCGAGCTACACTATCGGAGCACGCTGTTAATTATGCGCTGCCTCTAAGACAGCATACCTTCAAGTGAGTTATAAAATATAAACCTTTCGACTGATTTTCGAAAAAATTTGAAGCAGCCGGGAGGGGAATTTACCTTTTTCCCGGCAGTTTCCGAAAAGCTGCTTCCCAAAATTACACGAACATGGCCTGTGGAATTGTGGGTTCCTGAACGTTTACGACCTTGTCGTAGGCTTTCATGAAGTCTGCCATGGTGATCTCTTTGCCGCGCCTGCGCAGGACAAATATTCCGGCTTCTTTGACAATTACGCTAATCTCTGCCCCGCTCCTTCCTGCAAGGACCTTGGCAAACTTCTCAAAGTCCACATCATCGGCAAGTTTCATCTTGCGGGTGTGGATCTTAAGGATTTCAATCCTGCCCTTTTCATCAGGCAACGGAACTTCAATAGACCGGTCGAACCTGCCAGGCCTTAGGAGAGCTGGGTCAAGGAGGTCAATCCTGTTGGTTGCAGCAACCACTTTTACGTTACCCTTGGGGTCAAAACCGTCCATTTCGGCAAGGAGCTGGAGCATTGTCCTGTTTACCTCTGCAGAACCGCTTGTACCATCATAGGTCCTCATGCTGCCCACGGCATCGATTTCGTCTATGAAGAGGATGCTTGGAGACTTGTCCCTAGCAAGCTGGAAAATATCCTTGACAAGCCTTGAGCCTTCTCCAACGAACTTCTGGACAAGGTCAGAACCTGACATCCGAATAAAGGTGGCTTTTGCCTGAGAAGCTATAGCTTTTGCAATAAGGGTCTTTCCGGTACCAGGAGCCCCGTGAAGAAGAACCCCTGACGGAGGTTCGATTCCCAGGTCTTCGAAAAGCTCGGGCTCGGTAAGAGGAAGTTCCACACTTTCACGGACTTCCTGAAGCACCTCGTCCAGCCCGCCAATCATGCTGTAATCCACACCTGGAGAATTGATGAGTTCCATAACCTGTGCCCGTACATCGGCAGCCCTGCTCACTATAGAGATAATTGAGTAAGCCCCATTTACAGCAACTCTCATTCCGGGCTCTATTTTCCCCATACATTCTTCCGGGATCTGTGTGAGGACTTCCTGATTGTTTCCGTGCTGCCTGATAAGGGCAATTTCCCCGTTTACCTCCAGAATGGTGGCAATGAAAAGCGGAGGTTCTGTAAGCTGCTCCAGATGGGCTTTTAATTTGTTGATCTCCTGAAGGTGCCTGCCTGTAGCTACGCTGGCTTCAAGGAGCCGTGCCTTCATATTTTCATTCTGGACCTTGAGTATTTCTACCTCGGTTAAAAGGGATTTTACGTCCTCAGGACTGATCTCCCCGCACTCAAGCTCAAACTCTACCCTGGACTTAATATCTTCCAGGGAGGATCTTACGGCACTGTCTTCTGACATTTGAAAACACCTGTTTTATCGTATAAAATTGATCTGAGTTCTACCGGCTTCAAGCCAGTTGGTCTCTAAACCTGTGTGATACTAGTTTGTCTCGGTTGATCGGACTTTAATTATAACAATTGTAATTGTAACATATGTAACGAAATAATCGGCTTTTCAATTCACTTGCCTTTAAATGATCGAGTTAAAGTATTTGGCCTGCAATAAAAGGCAGTCTGCTCAAGTCTACCATAACAGGACAACTTAACAATTTATATATATATTTTACAGGACCACATACATTGAAAGTTAAAATGCAACTGAAGAGGTTCTTATCGTGTTCACAGTATATATTAAGATACCGGGTATTAATACTGTGTATCAAAGTAAGAAGAACAAATATATACCTATAAATATAAAAAGGATATATATAAGTTTCTGCAATACCCACAATGCATTTATGACCCCGGAAAATTACTTTACTGTAACCACTTGACTTTCTTTTTATGTTTCTTTCAAATCTTATATTTTTCCATCTCCTAATTAATCAGTTTTTAATTATCAGTTTTTAGTGTCCCCACATTTCTCTACGAGAGAGCCAGAACTTCTGAAGCAAAAATAAAATTTGAGTTATCTTATACACGTCCGCCCTGAGAATAGGGAGATATATAAACATATCATTTGAAAGATAAAAGAGAATTAGGTATAAAAAGAGATACTTCCAGTAAATCCTTGAAAATGGATTGAAAACTTGACTTTTAGAGAATAAATATAAACAAGAAGGTCTAAAACTCGCCTTGAGAACTAAGAAAAAGAATGAAGTCTTCTACTGAAATAAAAAATTTAAAGGATAGATTTAATAATAAATGCATAATATCATTCCACATGCGTGCATCAGAAGATTTTCTAAGAGTAGGCGCAACAGTCACATTTATTGGCTTCATTATAGTATTGTTAGGCATTGTACTTACAATGTTACAGCATCCCTCAAATGCCCAGATGGGCGGACTGATAATGCTCGGACCCATTCCGATTGTATTCGGTTCTACGCCTGAAATTACAACAAATATGCTTGGGCTAGGATTATTGGTAGCAGTTCTCTATCTATTTCTGTGGAAGACGAAACGTTGATTGGAATTATACTTGTTTTGACTGGGTTTTTCATAATATTCTTCGGGTTTTTAATGCTTATGATCGGAACAGCCATAGGCTTGCGTGAGAATTCAGAGCGCGGAGCAGGAGAATCAAAAAGAAGAGGCGTTTATGAAAAAGAAGCTGGTTCAGAAAACTCTTTCAGGCAAGAAGGATCCGAAAAGAAAGAGCCATATTCAGGAAAAGCCGAATCCAGAATAAAAGGAGGAGGAGTAATCATGCTCGGCCCAATCCCTATTATCTTTGGAAGCGATAAGGAAAGCGCAAAAACAGCGATAATTCTTGCGATAATCCTGATGGTTCTCAGCCTGCTTATTTTCAGAGGTGCATTTTTCTGAATTTGACGCCATTCATATTCAAAGACTGGATTTCATGTTTTCTAAAGTGAAGTAAAGCGCATTATGAAACTAACTGCCCTTTTTACCGCAGGCAAATTTAACGGGGATTTATAATAAATACTGGTTTGAAAATATGCAGAGCCGAAGGTAAACAAACCGGACAAAACCTTATTAAGGTTAAGCCCGATTCAAGGCTTATGTTTACGATAATCACAGGCGCGCAGTTCGGTGACGAAGGAAAGGGTAAGATTGTCGACCTTCTTGCAAAAGACTATGACGTTGTTGCCCGCTTCCAGGGAGGGAACAACGCAGGCCACACAGTCAAAGTAGGAGACGAGGTCTACAAGCTGCACCTGATCCCGTCAGGCATCCTGCTTAATGCCAGGGTCCTTATCGGGCCTGGGGTTGTCCTTAACCCTGAGGTTTTAGCCGAAGAAATCGAGATGTTTGAAAAGCACGGAATAAACGTCAATGCAGAAAAGCTCGGTGTGGACGCAAAAACCAGCATCATAATGCCCTACCACATAGAGCTTGACGGGCTCAGAGAAGCTGCAAGGGAAACAAAGATTGGAACCACAAAACGCGGAATCGGCTATGCATATATCGATAAAGTGGCAAGAGACGAGATCCGCATGGCTGAACTTGTGGACAAAGAGCGTTTCCTTAAAAGGCTTGAAGAACTTGCTCCCCAGAAAGAAAAAGAGATCGAAGCAATGGGCGGGAACCCAAAGATTGTCCGGGACCCGAAACTCATAAAAAGGTACCTGGAACTGGGTGAGCAGTTTGCTGCATATGTTACGGACGTATCGAGGGAAATCAATCAGGCTCTCGATGAGGGTAGAAATGTAATGGCTGAAGCTGCCCAGGGAACCCACCTTGACGTTATTCACGGGACCCAGAAATTCGTAACCTCGTCGTCTACAATTGCAGGCTCTGCATGTTCAAATCTTGGAGTTGGACCAACAAGGGTTGACAATGTCATTGCCATAGTGAAAGCCTATATAACCAGAGTTGGAGAAGGACCGCTTCCGACAGAACTCACCGGAGAACTGGGAGAAAGAATACAGAAAGCCGGAGGAGAATTCGGAACAACTACAGGCAGAGGCAGAAGATGCGGCTGGTTCGACCTGCCACTCCTTAAAAAGGCTATCGTCCTCAATGGATATACGGAAATTTCCCTTACCAAACTTGATGTGCTTACAGGGCTAGACACTCTCAGGATCTGCACAGGATACAAATATAATGGAAAAAGCCTGGACTATCCTCCGGAACTTACTGAAGACCTCCAGAAATGCAGTCCTGTGTACGAAGACCTGCCCGGATGGAAAGACGACCTGACAGAAGTCAAAGCATATAATGAGCTTCCGAAAAATGCCAGAAACTATGTTGAGAGGCTGGAAGAGCTCATGAAAGTCCCTATAAAGTATATATCTGTAGGTCCGGGAAGGGCACAAACATTTAAAAAAGAGGAATAACATTTAGTAAGCCTGTCCGGCAGATTGCCGAAAGATGTATATATTAACCAATAAGTATATCAACCCCATTTTCCAGTTTAGACTAAATTCACATTAACCGGCATTATCGGGCCTTTCGGCCCAAATTTTAAGAGTCCGTAGCCAGCTAAAACCAGCAATGGACAACTCGGAAGAGCATAAAGAGTTACCTCTTTCCGAGAACAAGAGTTACATTCCTGACAGATTCGGGGGGAAGAATCGGCGCTATCGCCCGAACCTGCAAAAAATTAATTCGCATGAGGAGTACACATGACAACAGTATTTGATGTCCCTGCAATGGAAATGATCAACAAGCTTGCAGGCATTCTTAAAGAAAATGAAAAGATCGTTCCTCCGGAATGGGCAGGGAACGTAAAGACCGGAGTTCACAAAGAACTCCCTCCGAACAACGATGACTGGTGGTACGTAAGGTGTGCAGCAGTTCTTAGAAAGATCTACACCGATGGGCCAATCGGGATCGAAAGGCTCAGATCAGTCTACGGAGGAAAGAAGGACAACGGTTCCAAGCCTTTCCACAAAGCAAAAGGCAGCGGTTCTATTGCAAGAAAGTCAGTTCAGCAGCTTGAAGCCGCAGGCTTCCTGCAGAAGGTAAAGGACGGGAGAACAGTATCTCCAAAAGGACGTTCCATGATGGATAACGCAGCTCATGAACTTAAACAGGAGCTGCTTGAGAAAATCCCGGAACTTGCAAAATACTGAGAAGAAAATCCTTTAGAAAGGGACCTGAATCCGGACCCCTTTCATATCTATAATATATTCCAGAAAACCGGTTTTTTCGGTGATTGCCATGTCAAATATGGATAACGAACTCGAAGAAATCCGAAGGAGACGACTTGCAGAAATTCAGAGGCAGCAGGCACAGCAGCAGCCGTCTGACATGCAGGCAGTCTATCAGCAGGAGCAGGCAAGAGCTGAAATGGAAGCTCAAAAACAGTCTATATTGAGGCAGATCCTGACTCCTGAAGCAAGGGAACGCCTGACAACTCTTAAGATGTCAAGGCCAGCCCTCGGAGAACAGCTTGAGATGCAGCTGATTTCGCTTGCCCAGGGTGGGAGGCTCCAGTCTCAGATAAATGACGAACAGCTGAAAACACTCCTGATGCGGATGCAGCCGCAAAAGCGCAAGACGTCCATAACTCGGGTTTAAGCACAATGAAAGTCTCGGTCCTTTTCAGTGGAGGCAAGGACAGTTCGCTCTCTGCCCTTTTACTGGAACCGTTTTTCGAGGTAGAACTCGTAACCTGTAACTTCGGATTGCTCCCTACGGGAGAAATTGCAGCAAAAACTGCAAAAGAGTTGCATTTTCCGCACAGGACTCTTTCCCTTGATCGAGAAATCCTGGAAAAGGCATACGAGCTGGTACTTAAAGAAGGGTTCCCGAGAGCAGCTATCAATTATATCCACGAAAGGGCTGTCGAAACCCTTGCTCTGGACCCGGCAGTTAAATTGATTGCCGACGGGACCAGACGGGACGACAGGGTTCCGGTGCTTTCTATTTCACAGATCAGAAGCATTGAGGATAGGCTGGGAGTTCAGTATTTCTGCCCCCTTAAAGGCTACGGGAAAAAGGTTATAGACTCTCTAGTCGGATGCTACCTGAACATTGAACAGGGTCCGAGTGAGAGTACCCAGAAAGCAGATTACGAAACAGAGCTAAGGGAATTAATCCGGCAGAGGCAGGGAGAAGAGAGAATAAGGGAACTATTTCCTGTTCATTTCCAGTCCCATGTACTTTCAAGGAAAAAATATCCCTGAAAAAGCATATGTGTTTAAAAACTGGAAGCCTCCCCGAAGGGAAAAAATCTGGAATAAAGATTTATAGAATCGAGTTATATTCAACCCCTATACTGCTGCAGATTAACCACATACAATCATAGAATTTACAGGACATGGCTTGCAGACCAGCCTTTTATTCAGAGTGGTAAAATTGCAATTACAGGGTTGAAATCACAATCAGCTAATTACCGGACATACTAAATTAACTGAATTAAATTACTTACAGGTCAACAGGTGTGATCCACTTGAGTCATAACATGAAAGGACAGAAGAAGCGTCTGGCAAAGGCGCACAAGCAGAATTCGAGAGTCCCGGTGTGGGCTATTGTTAAAACTAACCGGAAGGTAGTGAGCCATCCCAGGCGCAGACACTGGAGAAGAAGAAGCCTGGATGTGAAGTAAGCGAGGACGGTGGGAAAAAATGGCAGACGACATGGTCAAAGAACAGATATACACGATTCCCCTCAGAGAAGTAAGAAAAGTCCCTGCATGGAAAAGAGCCAACAGGGCAGTTAAAGAAGTAAGGGGTTTTCTCGTAAGGCACATGAAGACCGAAGCTGAGCAGGTTAAGCTGGACAAAACCATCAATGAACGCCTCTGGGAAAAGGGCTGTGAAAAGCCGCCTCTCTCAATCCGGGTACGGGCTGTCAAATTCGCAGATGGTGAAGTACAGGCAGAACTTGCCCAGTAAATATACCAGTAAAGCGAAAAATCAAAGAATATGATTCGAACAGTGGATATCTACGATACCTCAATTATAGGGGTATTTGCAACCTGTACAGAAGATCTTGCTCTCGTTCCTCCTCTTACAAAACCGGAGGTTTGCACTTTACTCAAAGAGACTCTGGATGTAAGGGTAGTTGAAACCCTTGTAAACGGAAGCACTGTAGTGGGTGCCCTTTCCAGGGGTAACTCAAATGGGTTTTTGTTTCCGTACGGGACCAATGTCGAAGAGATGCAGAAAGTATTGGGCATCCCTGCAGGCATACTTCCGGACAGGCTGAATGCAGTTGGAAACATTGTGCTTGCAAACGATTTCGCAGCCCTTGTGCATCCCGAGCTTTCGGACAGAGCTCTGGAAGCCATTGCCAGAACACTTAAAGTTGAGGTTTACAGGGGAACAATTGCCGGAATAAAAAATGTAGGGATGGCAGGAGTCGTTACAAACAAAGGGCTTCTTGTACACCCGAAAGTAACAGTTTCGGAAAGAGAGACTCTGGAAGAGATCTTCGGGCTTCCGGTAAACATAGGAACAACTAACTTCGGGACCCAGATGCTTGGTTCAGGCCTGTTAGCTAATTCAAAGAACTTTTTAGCAGGCTCCGAAACAACAGGGCCGGAACTTGGAAGAATTGAGGAAGCCCTCGGGTTCCTGGAGTGAAACATCATATCATCCATCTGTTCCCAGAACAAAGTTACAGCAAGAGAGTGGTAATGATGAAGAGTTTTATTGTTAAAGGTAAATTTAAAGCAGGAAATTCCTGGGAAAAATTCACAAAGAAGATCGAAAGTCAGAATGAAAAGAATGCAACCGATAAGACATACTCGATCTTCGGAAGCAAGCACAGCATTAAGAGAAGCCAGATCCAGATCGAAAGCGTAGCTGAGGAGTGAAGGATATGGCAGAAGTCAGTGAAGAAATCAGGAATCTGGCAGCCAGGCATCAGGAATTCCAGAGGCAGGCTGAAGCGCTCAGGCAGGAAATGAGCATGGTACAGGCATCCATTGCCAGCTGTGATCAGGCAATTACAACAATAAATGAGCTGAAAGCAGCTTCAGAAGCAGGAAAGACTGCGGAAACCATGGTACCTGTAGGTTTTGGTTCTTACGTTTATGCTGAAGTCAAGAATCCGGATAAAGTTATTGTCAACCTCGGAGCAGGCTTCAGTGCGGAAGAGACTGCAGAGGCAGCCCTTGAGACTCTTAACCGCCGCAAAGAGCAGCTTACAAAAATCCTTGAGCAGATGAACGCTTCACTGACTAAACTTGCACAGGGAATGCAGGCCCTTGAAACAGAAGCTGCAAAACTTCAACCTGGCCAGGCATGAGATCAGCCCTGGCTCAGGAACAGGTAACGGGTTCCAAGAATCCGGAAACCGAATTTAGTGACCGAATAAAATCATTAACTTTAATTAGTTCACTAACTTTAATGTACTCAAATTATTGCTGATTTCGATTATTTCATAATTCAATTACTATTTTTTACTGATCTTTTCGGGATGGATCCTGTGTTCAACAAATTTAAAGAAAAACTTGGGAGTTTTAAGAAGGCATTCAGCAAAACGATTGATGAAAAGGCCGTGGAAGTCGAGCCAGTAATCGTTGAGCAGGTGCCTGAAAGCGAAGAAAGCCTCGAAGAAGAAATTGAGCCTGTAATTGAAGAAGAAGCCGCCGAGGTTGCTCTTGAAGAAGAAAGTCCCGAAAAGGGAAATGCCCCTCAGGAAACCGCCCATATTTCGATAGAGGATCTGAAAAAGGCTGAATACAGGAAAAAGGTTGAAGATAGAAAAAGGGCTGCAGAGAAGAAAGAAGCAGAAAAAGAGGAAGAAAAGCCCGTTGAAGAGAAAAAGTCTTTTTTCAAAAAGCTCGCCCCTAAAGTCGGGTTTGCCCAGAAAGCAAAAGCTCTTGTTTTTAACAGGGAAGTATACCTGGATGAAAAAGACCTTGAAGAGCCTCTGTGGGAGCTTGAAATAGGCCTCATGGAAAGCGATCTCGCAGTATCAGTTTCCGAGGCGATTGTCGAGTCAGTAAAGAAACAGCTTACAGGCACGACAAAAAGGATAGGGAGCAATACCGGAGATATAGTTGAAGCAGCCCTGAGGAAAGCAATTCTTGATGTTGTATCTGCCAACACTTTTGATTTTGACGAGTATGTCAAAAACCGGCCGAGACCAGTACATATTGTTTTTGTAGGGATTAATGGGACAGGAAAAACTACTTCCATTTCGAAAATGACACACAGGCTGCTTAAATCAGGGTATTCCGTGGTCCTTGCTGCCGGAGACACATTCAGGGCAGGCGCTATTGACCAGCTCGGGATTCATGCAGACAGGCTTGGGGTAAAGATGATAAAGCATCAGGCAGGAGCAGACCCTGCAGCAGTTATTTATGATGCTGTTCAGTATGCAAAAGCGCATAAAATCGATTTTGTGCTCTCTGACACGGCAGGCCGCATGCACACAAATATGAACCTCATGGCCCAGATGGAAAAGATCTGCAGGGTAAGCTCTCCTGACCTTATTATCTTCGTAGACGAAGCAGTAGCCGGAAACGATGCTGTAGAAAGGGCTGCCCAGTTCAATGATGCTGTCCCTATTGACGGATCAATCCTGACTAAAATCGATGCCGATGCCAAAGGAGGGGCTGCCATATCAATTGCTTACATTACAGGCAAGCCGATTCTCTTTTTTGGAGTAGGCCAGGGCTACGAGGACCTTAAAAAGTTCGAACCCGAATGGTTCGTGGACCAGCTTTTCGGCCAGTAAATCCTGCTCCTGTCAGGCTTTTAATCCTTCAAGCTTCCGGATTTTAAGGTTCTTCAGGGACTATAACCCAGGCTATAACATAAACAATTATTCCAATCCCCTGAAAAGAAAGGAGCACCCATAAAAGCCTGACAAGAGTAGGATCGACGTCAAGGTATTCGCCTATACCACCGCATACTCCGGCAATAATTCTGCTTCTCTTTGACCTGTACAGCTTCTTCATGTCACTTCCTCCACTCCAAAAAATACCCTGTGTTATCTGAAGAATTTCAGACCATGTAATTAGTCCTTTTTATTTAATATATTCAATATAATGGATTGAAGATATACAATTTATAAGTAACTCTCCATTTTGGAGTTTGCCGAAGTTCAGGTTTGAAGCTTAACAACCTGCAAAGAGAGATCCTTCTACCTGAGACTTACATTTGCCTGTCAGATGCTTACCCATTCGCTCATAATCTCTTCAGAGAACAGGTTTTCTCCCATAGCCCGCACATATACCCTGAAAGTCCTGCCTCCAGGGACCCTGAGCCCCTTTGCAGTAAACTGATAAGCTCCTTCAGGCTCGATTGTTACCGGATTGCTCTCAACCTGATCCCATATTGTGCTTTCATCATCCGCCTGAAGGGCAACATAAACAGTGGTATTTTCTGCGATCTCGGAACCCACATTTCTCAAAGTAACATTAACGTCCACCACTCCTTCTTTTTGGGAGTAATCACACTGAGCACTGAAATCAAGGTTAACAAAGGGTCTTCTATACACAGGGATAACTTCAACGGGCTCATTTTCATACTCTTCAGGCATTTCCCCTATTTCCCAGTTGCTCCCCGTAGTTTCCAGATAGTAATAATAATTATTTTTGTATTCGAAGCTCCTGCCTTCAGTATCAGGATCGCATTTTATTCCAAGAGCCATATGCTCCGGGAGCTCCAGAAGAACGACATCATAACCCATCTCCTGAAGGATTGCTACCGCCAGGATAGAAGTATCCTCACAGTCTCCGCCATTATCATAAAGAGTCTCATAAGGAAAACGGGGGTACTGGTCGTATCCCGAACTTGTGAGGTCAGAAGTGTAGTTAAGGGACTGGATAAAAGAAACACAAAGCCCTGGAATCCTGTCTTCTTCAAGCCCATACTCCTTTGAGAGAGAAAAAAGAGTATCTGCGATATTCTTGATCAACCATTCATCATAAGGGTCAGAAGCAAAAAGGTCATAGTCCCTTTTGCGTGTCCTTGACTCGTATGCACTGTAGAGCTTATCGTCAAGGAGCAGAGTAAGATGCCATCGGTAGCCTTCATAATTCCATGAATAGGATCTGGAAGATTTCCCAGGTTCTATGAGTTCTTCCGTTACCAGAGCCTCAGAAGAGTTGGAATTCTCATGCTCGGCTCCAGGTATATTCTTTTCTACTTCTTCATTGCCAGAAATCACGGATACCTCAGAAAAAGGCCAGAAAAAAAGAACTCCGGCCATATAAACGAGTAAGAAAATAAAAGTCAGTTTAATTCTAGCCTTCATAATTTGTGTCCATCCAGAAATATCTCAGTAAAACCTTATTTCCAGAGGTCTTCCCTCAAGTGAGACTCTATAGGGTCTATTTCCATCAAGTCTTCAGGATATGGTTCGAAAAAGGTCTGGTTCATCAGGTAGTCGTTCTCAAACCTTACGATCCATGATTTGATCAGATTTATTGCAGGACAGGGCGAAGTCTTTCCTTCCCTGTACTTCTCTACCCAGTCAAAAAACAGGGCTTTCTCGCGTTTCGAGAGCTGGTCTGAAAAATATCCAAGGGCGTGTATTAACACATTGATAGTTGAAGTATATCTCGGAGCTCTGGAGAGAGCACTGTACAGGTGTTTTTCGTAATCGGAAATCAGATCTTTAAAGAGCTTGCCTTCTCTGTTTGCGGCAATTTCTCCCAGTTTGCGGAGTTCAACCTGATTGTAAGCCATTAGAAGAAATTTGTTCTGCGTGTGGAAGCTTATCAGATCCTTCATACTGCCTTCGGACTTTACTTTCCGAAAAGCTGCAAATGTAAAGAGTTTTGTAAGGAAATGCTCTTTTATCCGGGCATTTCGGAGCCTGCCTTCATCCTCAACAGGGAGGAAAGGATACTTTTCCAGAACCGCACCCCCGAAGTATCCCGAAATCTTTTCAACTACCCCATGCCCTTCGGCAGACGGGTAGACCTTCACATCCTTGAGCCCGCAGGACGGAGACCTGAATTTCAGAATAAAGCCGTCAACGTCTTCTACAGAATCAAGGAAATTAGAGCAGAAAGCTTTCATATTCTCAGTGACATCCTTCCCGTTCAAAGGCTGAACAAGCCTGTGATCTCCTTTATCAAGAATAATTCTC
The DNA here is from genome assembly GCF_035390745.1 of Methanosarcina sp. Lineage (GTDB taxonomy): Archaea > Halobacteriota > Methanosarcinia > Methanosarcinales > Methanosarcinaceae > Methanosarcina. Next base: position 33,126 of record NZ_DAOOUJ010000016.1, on the reverse strand, counting down.
ACAGGGTTTCTTGGAATTCCAAGCCCTATTTCCACTTCTGGACAGACAGGCAGGAAATCAACGTGCTTCTTAAGTTTTGCCACCACAGGACTGCTGATCATATTTCCATTATATCGGCAGTGGTCGAACTCAAGGCACCTGCTAACAACAACCTTCGGCCGAGAGAACTCTCTCATCTAACCCCTATATAAAAAGGAATTACTTGGATAAATGGATTTCAGGATAAAAAAAAGGAGCAGGTGACATAATTAAGAAATAAACGAAGAGATTTATAAAAAAGATTAAAAAGCAGAATTTCCAAAAACAGGGGATTTTTTTCCGTAATCAGTAAGTGATATATAACAACGGGAAATAATAGTAAGGTAGTTTTTGGGGACGATTAAGGGAACAGGTAGTGATTTTCATGATTCTGTACCCGTTAACCTGATATCGTACTTCAGATAACGGAAAAACACTGCAAGACAAAATGAGGTGAAAACATGGTAGAAACAGAGACCGAACAGATACGTATGCCTCTCATTGGAGATGATGCCCCTTCATTTACCGCAGTGACCACACAGGGAATTATCAACTTCCCTGAAGATTATAAAGGAAAATGGGTAATCCTTTTCAGCCACCCTGCAGACTTCACACCCGTATGTACTACAGAATTCATGACCTTTGCCAGTATGCAGGAAGAATTCAGGAAAATGAACACCGAGCTTATAGGGCTTTCCATAGACAGTGTCTTTTCCCATATTGCCTGGCTTAAGAGAATAGAGGAAAAAATAGAATATAAAGGAATGAAAAATCTCGAGATCAAATTCCCGGTGATAGAAGACCTGAAGATGGAAGTTGCGAAAAAATACGGTATGATCCAGCCAAAAGCCTCAACCACACAGGCTGTAAGGGCTGTATTTATTATTGATCCTGAGGCAAAAGTCAGGACAATACTCTATTACCCGCAGTCAACCGGAAGGAATATGCAGGAGATAAAGAGAATCGTGACCGCCCTGCAGAAGAACGCAGCCGAAAAAGTTGCAACCCCGGCTAACTGGCAGCCAGGAGATGATGTGATTATTCCGGCTCCGAATACCATGACAGGAGTAAAAGAAAGGCTTGGAACGGAAGTAGAAGGAAGATACTGCCTTGACTGGTTCCTCTGCCTGAAAAAAGATGCCAAAAAATAATTTAGAATACTGAAAATTCCACATTACTTTTTTAAAGATAAGAAAAACGTTATTTCCCTTTTTTAAATAAGAAACCTGCAGCAAGGGTTTATGCAAAAGTAAATAAGAAGAATCTGGAGAGGAACCTCCTACCCCCATAAGAGATTCCCCTCGTGGCGAACAGAGAAGGTCCAGAACCCTGTTCGGCCATATTTTATCGCAATTTTGTTTCTTTAATTTCAATTTTCAATTAATCGGAATTTCCCATATTCACTTGTATGGGTTAAAAAATTCACAGATCCAGAGAGCTTAAATAAATACGCTGGATTCAGGTGTTTCCACAATAAGAGCCTGACATGGATATGAAGTATAACCCCCCGTTAACTCCCATTTACGCATGTTCAGCTTTTATCAGGTAAAAGTTATATTGAAGCCACTGATATATAAAATTTACCCATATTTATAACAATTAATCATTAACTATATGAAAAAAATTAGAAGCAAATAGAAAAAAGGATACCAGAAAACTGGAAAAAAGAATTAGGAGAAATGAAAATCAAATAGAAGGGAATTTCATTTCTTCCCGAGTTCTCTTGAGCGCTCACTTGCTCTTATAACTGCATTCATAAAGGCTGCCCTGATTCCTGCCTCTTCGAGTGCGTGAATTCCCTGAATAGTGGTTCCGGCAGGGGATGTAACCATATCTTTGAGTTCTCCGGGGTGCATGCCCGTTTCAAGTGCCATCTTTGCGGCTCCGAGCACGGTCTGAGCTGCAAGGGTGAGGGCACTTTTTCTGTCCATGCCTTCAAGGACAGCCCCATCAGCCATAGCCTCTATAACCGGGAAGATGAAAGCAGGACCACTGCCCGAAAGCCCGGTAACGGCATCCATCAAGGATTCCGGTACCTGGACTGCCGTACCGACCGCAGAAAAGATAGTAAGGGCAGCTTTCATGTCTTCAGGAGTTGCGTTCTTTCCTGGAGAAATTCCTGAAGCAGCCTCCGAAACCGTTGCTGCTATATTTGGCATAACACGCACAACCCTTGTGCCTTCAAGAAGAGCCCTCTCGTAGGTGGAAAGAGGCACTCCTGCGGCAATTGAGATTACGAGTTTTTCAGAAGTTATTTCAGTTTTCAGGTTTTCAAGCACAGAACCCAGAGTCTGGGGCTTTACCGCAAGAATAAGAATGTCAGATTCCCTGACAATAACAGTATTGTCGGTTGATACCCGGATTCCCAGCTTTGCCTTCAGTTCTTTTAAGAAAGGCTCGTATACATCGCTTGCACCAATATTTTCAGGAGGTACGATTCCTGCTTTAATGATGCCCTGCATGAGGGCAGAACCCATTTTCCCTGCCCCAATGAATCCTATTTTTCGGTTTATCATGTATAAATCTCCTTATTCCAGAAAATAACTGTAAATTAAACTTAATTAGCCGTAAATTAAACTTAATTAACTTAAAGTAATCTTAATTAGCTGTAAAATAACCTTAATTAACCTTAATTAACCATAAATTAAACTTAATTAACTATGAATTAAGAGAGAATGATTTCGAAGCTTAATTCAGGAGATTAGTTTCAGAATCTACTGAATATAATACCTGTTAAAGCTTCGGAAAATTCAAGCATCGCTCTCCCAAATAATATATTATAGTGGTTCCAGAACCAGAAGGTCCTGAAATTATTCAGGTCCTGTGATTAATTCAATTCTTCGAGGATGCCGATATTTTCTTTTTTAATAACGTTGTTATAATTACTGTAGCCCAGAACATTTTCAATCTGTTCTGTGTGAAGTCCTTTTATTTTCACTAACTCTTCAGAAGTATAGTCGGTAATCCCCTTTGCAAAGATTTTGCCGTCACACTCGAGCTTTACAACATCTCCCCGGTCAAATGTTCCTTCCACATCCACAATACCTGCCGGAAGCAGGCTGTTTTTCCCGAGAACCGCAGCTTTTGCCCCTGCATCCACACGAATGGTACCGGAAGCCCTTGCAAGAATGATCCAGCGAGCACGGTTTTTCTGGATATGCCGCTCAGCAAGGAAAAGAGTCCCTATCTCTTCTCCGGAGACGATTTTCAGGACGACATTCTCTACCTCGCTGTTTGCAATCACGACATAGCAGCCTGCCATGCTGCAGATCTTTGCAGCTTTTATTTTGGTCCGCATCCCTCCCACACCTTTGAAGCTTGTTGGGTCTCCCCCATAGCTTTCGATTTCAGGTGTGATCTTTTTCACAAGCTTCAGAAGTTTTGCATCGCTGTGTGTTTTTGGGTTCCTGTCAAAGAGCCCGTCGATATCCGAAAGGATGATCAGGAGATCGGCATCAATTTTGCTCGCAACCATTGCAGAGAGCTTGTCGTTGTCCCCGAAGATTGCTTCAATTTCGTTTGTACAGGTACAGTCGTTCTCGTTTATTATCGGGACGACACCGTATTCCAGAAGGGTCGATATGCTGTTTCTCAGGTTAAGATAGGTCACCCTATCGGAATAGAACTCATAGGTAAGAAGGATCTGGGCAACTTTCATCCCGTACTTGGAAAAAGCCCTGCTCCAGTCCTGCATCAGTATGCTCTGCCCTACAGCTGCAGCTGCCTGCCTGATAGGGATCTCACGGGGTTTAGGGGCTATACCCAGCTCATTAAGCCCGACACCTATTGCTCCCGAGCTCACAATGATTACTTCTTTCCCCTGTTTTCTGAGCTCTGAGACCTGAAAAGCTATGCTTTCCATAAATGCCGGGTCAACGTTGCAGTTTTCTCTGGTATTGTCACAGCCCTTTCTGGTGATTGAAGAAGTTCCGATTTTAATAACGATTTTATTAACATCACGGAAATATTGTTCTCTTTCTGTCAATGGAAGTGCCTCTGAAAGTTATTTGGAAGACGACTGCAGTTGATCTCAGCCGCAGACGGGTTCCCGATTTTTGCACTTAACCTGCGCTGGTATTTTGATTCAAATATATAAACATATCATGAATATTCAAGGATGTATTAGTTTACATCCTCGAACTTAAGGTCAAGCTTTCTGTGAGTGTAGGGTTTTGCGTTTTCTCCTGTATAGTCAGCAACTATCTGACCTTTACCCATAAGGATATATTTGTAAATCAGCAGCCCTTCCATACCAACAGGGCCGCGGGAGTGAATCTTGTTAGTACTGATCCCGACCTCTGCACCTTTTCCATAACGGTAACCGTCTGCAAAGCGGGTTGAGGCATTCACCATAACGCTTGAAGAGTCAACAAGCCCTATGAACTCTTTCCTCCGGGAAGCATTTTCAGTGATTATTCCGTCGGTATGATGGGAGCCAAAGGTGTTTATGTGGTTAATCGCCTCTTTTATAGTATCTACGAATTTTATTGAAAGGATAAGGTCGTTATATTCAAGGCTCCAGTCCTCTTCAGTAGCTTTTGAGAGAGGAGATAGACCTTTGCCTGCAAGCAGGGAATAGCTGTCCTCGTCGCAGCGCAGTTCAACTCCTGCCTTGATATACATTTCCGCCATTTTCGGCAGGAAAGCTTCTGCAATTTTGCGGTTTACAAGCAGGGTTTCTATGGCATTGCAGACTGCAGGGTACTGTACCTTGGCATCAAAGCAGACCTTCCAGGCTGTGTCAAGATCTGCAAATTCGTCCACATAAATATGGCAGATGCCGCTTGTATGTCCCAGTACAGGGATCTTTGTGTTGTCCTGGATGAATTTGACAAATTCATTGGAGCCCCTCGGGATCAGGAGGTCGACATAAGCATCGAGGTTTAGAAGGCTCATGATCTCTTCTCTGGTTTCCATGAGCTGGAAAGCTCCTTTCGGCATACCCTCAGTGGATTCAATAGCTCTTACAAGAATATCAAAAATTGTGCGGTTTGATTCCCTGGCTTCACTTCCGCCTTTGAAAATTGTTGCGTTCCCGCTTTTCAGACAGAGAGACATTACCTGGGGTACAACGTCCGGTCTGGATTCAAAGATAACCCCTATAAGACCTATAGGGCAGCTAATCTGATAGAGGACCAGGTCTTTATCGAGTTCGAGTGTGGAAAGGGTTTCTCCCACAGGATCTTTGAGCTTTATCACGTCCCTGATTCCTGCTATCATCCCGTCAACCTTTGAGTCTGTGACCTTAAGTCTGTCTACAAGGGCCTGGGTAAGCTTCCCGGCTTTTTTCAGCCCGGCTGCATATTCAAGGTCCTTTAAATTTGCTTCAAGGATAATTTTTCTCTCTTTATCCAGAGCTTCTGCCATAGCCTCAAGAGCCCGGTTTTTGACCTCCTCACTTACACTGGAAAGTTCAATTGAAGCTTTTTTCGCCTTAATAACTTTAGTTTCAATATCATTGGACATATACTCACCGCCTTTATGTAATAATTGTGAAGACTCGCCCATAAAGATTGGAAACAGGCTCTTAAACAGAACCCGACTATCGAACCAGATTTATGGGTCAAGGATGTATGATGCAATTAATTTAAATCTTGAGGGAAGGACTCAGTCCACAGAATATTTGAGTTTTTTCATACACGGAGATGAAAAAAGAACACAGAGAGTCCTATGATAAATATTTTTGTATACTGTTCAGGTATATGATACGGTAAGGTTCTAAATAAAAGATACCATTAGGTGAAGTATCTTTTGGCTCCTGTAACAGAATCTGTCTGGGAAGGTTTATATAGAAGCATTTTTATTCAATTCGAAATGATATTTAACAAGTGTAAAAAAGGGGTTGAGGCTGAGACGCTTGCTTGTTTAGTAATAAACCCTGCAAAAGATTCCTTCAGGTTAAAAACCAGGGAACCAAAAAACGGACTGCACAGGACTGAAAAAATAATATTATAATAATAAATGAAAAAAGGTGTTTTTCTAAAAAAAAGCAGCTAAAATAAAACATTAAACAAAGTTTCTTGTGAGGAAATATTATTTCAAAACGAATATATATACGATGCATATAAGTATAGAGTACGCAGCTTCATTTCATGGAGACGCATACGAAATCTTGAAAAAAGACATTTGTGGAATATCCCTGTAACTTTTATTCTGTAACAAGAAAGGCGGACAAAAATCTAAAGCTCCGGAAATGACCATTTTTAGCAGAGAGAATATGATGACGAAGCCGCATTCGCCCGGGAATAATGGTCGCCTACTAAGCCGTTTCATACACAAAGTTTATTATAGGGGTAAATCCATATCGAAATGGGGATAACTTTAGTAGATTGGTGGTGTGTAAAAAATGAAATCATTCGCATTAGTCCGGGCAGACGACTCGGATAAAGTAAAAATAGCATTACATGATTTAGAACGATACGGACATATTCAATTTTCAGCGACTCCCAAATGCATTGAACCAAACTACGCTGATGAGCTTCTTGTAAGTGTGATGGGCGTATCACTCAAGTCAAAATGCAACTCTGCAGCCCTTGTCGAGTTAAATAATCACGCTGGAGCGGCGATTAGCAGGTTGAAGAAAATTCACCCCCCTGCACATATAATAATTATCAGCCCAAGACATAAAATGTTTGAAGAGCTGGCTGGTAAGTTTCCAAAATATCCGGAGTTTGACAGAACCTTCAACCATCAAAAAAGCCCTCAAAGCATGGATATGATTCAGGAGAAAGGAGAATCATCCAATCCAATGCATAAGGAATAAAACCATCTTTTTGAAGCTACTGTAAAGACTAATCTTTATTTTCTCTTTTTTAAACATGTTGAGAAAAAAGAACTTTACTGATTTTTGAATTTGACATTTGTTTCATACTCAGGATTTAAAGACATGCCTGTTTTTGACCTGAGTTTAGAAACATAAGTGTAGAGACTTTCGATATCTTTAATCTCTTTCTGAGTAATTAACCTCAGTTTATTTCGTATCTGAAGTTCAGGCTTTATTCCAAAATTTTCGAAGTATTCGGAAAGCTTAGCTGCAAGCAGGTCCCCTCTTCTATCCCAATCCGTGAGTATAATAACCTCACTGCCCAGACCTGCTATCCTCTCAGAGAAATTAAAAAGAGAGTGCCGGGTTGCAAGCTCAAATCTTCCTTTAATACCGAGCCTTTTAATGGAAAGAATATCTCTTTTTCCTTCAACAATAATCACTGCCCCCCTTTCGGAGTATTCAGAAAGCTCTAGGAGCAGTTCTTCAATCCTTTCCAGCCTTTTCCTGTAGACATCAACATCAGTCACGTTTCTTCAACCCTTTTTGTTAAACGGAAATCTAATAAGAAAGCAGGTACTGGAACTCTGGATTCAGCCTTTTAAGTGAACTCCGAAAACCGAAACCGCTTGCTGATAGGTGACTCCTTTTATCAGCAAAGACTTCTTACTGCTTGTAGCTCCGCTGCTTATCAGGATATCCGAACTGCTTATACCAAAAAGCTCTGCAAGGCTCTCAATAAGCTGTTCATTTGCCTTTCCTTTCTGAGCGTTTTTGGTCAATTTTACTTCAATTCTCTTTCGCCATTCATTATATCCGCTGGGGACAGAAAGTGATTTGGATCCCGGTGTGACCTCAATATCAATAATAATACCAGAATCAAGAACTTTTATTGCCTCTTCGAAGGACATACACTTCATTTTTTTGAATATATTAATATAAATCAGTAACGAAATTCCGACGACCAGTAATAAGAACCAATTAACAATTAGATACAAATAAATAAAAAGTAGCCGGAGCAAGTAAGCCACAATCAAAAAATGGATGATGTCGACCATGACTAGCCGGTAAAGAATGGATTTAGAAATAGGATATAAAAGCATCAGATAAGAAATTTATTCAAATGTAAGCATAAAAAGCCGCCGGGGGGATTTGAACCCTCGACCTGCTGATTACGAATCAGCCGCTATACCGCTAAGCCACGACGGCACATGAATTAAAGAATAAGCAGACTTAAAATAGCGATCAAGAATTTAACTATTTCGCTCGTTAAATATATTTCTGTCCTGAAAAAAGGATAATTATTGAACTAAAAATGAATGGTGTAAATTACTTTTAAGTCTCCAACTTCATTCAGAACTAATCTTAACCTTTATTCATTTCTTTCATACAGGGCTGTGAGTTACAATTCTATAGTCCTTTCTTTCTCGCCAGCAAAGTGATTTTAACGGACATTAAATCTGGATGGTCATTAAGAATGCCGGCACGCAGAAAACTCATATTCCAGAACTCAAAAACCAGGCAACGAAAAATCTTAAAGAATCTTTGCCTCGATACAGATATTATATTGATGAGGAGCATATGAACGGACTACCTTTTTTTCCAGAACCTCGATCTTTCTTCCTGCTTTTTCGGCAGCTTCCCGGATAAGTTTGATAGAGCTTTCAAACAGGTCGTCTTCAGGGGTTATTCCATAATAATGGATTATCCCTCCGGGTTTCGTAAGAAGGACAGCAGAATCAAGGAACTCGTAAGCACTATGGGGCAGGTTCATGATTACATGGTCAGCAGTTCCTGCGAACCTTTTTGCTTCCTCTCTGGCATCGCCTTCGATTGCTTCGACGTTTTTTGCAGAATTGATGGAGATATTTTCTTTAAGGTAGTGCACCGCATCGGGGTTTTTGTCAATTGCCACGACTTTTGCAGGCTTTTTGCTCTTTGCAATCAGAATGCTGTAAGGACCTACCCCTGCAAACATATCAACAACAGTATCGCCGTCTTTAATCCAGGAAAGGATTCTAGAGCGCTCCGTAGAAAGACGGGGGGTAAAATAAGCTTTGGAAAGGTCAACTTTGTAGCGGCAGCCGTACTCCCTGTGGATCGTTTCGGTCCTGTGCTCACCTGCTATTACCTCGAATTCCCTTACCCTGAACTCCCCTATGACAGGGGTAAGTGGTTTGACCACGGTTTTGATATTTGGCTGGGCCCTGAGAAGAGAGTCGGCAATTCTTAAAGCTTTTTGAGAATCAAGATCCGGATCTTCCAGAAGGGCGATATCCCCTATGAGCTCATAATCCGGATTAAAGCCAAGAAGATCTCCTGGTGTGGGTTTTTTCGCCTGAGCCTCAAAATCAAATTCAGCAAGTTCAGCTTCTTCGGGAAGACCTGTCAGCTCATGCGAAAGAGGCTCGCGGGAAAGAGGAAGATAAAGAAAAGTATCATCCGAACCTATTTTCATGGTATTATCAAGAATTTCAAAATCAAGGAGTACTCTCCTTGCAGATTCTCCTTTCTTTTTGGGAATTTTTATGCATTGCCGCTTCATGGAGCTCCTACCTTCTGAAACTCTAAAGCTATCCTTTTGTTATTAAGTTTTCTCAATATAGGAATTGACCCGGAAACTGATTTTAGAAAATTCGCTGTCAAAGACACCTTTATAGCAGGAGCCATATAAAAAAGGAATAATTAAAAAGTGTTGAAATATGGAAAGGAGGGGGGAAACTGGCACTTGAAATAATCATATATAACCTGAGAACGATATCACTCGGACTTCAAATTGGAGTATTACTGCTATTTGCGTTAAGCCTTATCGTATTAAAAAAGAAATCAAGAAAAGGTGGAGGAATAAAGGGGCATGGGAAGATAGCAACAGTGGGATACTCTCTTGCCATATTATCAGTCTTTTTCATGCTGTATTCGGCTTACAACCTGGCAATCAGCGGAAAGGCTCCTTCTGTCATATATATTCACGGCCTTTTTGGAGCCATATCCCTGGCAGCCGGATTTATTTTCGTGATTAACAGATGGAGCTGGAAAACTCGAAGAAATATGAGAATACTGCTGGCTTTATGGCTGCTAACCTTCAGTGGAGGGCTATTAATTTATCTGGCCTTTACAGGAAAACTCCCCTGAAAAAATTGAAGAAAAAATGAAAGAGAATTCCCTGAAACAAGAAGAAATAAAGTTCTTACCTCACGACAGCTGAATGAGATTATTATAGTTAAACATGAAATAAAGCCCGAAAACCACTAAAAACCCTCCGCAAGCGTAAAGGATCATTTCATGAGTACGTCTGGAGAACAGGGCTTTTCCCCTGCTGAATGACCCGGATACTGCAGTGAACCAGCTGAGGTCTGCTGCCCAGTGACCCAGAAGATAAGCCAGAGAGATAAAGAGTCCAGGTTCATACGCCCTCAATAAAAGCGCACTTCCAGCAGTCAGCCACCAGATCCAGAAGTAGGGATTTGAAACTGAGGTTATCAGGCCCAGCACTATGGGGTTTGTCAATTTCAGGCCTGAAGTTTCCGGAGAAATTCCCGCAGAAGCCGAAGCTTTTGCACCCTTTGCTGTAAGAAGTCCAAAGACCACAAGGGCAAGCCCTCCAATTACAGAAATAGCTGAAATTGCACCGCTGCCGATAAATGAAGCAAATCCAAAGAGAATTAATACAGAAAGTACAAGCTCGACCAGCATGTGCCCGAGAAAAACCTCAGGACCCGCAATCCAGCCTTTTTTAAGTGAAAGCTCTATGGTTGCAAAAAGCATGGGACCCGGAACCAGAGCACCAGTAAGCCCGATCGTGAAGCCCAGGAGAAGGGCTCTTGAAATATCGATTGCCAGCATTGTAATCTGAAGAGTTTATGGATTTTTAGATTTGAAAAAGAAGAGACACCTGTGAACAGGAGATAAGCACAGCTGGGTGAGAGTTCTAAAGAAAAGGAAGAAAAAGAGGGCACATTTAAACCCTCCACCACCTGAAGAACCTTCAATCAGGCTGGCTGAGTAAAAAAGAAGAAAGGTTTAGAGAATAATCTCAATATCCAGTTCTTCTGCAAGCTCTTTATACCTGTTCCTGATGGTGACTTCCGTTACCCCGGCAACATCTGCAACTTCCCGCTGAGTCCTGCGCTCTCCGCAGAGAATGGATGCAATATAAATTGCTGCTGCGGCAACTCCTGTGGGACCCCTCCCGCTTGTGAGTTCTTTTTCTGATGCCTGCCTGAGGATCTCAACGCTCTTTGACTGGACTTCTCCTTTCAGATTAAGCCCTGAGCAGAACCTGGGAACATAGTCAATAGGGGAAGTGGGCATTAGCTTTAAGGCAAGTTCCCTGGAAATGAAACGGTAAGTCCTTCCGATTTCTTTCCTGCTTACCCTGGAAACCTCTTCAATTTCATCAAGGGTTCTCGGAACACTGCACTGGCGGCAGGCTGCATAGAGAGCTGCTGCTGCTACTCCTTCAATGCTTCTTCCGCGGATAAGGTTCTTGTCCACAGCTTTTCTGTAAACAACTGCTGCGGTTTCCCTCACAGTTCTCGGAAGACCGAGAGCAGAAGCCATTCTGTCCAGTTCGGAAAGAGCAAAAGCCAGGTTTCTTTCAGTTGCGTTACTTACACGGATTCTACGCTGCCATTTTCTTAAACGATAGAGCTGGGCACGGTTTTTGGAGGAGATAGACTTTCCGTAGGAGTCACGGTTCCTCCAGTCAATCATTGTGGAAAGCCCTTTGTCGTGGATTGTATATGTCATGGGCGCACCCACACGGGAACGCTTCATGCGCTGATCGTGATCGAAAGCTCGCCATTCCGGTCCTTCATCAACAAAGTCGGCATCAATGACAAGTCCGCAGTCCCCACATACAAGTTCAGCTCTCTCATAGTCATGCACTAGGTTTCTGCTACCGCATTCTGGACACACGGCCTTTTCGTTCTCAAAGCTTTGCTCTTTTTGCTTTTCTTTGCGAGCTTTAATCATGGCACGTATTTTTTCCCTTTCAAGAGTGTCCGAATAGCGAACTCTTTCGACTTCTACCATATTATATCACCTTACAAATTAACATGACCATATGTTTATCCCTGAATTTCAAGCCAGCACAGCATAAATTACATTATATATATAAAAGAAGGGAGAAGAAAACTCGCGGCTATAACTAGCGAAAAATTTATAAACGAGTTAAAGTCAAACCATGACAAAGGATTAAAACCTTCAAAGAATGTCAGAGATCTCACCGGATATAGACTCTTTCATTGACGAGAGCCCGAGTTTCTGAATCAGGAATTCGCTTAAAGCCCTTCACTAAAAAATATGGGTGGTTCACAGGTCCAAAAACACTGGCAATTGTACCAATCCGATTCAGAGCCTTGTCAACAACAACCGAATTCAACTTTGGAAGACTACCTGAGACGTTATCGGGTTTTACCTCATCCCCTCTAATTATCAGGTTCCTAACACCTGACCTGTGCAGCACGGTACCGAGTCGTTTCATATCAGCCACGAATAGTTATGCCTCTATACTCAGGGCAAAAATACCCTGGCTTCGAGTGGATTAAACTGTCAGTCCCGAATAAGAATATATATTGTAGACTGAAAAGCATATGTAGTCTACGTTTATAATATATAAAGATATCGCAAGACGTATATTATACATAGAATTTAACTAATTTAAAAGAGTAAAGTATAAAAAGTAGAAAGGAAGCCACAACAACCTTATATATTAAATGGACATTGTTGGCAACAACCGGACCTATGGTCTGGAAAATACTTAACTCTAACTCCGATTAATGATCTCGATCCAGGGAGGAGAATCATTGTCCAAGTTCGTATATTTTTTTGGTAAAGATGTAACTGATGGCAAAAGTAGTATGAAAGACCTGCTTGGAGGTAAGGGTGCAGGCCTTGCTGAGATGGCAAGTCTTGGAATTCCGGTACCCCCAGGTTTTACAATAACAACTGAAGTCTGTGTTCTTTATCTAAAGGAAGGAAAATATCCAGAAGAAGTGCTCAGACAGGTAGAACAGGCAATAGATAAACTGGAAAAATTAAACGGCAAAAAACTGGGAGACCCCGAAGACCCATTGCTTGTTTCTGTAAGATCCGGAGCAAGGGTGTCCATGCCAGGAATGATGGACACAGTTCTGAACCTGGGACTTACGGACAAATCCGTAATAGGGCTCGCAAATAAAGTCAATGACGAAAGATTCGCTTATGACTGCTACCGAAGATTTATCTCCATGTTTGGGGACGTGGTGCTTGGTGTTGAATTTGATAAATTCGAATCCTTAATCGAGGACAAGAAAAAGGAGATGGGGGTTAAATCCGACACTGAACTCGATGCAAAAGCGTTAAAAGAATTGGCAGAGAGATTTAAGGGAGTAATCAAGCTCGAAAAGGGATTTGATTTCCCGCAGGATCCAAAAGTTCAGCTTCAGATGGCAATCAACGCTGTTTTTGACTCATGGAATAACCAGAGAGCCATCACCTACAGGAAGCTTAACAATATTGATGACAGCTGGGGCACAGCCGTCAATGTACAGACAATGGTCTATGGGAACAGAGGAGACACCTCAGGTACAGGTGTTGCTTTTACCAGAAACCCGTCTACCGGTGAAAAGAAGTTTTTCGGAGAATACCTGATCAATGCACAGGGCGAAGATGTAGTTGCAGGGATAAGGACTCCAGACTTTATTGATACTCTCGAAAAGAAGATTCCTGAAGCCTATGCCCAGCTTGTGGATATCTGCCAGAAACTTGAAGCCCATTTCAAGGATATGCAGGACATAGAGTTTACCATCCAGGAAGGAAAACTCTACATGCTGCAGACCAGGACCGGAAAGCGCACAGCTGCCGCAGCTGTGAAAATTGCAACCGACATGGTAGCAGAAGGGCTCATAGACAAAGAAACCGCTGTAAAAAGAGTTAGTCCAGAACACATCGACCTTCTACTTCACCCGAGGATTGACCCGAAAGCAAAGCTTGAAGTAATAGCAAAGGGTCTTCCCGCATCTCCCGGAGCCGCTGTTGGAAAGGTAGTCTTTACCGCAGAAGCTGCCGAAGAGATGGCAGAAAAAGGCGAGAAAACAATTCTTGTCCGTACCGAAACCTCCCCTGAAGACATAGGAGGAATGGCAGCTGCACAGGGAGTCCTTACCGTGCGCGGAGGTATGACCTCTCATGCTGCAGTCGTAGGCAGAGGTATGGGCAAGCCCTGTGTCGTTGGCTGCGGAGAAATCTCCATCGACATGAAGAATGGCTACTTTATGGTAAACGGCTTCACCATTAAAGAGCACGACTACATCACTATTGATGGAAGCGTGGGAAGCGTCATTATCGGAAAAGTAGACCTTATAGATGCCGAAATAAACAATGACCTCAAACAGATCCTCAAATGGGCTGACGAAATCAGGACTCTCGGAGTCAGGACAAACGCCGACAACCCGGCTGACGCTGCTCTTGCCCGCGAACTCGGTGCAGAAGGTATCGGGCTTTGCAGGACAGAGCACATGTTCTTTGGTGAAGACAGGATCCCTGCAGTAAGGGAAATGATCATGGCTGAAGACGAGAAATCAAGGAAGAAAGCCCTCAAGAAACTGCTCCCAATGCAGAAAGATGACTTCCTTGGAATCTTCCGCAGCATGAAAGGCCTGCCTGTAACTATCAGGCTCCTTGACCCGCCTCTGCATGAATTCCTCCCGGACAAGGAAGAACTGGACGCAAAGCTCAGGGAACTTGAAGCTTCCGGAGACAAAAAGAAGATCGACGAGGTAAAGAAGGTCATCCAGCGTGTAGTTTCCCTTAAGGAACTCAACCCCATGCTCGGGCACAGAGGATGCAGGCTCGGAATTACCTATCCTGAAATCTACAACATGCAGGTACGCGCAATCATGGAGGCAGCCTGTGAGCTTACTGCAGAAGGAATGGAAATTGTTCCGGAAATCATGATCCCGCTCGTTGGCCTTGTGAAAGAGCTCTCCCTCTCAAGAGAGGAAGTATGCAAGACTGCAGAAGCCGTAATGGCTGAGAAAGGTATGAAGATCGACTACAAAGTAGGTACAATGATCGAACTGCCCAGAGCTGCAATCGTTGCGGACCAGATCGCAAGAGAAGCCGACTTCTTCTCCTTCGGGACAAACGACCTGACCCAGACAACCTTCGGGTTCAGCAGGGACGACGTGTCCAAGTTCGTGCCGATCTACCAGAAGGCAGGCATCCTTGAACACGACCCCTTCGCAGTCCTTGACCAGGAAGGTGTTGGTGAGATAATGAAGATCGGCATATCAAAAGGCCGCTCCGTTAAACCCAAACTCAAAATGGGAATCTGCGGAGAACACGGCGGAGAGCCGAAATCCATTGCATTTGCTCACGAGATAGGCATTGACTATGTGAGCTGCTCCCCCTACAGAGTCCCCATCGCAAGACTCGTAGCTGCTCAGAGCACAATGGAAATGAGAGACGCAAAAAAATAAAAAATCTGAAATTAGAATTCTGGCAGGACTAAATCCTGCCTTCAACCTTCTTTTTTGAAAAGTTACTTTCGTGAGCGGAGCAAATCTACCTGTCGATCTGGATTTGAAAAGCTCAAAATGTCCTGATCCAAAAGCCTCTCATCAAAAGGACATCTGCTATTGATCAATTGAATGCAAAAGTGATTGTTACTGATTAAAAAGCGTGAGACAAAAGCAAAAATCCTATATTCGGCAGGTCGACATTATTTTT
>NZ_DAOOUJ010000016.1:0-17533 GCF_035390745.1 Methanosarcina sp. | reverse complement strand
AAAAAGCGTGAGACAAAAGCAAAAATCCTATATTCGGCAGGTCGACATTATTTTTAACAATCAATTGATTTTCTGAGTAGGAAAAATAGTTCTTAAGTCCGGTGATGTGAAAATAAATTAGTTTTGGATGAGCTCGAAAACAAAATTGTAAGCACCATAACTCGCTGTTCTTGTAGACATGGTTGGTAAAATGAACGAACGCCGAAATGAAATATTAATAAAAATTATTCGATATGCTATTGCTGTTCCCTTTTTTTCTGGAGGAATAGTATTTATCTCTCAAGAAAAAATTCTCCCTGGTATACTCTCGATTCTGATCGGCATTATATTAACTCCTGCAATCGCAGATCCCATTGAAAGTAAATTTAATTTTTTACCGCTCAGTTTTCTCAGATTTATAGTTATACTTCTTCTATTAATGGCGATCAGCGCCACACTTTCACTGTAACAAAACCACTTTGATCAGGAAATCAAAAGAAAGTGTAAACAAAACAAAAATTAAAAATAAGAAATTGAAATGTTGATGAGCCAGAATTAGCTCATCTTTCAGTATTCTCTAGAGATCATATAGTCAGCAATCTGAAGGAGAAGCTCTTTTTCCGGACAGTCTCTGAGGACATCCAGTTTTGCTTTGCCTTCATTGATATATGAGATTGCAAGATTTTTCACATAATCAAGGGATCCGCATTCTGTCAGAGTCCTGACAGCGGCTTCAGTCTCTGCAAGAGTCGCTTCGCCTTTTCCGAAAATATCCAGCTTTACGCCTTTCTCAAAAGCGTTGATGACGATAAGGGTATGTTTTCCTTCCATGAGATCACTGCCCCTTACCTTTCCCAGTACTTCTTCAGGTGCGGTCATGTCAAGGACGTCATCATACATCTGGAAGCCAATCCCTATAAGACGCCCGTACTCGGACAAAGCCTCAGCAACTTCATCAGAAGCCCCTCCGAGAATGGCTCCGATTTTAGCTGCAGCAGCATAAAGGACAGAGGTCTTCTTTTCCACCATCTCAAGGTATTCGGATTCCGTAACCTTTTTCCTTGTTTCGAAATCCATGTCGAGCCACTGCCCTTCACAGATTTCAGTGCAGGTCTTTGAAAGGATATCCATACACTTCAAAACCCTGGCAGGCTCGTTTTCGACTTTAGAGAGGATTTCGAAGGCTTTGGAATAAAGAGTGTCGCCGGCAAGAATTGCTCCGGCTTCTCCCCATTTTACATGGACTGCAGGCATTCCCCTGCGGATGTCATCCTTGTCCATTATGTCATCATGGATGAGGGTGAAATTATGCACAAGCTCCACTGCCACTGCTGCAGGCAAAACGGACTTGAGGTCGGAACCGACAGCTTCTGCTGCCAGGATAAGGACTGCCGGACGAAGGCGTTTCCCACCGGCGTCCACGAGGTAACGGGAAGCCCTGTACAGCTCCTCAGGACGGGTTACCGGAAGCAGTTCGTCAATTGCAGCATCAACATGGGAACTTCTCTTTTTAATTTCATTAACAAGCGTCATAAGCATCACAAGAACGGGGTTTTTCATTATAGAGTTATTCTTCTATATATAACACTTCACCGTTTCTGAGAAGGTGTACGGTATCTCCGAGTACATACCCCGCATCTTCTGCCATTTCGATATAATGCCCATGCATTTCCATATCTCCATGGGCAGGAATTACATGTTCGGGATTCACCATGCGAAGGAGCTCCCAATGGTCTTCCCTGTATGCGTGCCCTGACACGTGAACGTTATCATAAATCCTGCCGCCCTTCATCTTGAGTTTGGTTTCAAGAGCATAGCGGTTTGCCTGAGTCATCGGGCTTGGGATTACGTTTGCAGAGAAGATGATCCTGTCTCCGGGATCAATTGTATAGGGAGTTTCACCATTCGCGACTCTCACAAGGATAGAGCCTGGCTCTCCCTGGTGTCCTGTGACGATAGGCAGATACTTGTTTTTGCCTTCCTGCATGATGCGTTTGAATGCCCGGTCGACATCTTTTCTCGTGCCGTAGATCTCGACATTAGAGGGCAGCTCAAGATAACCGAGGTCCCTGGCAGCACCCACATAGCGTTCCATAGAACGGCCCATTAGTACAGGAATTCTGCCCATTTCTTCGGCAGCCTCAATAATCGCTTTTAGCCTGGCAATGTGAGATGCAAAGGTCGTAACAATCATCCCGACATCTGACTCTTCGGTTCCCAGCAGGACGTCCCTGACCATGTCTTTTGCGATCTGTTCCGAAGGAGTCTTGCCTGAGCGCCCGGCATTTGTGCTCTCAGTAATCATTGCAATAACCCCTTCCTTTCCGAGAGACTTGAAGCGGTCAAAGTCAGGAGCTTCCCCCATTGTAGGAGTCCTGTCCAGCTTGAAGTCGCAGGCATAAAGGACGGCACCTGCCGGAGTGTGAACTGCTGCAAGTACACAGTCAATAATGCTGTGCTGGACCCTGATGAACTCTATGGAAATGTCTTCCGTAACCTGGTAGGTCCCGCCTGCCTGAAGAGGAATAACCCTGTTGCAAACCTCAAACTTGCGCTCGGACTCTATCTGCTGCTTGATAATAGCTGCCGTATAGGGAGTGGCAAGTATAGGGGCATTATATCTGTGGGCAAGCTTCGGGATCGCACCTATGTGGTCAAGGTGTCCGTGAGTACAGACGATTGCCCTCACAGTCCCGTTGATTTCTTTCATAATAGTGTCATCAGGAATTGCCCCCATCTCGATCAGTTCAAGAGAATGCATTTTATCAATCTCGACATCCTCGTGGATTTGAACCCGGTCAAGCCTGAGCCCCATATCAAGAATGACAATATCTTCACCTATAATGACAGCAGTCATATTGCGGCCCATTTCGTTATAGCCGCCGACTGCAATAATACCTATTTCAGTCATATTTTTTAACCTCGTATTAACTTAGTGAATATCCTATCCTTTTGAAACCGAAACCTCAAAAACAGAGAAGGTAACGGCCTTAAATCAATGAGAATGAATGTAAACATGGAAAAGTACAGAAACATCTTTTTAGAAAAGTAACATTTAAAAGCACTTCTTATACCCTTAAGAAGTCCCCTTCTGAGTCAGATGCACCAGGCTGCAGTTTCTGACACAATTATATACATCAAATATATATTTGGTTCAGTATGCAAATATATTAACCTGTCAGAACTTACGGAAGTAACTATTATTCTGATCTCATGTAACCAGAATTTTCAGGGATTTTCAACCTTCAGGAAAATCCAACATGAGAATGCCCTATAAGCACATTCAGTATCCTTCCTTAGTCACAACTATTCTCAAAAAGCCTGATTCCAGACAGGCTCCAGATTAAGGGTAACTTCTACTTTTAAATGACTTCACTAAACTATCTTCTGAATTCCAGCGATTTATTATTCCATTTTCCAACAGCTTATTTTTACTCCAGCAGAGTATTTTATACTCTGAAATATTTCTGATATCCAGATGTTTTCCTGATTCAGCAAGAAATTCACTTCATTATCTGCTGAATGACTTTTATAATTGCTTCCTTATTTCAGTTAATTTATGAATAGTTCCTGATTAAATGAACTTAAGAAGTGACATTTAATTATCAATTTCTTAATTGATGCTGGGAATTATTTAGAGAAATTAATCTTAAATAAAGACCTTAAAGGACCAATTCTGAGAATTAATCCCTGAATAGATGATTTTTAAGGAGCGGTTTTCAAGAACTTTGCCCCGTTATTGTTTGTAAGGATTTTATCCCGTATATTGATCTTTAAACTGGTAATCTCATAAATTGTTCTGATGAAAGGGCAACCTTAAATTAATACTTTTAAGGATCTGATTCCTGCCCTATTATAAGGGTGACTTTGAATCAAGTCTTGTTCCGCGAAATTCTATCTGAGCTAAATCTATTCTGGTAATTATAGTTATCTGAATAAAGGTTTTATTGTACTCAGACCCTTTACCTGAAGGGAAAAAAGCGAATAACTTTTTTCCAGGCCAGGATCAGGGAAACAAACCATTTTTCGAATCAATATTGAACCGGCATTAACCAGTTAAGATCAAACTTAGCTAATATTAGCTATTTTCTTTTGAGACATTACTTCCGTTTTACCTATAAACATTGTCATGGAATAACCTGTGATGGAATGAAATATAATTGAATAATTTGTGATTGAATAAATCTATTGTGGGCTGCAAGTATATGAAATAAAGAAAGGGATAAGGACCTCATCCCTTTTCCATCAATTAAAGCGCGTTTGCGGGCAAAGAAAGGTCCTTTACATTGAATCCACGCTGTTCGAGGTATTCGCGCGTCCATCCGGTAACAACAACCGGTGCATTATGCAGAGCCTGGATATCCGCGCAGCCGCAGAGAAACATTGCAGCTTTGAACTCTTCAAGCATACAGGAAAGGACACTGATAACCGATTCTTTTCCTTTAAGGGAAGGCCCCACAAAAGGAAGAGCTGCACTTGCTGCACTTGCCCCGAGAGCAATGGACTTTGCAATATCAAGTCCATTCCTTACTCCACCAGTTGCGATAAGAGGAAGAGAAACCCTTGATTCTATGAGGCTGGCAACAGTCGGAATTCCAAAGTCCCAGAAAAGTTCTCCGAGGCGTTCAGAAACCGAATCCCTGCTTTCTTTCGCCCTGTAAACTTCAACTCCTGCCCAGCTTGTGCCTCCAGCGCCTCCGACATCAATTGCAGAGACTCCGGCTTTCTGAAGGAGAAGGGCATCTTCCCTGGAAATCCCTGCACCTGTTTCTTTTACGATCACCGGAGTTTTGATTTGAGAACATATTTCAGTAATCATGCCCAGGCAGCCTGTGGCATCCCTGTCCCCTTCGGGCTGGACGGCTTCCTGCAAGAAATTAAGGTGAATCGCAAGGGCATCGGCATCAATCATCTCAATGAGTTTTTCGACCCCTTCAACCCCGTACTGGCGGATCTGGGCAGCTCCAACGTTTCCGTAGACAAAGGCATTCGGAGCCTCGTCTCTGACAATCCTGAAAGAGTCTTCCTGAGCAGGGTCATCAATTGCTGCCCTCTGGCTGCCTACTCCGATCCCGACACCCATTTCCTCAGCTGCAGCCGCAAGTGCAGCGTTTACAGGAATTGTTTCAGGGTGGCCTCCCGTAATCGATGCAATTAAAAACGGGGCTTTAATGCGTTTTCCAAGGAAATCCACAGAAATATCAATCTCATCCATATTTAATTCCGGAAGTGCCCTGTGGATCAGGCTTACATCTTCAAATCCTGCCCTGACCCTCCGGGATTCAACCGGGCTTTCAGCACAGAGCTTCAGGTGCTCTATCTTTCGCCTGGAGGTAGTATTGATCATGCTTCATACCCTTTTATCCGGACTGAT
This sequence comes from Methanosarcina sp., assembly GCF_035390745.1. Taxonomy (GTDB): domain Archaea; phylum Halobacteriota; class Methanosarcinia; order Methanosarcinales; family Methanosarcinaceae; genus Methanosarcina. Next base: position 12,180 of record NZ_DAOOUJ010000016.1, on the reverse strand, counting down.
CCTGGTCCCTATGGATTCCCCACTTAAGAACCTGTAAATATTATCCGCTTTTCCTGCATTGAATATATGGGAAGTGATACTAGAATTTTTGCTGAGTTCAAGAAGTTCCATGACCTTCCCGAGCATCCCGCCTGTAACGTCTGTACTTCCGGAACCACCTATACAGTGCCGGAATTCTTCAAAGTTTGCAGGAGTGATCTCAGGCACGGGCTTTCCGTCCTTATCAAGCACCCCGTCCTCAGCCGAGCCCAGCCCAAGCCTGGTAATCCCTAGTTCCTTTGCCAGATAGGGAACGATCTGGTCTCCGGAAAGGATGCAGGTCCCGAGCTCCATGTCCATGGCAACATCTCCGTGAAGGACAGGGACAAAGCCCTTCTCAAGCATGAGCTTTATGCTGTCAAGGTACATGCTCTCTATTCTCCCGTTTCTGCACACAGCACAGCCCATAGGGTGAACGGCAATAGCCCGGACTCCAGAACTGTTCAGAGCACCCACTACCTTTGAAGCAAGTTTCTTTACGGATTCATGGGTTATAATAGCTCCTTCGGGGTCAAATGTCTTATCAAGCCCGTATCTTTTTGCATAGGTATGCCCGAAAGACCCTGCTCCGTGTACAATAATCATTTTTCCCCGGTACTGGGAAACTTCCTTTGCAATCCTCAAGAGGGCATCCTCTTTTACAACCCCTTCATATGCGCCTTTATCAGTAATAGCGCTGCCTCCCAGTTTAAGGATAACAGGTTCGGTTGAAGCGTTCATTATATCACTTGATGCCTTTTTAAAAATACTTTCAATTATTTTCAGGTATCATAATTCCAACGTCAATCAAATAAAAAGGTGAGATAAGAAGTGATTTTTTAGGGAAAATCTCCGTGGTAATCTGATCAGTCTACCTTCAGCCCCTGTTCCGTGGGCTTTGTAATAGTAGCTTTACCCCCTGCGTTTGCAATGGCTTCAGCCACCTGAGTACATTTCTGCGGTTCTGCGAGTGCAACCATACAGCCTCCGCCTCCGGCTCCCGTAATCTTTGCACCAAAAGCTCCTGCTGCCCTTGCAGAATATATCAGTTGAGAAAGCTCAAGGATATTTACTCCGAGTGCGTCAAGCAAGCCCTGGTTCACATTCATAAGCCTGCCAATGGAAGCGTAATCTCCGGAAAGCACAAGGTTTTCTCCGATTCTGGAGATCTTGCCAATAGAAGCCATGAGAGGTTCGATCAGTTCTGGGTAGCTCTCGCGAAGCTTTCTGACATTTGCTACAAGCTCTTTCGTAGAAGAAAATACTCCGGTATCCCCGACTACAATTCCGCAGTCAGGAGTTTTTAACTTTCTCCTTTCAGGGATTGTAACGACTCCTCCGAAAGTAGAAACATAGGTATCTGTAGGGCTTGCTGCACCCTGCACCTTTATCTCAATCTCATGCCCCAGTTTTGCAATCTCCTGAAGAGAAAGGCCGCATCCAAACAGTTTATTGAGAGCCCCTATGCTTGCAATCGTAACCGCAGCCGAGGAACCAAGCCCCGAACCCACAGGAATATCCGAATCAACAGTTAAAAAAACACCGTCTATGGGGACAAATTCCCTCATTTTCTCAATAACTGCAGAGACATAGGGATGTTTTTCAAAATCAAGACCAGTTCTGCCAATCTGTGACTGGATAATTATGGAGTCGCTTAACTCCGCCCGCACCCGGGTCCTTAACTCTACTGCACATGCTATTGCGGTTTCTCCGTAAACAACCGCATGTTCTCCGAAAAGATAGATTTTCCCGGGCGCAGAACACGAAATCATATTATTCCTCAACAGTTTTTTAATTTTTGCTGAATTTGAGCATGTTAAGTAATTAACTTTACCCTTAAATTATAGCTATGAGTAAAAGTAAAAATAGTATAAAAAAACCTATCCCTGATCTGACTCCATCCCGGGTTTTTTTTCCGAACAATCAAAAAATTCTGGCTTTTCTTTAAAATCCATCCGTTGCTTTGCAGTTATTCCACAATGATTGCAGCGTACCCGACAACAGCAGCCGTATCTCCGGAAACATCCCCGCTGTTTGCGTATTTAAGCAGAGTGGTTCTTGACCCTCCGAGCTTTTGAGAAGCCGAAAGCATTGCTGCAATGGGCCCGTATCCGCAAACCGAAGCATTTCTTCGATAAAGCCGGTCGTACATGCCAGGGATGTCGAAATTCAGGATAGCGTCTATGACCTCGGAATCTACCTCCTTTGCACGTTCGGCAGTCTCGTAGTGAGTGAAATCGCTGGACGCTATAATGACCGCACGTTTTCCACTTTCGGAAATAAGGTCGGCAACAAGGTTTCCTACCTCAACTGCAGTTTCTTCATCCTGCATGCCCATGCAGACAGGAAGAATCTTAAAATCTTTTCCGAAACGGTACTGAAGAAAAGGAAGCTGGACTTCAATAGAATGCTCGTACCTGTGCCCGAGTTCGTCTGCATCGACGATGCTCCCGAGAAACCCGTCGGCAAGTTCAAGGTCAACATCAATATTTCCAAGGGGAGTTTTCCACGTATCCCTGGATACTGATACTGGCGAACCGTATCCCGTATGGTTGGGACCAAAAAAGACATAGGTATCGGCTTCAGGGAGAGTTGCATAGACATGTGCAGCTACTTTCCCGGAATACATATACCCGGCGTGCGGGCAAACAGCCCCCAGGACTTTACGCTGCTGGAGCTCCAGTCCTTCAAAACATCGTTTAAGTTCTTTCTCCAGATTTTCACTGCGCAGGGGATAGAACTGCCCTGCAACTGCTGGCTGTCTCATTTCCAATCACCCATAATATAAGATATGGGCAATTTTTATAAACCCTTGCAGTATGCAGGACGGATGCCCCGGAATTAGAGCGGAGTTTCGAAATCTGTCAGCTCGTAATTGAAGATAGTATCATTGAGTCTGGAAACTTCCCTTGCAAGCAGCCAGTAGACAAGAGAGAGTGCTTTTCTACCCTTGTTGTTGGTTGGGATTACAAGGTCCACATTTGAGGTAAGGTTGTTTGTGTCACAGAGTGCTACAACAGGTACCCCAATGCTTGAAGCTTCCTTCAGGACCTGGGCATCTCCAGCCGGATCGGTTACGATTATAACGTCAGGCTCAAAGAAACCGTGGATCTGAGGGTTGGTAAGGGAACCTGGAATAAACCTTCCGAGCATTGCCCTTGTGCCGAGCGCCCTTGAGAACATTCTTGCAGGGTGCTGACCATACTGCCTTGAAGAGACTACAAGGATTCTGGAAGGATCATAGTGAGAAAGCAGTTTTGATGCAACTCTGATCCTTTCGTCTGTTGACTGGATATCAAGAACGTATAACCCATCAGTTCTGACCCTGTATACGAAACGCATCATGTCCTGAGTCTTCTGCTGGGTTCCGATGTGAACACCTGCTGCGAGGTATTCGTCAATAGATACAAGGGATGTGGACCCTTCTTTAACGGAAGCTGCTTCGTCCTCAGCTACAGGCACAGATCCGGTCTTTACTGCGGCTTCCTTTTCAGGTGCAGGTTTTGCTTCAGCCACGACATTTTCTTCAGGCAAAGGCTGTGCTCCGGTTTCCTCCTGCCCTGTCTGCTCAATTTCCTCCATAAAGTCACCTCATAATATATAGATCAACATTAAAATTCATTCAGCGTCTGAAAGTATCCCAATTACGTTTTTAGCTTTTCTTACGTTTAACCGTTATAGGAATAACTCCGGCCTTCAACTCTGCAATGGCTACACCCAGGGGGTCCAGCCGCCCGTCATCTTCAACCAGGACAGGAGCCCCCATTGCAATCTGCAATGATCTTGCACCTACAATTCGTGCACGCTCGAACCGGGTATAATTTTCCTTGACCAACAGATCACCCTTAAACTTAAAAACGCTCCGATGAGTTCCGATAATCGAGAAGCATGATAAATTTGACATATTCAGTACACACCTTAAAACCAGTACCCTTGAAAAGGGGAAAATGGGACCGCTGAGATTCGAACTCAGGTTCCGGCGTCCCGAACGCCGAAGGATGGACCAAGCTACCCTACGGTCCCTTACTGGTACGGTGAAAGCACGTCAACAAGTTCGACATGGCTCAGTAACATTCTGCGGCAGCAGTAGCGGGTGATCCCGAGATCATCCAGCACTGCAGCAGCTTCTTCGCCGTCGCTGACGCGTCTTTTGTACTCATCCCAATAGTTAGAGATTACTTTTCCACATGAGAAACATCGGACTGGGATCATAACTTTCCTTACCTGTAAGATTTCTGATATTTAGCTCTGGCTCCAGGACCACCGAAGTTCTTGGATTCTTTCTGCCTGGAATCGCTTACAAGTAAATTGCGGTCATAGGCTGCAAAGTTGTCTCTGATGGTTGTGTCATTTGTCCATTCCACTATACCACGGGCAACTGCAGTCCTTACTGCGTTAGCCTGCCCAACGATTCCACCGCCCTGAACGTCAACATTGATGTCGAGCCCGGAAACAACCTCGTTTCCTGCAATAAGCAGAGGCTCGGAGATTTTCATCATTGCAAGCTCGGGTTTATAGAGCTCGAGCGGAATTTTGTTGATCCTGACCTTACCGGTACCTTTCGTGACTGTTGCACGTGCAGTTGCAGTCTTGTGCTTTCCAGATGAATTAACTACTTTGACCATGAGGACTCACCCATTAGAACTTTGAACCCATTTTCTGGCTCACTTCACCAAGCTCCATGTACTTGCTGGAACTCAGAAGCCTCATGTCGGCATCTGCGATGGTGATTGTCTCAGCACCCTTAAGTTCGTAGGGGACACCTACATAGACTTTGAGCCTGGACATTGCGTCTCTGCCTCTTGCTCTCTTATAGGGCAGCATGCCACGAATAGTCCTCTTCAGAATGCGGTCCGGACGCTTCGGGAAGTAAGGCCCGAATTCCGTTGCACCCCTTTCCCGGGTTTCCCGGTATTCTCTAAGAGTGGCTGCCCTTGAGCCAGAAATGATGGCTTTTTCGGCGTTTATGATATAAACTTTCTCGTCTCCTGAAAGCAACTGTTTTGCAACTGAACTTGCAAGACGCCCCAGAATAAGCCCTTTTGCATCGATAACCGTCATCTTCGTCACCTCAGCGGAAAATCCGGATACCGGACCCTTTTGGATTTGCTTCCATGATCTCTTCGAGACTCAGGCACTTGCCGCCGGCTTCAGTGATCTTTTCAAATGCAGATTCACTGAATGTTACAGCCGCAACGGTAACAGGATGATCAAGAAGACCTGCACCCAGAACCTTACCAGGGACAAGCAGTACATCATCTTCAGCAGTGTGCCTGTTGATCTTGCTTATATTCACAGCCGCATAGTTTCTGGACGGCGCCTCAAGACTTTTCGCAATATCCTTCCAGATGGGGGCAGAATTTCCATTTGCCCTCTCTTTCAGGGTAAGAATCAGGGAAACGATTCTTGGATTTGTTTTTCTTGTAAGTTTTACCAGTGATTTTTTACCCAATGTATGTTCCTCCGCAAGATTTATTAAAATCTCACTCACGCGGAAAAAAAATCCCGATCGCGTTCGAACATCGCCATGACTGCCGCAGCACAGAAGCCCGGGGCAATAAATTAAATATCAAGCGATTAGTCGGATTGGTATGATGTGAATAACATTTCTAGTACATAAAGATTATGCGTAATCGGAAAAGCCAAGTACAGCCCTGAAAACCTTATCAAATATCCCTTCTATGCTGCACCCGAACTTCTTTGCCACGATAAGTGCAACTATCCTGATGTCCACAAGATAAGAAAGCCGTTCCTGCATGGAATTTATTTCGGAAACCAGCCTCTGCTTGTTTATTCCAGTATCTGCGGAAATAAAGTCGAGGATCTGCTCAAAGGAAATTTCCTCTTTGTGACGTCCGGAATTCCCGGGTTTATTTTTAAGTTCAAGAAAATTCTCAGGAGGCTTAAAAGCATGGGGAAGCCGGACACTTTCAACATCAAAACATGGTACAATTACACCGTCTTTCATGGAAAGCAACCCTGCTTCAAGAGCACGGGCCTTTACCTCAGAAGCGGTTTTCGGGGAAAACCATTTCAGATCAAAAGCAAGGGAAAACTCAAAGTCTTTTTCCGAAAGGGAAGCTGCAAGATTTTTCTTAAAAGGAGCCGAAACAACATGTTTAAGTTCTTCCATTCACGAACCTCGAAAAAATAACTGGCACCGTAAAGGATAGCATGATAGTATAATATATAGTTCCGCAGCGGTTCAGTTTAAGATTCAGGAAAATTCCAGGAAAAAGTAAATGTCTCCGGCACAGAAACATCAAGACTGCACCGGAAAGAGATATTTTTTGGAATAATCCTTTACTTCGGCTTAGGATTTCAGAAGGGTCACAAGCTTGGCATTAAGAATACCGGGGACCTGACTGACCTCATCAAGGATAGCATCAGAAACATCGGAGTCAACATTAAGGACCATCATGGTCACGCCTCCGACTTCGGACCTTCCGACCTGCATGCCTGAGATATTGATGTTGTTTTTGCCGAGAACAAGGCAGCATGGACCTATTACGTTCGGCCTGTTAATGTGTTTGGCAAAGATCATGCGCCCGGCAGGGAAGATATCCAGCTTGTCTTCATCAACGGAAACGATCTTTGGCTCATCTCCAACAACAGTTCCGGCAACCAGCTTTGAAGTTTCTGCACTGGTAAGTCTGATGCTCATAGTGGAAGAATATTCCTCTGCAGATTCGGATTTGCTTTCAACGACAGCAATCTTTCTGGACTTTGCAAGGGTTGGAGCATTAACGTAATTGACCCCGGCTCCGAGAGCCATTTCAAGCAGCCCTTTGAGTGCTGAAACTGTGAGAGGCCTGGTATCTTTTCCGGAAATCTCTCCATTGTATCCGATTTCTACTTTTTCGTAGTTGCCGTCTACGAGCTGGCCTGCAATTTTGCCCATAATCTCTGCAAGCCTTATGTACGGAGCAAGAACTGCCATGGCTTCGGGCTTTACGGACGGGATATTGATAGCATTCTTTGCAAGCCCGCCGGAAAGGACAGAAACAACTTCCCTGGCAATATCGATTGCAACATTAACCTGGGCTTCCTGTGTGGAGGCACCGAGGTGAGGTGTTACAATAACGTTGTCAAAGTTGAGGAGAGGGCTGGCGAAAGGAGGCTCTTCGACAAACACGTCAATGGCTGCTCCACCTACTTTGCCGCTTTCAAGGGCTCTTGCAAGAGCTTCTTCGCTGATAATGCCTCCGCGGGCGCAGTTGATAATCCTGACTCCCTTTTTCATAAGGCCAAACTGTTCGTCATCGAGAATGTTTCTGGTTTCCTTGATAAGGGGGGTGTGCACTGTTATGTAGTCAGCCTCTTTTGCGATCTCATTAACCGTAGCCAGCTTGACTCCGAGTTCCATAGCCCTCTTCTCAGAGATAAAGGGGTCGTATCCCATAAGGTTCATTTCAAGACCTGAAGCCCTCTTTGCAACCTCAGACCCTATTCTTCCAAGGCCTATAATTCCCAGGGTCTTGCCCTTGACCTCAACGCCCATGAACTTGTTGCGCTTCCATTCCCTGGCTTTCAGGGAAGCATTTGCCTGAGGGATATTCCTCGACATTGCCATCATCATGGCAATTGTGTGTTCTGCTGCCGAAATCATGTTTCCTTCGGGAGCATTGGTCACGATGATACCTTTCTTTGTGGCTGCGTCCACATCTACATTGTCGACTCCGACCCCTGCCCTTCCGATAACTTTCAGGTTGTCAGCAGCCTCGATTATTCTCTGAGTAACCTGGGTACCGCTGCGTATTACAAGGGCGTCGTAGCCTTTGATCTTTTCCACCAGCTCATCTTCAGAGAGCCCGGTGCAGACGTCAACATTAAAGTGTTCTTTTAGAATCTCCAAACCTTCATTGGAGAGTGAGTCGCTGACTAATACTTTCATGTCAATTTCTCCGGTAAATACGATAAATATGAGATGCTAAATCTTAACAAAGAATACCAATCAACTTAATCACACTTAAGCGTTGTCACAAGTTTTTGGACGAGAATACCTGCTTTCAGGATCGGTACATCCCGGTCCTGGAGTTAACCTACAAGCCTTATAATCCCGATTTTCGGCTCATAGCACTGCCCTCCTGCAAGAAGAGAACGGACAACTTCTTCCACAACCTCTTCAGGAACGCCTCTTGAAATTGCAGCGTCTACAAAAGAGGCATAATCAACTCCTTTGCCTCCTCCCATTTCCCTGAGCAGTTCAAGTACAAACTCCTTCTGGTCGACCCTGGATTCTGCAGTATCTTCAGATTCAAGACTGAGAACCCTGAGCCCTTCCCTGATAGAAGCCCTGAGCTGTTTTGCAAATTCCCGGGGGGCGCTATCCCTTTCAAGAGCAATGGAAATCCCTTCGGCAAGGTCTTCGGAAACCCCTTTTTCAAGCAGGTATTCCCTGAGTGTTTCTCCGCGATATCCGCTTGCAAGTGCATCTGAAAAAGCCTCAAGCCTGTCAACGGTCTGTTCCGCAGTATCAACAACCCACCTGTTGCGGATCTCTTCATCCACCACATTTGCCTCTTCTGCCCGGATAGAAATAAAAACCGACCCTGGTTCGGGCTCGTAGATCCTGGCTTTTCCCGTGAGGGCTATGAAAGCAGGAGGCTGGACCGTTGAAAAGAAAATAGAAGCATCGGGCTGGAACTGCCCTGCGTATACCGTAAAAGCCCCTGTCGGATCGACTATGCGGGCTTTCCACATTTCGTTTTGAGTGCCGATGCTGTCAAGTTCGGTAAGTACCCCGACTGCAAAGACCCGGTTGAGAATAAGTCCCAGAGGGCTGATAAGCAGGTTAGGGGATTTGGAATCGGCTTCGGATACAGACCTTTCCGATTTATCAAGTTCCCTGCAGGCTTCAAATTCCTTTGCAAAAACCCTTTTTGCGATTTCCCGCTTAAGCAAAGCTTACTCCTCCCCCGGAAACTTCTGGACCCTGCTCTTCTTCATCCGGACCGAGCCTTCGCAACAGCTCAACAACCCTGACATCCAGGTCATCTTCAGGCACCCACGCGTGTTCTGCAACAAAAGAAATCCCATATTCCCCATTTGAGGAATTCCCGCGCACTGCGAGATATCGGCCTGTAAGAAAACGCCTCAGGTCTTCGTAAACAGCATCTTTGGAAATATCGGAAAACATGAGCTGTTCGGCTTCTTCAAGTGTTTTCCCGTAAATAATTTCTGCAAGCTCCCTTGGAAACATGACTGACATTGCCCCTGTCCCGTCATCCAGCACAGCTTTGATCCGCATGTCCCTTATTCCCTCAACTTTTCCGTGCACCCTGCAGTTTGCTTTCTGAATAACACGGCTGCATTCGGGACAGCGGGAAATGATCCCCGACCCCGGCCTGACAGAAACGACATTGCCTGCTGTAACCACATCAAACATGCTGTCCCTTGAGGCTATTTCTTCAATTTTCAGGGGTGCAGGGTCTTTTGCAGCGGATTCGAAAGTGAAAGCAAGCTTGTCGGCGTCTTCAGCAGCAACTGAAGAGACTTTAGTGCTGCTGACGAGATTTATCGAAGGCATTCCCCTGAACATGCGGATCTGGGCTCCTTCGATCCTGATTATGCTTCCTATGTCAATTCCTGGAAGTTCAACCCAGGCTGTGAAAGGCAGCCTTGCAGTCTCATCTGCAAGCACCCCGGAAATCACTTTTGACTGCTTGCCCCTTACAGAGACTTCCCTGTGGGAAAGCTGAAGTACGCAGGCTGCGGTGTTTACGGAAAAGTCCGCAGCTCCTATATCAATTAATTTCTTTGCAGGGGTTCTGGAAAGTTCGGAAAGCAGCGGGAGGGAAGAGTCAGAAACTTTAGATACCAGAGACTGTTCCCCGATAGAGAGCCTTATCCTGTTCTGCCAGAGGCGGGTATAGGCATTTTTTATATTGATTACATCTCCGACCGAGCCCGGAAGTTCTTTCCAGGAAGAAAACATGACAGAACCCGTTTCGTCTGCAAGAACCCCTGTATACAGCTTTGAAGGCCCTTCCCTAACACCTTCCTGAGGGCGGAGTGGCTTTTCTCCTATATCCAGGATTCTGCCTGTTATTTCAAAATTCTTAAGAGAAGCTGAAAGGTCTTTTACTTTCAAAATTCTCCATTTCCCACCGAACTTGCGGAGTATAGTCTCCTTTGCAACCTCAGGTGAGACACGAAAAGCAAGAAGCTTATCAAATTCTGCCCGGATGCCAGTCTTCTCTAGATCTCCAAGCGCCCTGGTTAGTTCTTCAAGATGGGGCGCAGTTTTTTCATCCATTTTAAGCCTCCATTTGAGACAATAATAAAACAGTTCAGATATAAGGTTTTTAGGTTTTAAGAGTTTCAGGTTTTAAGAGTTTCAGGTTTTACAATCCGGTTCATCATAACCGACCAGTTCAAACAAATTCGCTTTTTTAAACATTAATGTTCTTACTGTTCAAGAATGATTGTTCAGAATTCAGGATTCCAAAAATATATCTTTTCAGACAAAATCTTTTTCCTGACAAAATATTGAAAGAATCATCTATGAAAAATAAACAGGAGTTATGCCTGAAAAAAGGGTAAGATCCATCCTGAAAAATGGACAAAATCCGAAAAAGAGAAATCTGAGGCTTTCAAAAACATAAAACAAAATTAAGAGATAATAAAGAAACGGAAGAGTAAAAGGGGAAACTAAAGATGGAAAATATAAAAGAAAAGAAATCACAGGCATCAAAAATAACAGCTGCCCTTATTCTGGCAGTCGTATTCATGTCTTCTGCAGCTTCTGCAGCAAATTTACATGTGGACCCTGAAGCAGAAGAAGGATATACAACAATACAGTCTGCCGTAGATGCTGCAAATGCCGGAGATACTATTTTTGTAAGCCAGGCAACGTACGTTGAGAACCTCAAAATCGACAAACAGGTGAGAATCTGGTCTGATTCGAGGAACCCTGAAAATACGGTTATAAAACCTGCTGACCCTGCGGAAAGTACCGTAGAAATAACTGCTAACAGGGTAACTTTCAGCGGGTTCGGAGTGGAAGATTCGGAAAAAGCAGGGATTTTATTGACAGGAGCCACAAACTGTTATGTTAACAATAACAGGGTTCAAAATTCTGAGTACGGAATCCTTCTGCAGGATGCAAAGAGCAATGACATAAACGGGAATATCATAACCCTGAATGAAGCAGGAGTCAGACTCGAAGGCTCAAACTCAAACACGATACAGAAAAACCTTATTGCTTACAACTACGGTCCCGGGATTTCCCTTGAAGAAAGCAGCAGGAACATAATTTACAATAATTACCTCAAAAACGCCGAAAATGTTGAAGACAATGCCGTAAACGCAGACAACACCTGGCAGAGCACTCTTTCAACCAAAAAGAACCTTATCAAGGGCCCTTATATCGGCGGGAATTTCTGGGCAGACCTTGAAGGCACAGGCTACAGCGAGACCTGCAAAGATGAAAACAGCAACGGGATATGTGATGCTTCATACTCGGTAGCCGGAGGAGGATCCGATAAATCCCCGCTATTCCCGAAAGTCCCGAGTGCTGTAACCGCCCTGGAAAACAAACTGGACGCCGAAGCTTATGAAAATGGCATGGCAGCCAGAGAAGGAGCAGTAAATGAGACTGTGGCCCCTGTAGAAAGAGAGGCAGAAGAAAACGTAACTGCTGAAGGAAATGAAACTAATGAAACAGAAGAAAAAGGAGCCCCGGCACCGGGTATTGGATTTACAGTTCTTGCAGCAGGAGCGGTTTATTTCCTGAAGCGGAAAAGGTAAAAAGAAGAGAAAAAGGCTTACCCGGGCATCCCACAGAAGAACTGAAAGATTTCCAACTTAACTGGAGTAAAAGTTCGAAATGGGCAATAGATTCAGGGTCAGTTGTGGAAAAAGTCCGAAAAAGCTAAATCTGCCAGAACAAGGTAAAAAATCAGTTTTGTCAGATAAGATCAAAGATCCAGATATCCGTTATCATTGATTTTTTTTAGTGGTTTTATTAAGAATAGTGAATAAAAACTACTTAAGAATTAAAAAGGATAAGAAGGCAGGTCAGTTAGAGACGTTATTCTTATCCGTGAACTTATTTTACTATATATCGAACGTGTTCCGTTGTGTATGTTGAGTTAGTTTTTAAGAGAGCCGTATCCGTATCCTTTTGCTACCCAGTTCTCAACACTGTGATCAGATGGT
>NZ_DAOOUJ010000015.1:44971-49379 GCF_035390745.1 Methanosarcina sp. | reverse complement strand
TCTCCAAAGTCCACCAGTATTCCGGCATCATTGAGGTTTTTTCCAGCCACGCAAATTCTGGTCTGTTGAAGTGACTTTATCGCCAAATTTCCAGTACCAGGAAGTTGGTGCCCCTGTACTCTTGTCTGTAAATGTGACTGTCAGCGGTGCTTTTCCTGCATATGCCGTGGCCACAACCCAATTTCTTTTAATACAGTGTTTATGCGAGTTAATGTAAACAGTCCAGACTCCGCAATTTAAGTACTATTTTTTGAATATGACCGTTGAGAGTTTAATGGATGCTGATTTTTGCGGCTTAACTATATGTCCTAATAAAAAATACTATATGTGCTTAAAAGAATCTAAAAAACTAAACTACGAAAAAAAGTTGTTGAAAATCACAATTAATATATTTAATGGTAGTTTGAGTCTGAAAGATTGTTTCTTTCATGTGTGTAATCAGAAAGCTTTAGAGGCATCTGGAGAAAAGAAAAAACCTTTTTGAAAATTCTGGTAGCAATTCTATTTTTGAGATTTTCTGCCCCTGATGGCATCAAGAATTTTTTTAAAAACCCACACAAATGTGAGAATAATAACTATAGGTATAACCCAGGGAATATGAGGTGAAAATTTCATAATAAAGCATTGTTTTAACAAATATAAGAAATTTGCTAAGATATCTGGATTCTATCTTCTACTTTTTATTAAATGGGATTCTCTGTAAAATACATACCTAACATCATTATTATCCAGCAGATAACGATAAAAGCAAGTATTCCCCTTACTAAATTTTCGGATTCTATCAAATATTCCCCACCTTCTGCATATCTATGAATGCTAACATATAAAAGTTTTTTCTGCTATGCTGTACTTTGTTTCTGGTAGGGAGCACAGACAAGAGCGTTTGTTGTTATCTGTGTTCTGCAAAATGGGTACTGACAACAGGGATAAAAAAGTCAGGAGCTGACGGGTATTTTGAGGCGAAAACAGGTCCCTGTTAACAGAAGGTTTAAAGAGAGAGAAAGGTGTACAGTACTCCAATTCCTGGAACTCTTCTGTGCCGGGGATATTAAGATTACTATAATATAAGGAATTATATCTAATTGAAAAATACCAGCTAAACTGGTTGAATAAATTAAAACTTACTGATTATTCTCAGGAGCCTGGAATACTGAAAATAGGAATAATTGGCTGCGGTTTTATCGGCGGACAGATCTGCAGGGCAATTGACAGAGGAGAGATTGATGCAGAGTTATATGCCCTCTGTGACTCTTCTGAAAGCAAAGCCTTTGAACTTGCATCATCCCTGAAAACATGCAGGCCTGCATATATGAAAATTGAAGAACTCATACGCAGTGTGGATCTTGTTATTGAAAGCGCTTCCCAGAATGCCGTCAGGTTCATTGTACCTCAGGCCCTTCAGGCCGGACGTAATGTGATGGTATTGAGTGTGGGCGCTTTTGCTGATAAAGAATTGAGGGAAACCCTTTTCGGGCTTGCAAAGCAGCACAACTGCAAGCTTTATTTCCCTTCGGGCGCAGTTGTCGGAATAGACGGAATAAATTCAGCATGTGCAGCCGGGGTTTCCTCTGTCACCCTGACCACCAGAAAACCTCCTTCAGGCCTTATGGGAGCCCCTTATGTTGTGGAACAAGGCATAGAACTTGAAAAGCTCGAAAAAGAGACCGTGCTTTTTGAAGGGACTGCCTCAGAAGCCGTAAAAGCCTTTCCTGCAAATGTTAACGTGGCAGCCACCATAAGCCTCGCAGGAATAGGTTTTGAACGGACGATGGTAAAGGTTATAGCTGATCCTTCTCTTTCAAGAAATGTGCATGAAATTACCGTAGAAGGAGCATTTGGAAAGTTCTGCACAAGAGTGGAAAACCTTCCCTCTCCGGATAACCCTAAAACAAGTTATCTTGCAGCTCTTTCTGCGATTTCCACCCTGAAAAAGCTCCTTAACCCTGTTCAGATAGGAACCTGAATCTTTTAAAATTTCAAGCTTGAAGATCAAAATTTCTATTTGATTTTCATTTTTTTCCTGTTTTTTCTTTTTCTTTCTCAATCCGGTCCCCTGTGAACTTTTCAGGACAGAAGGCTGGCTGTGTTCACAAATATTATATAGGACGGAAGAGTTAAGCAGGTACATCCAAGGAGACAGCGTATGTGCGCGAAAAAAAGCTTTATGGATAAATCTTCCTTACTGCACTTTTTTACGTTTAATATGCCCCCCTATTAAAATACCAGTAAATCAAATATCACGCGAGCTATTTCCGGAGTTTTAGATTCTTTCCGTTAAAAATATCTCTGGTTAACTTTCAGCTTAATTTCCTCTAACATTTATGGTGGTCCCATGCAGCAAGCAGACCTTATAAAAAGGATCAAAGAATTGAAGTTAAAACGAAACGCAGTAATTCTTTCTCATTATTATTCCCGCCCTGAAGTCCAGGACATTGCGGACTTTGTCGGAGACTCCCTTGCCCTTAGCCAGGAAGCCGTAAGCCAGGATGCGGAAGTTATTGTTTTTTGTGGCGTCCATTTTATGGGAGAAAGCGCTGCAATTCTTTCTCCGAATAAAACGGTTTTGTTGCCTGAAATTGATGCTACCTGCCCTATGGCAGATATGGTAAACGTAGAAGGCCTTAAGAAATTAAAAGAAAAGCATCCCGATGCCCCTGTTGTCTCTTACGTGAATAGCTCGGCTGCAATAAAAGCAGAATCCTATATCTGCTGCACATCTGCCAACGCTGTGGAAGTGGTAAACTCGCTGGACGCTGAAGAGATCATCTTTGTGCCCGACAAGAACCTGGCTGCTTATGTCGCAGCCCGGACTGATAAAAAAATCATTCCATGGGAAGGGCACTGCCCCACCCACCACCAGATCCTCAGGGAAGATGTCCTGAAAATGAAAGAAAAGCATCCTCAGGCTAAATTCATAGCCCATCCAGAATGCCGCCCAGAAGTCCTTGAACTTGCAGACCATGTGGCGAGTACGCGGGGCATGATTTTATACGCAAAAAAATCTCCTGCACAGGAGTTTATAATAGGCACGGAGTGCGGGCTTATTCACGGGCTCCTCAAAGCGGCTCCGGAAAAGAAATATTACTGCATCTCTGAGTTTGCCTGCTGCCCCAGCATGAAAATGGTCAACCTTGAAAAGGTCCTTGCTTCTCTTGAAAAAATGGAACGCAAAGTAACCGTCCCCGAAGACGTAAGGGTCAGAGCAAAAGAAGCCCTGGACAGAATGCTTGCAGTAAAAGTAAAGTGAACGTTTGAATTTTTTCCCTTTTTCTCGTTTTCTTTGCCTCTCTGAAGGGGCAATCTGTTTTATTCTTTTTAAATGCCTGTGAAATTAAGAATTTAGAGTAAATGAGGCAAGAAGCCTCGCATACTTTCACGCTAAAAGTGGATTTTTAGATCTTTTTCTTTAATACACAATATCCTGCAATAACCATAAACAACGGTAGAGCAATTGCTAAAAATATTTTAGCCATTTTCATAGGTTCTTTGGCTATGCTGCCCTTTCCTGAGCCTGTCAGGGCCCTCAGAGTTTGCTGCAATTGAGTTTCTTCTTTATCTTTCTCTGCATTGTATTCCGTTATTGCAAAGAAGGAATATCCAGGGGTTTTTGATTCGAAATAAACATATTTTTCGTCTTCTCCGGTTTTTTCTGTATCAAGAGGCTTCCAGCCTTTGCCTTTCTCATACCGTTGAAGTGTTACCAGGGATTCACTGACATTATTCTCTTCAATCCATGCTTTTTCAACCCTGAACCCTACCACTCCGTTTTTAAGGGAAGTGGGAAGTCCTGCTGCATTTTCTCCTACCCAGATATTCACGTGTTTATATATTTCTCCGGGAGGAAGTATAGGGACAAGAGTGGATTTTCCTTTAAGAACTTCTACTATTGTTGTCGTCTTCCTGAATGTCCTTGTTGCATCGTATTCGATATGAGTTATGCATGTAACGTTTTCCGGGAATTTGTATTCAATATGATAGCCGCTTATTACGTTTCTGGTAGCAAGCTCTTTAACATCAATGTTTTCTGCCGGCTCTGTGGAGATGCCGCTTCCCATGCCGCTGGAACCTGAGTCCGAATCTGAACTGGAACCTGAATTAGAGCTTGAGCCTGAATTTGAGGTAGAACTGGAACTGGAGCTTGAACCTGAATTTGAGGTAGAACTGGAACTGGAGCTGGAACTCTCACTTTCTGCACTGTTTCCTGACCCTGAATCATCAGTTTTTGAGTTATCGGTTCCAGTATCAGTTCCTGTATCAGTTCCTGTATCAGTTCCTGTATCGGTTCCAGTATCGGTTCCAGTATCGGTCCCTGTATCAGTTCCAGTATCGGTTCCTGTATCAGTTCCTGTATCAGTTCCTGTATCGGTTCCAGTATCGGTTCCAGTATCGGTTCCAGTATCGGTTCCAG
>NZ_DAOOUJ010000015.1:0-44871 GCF_035390745.1 Methanosarcina sp. | reverse complement strand
GTTCCTGTATCAGTTCCTGTATCGGTTCCGCTGTCATCACTAATGTTATCTGCAGCAGACGCCATGTGGGGAGTCATTCCAGGAATTATTAGTATTACAAGCATTACATAAATTAAAGAACTTAAAAAATGGGGTTTCATTTTTGGTTTCCACCAGCACGTCCATAAATAGAAATCTCTGCTGTACGTAAGTCATTAACAACTTATTATATTATTCACACTAAAAAAGTTTAGAATCTTTTTCGAATAAGTTTCTTCGATAAATCGTAGATCAAAAGAGTGACACTTTTTTCGGGTGTACAATAGCCTTGAATTTTCCTTGAAGAGGAACGGAAGGGATGTCATGTTTTATACTCTATTTCTTTTGACAGTCTGCTCAAACATTTAGCTTTTCCAATAAAAGCAGAGCTATCTCATGTGAACTCTCAAATCTAATTTTACTGGTATTCTCCTCCTGTTTTTTGGCAAAATTTTAATACTTTATAATGCTGTTTCTACTGATGTCTGTCGGAATACGAACATATCTGGAGCTTATGAGGTACGGAAACTGCCTTATGGCAGGCTTTGCGGCTGTGATCGGAACTTTGATAGCGTTTAATATCCTGATCTCTGGACCTTTAAGTTCAGGTTTTGAGGGTACTTTTCCTCTTCTTAATGCAGGTCTCGTGTTTCTGGTAGTATTTCTTGTTTCAGGTGCAGGAAACGCGATTAATGATTACTTTGACATAAAAATAGATTCTATCAACCGCCCTGAAAGGCCCATTCCATCCGGGAGGGTAAAGGCAAAAGAAGCCCTTTACTTTTCTTACTCTCTCTTTGCCGCCGGGACTTTGCTGGCTTTTACTATAAATCCGGTCTGCGGGCTAATTGCCCTTTTTAACTCTTTGATGTTGATCCTTTATGCAAAAACCCTTAAAGGTACACCCCTCTTGGGAAACCTGAGTATAGGCTACCTCACTGGTTCTGTTTTCCTGTTTGGAGCTTCAGTTTTCGGTCCAGGGGGGATTAAGGCTCTTTCCGTGCTTTTCCTGCTTGCGGCTCTTGCGATTACAGCCCGGGAAATTGTAAAGGACATTGAGGATATGGAAGGAGACAGTAAGGAAGGAGCAGACACCCTTCCACTCAGAATCGGGGCGAAAAAAGCAGGTTACCTTGCGGTGCTTATAGGGCTCCTTGCAGTAATCTTAAGCCCTCTACCTTATTTTATGTCTGTCCTTGGCCTGCGTTATATCTACCTTGTCTTACTGGCAGACCTCGGGTTTCTTGCAGCCATTAACCAGCTCCTTGTGCGGAACAACCCCACAAAATCCTCTAAAATGTTTAAAATAGCCATGCTCTTTGCCCTGATAGCTTTTATTGCCGGGGCATGAACTGAATAAATTTAAAAAAACTCTGTCTATGCCGGCCCTGGTTACTACCTTTATTCCATGAGACAGAATTTCCCGGCAGACAGACACAGCAGACAGATGCCATATAGATTCGCCAGCTAATTGTCAAAATCTTTCTGTGAAGTTACTCGTTCAGCATACAGGTCTTTTCCCTGCTGCAAGTTCCATAGAGAAGGAATGGATGTTTTCAAGTTCTTTTTCTATAACTTCTGCCGCTTCTTTTTCTACATCACCTGCGGCACCTTTTTTCATAATCAGCTGGGCAGTTGCAATCTGAGGCTGGTCAATCGGGGTCCCTATTTCACTCAGGAGCCAGACATATACCTCTGAGACATCGGGAACTTCCCTGTATATTTCAGATGCTATCCTGTGGGAGAGGAGATTATAGATTTTTCCTATGTGGCTTACAGGATTTTTCCCTGCTGCAGCTTCACTGCTGACAGGGCGGTTTAAAGGAATTATCCCGTTTACGCGGTTTCCGCGCCCCACCTCTCCGCAGTCTGCGTCTTCTGCAGAAGTTCCGGTAACCGTTGTGTAAATCCCTTCCATCCCCCTTCCCGGCATGTCCAGGGTATTAAGGGAAGCAGTGGGTCTTGCACATATACAGGCTTCAAATTCAGCTCTTTCTTTTTCTGCGAATCCGGCAGTAAACTCTTCTATCCTGTCGTGCAGTTCCATCTTCTTTTTAAAATAATCCTCTTCAGACCTGACATACCTGTCCACAAGAGGTGCAGCGACCGTGAGGTGCACATCTTCTTTATTCCTGAGTCCCATAACCTTTATGTCTTCTCCGGATTCCGGATATTCTTTCTTGAACCCTTTTGAGTTGAGATACCGCTCAGTCTCGAGGACCAGCCTTTCCACAGGGCTCAGAGGTGCATATCCGACTGCTGCAGATGTGTCATTTGCCCCGAGTACCTTTCCTCCCCTGCTGAAAATATCCGTGAGTTCTGCAGAACCTTTTTTAAGTTCCACCTGGTAAATGACGCTTTCAGCGTCTACAAAACGGAGTTTTTCTGAGAGCCACTCTTTTGCCGTATTAACAGCAATCCCGGAAACATCGATTTCCACTCCCTCATATTCGAAGGTTGCCCTATCTCCTATTATCAGCCGCATAGGGCCTGTAACCTTTCCCCCTCCAAATTTTCCTTCCACTTCCCCTGCAACAAGCATTCCCTTGTCTATGTTGTGGTGCAGAATGGTTCCGAAGGTCTCAAGGTATTTCTGGCAGAGGTTTACTGAAATCTGTTCCATAATCGCGTCGCAGATGTAGTCCGGGTGACCGAGCCCTTTTCTTTCAACAACCTCTACTTTCTGCCGGTAAACTTCCGAAGCTTTCAACTCTTCGATAACAATATTTCTCAAACTCTTTCCCCCCAGATTGCCCTTAAGGGCGTGACAGATGCGGTTTGAAATTATTAATGTAAGTGAAGGCGTTCATTTATATTTGTCAATACTTATGTTTGTCAATAAAGTCTCTCTGGCTCACCTGAAATGAGCAGGGCTTCAGATAGAAAAACCATAAGCGCCTGGTAGATCCTGTTAGAGCCTGTTAAATAAAGTCTACGTTTTCTGAATGATCCTTCCTCTTTTTATCTTCACTCTCCAGTTCTTTTATGCCTTCCGGGCTGTGCCTCAGGTACTCTTTAATCATCATAGGGAAGGTGTTTGCAGGCACGAAGCGGACTCCAAGCTGTTCTGCCCATTTTTCAATTCCGTAGTCACTTGCAACTACAGCCGCATCAAGTTCTTTGGCAAGGATCAGGACATCAATATCCGGTGCACTGTCAAGAATCCCATATCTTAGAGCTGCCCTGTATTTGTTCCTGAATTTGCCGATTATTCCCCCAATAACCTCTCTTTCGACCTCTTCTCTGTACTCTTTTTTGTTAGTCTGAGGATTTTCCATGAAGAGGCATTCAGTTGCTGCCTCCCATATCGCATCCTCTGCAACCCCCATCCCGCGGTTAATTCTCTCTCTCATATAAGATACATATTCGTGGAAGATCTGTGAGGTTACATCCACTCTATAGCGGTCAGGCGATTTTTTTACAAGCCAGGTATCTATCTTGGCCACTACCTCCCTGTCACATCCGTTACGGCTTGCGAATTCGTACATCTCCTTGTACACCGATGGATAGGGAACATAACAGCTGATCCCGAACTGCAGGCGGGCATCGGCTATGAGGTCAAGTATTGCTTTCATCCCCTCACAGAGGGATGTATAACCCATAACCTCCCTGGTCTGCAGATCTGTTAGTGCCGTGGTGTCCAGCACAAATCTCTGCTTAAGCATTTTTTCGAGTCCTTTTATGATCTTTTTACCCTTCTTATGTATTGATCAAGGGACAATAAAATTCTTTGTTTTATGCTATTATTCGCTTGATCCGATCAAAATGGATAACTGTATATAGTTTTAACACGAATAATTATATAGGGAAATTAAACCAGAGCTGAAAAGCGGTTTGAAACACATTTTTATAAATCGTTTTCTAGGATTGTTTTTGCCTGGATGCGTTAAGTATTTCAGGGGAAACATTTTAATAAAATTAATTATGTTTCTTACCGTTTTGCCTTTGCTCATTCTCGGGCAAAGCTTCTCTGATAAAACCCGGAAACCTAACATTATCCGGCGGGTGTAGGATTCGAATAAAAGGTGCGGAAGAACTGAGCCTGAGCAGAAATCCTGGAAAATGGATTGGCTCGGTATTATGAAAACAGGATAAAATGGGGAATTAAATGAGTGCGAACACGGAGAGTTTGAAATCTGTAGACTCAGCACAGGGTTTTGTGAGGATTCCTCTTAAGAAGGGAGGCGGCACGATGAAAGAATACTGTAATATCTGTGGTCGGGAACTGCTTGAAGATGTGCTAGTCGTGGATACCAGTCTCGATATGAAACCAATCAAATTTAAGGACGTTCACGGTGATAAGTCTGATCTGATATGCATTGAATGTGCAATTGATTCGGTTGAAAACCCACCTTTTGTGTGTACAAGGTGCGGACAACCAATTGAGTTTAATGAAAAATTCTATGTATTCAGGGAAGCGACCACAAAGCCCGGTGGTCCAAAAGTAGATTTTAAAGAGACATGTATGGGAGACAAATATATCTGCTGTACGTGTTTCGATGAAACCATGAACCCTGAATATGAAAAGGAAGAGCTTTGACGAGAGGTCTGGTATAACGCCTGAGGTAGAGTTCTGTTCTCTGCCCCCTCATTTTTTAATATCCTGATTCTTTATTTCATATTTTATGCTATTAGAGGCACTCTTTCTAAGGATGGTAATTTTTAATGCTATGAAGGCGTAAATATTGATGAGCATAATGTAAAAGCTCTTTATCCAGGATATTTCATCAAACTTAAGTACGGATAGACTCAGAATTCATTCCATTTCACTATTTTAGGGGGGAAGCTGGTTGAACGGAAGCAGTATTATTGAACTTGAGGATATGACCTGGGGGCAGCAGGTAGAAGAGTCTAAAAAGCCTGTTGTTGTGATGTTTTACAGCCCTGTATGCCCTTATTGCAAAGCTATGGAACCATACTTTGAAGATTACGCCAGAGAATATGGAAATTCGGCAGTTTTTGCCAGAATAAATATAGCAGCAAACCCGTGGACTGCAGAAAGATACGGGGTTCAGGGCACTCCTACGTTCAAGTTTTTCTGCCACGGAAGGCCTGTATGGGAGCAGGTAGGGCAGATCTATCCTTCCATACTGAAAAATGCAGTCCGGGATATGATCCAGTACGGTGAAGAATGCGTAAGAAAAAGCACTCCAGTAGGGCAGGATATTACAGGATACGTATGACATCCAGGTCAGGTACAGTGTGATCTGCACATTTCTTTTTTCTTTCTCTCTGGAAATCTCTTTTACAAATCCGTGATCATCAAAGCAGGTTTTCTTTCATCCCCTTTAAGAGAAAGTTTATCTATACTTAGGTGTTCACATCAATCGTATTATAGTTACCTTGCGCTATGATAGGAACTATTATCCGAAGTTTAAAGCAACCGTTATCCTGAAAATAAATAGATTCTCAGGATGTTGTGAAATCTTTAATCTTAAATACAGATTTGTTTGCAGGACAGATAAGCTTCAAGTTCGGTTGCCATCGTATCGAATTTGTTAACTGGTGATAAGCTAAGTACGCACGCTGACGTTCTGTATATCTATTTCAGCACATACTTTAACACAACTATATTTTAATAATCTTATAATCTCTGAGGAACAAAAATGGATTGTGGAGCTTCTGCTAAAAATCTTACTACTCCGGTCAAAGGGGCAAAAATAGTCCCGAATATGACAGTAGACGATCTTGTGAGAGAGTACGGCGGCTGTGCCTTTGGAGCAGGCAGGCTTGCTGAAGCCGTGGACATCTATTATGAGATGCTGGCTTCCGAAAATACAACGAAATTTTTCGGGCTTGCGGGAGCAATGACTCCTGCAGGCATGAGAACTATTGTTGCAGACCTTATCCGTGACGGACATATAGATGTGCTTGTTACAACAGGTGCCAATATGGTCCATGATACCGTTGAAGCCCTTGGACTTCACCACTTTAAAGGTTCGGACTGCGCAAATGATATTCAGCTCAGGCATGAATGTATTGACAGGATTTACGATGTCTATCTTCCTGACCAGCATTTTACTGACCTTGAAGAGTTTCTGCAGGGTGTTTATGCGGGGCTTCCTCAGGAAAAACTCTCTATCCGGCAGGTCCTTACCGAAATCGGAAAGAACCTGGACGATGATTCTTCAATCCTGAAAACCGCTGCCGAAATGGGTGTGCCTGTCTACTGCCCTGCTCTTCAGGACTCGGTAATCGGGCTTCAGGCCTGGCTCTATAAGGAAGGAAACCCTCTGCATGTGGATGCCTTTGCGGATATGCACGAGTTCATGGAAATCTGCTATGAGGCTGAAAGTGCAGGCGCCATGCTGCTTGGGGGTGGAGTTCCCAAGAACTATATCCTCCAGTCCATGCTTGTGACCCCCAAGTCCTTCGAATACGCAATTCAGCTAACAATGGACCATCCTGAAACCGGAGGGCTTAGCGGTGCAACTCTCGACGAAGCCAGGTCATGGGGAAAAGTCGGGGAAGATGCAAAATCCGTAACCGTGTACGCAGATGCAACAATAACTCTTCCGCTTATCGTTTCGGCTGTAAGGACACGCCTTTCAAAGAGGTGATCTGATGGAAAAGAAAACCCGTATGATCCTTGCCCTGGACGTAACCGACAGGAAAGAAGCGCTGAAGATTGCAGAAGAGGTCAGTGGATTCGTGGACGCAATAAAGGTGGGTTATCCTCTGATCCTTGCAACAGGGCTTGGAATTATCAGGGAACTTGCCGAATTCACTCCGGTGATAGCTGATTTTAAGGTTGCAGATATCCCTAACACAAACCGCCTTATCTGTGAGCAGGTCTTTGAAGCAGGGGCTGATGCGGTCATAGCACAGGGCTTTACAGGGAGGGACAGTCTTGATGCCTGCATTGAAGTTGCTTCCAAATACGGAAAAGATGTCTTTGTCGTAAGCGAAATGAGCCACCCGGGCGGAGCCGATTTCATGCAGCCGGTTGCAGAATCAATTGCAAAGATGGCGCTTGAAGCCGGAGCTTTCGGACTTGTCGCTCCAGCCACACGGCCAGAGAGGGTAAAGGAAATCCGGAAAATTATAGGAGACAAGCTTACTATCATCTCTCCCGGAGTGGGTGCCCAGGGAGGAAAAGCTTCTGATGTAATTGCTGCAGGGGCAGACTGGGTGATTGTGGGCAGGAGTATTTACAAAGCAGAGTCTCCTGAAGAAGCTGCCCGTGAGATTGCTGAAGAGATTCAGGCTGAGCTCCGCGGAAAATGCTGAAGGATATTTTTCTTAAAAGAGGCAGCTATTTTAAAATACACTTATAATCTCAATTACGTGCCTGTGATGAAAAATCTGGCTGATTTCATGATGAGCCCTATGAGTTCTGAGGCACGAAAATTGAGTACCTCATGAATTAAATACTAAGAATACCATTTACTTAGTATGTTCAAATTAGTGGATGCTGAAAACTTCCTCAGGTCTGAAGAGCTTTCAGAATGTAATCGGGAAATTTTAAGTAAGTATTTCAGATATTTGAGGCATGAAGGGAATAGCGAAAGAACAGCTTTAAACCATATGGAAAATATGATCTGGATAGCAAAGGCTCTTCATGAGTGTGATTTGGGGAGACTTACAGAGGACGACCTTTATCTCTTTTTTGATGCTTTAGATAACTATACTTACACAGACAGGGCAGGCAAGGTAAAGAAATATTCTGAGCCAACAAAGGAGACTCGAAAAGTATCTCTGAAGAAGTTCTTAAAATGGAACAAAAATTACGAGCTTCACGAAAAAATAAAGTGTAAGAGACTCAAAGGAAAGAAGCTTCCTGAAGATATCAAGTGTAAAGAAGATATTGTAAAAATGATTGAAGCAGGCAGCAATAGTCGGGACAGAGCCATCATAGCTTGTTTTTACGAATCGGGGGCAAGAAGAGGGGAGCAACTGGCAGTTAAGCTCAAGAACGTTGAGCTTGATGAGTACGGGGCTGTACTCACATTTCCGGAAGGTAAGACAGGGGCTCGAAGAGTTAGGTTGATTTTCTCTACCCCATATCTGCGGGAATGGCTGGACGATCATCCAAGAAAGGATGACAGGGACGCGCCTTTGTGGTGCACATTGAATAAAAAGGCTGGTCCCATGTCAGTCACCGGACTTGCGAATGTGTTTGACAGGTGTGGAGAAAAAGCAGGTATCGAAAAAAAAGTGAATCCACATTCCTTCCGGCACGATAGAGCAACCCATTTGGCTGCAAATTTCACAGAACAGCAGCTTAAGATGTATTTGGGCTGGTCCCCTACATCGACCCAACCAGCTACATATGTTCATTTGAGTGGAAAGAATATGGACGATGCTGTTTTGAAAATGTATGGTATTAAAAAAGCTGAAGATGATCCTGAATTATTGAAGCCTGGAGTATGTCCCAGGTGCCGCGAGTTAACTGCAGTAAATGCAAAGTTCTGTTCTAAGTGTGGATTGCCTCTTACACAGGAAGCAGTTACCACTGTGGAATCTATCAAAACTGAGTACATGCAGCTTTCAGATCTGGATGAAATTAAAGAAATGAAAAATACTTTAAAGCAGGAGCTTGAGGAACTTTCTAAGTTAAAGGAGATGCTTAAAGTTGGGAAATGATCTGTAAAATTAAAACCTCTTGTTTAGGAGGTCTCTATTAACTTTTTAATTTCATCAGGTATCGTCGAATAATCTAATTTGTAAAAGTCTATGATCTCTTTAAGTACCTCATTTGGCGTGCCATTGACATTAAAAAAAGTGGGTTTTTTATATCTAACTACATATTCACTTATTAATATCAGGTTTTTAAAGTAACGCACTAAAACACTACTTTCTTTTTGGTTCTCTTTTATTTTCATCGCAAACTCTATTTCATCAGAAGTGACTATATCATTTAATATATCTTGATGAAAATAATGTTTAAAAAGCAAATGATAACGAGTGTCCAAAAAGATCAGTTTTTGTTTTGTCATCAAAATCCAGATTTCTTTGGTCTTTTCATATATTTCTTTGGCCTCATTTGGGTATTTTTCTTCCAATGTTTCTGAAATTGGGTTTTCTACATTCCACGAGTTTTTATTTCTTACTATCTCTTCCATTATCTTTCGGAAAGTTTCTTCTGATATTTTAATAAAATTAGGATTCTTTTTTATATTTGTATCGTAACAGTTCTTTAGAAGCTGTTTTATGTTTTTATTCCGTTCAAACCCCCTATCATATAAGTAAAGTTCCCAAGCTCTGTTTTGTAGTTTTTCAAGACCAATGTCCATGCATGCATTAAAAAAAGAAGTTGACAAAAGCAATTCAAAAAAACATTCAAGTCCATCGAGATCTCGATCGATATCAAGATTTGATTCTCTGAGAATAACGATTAATGATTTTTCAAATTCGTTTAATTTTATATCTTCAAATTTGATTTGAATATTTTCCAAATGTTCGGTTTTAGTTATATCCCATTTATTGCTTAGACCCGTTTTAATAGGAGGAATTAATTCGATACACTCAACCTTTTTTAATTCGTGTAAATGTCTGTTAATCCTACCTTGGTCTTTTATCCCGTATTTTTCCCCTAAGTGTTTTCTAATTTCAGGCTCACTAACAGGTCCTTGTTTTCCAAGAATATATTTTATGATATTAGACTTCGTCTCGGACTGTTTTAATCGATCTCCTTGCTTCCGAACCATGAATTATCTTAAGTGTTGCAAGTATTTAAAATTAGAGCATATGCTATTATTTTAATATAATGCAATAATATAATGTCTTATGATATCGAAAAAAAAGCCATATGCTATTATCTGCCGATATATTTTTATATTTGATTATAGCATTAATATATATGGGTACTATCCAAAGGAGTGCCTAAAAAAATACAAAAGAGGTAATTTAATGGTTTTATTTTTAGGTCAAAGAAAGGTTAGAAGGATCAGATACACTTTACTGATTTCGTTGCCCGCAGTTTGGGCAAAAAATGCAAAAATCGAACCAGGTAGTTCTATGAATATAGAATTAATGCCAGACAACAGTTTAAGGATAACACCCAGCTCCACAGAACCGCCAAGAACTGAGATAGCTGGATGTGCTACACCCAACTAAAAGGATAGGTGCAGGTAATGAATTCTATGATCACAAACAATTTATCATTTTCGGACTGGGCAAAGATGGTAAATGCTCAGCATCCTGATATCCTAGCTTATATGCGCAAAAGCACTGACCCGTTGGATCGAGTTATCGCAAAACGAATAATGCAAACTGCAGGAGCAATCAACCCCTAAAACTAGAAGAGTAGCTAGGAGTCCCTGCCAGGACTCCAAAGACAAAAAAACACAAAGCCCAATTTAAACACAACTTTCAAGTTTAAATAGATTTGCAATGTTTTTGGTCTGGCTACTCTTCTAGTTTTTAGCGTTCAAATGGAGCGTCGCTATGAGCGTATATAGTAGCAATCATTGTGTTGGATCGCTAGATATAACAAATTATCCAACAGCAGAACAAACCTTTTTGTTTAATGTCTGGACAGTTCTCGAACAAATTCAAGACTCCATATATGACCAATCAAGCCCACAATACCAACTACTAGAAATTTTAAACCCTCTTATCTTTGAAATATGGGTGAAATCGGGGAGGCCTGGAGGCCTGGAAATGACAAGATCTAAAACCCGATCTACAAACAAATTCATCAATTCCTACGAGAAACAATTTCTTGAAAAATATGAAAATGATTTTTTCGACAGGGATATAGATGCCGATTCAACAAGAGAGATGTCTAGAACTTTTGGCATCATTGAAACAATTGTCCTGATTGGAAATAAAGGGAGTGAATTTTTTGGTATATACATATATCAAAAAAGCGGGAAGAAGTACGTCAGATCAGGGAAAATCGAGCATATCTCACCATTTCCGGACGGTGGTCTCTGATGCCAAGCTTAGATTATCTCATTTCATTCTTTTTTGAGAAGCAATCCAAAGGGCCTAGATACCTTGTAGAGATCAGCCAGGAGCCTGCAGGACGGCATAAAGAGCAGGACAGTGGGGAGGCTTACTAAATGTCTCTTCCTGTTAACGCGGATTCAAATAAGGAAGTCATAAAAGCCCAAAAAGAATGGCTGAAAACTCTTCAAAATGTCTCTCCTAGAAAAATGATAAGAATTAAAGCAGTAGAGGGAAGCAAACCCGAGGAAGCAGATCCAGAGCTTTACATGTGGCTCCCTTACCCGAACATATGGCACAAAATTACACAGCCGATCTATACCCGCGGAATCCTTCCGAATGAGATTTTGATTGATCCTGATACCCCAGAATGGGACGTGATGAAAGACGGAATTGAAAAACTGACAGGGTATTGCAAGAAAAACAACATACCATTTATTGCCGGGTTCTCCGGGGGGAAAGGAATCCATGTAAGTATATTCTTCGATTCGTGCGGAGTAGATGAAGAACTTGAAAAGGGAATCGAAGAGACTGGTATAGATGTTCTGAAGACTGCGAGGAGAGCATTAGTCAAAGCTCTTGCAACAAAGGCAGGTGTAAATCTTGATGATATCCGGGTTGATTGGGGAAAGATCAATTTCAATTTTGAGAGTAAAGGCTCTCAGATTCGGACGTTTGGGACTACAAGAGCACCGGGGCAATACAAAACGCTCGTTGACGAAATCCCAAACCACAAACCGGAGCCGTTCGAACTTCCTCTAATATTCCCGGAAAAGGTAGAGCTATGGGAACTCGAAGGCACCGAGTTTAAAGACATTGTGTTAGATGCTCTTAGGGAGGAAGTACAGAGGGCAAAAAAAGCGAATGAGTACACGCTCAATGATGCTGATTTTACGGGCATAGAAATCATGAAATTTCCCTGTATTAAAAAATTGTTTGAGTCGGGGATTGAAAAAAATAGATATTACGCAGGAGTTTCTGTGCTTCTTATTTGCAAGAAGTGCGGAATCTCTAAAGAAGAAACCGAAAAGCACATGAGAGAACTTTTTAGGACATTTCCGGGAATTTCACCGGCAGAAACAGAACTTAGGATAAATAACGCATTAACCATGTATGAAACTGAGAAAAAGTTTTCATGCAGAGAATTAAAGGACTACTTTGGGGAGGATTTTTGCAAATTCTTAGAATGCCCAATGAAGGAGAAGATAGACAAGGAAAAAAAAAGAGAGAAAGAAACCCCTATACGTGAGTATGGAAACTTCAAGTTATACAAATGGGGGGTATACTACACTAAAACCGACAGCAGAGGAAACATAACTAATTTAAGAATAATTGATGAACATACGGAAATTATAGGGACAAGTGATAATTTAGATGTTGACCTGGAGGACACTGAAGTTAACAAGTTTACACATTATAAATTAAGAACAGGTGATGTAATTCTTTATCCGGAGCATGGGGAATTATTAACAAAAGCAGGAATAGTAAAACTCATCAAAGCCGGAATGATAGCCTCAGAAGGCGATTATAGATACATTTCAACATACTTTAAACATGAAATGGTAAGGGCAAAGCAAGAATGTGAAAAGCTTAAGGTATGTAATAAGCCAGGGTGGAAAAGAAACAAAAGTATATTTGTATCCGGGAACTTCGCATATTCTGACCAAGGAGCAGTCGAGGTCATTCTCACAAATCCGATAACAGGCCAGATGTATAAAACTAAAGGAACGCTCGAAGACTGGCTTAAACCTGAGCTTATAGAATGGCTGGGTAACGATGTTGCTAGATTCGTATTCTATGGAGCATTTGCATGTTTCATATCCTCTTATCTCGGAGTACAAAACATCATAATTTCAATCACAGGAGGAACGAGTGGAGGAAAGACTCTTACAGCGAGTGTTGCAGGTTCAGGCATGGGGAAAACTGGAATTGATGACAAAGGAGAATCCATAGTAAGAGCTGCAACCATTACACAGGCTGCGGCGGAATATCTGTCTGTAAGTGTAAACGGGCATTACATTGTGTTTGATGACACTACACAAGGAAAGGACTATAGCGGGCTTGTTTACATGCTCTCAAACGGCAGGAAGAAAGACAGAGCGCCAAACTCAAGCCTAGAGGGAGGAGAAGTATACAGCGCCTCTTATGTAATCACAGGAGAGCAGGGATTATTAAAGGACTCTGTAACACAGGGAGCAAACGGACGAGTGATTGAGATCAAAAATACAATAGAATCCAGTCCGGAGAATGCAAAGAAAGCGAAGGTTATCGAGGACACGATAAAGGCAAATTACGGACACTTAACAGAGCCTTTCCTGAAAAAGGTCTTCGAGAGGAAAGAAGCAATTCAGAAGAAATACTTTGAACTCTGCAACAGATTCAGGGACGAAGGAAAGGACATAGGCGGGAGAATAGGAGATCAGATGGCATGTATATGCATTGCAGGAGAAATTATAGAAGAGATATTCTCAGAGATTGGAACTCCTGCAAAAGATCCATATGTAATATGTGAGAAAGTAGTCGATTCAAACGCAACAAGCGAACAGAAGCGAGAATACTGGCTTAGGGGTCTAGAGATTGTCTATAATGAGATTTCTACATGGACTCAGGAGAGAGAAGTGGATGGAACTCTAGCACCTGTTCTTAAATGTGGGAAAGGCTTAGGCGGGAACTACACAGGCGAATGGATGAATATTTTAGAAAGTAATATAAGAGATATCTGTGAAAAACACCAACTGAACAAGAAGGAACTTCTGGAGAAATGGGCAGAGAAGGGGGTAACAAGAGTAGACAAAATAGGGAAGGACGGAAAGCCGAAATTCAGTAAAGCGGTGTTAATTGAAGGAAAAACAAAGAAAACTATATCATTCAACATACCAAAGGTATTGGAAATCCTTGACCTAACACAGGTGGAAGAGGTAGGAAAGGTCTCTGGACTTCCTTCACTAAGCGAAGCAATATTTCAGGAGCATGTAAAAAGCACATCTCAAGCATGGAAAAGCCTGTATGGAAGACAACCTATAGAAGGAGAGGAAGAGGATTTTTGTAAAATGTTTTTCGAGACGTACTCTCAACATAAAGACTATTACAGCAATACAAGTGTTATCTTAGAAGCCGGAAGGAATTTCCCAGAGTGATATAATATACTTTTTACTTTTTTTATGATGGAACAAAATCCCTTCGTTTCATTTTTAATTTTTTTACTATTACCCAAATTACCTAACAGATAATTATCGAGCCAGATATAAACCATAATCAGAAGACTAGTTTTTCCCAGAATTTCCCCAATTACCTAAATTACCTTGAAGTATAGGGACATATATTTTTACAAATAGCTTATACAGATACATTTTAAGAACCTTTTTTGTTACTTCTAAAACGCTTACACAACTTTATAGTACATGCGTTATTTAGGTAATTTTAGGTAATTAGGTAATAATAATTATATTGAGATTGATTTTAATATTACATTAGTACAGTAATTTTAGGTAATTTTAGGTAATTTACTCGAATATAATATTCTGCTATGAGTGATTCAAGGAGCGACAAATTTTCCTTTCTACGCTCTCTTCTTCCATCTGCATACTCTTGTAAACGGCGTTAACATTATAAACATTAAAAACGAAATATAAAGAAAAAATTACGTTAACTTTTCGTTAACAATAGCCTATAAAACTCGCTTACCCGATACGGTAAACTCATAGGAATTTAAAAATTTTATTTCGTAATCAAGGGAGCACAAATGCGAATTAACAATATCATAAAACATGATTTAGAAACGAGAGCAAAAGGCCTTAAAGCTGAAGGTAGAACACTCGAAGAGATTTCTAAAGTTTTAACGGAAGAAGCGAAAAAACCTATATCAATCTCTACGGTTTATCGTTATTTCGAATCAAACGAAAAAGCCTTAGTTCAAGCAATTGAAAAAAGCGATAAACTAAAGGCGAAAGTTGCCGATGCCGAAATTAACACTATCACAAAACGAGTGGAAATTATAGACGAGTTTCTAACAATTGCAGATCAGGCCGTGTCTTGTGGTGATTTCCGAGCGGCTGTAATGGCTCTCAGGGGGGCAACAGAAGCGCAGGACAGTTTAGACGAGAGGCTCGGAAAATTGAAAGGACCAACAAACACCAACATCAATATACTGAATGTTCAGGAGGCTGTAACAAGTGCCCGGGAAATGCTCACAAGCCGAATTGCTGGCATTGCTACCAGAGTCGGAGAGAGTGGAAATATTGGACAGCTTGACAGATGAACAGGCTTACGCTCTATTGCATGATTGGGATTTCTGGGCCAGACCTGAACAGCTCCCTCCAGATCAATGGGGTAAAGATGGCTGTTTTATCTGGAATGTTAGGGCAGGGCGTGGATTTGGGAAGACTAGGATGTCAGCTGAAACCTTCATTAAGGCGGTTAAGGAGTGGGGGTATGAACACCCTAACCTGGCCGGAGCGACGGCGGAAGATGTCAGGGACATAATGATTGAAGGAGAGTCCGGTATATTAGCTTGCGTCCCGGAAGACTTTATGCCGGAGTTTATCCCATCACTGAAAAAATTAGTATGGCCTAATGGAGTGGAAACTCACATCTATTATGGCTCAGAGCCTAACAAAGCTAGGGGACCTCAGTCAGACTTTTTGTGGTGTGATGAATTAGCTAAATGGCAAAGGCCGGAGGAAACCTTTGATAACCTCTTGATGGGCTTAAGGTTAGGCTCAAATCCTATTTGTGTTGTTACCTCTACTCCCAGGCCAACACGGTTTTTAATGGATCTGGAGAAGCGCACGGATAAGCGGGGAAGACCCTGCACAGTAACAACCAGGGGAAGGACACAAGACAATTATAAGAATCTCTCTCCTGTGTTTATCTCAACTATAATAAGCAAGTATGAAGGGACCAGGCTAGGTAGGCAAGAATTAGAAGGCGACTTCCTGGACGATAACCCGGAAGCACTCTGGAAGCGGTCCGATATCGACAACAACAGAGTCTACAATATCCCAGAATTGTCTTATGTAGTGGTCGGTGTGGACCCTGCGGCAACCTCTAAAACTGGATCCGATGATACAGGTATAATTGTAGCTGGTAAAGATGATAATGGGAACTTCTATGTTTTAGGTGACTATACGATTCATGATACTCCACAAAAATGGGGAGCTGCAGCAATAACCGCTTATCATAAACACAAGGCAAATGTTATTATAGGTGAAACCAATAACGGCGGGGAGATGGTAGAACATACCCTTAAAACAATTGATCCTAAAATACCATTTAAAGCGGTCCATGCTTCCAGAGGAAAGGCAACAAGAGCAGAACCCATAAGCGCACTCTACGAGCAGGGTAAAGTTCACCATTTTGGGACCTTTGTAGAGCTTGAGGATCAAATGTGTGAATGGATACCAGGTACTGAGAAATCCCCGGATAGGGTGGATGCTCTTGTATGGGCTATTTCAAAGCTGTCAGAAAAAACGAACATAGGGAAATTTGATTTTTCGGGGCTGTTCAGAACAATACCGAAGATGAGGTATTAAATTAATATCTTCATTTTCTATGCTTTATGCCCTTCTCCTTTTCTATTTTCCCAATCCGAAAATCGTCTGATTATTTCAAACTCGATAATTAAGGATTTAATTTCAGAGTTTCGAGGTTAGCTTTTAATATACAGATAATAATTGTTATGTGATTTTAAGACTCTTTTTGTTCTTTTTCAGTCGGCAGAAGTAGGATTAAAGGTTTAGAGGTTCGCAGGAGAGAGTATGTTTGATTAATCTAATTGGTGCTTCCTACCTGAGAATTGGAATCGCTGGAAAGGATCTTATTATTATATAAATGAAAGTGAAAAAAGTAAATGGGATATTTACTGAGCTTTACATTTATCGAGTATCTTTTTTGTCAAAGTCTTTACTTTCTCTGCATACTGCTCAAAGGAGTTAACTTCTCCATAGTACCCTTCTGCATTAATAATATTATAATCTCCATTCTCATCAATTTCCGAAACTTCTATGGGAACCGGCACTTCATCAAAATTCGGTGTTGCCAGTACTTTGTATTTTTCTGAGTGCGATACTGACAGTTCTCCTACCATGTCTTCGTCCTCGGTTAATCGAAAAGTAATTCATTGATCAATGTTGATGCCTTAACAAGAAGGGTCTTAAATCTTCCACAGTAAACATAGTTTGTAAGCTCCTAATGCCTTTAAATGTAGATAAGCTTACATCTGATACAATCGCACTGGCACACAACGGAAAGCAAAACGGGGATGTAATGGCTGACCCTGATATGGAAGTAAGGATTTATCCAGAATTGAAAATGGCCGAAGCTCTCACTTTTAGAAATGATTACATGGGGATCTATCAAGAAGTATATCCAGAGCCTGGGAAATACTATCCGAAACTCAAGAAGGAGCTTAATGAGTTTCTTAACAACTGGCTTAAAACTATGATTGAGATTCAAAGGTATCAGTTAGCATCAGAAGAGAGGGAATAAGCCGGGTAACCCGGTAAAACTCTTTAGGATAGTTGAGATCGCAGAAGGAAAAGGCGAGGACCTTTGATTTATTCTTTAGATTTCTGTGAGGCAGAAACAGAGAACCTCCGGCTCTTTGTCGCCAAAGATCCATTTGTTATTACCACCCTTTCAAAAGATGTTTCTTCTTTTCATGGCTGTCAAGAACTTTTGCACAAGATTCCCAATCAATAGGCTCGATTTTATCATATCTAATTTCAAATGGATGCCTTGGAGGTAATGCATCAATAGTTCTCAATGCATCATCAATTTTATTCAAAGCTACATCAACCCATACATCTTCCAACACATCAGGAATTTGACCGAAAAGCGAATTTATTTTCTCAAGCCTGTCCGAGAGAAGTTCATGCACTCTATCTTCTACAGAGTCTTTATACCTCATATTGTAAATCCAGACTTCATCATATACTTGGCCGATGCGCTGAATTCTACCCTTTCTTTGTTCAAGACGTGTAGGGTTCCAGGGCAGGTCGAGATTAATAAGAGTGCCGAGAGTCTGAAGATTCAGCCCTTCACTTGCAGCATCAGTTCCTAACAATAATTTAATTTTACCTTTGCGAACAAGCCCTTTAATTTCCTCACGGGATGCCCGCTTAAAGACTCCGTTCTCAATAATGCCTGAACGATTGCTTCCTGCATAAATCCCTATTTTTTCTTTGTTAAAATCTTCCTTTAATTTATTCGCAAGCCAATCTATTGAATCATAATACTGGGAAAAGATAATACAGCCTCTTTCGAGCCATCTATCTTTTTTCAAGATACTGGATACAAGTTCATATTTTGGATCGCTGTCCATATGTTCTTCGAGGATTTGTGAAAATTTCCGGAGGAGATTCTTCTCTTCTTCAGGCATATTAACAAAAATTTCGCTTCTTTGAGCATTTTCATCTTCGTCTTCTTCTGAATCAAACTCCAAATCCTTGCGGATGCCCAGCATCTTATTCGCGGTCACTTTTCCTGCATACAACGAACTTCCAACACGCCGGAGAAGAAGAGTTTTTAAGAAGCCAGTGCCACTTTCTCTCTCCCCAAGCAGTTGACAAAACTCTTCTGCTGCCTCGTATGCGTCCCGAAGGTAGGTCGGGAGAGGGATTGCATCCCTGTCAGATTCTCCGTAGAGCTTTACTTCTATTTTTTGTAAATAAGGTTCACCGGTTTCCGGATTTTTTGTATTTTCCAGAAAGTCTCTGGTCCTGCGTATGATATGCCGAATGTAGGGATTGTGATCTTTAAAGAAGTCTTCCTTCATTCTTTCCAGCCGTGCTCTATCAGGAAGACTCAGGTCTACCCAGATCGATGGAGCGATTACTGATTCGGAATCTTCTACTGAAAGCGCCCTCCTAAGAATTCCATAATCCCTTCCTTCAGAAGCAGGAGGTAAAGGGTTCGAAATCCATCTAAAAAGTTCATTCTCAGTATCCTGTAACTCACTTACACCCCGAATAATATTAAGTGATTCAAAGGCGTCCGTTCTCCATTTACTAAATTTGTTCCCCAGGACAGATTTATTTTCGCCACCAGCGAGTATGGATAAAAGATCATAAGCCTCGATAGGATAGAGCTGGACTGGTGTTGCAGTAGCTAAAAGCAGGCTTTTTGTATTTCCTGCAATTTCAAGGAGGAATCCCAGGAGATTGTTTGGATCTGGTTTCTCCCCCTCATGGCTAGGGCCAAGGTTTTTCCTTCTTGCTCTGTGAGACTCATCAACTATGATGCAATCATACTTCTTTGATAGTAACAGGTGAGGCATCTTTGAACGTTCACTGTTGTATGAGTGAGTTATCAGGCCGTAGGAGATAATTCCAATTCTCCTGGGACATTTCAGTATACCTTCTTCACCATACTGTGGGTATTCAATTCCCTCTTCATCAACCCATCTGCCTGTATCCCATACTGCAGAAGGGAGATCAAGGTGTTCTCTCATCTCATCCTGCCACTGCCATCTAAGTGTTGCAGGTGTGAGGATCAATATTGGCCGTTCCCCGGTAAGAGCAATAAGCTGAGCTGTCATTGCAAGCTGCAATGTCTTACCGAGCCCTACCATATCAGCAAGGACAAGACGTGCACCGTGGTCTGTTTGATGTGCTTTAAAGGCAAGATCAATGAAGTACTTTTGATGTTCCCATAACCCAAACTCTTTCCTATACACAGGACTTTCCACTATTGCAGCCGCTGGCTCTGGATTTTCCTGCCATTCCACAAGTGTGGGTATTAGTTCGCGCCTGGCAATTCTTCCGATATCTTCTATAATAAAATTTGCAAGGGTTTTGTAATCGGGATGGTTCCAGAGAGCATCAAACTCTTCCTGTACCCATTTTACCGCTTCTGGTGAATTATCTTCCCACACAAGTTCGTAATTGAGTTTCCAGGCAGAGAATGTTTCATTTATACTTCCCATGAATGCCGTTTTTGTCCCATCTGATCTAGTAATGACTCCAGCTTTGCCGTGAATAAGCCCAAAAGCATGATCAGGAAGTACCCTCACCTTGAGTTTTCCTGATTTTAAATATTTGTAAAGCCTGGCAAATCTTCCTCGTGCTTCCTCCCCCATCTTTTCAGGCTCTTCAGCACACCATTCCTTTCTAATAGCAGCAAGAGCAGCCCGAGCTGTTTTTACATCCTCTGCTTCAAGCTGTGAGTTACAAACTACCCGGACTGTCCCCTCAACTGCGTCAAGGGCTTCCCCTGCAACTTCAAGGATTGAAGAGCTAAAATAACCAGCTATCCTATCATAGTTTTTTGCCCCTTCAAGGCGTTTGTTAAGGAAAGAAGTATCGAGAGGCTCCCGGCGGGAAGAGAAGCGATTAATCATGGTATCAGCCCTTTAAATTAACTCAGTGTATTATATTACACGTGATCCTGCTCCACAACAACAGTAAGTAGCCTTGCAGATTCAGCGTCCTCTTTCCACTGCGTCATGGAACCATTCATGCCAAAAGCAGCGAAATAGCGGAGCAACTCCACGATTTCTTTTCTCTTTTCCCAGTATCCAGGATATTCCCTGAGCCAGACTTTTCCAGCAGCAGTGTTATCTTCCTGTCTTGTCTGCCGGATAGCAAAAAGAATATTTCGTACAAGTGAAGATGAAAACCCGTCTCCTCCAACATCCCGATCCTTAAATTCAGAAGCAGTTTTGAGCCTAGTTTCATTTGCTTTACCGCTTTTTTGAAGGTTTTTGTATTCCCTGATACCAAACCCACGGGCGAGTTCCTGATAAGCTCCAGTTCTGTATTCTCCGTGACTTTCAAGCTCAAGTCCTTTGAGATAAAAACGTTCCTCCGGTGTAAGTTGTTTCCATACCCATGAATCAATACCTGTTGGAACTAGATAGTCACAAGCGATTTTTACAGCGTTCTCAATAACACCCTCAAGTGGGTTTTTCTCATCACGCCCTCTTACACGGGAAAGTTCGCGTTCAATATCTATATCTTCGATCTGTTTGTAGCGGGTTAGTATTCGAAGGGCTGCTGCATAAGCCGCAAGCTGATAGTCAGTATCTCCAAAATTTGGATCTTCTTTATCATCAATTTTAATCATCGAATCAAGCTGTTTTTTGACTTCCTTTTCAACTTCCGGATAGATTTCATCAAGGAAAGCAATATCATCAGAAGTCTGCTTACGAAGAACAAGAAGAACTGTCCCCTGGACATAATTACCTACTTTTAGACCGGAACTTGTCTCAGTAGAGATACACCATGCTGCTGTGACCTGCAACCCTGCAGCCCAGAGGATAATTGCAAGATCTGCCCAGACACTTGCGTCCTGATGAGTAAACATTACAATCTGCGCACCATTGTCAGGCATGCGGTTTGTTAGATTTCTGTATACTTCTACCATGCCTTTCCGAAATTCTTCATCAGAACCTTTGATAGCAAGAGCTCTTTTCGAATCAGTGTACCAATCGGGAAATAGCTCTTTTATTGTTTTTTCATACCAAGCAAGGAAAAATTCTGAGAGTTCATGGTAATTAATTGCATCAGCATAAGGCGGATCAGTGATCCAGTAATTTGAAGAATAATCTATAGTCCTTCCGTCTGATGGATACACATTTTTATTTGTTTTTGTTGGAACAACTGGAATCTTATAAAACCACGAATTTGAGATTAAGCTTAATCCTCTTGAAGGATAAGAGAAAAGTGTGTTTAAAGCTTGATTATAAAATGTACTTTTTGGTTTATCAGTGCTTTTATCCCAAGCAGATAACCTGCTATCCCAATCACTACATCTGTTCAATCCTATTATCAAAGAAATTTTAATATAAGGCTCGAAATCCTTTGTTTTAATTTTTTCATTCAATAGCCCATGATATAACAATTGTCTTGGTGTGAACAAATGATGCCAGTGAGTCCACCCACGTTCACGAAAAAGCCTAGTTGTTTCGTCTCCTTCTTCAATCTTCATACTCGGCAGATATCCTTTATCTTGCCATTCGTAGAACCGATCCTTCAAGAGAGAAAGCACTTTTTCTTCACGTTTAAGATCAGAGTTATCAGGCTCGCAAAAGTGCCATTTTACCTGCTCACGGCCTGATGAATCTACAACTTTTTCCATCCATCGGATGCAATAAAGCCTCTCCTGGAAAATATCATCTGGACGTGGAACTACCTCCGCATTTTCCCAGAGTCGTGGGCCTCCTTCGTGCTCACGCCTAATGGTTGATATCGTTATTGGTGACTTGTGTCCTGGACATTCAGGATTAGGACATATCATTCCATTTGATGTCATCACTCCCGATTCACTGGCAGTTTTCGATTCTTCAGGAGATGCTTGCCTGATATGTAAGTGATACCTTCTATTTTCAAAATCCGGTTCTAACTCAACAATTATTTTTTGCATGCGCTCAGCAATAGATAAACTAGGAAGAAGAGGAACCTTCCATCCGCATTCAGGACAGATAACCTCGTTACAGTACAGGTATGCATAACCCCACCATCCTTTTTTGTTATGCTCAATTTCCCAGTCAGTGATTTGTTTGTAAACTTCATCGTAGACTTCCTGCTGGGCTTTTTTAACTTCTTCAACGACTTCTTCTCCACCACCAATAATGTTCAATGATGCCCATGTTAGGAGCACTGCAACTGGATTTAAGTCTGAACCGAAAACGTTGCAGCCAATTCGCGCTGCTTCAAAGGGAACACTTCCTCCACCGCAAAAACAGTCCCCTACAGTGGGTCGTGATCCAAACTGACGAATTCCAAGTTCTTCCACTAGTTCAGGAATCGATGAAGCCTTCGTTCCGAGATGGAAATTTATTTCCCTCCATATCTCAGAAGAAGGTCCTTCGATTTCTTCAGGACGATAGCAGTATCCTATGCGTTCATCATAACCCATTCTCAGAAAAGCCATCCTCTGAAGTTCTTTTTTCTCTTTACTTGATAGATTATTACGAAGTTTGTTTCCATCAAAGAATTCCGCCTCCTCACGAGGAGAAAGATACTCTCTTACTACATTTGCCGGAATAGACTGTTTTTTCCTCCGCCACATTCCCTCTTCATCCATTGTTAAGAGTTTCAGAAATATCTCACGGTCTTTTGTAGGATTATCTGTTGCTGGCAGGAGTAAACCTAAAACTGCCGCTCTAACAAGAATCAACGGTTTTCTTCCCCACCATTTACCAAGCTGTGTTAGAGTCTGCCCCTGCGCACTTTTTCGTTCCTTATAACTTTCTTTTGATATTTTTGAAACAGGAAACTGGGTTTCAATAAAAGAAATATTGTGTAAAAAATTATGGGATGGCATCCTTTTTCTCCGAAAAATTGATTATGACTTTAAAACATCTTTAAAAATCAAGTAAATTACCCTGGCGTTTCTTCTCTTGATCAACGCTCTTTCCTTCATCATCTAGACTTGCAATGAGCCCGACTCTCTGCTCTGCTTTACTAGGTGCAATCGGATTATCACAAAGAGCAAACCGTACTGCTGCTCTCCAGCCGATATTTCTTCCCCTGAGAGCCTGTCCGGTAGCAGCATTTGTCATTGTGTAAAGCCACCACCTTTCTTCAGGCAAAAGTCCAAGCCAGTTTGCAACTGCTGCAGGAATCCTGCCTGGGTCTGTGTCTTCAATAGCCCAGGCTAAAAGTACAAGCTCTTTTCCAAAAAGGCGTGAAATAGGTGTTAGGCCTCGGGCCTTCCAGCTACCTTTCTTATATCCCATGGTCTTCAGGCGACGGTTAAATTCTGCAGATACAGCGTCCGAAATGCCATCCCATTTCACTCTCGGGAGAACTACACGCAAACGTTCATCCTTCTCATCCTTTACTGCATGGACTTTTCCTTTCCACATTTCTTTATCCCAGGACATGTGCTCAGATATCTGCACATCTCCTGTCTGGGAAGAAATTGATACCAGAAAATAATGTTCAGACTCAGCTGGTTTAAATCCAAAGCCTTCTACCTGAGTATTATCTCGACTCACTGACTTACCTCATCCATGTTAATATCCGTTTTTTCGGCGTCCGCGAAATCTTTTAGATCCTGACCTTTTACAAATTTAATGCTTGGTGCATCAATTGAAACCTGTCCATCAGAATAGATCTCCCTCAGAGACTCTATTAGTTTTTCAATTTGTTCACCTGAAAGCTCAATTGCCGAATCAACACTTAAATCTACCCAGCTCTTTCCAATAACTGATATTCTTGCTGCAGGAACATGAGCATGATGCTTTTTCAAAAGTCCCGTAAAATCAAATGAATCTTTTGTGGATTTTTTGCTATGAGAACGCTTCCATGAGACTGGTTCGTCCAGTTTCAGACCTGGATTGGTCTTTCCCCAGTCTATATCAATCTTCAGTACCTCTGACTCAACTCCTTCCTTCTCAGCAAAGGCGAGGACAACCCTGACAGATCTATCCACATCGAAGGGACCGGAATATATCCCACCGGCATTCTTTGGATTAGAACCATCGGTTGTATATTTAATTGTAGCGTTAACTGGAGCCGCTTTCAATTCGACGGTCTTCTTTTCACCATTCCCGAATACTTTTTTCTTCAAAGTAACTGAATTAGACCATGTATATACTGCTCCTTTTTCATGAACGCCTTTTGAATCTACACAAAGGAATGAAACGCGCATATCATTTGTTACAAAGTTCTGAAAATCATCAACTTTGGCAGAAGCAGACGTTGCTTCTCCGCCGGTGTCATAATAGATAGTATTTCCGTTTACAGGGATCACCTTTAAGGTAACTTCTCCAGTATCGTCATTTCTGTTCCATTCCATTACCTGAACTGCTGTGGAAGGTGCGGGGAAAGGTCCTTTATCAACATATCCACCGTCCATTCTCCACTGCTCCTTTCTTAACATTTCATCTTTTAAATTGTCAAGGGCATTAGGGTGATGCCATTGCCACTTGGTAAGAATTGCTGCACGTTTCTTTATCTCAGACCACTGCATTGTCTGCTGTGTAAATAGACGCTGCTCACACTTTTTCCTGAAGGTGTCCCCATCAACTTCTTGGGTGAATTTCTGTTTATCTGTAAGAGTAGTTTTTATCAACTCCTCCCCACGGCACTTGTTTCCTTCAAAATTCATTGTTAGATCTGCAACACGAAGATCATCGTTGTGCGGATAATGAAGACGAGTAAATGTCTCGCGAGAAGCACTTAATAGACGGTGCACAATATTGTCTCTTAAATCTTGGGCAATGATCCTTTGTGTGTCGTCGGCCCTTACACCTTTACTATCCATCTCCCTTAGAATAGAATGAATAGCTTTGTACTCCCTACCGACTGAAATCAAATTATTCATTGTATCCCTCTGGCCGGATAGGAAACAAACACGGTTTTTATAATCCAGTGAATTATAAAACTCTTGAAGATGTGGATGCAAGTCCCCACCATAGGGCTCGTATAATATCAGTTTTACTTTATCCTGAGAAATTGTGATTTCATCTACAGCCGGGAGGATTTGGAATTCCTGATAGCAGTCTTTTATCTCGGGAGTAAAAATGGTTTGTAAAAATTCTTTTACTTCCTTCAGTGCCGCTTCCCTGCCATATGACTCGGCAAGTGACCTAAGTCTCGCTACAAGGTTTTCTGTATTCTTAAAGTATACCTTGCCATCGTTTGCACGATGTAGGTACCAGCAAAGCTGACTTTCCAGAGTAGAAATAGAATCAGGAAGTGTGGTAAGGTTCCTTCCTGGAGCTGCAATATCAGTTATAATCTCAGAGGCAGTCAGACCCAGAACAGAATTTTCAATATTTGCAAGGGAAGCCATCAAAACTAACTTACAAACATCTTGGCAGTCAGATCCACAGCGTTTCAGGTCTTCCATCTCTGAAACAGAATTCCCATCTGACGCAATATCATGGCTGATCGCATTTCCAAGTGTAGGGTTGATGAGATTGATTTCTGAAACCATCTCAGGATGATTCAAATCAATCATATGAGGATGAATCAGAACAGCGTTCTTAGCTCCTCCGTCCTCATAAAGATGAGAGACAAGCACCCGCATGAAACGAATAAGTCCACGTGTCTGCTGAAACCCAGGATTCTCTCTGAAACGTGCATACAAATCTTTTATTGCCGGATGGAATGGGTAAGACTCCCGTACTTGCTGGACAAACTTTTCAGGCGATACATGTGTCAAATCCATTTGCCCTGCTATTTTTATAACATCCCCATAGTCCCTTGCAATTGAAAGGATGGTATCATTATCCGGAAGTTTGGAAAAGATACGCTTTTTTAGAATTTGATATACTTCATCAGTATTGAGTCCGACAGGTTCTAGATTAACTGCACCCCTGTGGACTTCGTTTTCGAAGTCGTGCAATGCCTGATTTATTTGCTGGCTTCCACTTTCATATGTAGCCTTCAGATCTGAGAGTACTATGCAGACCTGTGAGAGTTCTTTACTCCCAATTGCAACAAGAAGATTTGAAAGTGCTGTTTTTGTAACAACCGAAAGATCGGTGTTACCTATTGTCTTGGATTTAGCGTTCTCGAAATAAGGAGGAAGCTCGTCAAGAAGAATTAAGAGCTTTTCACCTTTTAGCAGGTTGACCCACGCAGTTTTCCCTGGTGCTTGCAACGGTGTGTAGTAGTCTTTAAAAAGTTCTTTTTTTCCTAATTGTTCAGCAATAGATCCCCAAATCCCATATGGAGCATCACTTTCTCGTCCATTGAACGCAACAACTTTTATCGAATCAGGAGCATTGCCTGCAAACCCTTCACCCATCACTTTTTCTCTAAGAGAAGGGTTTTTTGCCAGGAGAGCAAGGCCAATCATACAATGAGTTTTACCTCCACCCATTGCTTGAGTTAATTTAAAAACAGAAGAATCGGACTCATTTGAAAATCTTCTGAAAGCTTCTTTAAAGAGTAGTCTCATACCTTCAGTAAGATAATTTTCCTCAAAAAAAGTATAGGGATCTATTTTATCCTCTAATATGTCTGATATATCAAGAACTATGTCTCTTCTATTTCGATCAAAGATAGTATTTCGTGCTTTACATAAGTTTTCAATTGATTGCACTCAAGCCCTCCTCAAAAATTATACAAATAAGAGGATTTTAACAAACGAATTTAAAGAAGTTCCTACACTACATTAATTAAACTTTACTGTTTATTAT
Organism: Methanosarcina sp.; assembly: GCF_035390745.1. Lineage (GTDB taxonomy): Archaea > Halobacteriota > Methanosarcinia > Methanosarcinales > Methanosarcinaceae > Methanosarcina. The sequence goes on along the minus strand of NZ_DAOOUJ010000015.1, from coordinate 17,864 downwards.
TGATTATTGACCTTGGAGTACTCTAAAATAGGTTAGATTCACAAAATGTGGTGTTACAAATAATATTGCAGATGTTTAATTACTACAAACCGAACCTAATGCACTTCAATCCTCGAAAGGGTTTGTAGAAGAGTTTCTCTTAGCTTCATGCTCGTAAGATGTTGCTAATTCTCGAAGTGTAGCTGCTAAACGATAGAAGCCACTCTTATCAACATCTTCAGCCTGTGATCTATACTTACTAGCGAGTTCTCGCTCTTCTTTTCCATTACTGAAACCGTGTACTCCACGAGAATTGAAAAGTCCTGTACTAAATCCCCTCCTCATAGCATCCACATCTTTTGCGTTTAATTCTTTGGCTACGGATTGGTGAATCCATAATCCATCTGGATCTGCAGGGGCATAGATAAGCATTTGACCTACCATTGACATTGCAATTTCAAAGTGCCCTGTTTCGAGACACTCTTTCTTGACTTCTTCCAGCCAGACAGTGAATGCGCTCTCATCATAACTTCCATCTTGCAGACAACCAGGAGGTGTCCTCCACTCACTCAGCAGATGATATGCATTAGTTGCTACACTCTTTGCTTGCTCTTTTGGCTCTTCACTTGTTCGCTCTTCCTTCTTCGACCTGAAAACGAGCCTAATCATCTCGCAGAAGAATCTCGGTTCATTCGCCAATCGACTCTCCAAATACTTTGGATAAGCATCATTGTAGTGCTCAAGAAGTGGTAAATATGCCCATTCAACTCTATATAGGTCTTCATTATCTGTTTCTGGATCATCCTGTAGTACTTTTATTATTTCCACTATCTCGTATTGATCCATCATATGAGAATTTTCAGAAGACTCAAGTGCTGCAAGTAATACGCTAACAGCTCTTTTATTGTTAAAAGACTGCTTTTCATTTTGCATTTTGTATAAGCAGCGCATTGCTGCAAATGGCCTCCCATGTTTGACCAATGAATCAATAGCCATTTCAAGATTTTTATCAGTATCATATGGATTTGCGTTTGTTTTTGTCCAATAGAGTAACTCATCCTCTCCAAGAAGTTGTCCAGATAATTTCCAAGCTTCAGGAGCAAATGGTAAGTAAGTAAGAAACTGTCCTATTTGTACAGATGACCATTGAGAAGTATCAATTTCTTCAGCCCACTGCCATCCCTTACTACGGAACCGCCCCCATACAAACCCACCAGCAAACTGAACAAGCGATTTTTGCTCTGTATCAAGCAAGTCCGGAAGAATTGTTTCATCAACGTCCGTGTCTGAAATAACTCCAAAAGTTATGCCCACACGCCAAGGAGACTGAACAGCTGAAGCGAAGTCGAGAACCGCATGTGTTCCTCCTTTAGTTGCTATCTCTTCGACAGCTATTTGGCGACGTGTTTCCAGCTTCATTCGTTGATCTGTATAATTCCCTTTATCTTCATATAAATCAAAATCTCGTTCACTGAAGAGACGCTGGTGACGATATTCTGGTTCGTCTGGGATCAACTTTTCAGCGATGGCTGCAATCTTATCCACCTGTTCTGGTTTCATTGCCCATTTAGCATCGACAAATTTTCGATGTTTATTAACCAGATCTAAAAGTTCGGTCCATAGCCGAAGTCTATCATCGATAGGCATTACCATGACTGACTCTGACTCTAGGTGTACTAAGAGTTGTTCAAACACCGGAAGGGGTAGGTCATCTAAGCGATTAATTAGTTCAATGAGCTTTGTAGAATCGCTTTTAGCGAAATCTATCGCAAGCTTCGCATAGAAGGTGCTTTGCTCCCAGTATTCAGATAGAGTTACTTCTTTAGACCAGTTCTCTGGAATTATCATAGCCCACGATGGTCTACGAGAGCCACTAGAAACCCGATGGGACTGAGGAAGAAGGCTCAGAAGAAGTGACCATCCCGTATCTGGGAGTTCGTCAAGAAGGGTTGAAACGGATCTTTCCCTTTTGTCAATTGACGCACATGTCTGCGGCAACCATGGAAGCAGAATCGTTGTTAGGGAGTTTGCTGGACGATTACTCCAGTTTCCACCGGGATCCCGTGCAGCCAGCTCACCCAAGATCATCACTACACGAGTTAGAAGTTCCTCATCCCATGCCAGTGTTTCCAATGCCCATAGCAGTCCGCTCATGTAAGTAGCACCCATTGCTCCAGAGCTCTCTTGAGCAAATAACTCATCAAAAGGGCAAGATGTACTACTTAAAGCATTGTCAACTGCATCTAAAAACTCTGTTGGAGCAGCTTCTGCCAATAGAGGTAATAAATCATTTAAGCTAGCCCATTGCACCCAATCTGCTCTTCCCAAAATTTCGCGAACTGCAAGCATTGCTGTTGTTTCAGCCTTGTTATATGAACATGATATTAGTGCATTGGGATGACTACCCAAAAGAGCCAGACTCTCAGCAAGGCCTTTTCGCAGTGAGTTTGAATGTGATAGTACCTTTCCATAAACAGATGCTGCATATCTTTCTTCTTGAGGCAGCTCAAACTTTGGGTCCTTCTCACTCAAGACATTTATTGCTACTTTTAATAATCTATCCAAATGCTCATCATATATCCTTGAACCTAAAGTATACCATCCTTCATATCGTGCAACAAACTTCCAGATTCCATCCCTTTGAGTTAGGGGAGTGCCTGGAAGAAGCGCAACATCACGCATCTTTCCTACCCACTCCCCATAGGAGTTTCCCGATATCGCTTCCACGGCACCAAGATCAGCATTTGAATTTTCGTTCCAAGATCCTAAAAGTTCTGCGATAGCAAGTTCTGCAGCTGGTGTTTTTTGAGCCCATTCTGGCATCAAAGAGAGGTTCTGAAGACATCTAAGCAAAGAATTTAAATCTCCCCCACTCTTTTGTGCTAGAATCCTAGCACGTTCCTCATTATAACCTGCCTCTTCCAAAGCTTCTTTGACTTGATATATATTTGGATTTGGTATCGATTCGCAATTAGGGTGGGGGATACCCCCCGGAATACCACCGAAGATAACAGCATGTCCAGCTCTTCGAGCTCTCTCAAGCATTATAGTCCCGGATCCTTCAGCTAGATCCAGATCAAAGTCTGCAACTAAAAAATGCTTTTCACGTTGTTGGGTAACTACCGTATTCCATGTATCTGAACCTGAGATTACAAGACTGCGACTGATAATATCCAATTGGCTTTCTTCGTCCATGTTTGCCACGTATGCAGAAACGAAGTTAACCACCTGATCCGGAAAATAAGTGTTTAACTTGAGTTGCACTAAATTTCCGTCAAATACTTCTTTGAGCTTAGCACACGCAGAATTTCTGTTTATTAGGAATACATGAGGTGTGAGCAGAGGGGGTTCACCAATTGTTTTTAGCGAATCCCAGTGGTTATTGAGAGTATCAACTTTGTCAATATACTTATTCATGGTTTTTGCAAGCCATAGCTCTACAGAGGGAAATTGATGAAGCCAATCGATCAGCTTAGTACCATCGATGACGCAAACGTCCCGCCAATCATTCTGTTTCCGGCGCTTTTCTAGCCATTCAGCTTGTGCGTCTTCATCCCATGTGTGCTCCCAACCACGTCTCCCTGAAAGAGGTGTCACGAACACGAATACCGATTCCTTTCGAATATTTTCAGGTGTCACTTTAACAAGGGAAGTATAATCAGAAGTGGCCTTTTTATGAGCATCCAAGTTGGTACCAATTTCCCAAAAAGACCTTCCTTCGGGCACGAATGGATAGAACGGAAAATCCACATCCAATATTCCGTCAGGACCATGCTGTCCTATACTGTCGCCGAGTGGAAAGCGCCGTTCTTTAGGTTTAGGTGACGATGCAGCAACGAGACGCCAGACTAGTTCAACAATCACGCTCTGAGCATCACGTGCATTGCCACGTACCCATTCATCGAGTTGATTCTCTGTAATCGTCATTTGGTACTCACCTGCAAAAAGATATTATAATTGGAGATTCTATTATAACAACTTTGTTGAAATTTACGGCGACTCTTTTTATTTAAAAAAAGCCTGGGTAAATGGATAATAGTTATCAGAACTTACTGATAATTAAATTTTCAAAAAGTTTAACGAAAAAACAGTCACCTTTTAGCTTTTTGGGTCTGCAATAATGTCTACTCTACAGCTTCATCTGTATCAAATAATCTATATGTTTGAGGCACTCAATTTTAGTTTCTTATGAGTTCTGAGGCACGAAAATTGAGAGTCACGGATTAAATTCTGGGTTTTAAAACTGATTTTATTTCCAACTTCATAAATTTTAGAACCATTTTCGTGATCAGGAACTCAACTAATTATTTTTAATTCGATACTCGAGAATGTAATCTTGAGTTTTAGTATTACTCATATTATACAAGTATTAATTATATATTGCAATATATTCTTTTAAATGGAAACATTTACATATTAATTTAAATTATATGATTACTTGTATTTTTTTCAGTTATTTTTTATTGATAACTTTTTTACTGATAATTAACCAGATAGGGGGGTTAAAATGAAAGAAATAGCATGTGAAAGTGTAAGAAAAGGGTATTTCGTAACTGTTTTAGGAGTAATTGTTCTGGCACTTATTATGCCAGTAAGTGTTACAGGCGCATCACCTTTTGCATATATTGCAAATTATGGAGATAACACTGTTTCTGTAATTGACATAGCAACAAGCACTGTTATTGCTACAGTACCCGTAGGACTCAGTCCTTATGGGGTTGCAGTCAGTCCAGATGGAACAAAGGTATATGTTGCAAATCAGGACAGTAACAATATTTCCATTATTAACACTACCGCCAATACTGTCACGTCTACGGTAGGTGTCGGAGCATATCCCTGCATGGTTGCAGTCAGCCCTGACGGATCAAAGATCTATGTGGCAAATAATTTCGATGATACTGTTTCCATAATTAATACATCAACCAACAATGTTACTGATACTGTAAGTGTAGGATCGCGTCCTATAGGGGTTGCAGTCACACCTGAAGGGGCAAAGGTATATGTGACTAACTACTTTGGAAACACTACTTCCGTAATTGACACTGCGACAAACACTGTTATAGCCACGGTTCCCGTGGGAACCGGTCCTCTAGGGATTGCAGTCACTCCTGACGGGACTGAGGTGTATGTGACAAATGGTATCAGTAACGATGTTTCTAGAATTAATACAACAAGCAATACGGTTATAGCCAGCGTGCCTGTAGGAAACGTTCCTGGAGGAGTCGTAATCAATCCGGAGGGAACGGAGCTGTATGTGGCGAACAATTATGATAACACTGTTTCTGTAATTAACACAACAACAAATACTGTTACAGCCACGGTGGACGTAGATAGTAATCCCGAAGGAATTGCAATCACCCCTGATGGAACAAAAGTATGCGTTGTAAACTGGGGCAGTAATACCACCTCTATAATTAACACATCCACCAGAACTGTTGAATCTACTGTACCTGTTGGAAACTCACCTTATGCCTACGGGCAGTTTATAGGAGGATACAGGATTGAAGATTATGTTCCAAATTATGCAGGTGGAGCGGTTCTTCATATAAATAATGAACTTGGAGTAGATATTCTGGTAGCCTGGACAAATTTAGAGTCCAAAGAAACCGTCTTCAAGGTAAATGTTCCTTCTTGGCAAACCAGCACAGTTACAGCTCCTTCAGGTAATTATGATGAATACGTCCTAACATATCCATCTCTTAACTGGTATTATGCTGGACAGGATACACTGGAATCTGATTATGAGTATAATATTACATACTATACCGGGTCTAATGGAATAGCGCTTCAACCAATAAATGACAGTGAGGCTCCGATAATCTAACCGATAAATATTAATTAATAGCTTATTGCAAAGGAACATCTCTGGAGCGGTGGCGTGAACCTGCTCCTTTACTTGAAGCGGGGGGCGCCAGCGCAACTTTGATTGGGTAAAAATTCCTTAACCTGTGACCAATGCTTTAGACTTTTTCTTTTATTTTTGGCTATTTTCCTTTTGAACTTTAATCCATCACTTATTATCGTTATTTTATTATGTGAAGAATCTATGTTTAGTTCTCACGACGTTCTTTCTGAGAGATTTTTTTTCATTCACGTTCAAAAAACAACTTAAAGGAAGTACTTTTAATCCTGCAGGATTAATTACTGAAGCAGGTGAACTCTATATGAAAATCGCAGTATGCGGAAAAGGCGGAAGCGGGAAGAGCACCATTTCTGCGCTCCTTGCAAAGCAGATGGCAAAAACAAAGAACGTGCTTGTGCTCGACACCGATGAATCCAACTACGGGCTGCACGGCCAGCTCGGGCTTGAGGCTCCAAGAGACCTTATGGAGTACTTCGGTGGAAAACAGGGTTTCAAGCAAAAGCAGAGAGCTCCGAAGACTGCCTCTCTCGGCGGGCTTGCAGTTCCAGGAGCTGCCGCAGGCCAGCAGAAGTCCCGCTTTTTTGAAGAGCGGTGGAGCTTTACCGATCTGCCTTCGGAATTCGTGAAAGAAAAGGGACAGATAAAGCTCATGGCAATTGGCAAGATCCACGAGTTCGGAGAAGGCTGCGCCTGCCCCATGGGTGTCCTTACCAGAGAGTTTCTGGAAAACCTTGACCTCGCAGAAAATGATATCGTTATCGTGGACACGGAAGCAGGTGTGGAACACTTCGGGCGAGGAGTTGCAAAAGACTTTGACACGATCCTTGTCGTTATTGACCCTTCCTTTGAATCCCTCAAGTTGTCCAAAAAGTTCGACGAACTCGGAGAACAGGCCGGAAACAGGGTTTTCTTTGTGCTGAATAAGGTCGAAGAAGATATTAAAGGTGAGCTTCTTGAAGCGGTTGATTCTTCAAAAGTTGCCGCGGTAATTCCTGCAGACCGTGAGCTTTTCAAGGCGTCCCTGAAAGGTGCAGAATTCGATATTGAACTTGAAGGGATTGCAAAGCTTGCAGAGTTTCTGGAAAAGTCAGTTCATTGATTCATTGATCTATTTACTGTTTACAGGCTCTTGGCAGTTGAGAAGTATTTTTCTCCTCCTGCATCCCTTTCTTTTTGATGCATCAAGTTGGGGTCGTATGGTAGTCTTAACCCCTCTGCTGTCTTAACCCAGTATCTGGACCCAGCCATGTACTTGCGGCTCAAATCTAATTTTTTTCCAATTACCTGAAGCAAGCTAATATTTTTTTCAAGGTTTATTCCAGAGCTTCCTTCCATATGCTTGGCTTTATGTCTGTACTTTACCTGATCCTGCTGGAGTAATTCTCTGGCAATTATCCGAAAGTATATTATTGATCGTGTTATTTGAATAAAGCAAAAGTTTACTTAATTTGCAGACAGCAGGTTTTGTTTACCGGAGCTGTCTTTTCCTTGACTTCTGATTTATTAACACTGATTAACAGATATCTGAATTTAAACTGTTATTAGAGTTGTATTTTATTGTTTAGCATATGGAGATCTTGATTATGAAAACGCGTGAGTATATGCTTGGAAACGTGGCTATTGCCCGTGGGCTTCTTGAAGGCGGCTTGCAGGTTATCGCAGGCTATCCCGGGACTCCTTCTTCGGAGATTATAGACACGCTTGCTTCCCGCAAGGACCGCGATTATCACATAGAATGGTCGGTCAATGAAAAGGTCGCAATGGAAGTTGCAGTCGGAGCTGCCTGGGCAGGGGTCAGGTCTGCCGTGACAATGAAGCACGTCGGCTTAAATGTTGCAGCCGACCCTTTCATGACTCTTGCTTATGCAGGCACAAAAGGCGGGCTGATCGCAATCGTTGCCGATGATCCTTCCTGCCACTCGTCCCAGAATGAGCAGGACACAAGGCGCTATGCCCAGTTTGCCCTTGTTCCCTGTTTTGACCCTTCAACCCCTCAGGAAGCCAAAGACATGCTTCCCTATGCTTTTGAGTTTTCGGAAAGGTTCGAAATCCCTGTAATTTTCAGGCCGACTACCCGTATCTCACATGGAAAGTCGGATATTGAGCTCGGAGAAATCCCTGTAAAAAAAGCAGCTCCACATTTCGAAAAACTTCTCGACCGCTGGGTTATGCTGCCCAAGAATGCACGTCCACGCCATACTCATATTCTTTCCATCCAGCAGCCAATGGAGGATGCGCTTGCGGAATCTCCATGGAACTCTCTTGAAATCAAACCCGGGGCAAAGCTCGGGGTAATAGGTGCAGGCATTGCATCCGTTTATGCAAAAGAGGCTCTGCAGGAACTTGAACTTGAGGCTTCTTTCCTTAAAATAGGAACCTATCCTGTTCCGAAAAAGCTTATTCTGGAACTGCTGAGCACTGTTGATACAGTTCTCATTTTTGAGGAGCTCGAGCCAATTGTAGAAGAGCAGGTAAAGATGGTTGCACAGGAGTCGGGGCTTCAAGTTTCCATTCTAGGGAAAACAGGTGGTTTTGTTTCGCGGGAAGGGGAGCTGGACATAAATTCTTTCCTTGATGCCCTGAAGAAAGCTTTTGACCTGGAAATCGAGCCTGAATCTGAAAAAATCTCCCTTGAACTTGCCCCGCGTCCGCCTGCTCTCTGTGCTGGCTGTTCTCATAGAGCAACTTTCTATTCTATGAAAAAGGTTTTTGGAAAAGATGCTATCTACCCGAGTGACATCGGCTGTTACACTCTTGGAATCCAGAGCGGAACTGTTGAGACCACGCTCTGTATGGGTTCAAGCATAAGCATAGCTTCCGGACTTTATCATGCAGGGGAAAAGCGCCCAATTTGCTGTTCCATAGGAGACTCTACCTTTTTCCACACAGGTATGAACTCTCTCCTGAACGCGGTTTTCAATAAAGCCAATATCACTGTCACCATTCTTGACAACCGCATAACTGCTATGACAGGTCACCAGCCAAATCCTGGAGTTGGCTATACAGTTACAGGAGAACCTACTGTCGAGGTTTCACTTGCCGAACTCTGCCGGGCTATGGGAGTCGGGTCGGTAACTGTCGTTGATCCCTACAAGCTTGAAGAGACTCAGGAAGCTTTCAAAGCTGCAAAGGACTTTGAAGGAACAGCAGTGGTTATTGCAAGGCAGCCCTGTGTGATTTCAGGTAAAAGGGCAGGGATCAGAAGGGTCCCGTACACTGTTGATCCTGAAAAGTGTGAAGGCTGCAAGCAGTGCATTAAATTCGGCTGTCCTGCAATCGAATTTGATGAGGATAATAAGTGTGCTGTAATTACTTCCCTCTGCAGCGGGTGCGGGGTATGTGCTCAGATCTGCAAGTTTGAAGCTATCAGGGAGGTGAAGAGATGAGCGGGGCAACAGGAGAGAAAAAAATCGATCTCCTTATCACAGGAGTCGGCGGACAGGGTGCAATCCTTGCATCTGATATTATTGGAAAAGCCGCAGTTATTTCAGGGCTTCCTATCCGGGCAGCAGAGACTCACGGCATGGCACAGCGCGGAGGTTCGGTTGTAAACCATATAAGACTCGGGACTGACCTTGGGTCAATGATTCCTAAAAAGGGCGCAGATATCATGCTTGCCCTGGAGCCCATGGAAGCAGTCCGGTACCTCGATTTCCTGAAAGACGGCGGAGTAATTATAGTAAACACGCAGCCAATAATCCCTGTGACCGTTACTTCAGGCATTGCAAAGTACCCTGATGTTCAGGAAATCCTTGACGTTCTTTCTGAAAAATATGTGGTTAAAGCCTTTAATGCGGATGAGCTTGCTTATGAAGCCGGGAACAGGCTTGCAATGAACGTGGCAATGGTCGGGGCGGTCTCCAGCTATTTGCCAATTCCGAAAGAGGCTCTCCTTGAGGGTGTAAAGGCACTTGTGCCGCAAAAAACGATTGAGATTAATGTAAGGGCTTTTGAAATGGGAAGGAAAAAAGTAGAGGAAAGTTAAACAGAGGAAAGCAAAAGCTTTCCTTTTCTCTTACAACTATTCAGGGTTTTTTCCTCATTTTTTAATTTTTTGCCTTTTTTTCTATTTTTTTAATCTACTGGCCCTTCAACACTCTTTTTTTTATCCAGAACCATTTTTAATGCAAGCACAAAAATGATTACGAAAATCTGTGCAAGCACCAGCCCTATGAGGTTTGAAACGGCATCTGCAACACTTGCAGTACGGTAAGAAAGGAAGCTCTGGAATATTTCGTTCAATATGCCGTAAGAGGTTCCGATGAATATTGCACAGACTGCCGAATATCTTACAAGTGCAGGGGTTTTTGAAGTTAAAAATACAAAATACAGAAGAACTCCAAATCCGAAATATATCCCTATATGCCCCGGGTCTAAGGATGCTTCCTGGACAGCGTGCAGACAATCGATCATGAATTTCGATATGGATGACATGTCGTTGGCGACAAGAACGTTTCTAAGCGGGTAGCCAAGGCCGAATTTCAGAAAATGTTTTAGATCTCCTATCTGGGAACTAACTGAGAGGTAAAAAACCATAATCGCATATAAGACAGTAATTACAATAAAAAAACGGGATTTTTCAAGTTTTACCATTTTATCTCTAAGGGTTATTGCATGTACGGGATTTAAAGGCTTTGTTTTAACAAACAATTAGCAGTAATATTCGAACAGTGCTTCTTATTTATCTTGTGAGTTTCCTGCTTTATAGATCAGAACTGTTTATATTATCCATAAATTGGTTGCTGGAACTTAATCTTCGGGTAGTAAGAAATAATTCTTAACTTTTCCATCTTTGATTTAAGTATCTTTTACTATTTTCAGCATTGATCTAATAAGAGGTTTCCGGGTTATTTTTAAGTTTAATTGTGATAACCATTTCTTTCTGTTTATATGTCTCTGAAATATGCGCAGTAGTCGGAAAATATTTTCTAAGTAACCTGTGGGCATCTAGCCTTGTCCTTTTATGTGGATGTCTTCTCCGTGCATCGAAATCAATATGTATAATGAGAACTGTTTAGGATTGTTTAACTGCATCTTCTTTAAAATGGAGGTTTTCAAAGTTTCTCTTAGAATACTTATATTTTTTAATCCACTCAAAGCTGTTATGCGATTCTGCGCATCCAGACTGGATATATTATGATAAATATTTTCGATAAGTATTTTCTATAATTATGCTTAAAATGTTTCGAGTTTAAATGCAGACTTTATTTTCGCGTCAGATAAAACATGAAAAGAAGCGGTGAGGGCAAGTAAAAAATGATATTGAATTCTGTTTCATTTATTCAAAATATTATGCTTACAAGCAATTTCCTTGTTCCGTTAATAATAACTGCGGTATCAATGCCGTACTTTATCCGGAAGCTGACCGAAAATAATATTGTAGCAAAGGACGTTTACAAAAAAGGCCTTCCAACCGTAGCAGACCGCGGGGGGACTGCAATTCTTTTGATTGCAATGCTTTCCCTTTCCATGAACTCACTCTTTTTCAAGTTCACGTCCACAAATTATGTCGCAATGATTGTTATTGCACTTTTCGGGTTATTCGGTATTCTTGACGATATGATCAATATCGGCAGGGCATCCAAGTTTTTGATAATGTATTACTGTTCTTATCCGCTTATCCAGTACGCAACCCACACTGCGGTTACCCTTCCAAGCGTTGGAGATCTCGAACTCGGAATAATTTATCTGCAGTTAATTGTCCCTACATATGTGCTGGTGGCGTCAAACCTTGTTAATATGCATTCCGGATATAATGGGCTTTCTTCAGGACTGGCTATAATAGTTCTGGTCTCGTTGATTATCAAATCGGTTATGATAAACGATATAGAAAACATAATCTCTGTTGTCGCTATCACCGGAGCTACTCTGGGTTTTTACTTCTATGAGCGGTACCCTGCTAAAATTTTCTGGGGGAATGTCGGGTCGCTTACTGTAGGGGCTGCAATCGGGGCTATTATTGTTATCCAGGGCTTTATCATAAGCGGCTTTGTTATGCTCATCCCGCACACGATTAATTTCCTTATGTATGTCTACTGGAAAATCAAAAAGTATCCTCATGTTAAATTTGGAAAAATCAGGGAAGACGGCACTCTGGAAGTTCCCAATAATCTTACTTTAAAGTGGGTTTTGCCTTACTATTACAGGTTAAATGAAAAACAGGCGACCTATGCAATGTTTCTATTGACTTCTGTTTTCTGCGTTGCAGGAATTTTACTTCCTGGAAGGCTGTGAAAGGTTAAAAAAGAAAAATTCGAAAGCCCTGGAAACTTGAATCTTTTGGAAAATTTAAGGTATTTCAAAAAAATGAAAATTGAAAAATCTGAAGAATCGATTCTTCAGAACTTAGCCCAGAAGGCTTTCGATTAACGAGCTCAGTATTCCTCTCGGTCTTTTAGGCTCTGAGACTGTAATGCTCGTGTTTACCAGCCTTACATCCACAGGCTTTGATGCAGAGCTGCTTATAGTTACGTTTTTCAGATAGAACTGCGAAGTACCCTTCACCCCGGAGTTTGAAGCCAGAGTAATGGTTGCAAAGGTCCCGGGAGTTGAAACGCTGGAACTTCCAAGAATACAGCCGTATACGTTTTTAAGGGTCCCGTTTCCTGTCTGTCCAGGGCTGAAAAGCGTGTTCTGACCGCTCTGGCTGAATAAGTTTCCTTCAGTTACACCTGCTACCTGGAATAATGAACCGTCATATTCAAGGTCGAACTGTATTCCTGAGATCTGTGTATCCGGGGTTACGACAACGTTCAGTGTGATATTTTCCCCTGCATAAACACTTTTGGATGACGGCTGAAGTGATACTTTTGATGCCGCTGCTGCAGTTGAGCTTAAAAAGGCAAGAACCGCAATTAATGCAATTAAACTAACGATAATCTTTCTCATTTATCCCACTCCCATCTTGTTTTTTAACAGGTTTCAATTTTACTTTTTAATTTGTTTTTTACTCAATACCTTAACCCCCTCAGATTTGTATTGAGCATCGAAGCTTAATCTTTTTTATTATGAAAGTAAATCAGTGGACTGGCACAGGAAATTATGCCTGCGCCGATCCTTTCATTTCTTTTACTTTACAAGTTCTCCAAAGTGGTTTCCGACCAGAGTGAGGTCAAGTATATTGACAGCACCGTCCTGATTAACGTCGTAGCGCGGGTAAGGCTTGCTTACAGTTGCTCCGTAGTTCTTGCTGACGTTTGTTACGTCCAGGATATTTACCACGCCGTCTTCATTGACGTCCCAGCGCGGGCGGCACTCGCTTATGTAAATCGTGTGCTGAACTTTGACTTCGTCAATTCCGTCGCTTACAACCACTTCTATAGTGTGGTTTCCGCTGCTGGAATAGTCGGTTTCCCAGATATATTCCGTGCCGGTACTGCATACCACTCCGTCGATTCTGATTGAGTAGTTCAGAGCCTGTCCTTCTGCATCAGATGCGTTTACTGAAATTCCTATTCTTTCCCCTTCACTGAAGGACGACCCGTTAATGGGCTGGAAAGAACTGATGACTGGCGGGTTATTCAGTTTGTTTACTGTTACAGTGACATTCTCGGAATCTGTGAGATATCCGTCGCTTACTTCAAATGTCAATGTATAAACTCCAGCCTGCCCTACAGCCGGTGTCCATGTAAAGTTTCCGGAAGTTTTGTTGAAGCTGGCACCTTGAGGAAGCCCTGATGCTGAAAGAACGAGGCGGTCTCCGTCTGCATCCTTAGCACTTACTTTGAAGGTCAGGGTGCTCTTTTCGTCAACCGATTTGGGGCAGCAAATCGTACTCATTACCGGAGCAGTGTCTATCAGCACGGTTGCGTTTGTAACAGTATACGGAACTGATTTTGAGTCTGCATCACTGATAAGCACATTTGAGAGGCTGAACTCTGCAAATCCCGTTTTGCTTCCTGCAGTAAGGTTAACGGTTGCCATCGTGCCGGGTGAAGATACGTTTGATGTACCCAGGATGAAGCCGTAAATGTTTTTGACTGTTCCGGCGCTGTTGTTGATAGTTCCTTTGCTGAATATTGTATAAGCTCCGCCCTGTTTGAGAAGGTCCCCTTCTGTTACATTATTGACTGAAGTTTTTGAGCTGTTGAACACAAAGTCAAGCTGGGTGCCGGAGATTGGAGTTGAAGGATCAACCTTGATGCTGAGATCAAAGGATTTTTTCGGTTCAATAATCTGAATCCGTGATGTGATCTCAATGATTGCTTCTGGTGTTATTACTTGGTCCTTGTTTTCTTTTTGAGTTAAGATTATGTTTGCGTTTGAAATGTTAATCTTACAAACATTCAAACATATCGAACTAGAATTATACCCTTCTTTTGAAGCATTAATTGTTAATTTTGAATTTGACGGTACAGTAAATTCGTAGTATCCGTTAGTATCTGTTAAGACTACTTCAGGTGTGATATTATTAGATACGGAAACATTTGATATTGAAGAACAGTTTGTTTCTCTAATATAACCAGAAATTGTGCACAAGCCATCTGTATCTGGTTGTTCAGTGCTGGGTTGGAACATGAATGTGTGATTTGTATTCCACGTACCGTTATATTTCCACTTTAAAATACTTTTTGAGTTGCTTTCTCCTTTTCCACAATACTCACTGTCCATATAGATGTCGTATATCTTATTTGATTCATTCACTGTTATGTTTATCCATGTAGGGTTTTCCACAAAGGACGAGCCCATTGTGATTTTGTATGTATCATTTATCAAATCATAATTATTAACTGCAACTCCGTCTATATATCCGCATGAAGGTTTCAATTTTATGTTATATGTTTGTATAACCTTACTGCCAGATGAACAGGTGAAGTTGCTTTTATATGGATAATATCTTGCACTGATCCCATTTGCAGTGAATACTGTACCATCTGTATATTCGATATCAAGTCCATCCTTATCTACATAAACTTTATATTTTGTTTTTTCGTGTATTCTAGCATTTTGTAATTTATTGTTGCCGTTTAAAAACCTGTACTCTGTATCGTTATCTATGGCAGTAACATTGTTATTAGTTACTAAAGAGTCCAAGACGTTCAATTGCATTTGATATGCATAAGCATCTCCCCATATGTTGTTATTAGAAATTGTTACATTTGATGTGGGGTCAGTTATCTTTATATGACGATTTGAAGAATTAGGTGAATATATGTTATATATAGTATTATTCTCTATTATTGAATTGTTAGTTGGATCATCGAGATGTATGCCAAAACTCACATTATAGCAGGTATTGTTTTTTATATATACATATCCTGAATTGTTGTACCCATCGACGGTTGTTTGATGCGAGTATATAGCAGGCCATATTGAATCATGGTAGGTATTGTTTTCGATAAATATGGTTGTAAAGTTGTACATAAGATCTGTCAGTCCATGCTCTAATCCACAACCTATATTGTTATTTGTGATGTGAATATTTTCTGTTGCTACTTTTGTCCCAGAAATTTGTATAGAGTTCCATCGCATACGTGAGATTTTATTGTTATCCATTGACGAATTTTTTGTGTCTATAAAGCTTACAGATGTCCAATACATAAAGTCGAATGTACAGTTATTAACTTTGCACTCTTTACTATTTTTAAGATAAATACCGTTTTCGTAATTCTTAAAAGATATCCCATCCACAATCCAATAACTAGTGTTGCTTAAATTAATTGCAACGCCACCTGTTTTATAATCTAAACCGTCAAGTACTGGAGTTCCGTTATATGCTCTTATTGTGATTGGATTATTTTGGGTGCCACTATTAGTAGATACAATGTTCTCACTATACCATATTCCATCTAAAAGACATATATTATCTCCAGCAATGACTTTCTGAACAGCATAAGACGGGGTCGCCCATGCATGTTCAGGACTTAAACCGGTGTCATTGTTGTTGCCTTCAGGCGCCACATAATAGTTAGTTGCACCTGCTATATCTGACATAGTCAAAAGAATGAAAATTAAAAAAAAAGCTGAAGTTATGTGAGAATAAATTTTGAAGGATTCAGATTTAGTTGTTTTTTTTTAATAATCGGCTGGCAGTTATATTTCTTTTCAGTTATTACTTTAATAAATAAATTAATGTTTTTCATATTTCCCCCCGAGTTTTATTAATTACTCTTATCATATTTTGGTCGTGTCCATAAGTTATTGATCAATTCCGAAAAAGCAAGTATATCCTCTGTATTTGAGAGAAATTTAAAGAGATTCTTATGGATATGGTTTTCAATAACTCATGCCCATTACCCATATTTTTTCCAACATTCTTAAACAATTTGTTCTTTATACTATTTGTAAGTAAAGTTAGATAATTATAAACTATTTAACAAAGCTTAGTCAATTATAGTCATCCCTCTATATAATGCAACATTTATATATCTGATTTGATAATATTAAGTTAGTTATGAGTTTGGAAATGTTTACGACATCCGATATTGCCATGGCTATATGTCGTTCATGTGATAAGAATGAGCAGTTGAGGCTTCAAGCGTTATTGTTGGTTAAAAATGGTCTGAGTCCAGCTAAAGTTGCAGAGGATTTTTCAGTTCACCGTTCAACAGTTCACCGTTGGATGAAACGAGCTGAAGAAGAAGGTTTGTACAACCTTAAATGTAAACCTGGTCGAGGAGTAAAGTCTTTTTTAACTGCAGAACAAGTTTTTGAGTTGAGGAAAGCATTATCAGAGCCAATACCAACAGACGATGGCTTTTCTCGTGGTTGGCAAACAAAAGATGCAATTCAATTTGTCAGAGAAAAATTTGGAATATCTTATTCCAAATCAAGAATGAGACAAATTATTAAAAATTTAGGGTTTAGTAGAATTACATGTAGACCTCAATCAAAAAGGCGAAATCAGGCATTAACAAACGAATTTATTGCTGAAATCAAAAAAAAGATTCCTGAATCCTAACCATTTATTCGTCACCCAGGATGAGAGTAGTTTTTATGTGGCAGTGTAGCGAAAGTTCTGTAAGTGCGACAAGAAGTTATGTCATAAATTGCCTTGTGCTACCCTTTCCATTTGGGGTAACCCTATTATGAGGTGCATCAGTAGCAATGCAGATGTGCTAAGCTCGTAAGACAATGTGGAGAAGCCTGAAAGTCTAATTTGGGTCATCTGCTAGGGTAAAAATGCCATGAAGAAACATATGTTGAACCATTGTACGGGTCGTGACTTTTGACAAGCGAAATTAGACTGATACGCTTGAACCAAACGGTATGAAAGCAGGCTGCGATGGTGTTACAGACATCGCAGAAAATGGACAGACGCTTTCCGGTCTATAGATGGCTTCTAAAGCATTTGCATTATTTAGGACATAAAACTTGGTAAACCCTATATGCTCCTTTTGTAATTAAAAAAAAAAAGAAGGTAGAGACCCTGTGAAGGGAATCAATGACATAGAGGGTAGAGGATTCAGTAAAAAGCGAATGCCAATCTGTAATTGATTGGATAGGGGTTCAAACTTTGCCTCGATCCGAAAGGATGCCGACTTACTGATGGTGTTCTATTGTATGAAAGGAGGCAAACTTTTGAATGTAAGTATTTCAACGATATCCCTCCAGGATAAGAAGCTTACAGACGCTCACCTTTCCCAGAAATGGAAAAGTATCAACTGGTATCAAGTAGAGAAGAGCGTTAATAAGTTGCAAACCCGAATTACAAAAGCAGTCTTACAAAACAAATGGAACCTTGTCAAGAGATTACAGTATCTATTAACTCATTCCTACTTCGCCAAACTTCTGGCAGTAAGAAGAGTCACCCAAAATAAAGGAAAAAGGACATCCGGAATCGATGGCGAGAAATGGTTAACACCTGACTCCAAGATAAAAGCTGCCCTTAGTCTCACTGGTAAAAGATACAAAGCAAAACCTCTTAAAAGAGTCTTCATCGATAAACCTGGTAAGAAGAAGAAACGTCCCTTAGGTATTCCCACAATGTATGACAGAGCTATGCAGTCTTTATACGCATTAGCCCTTCATGCGTCATCGGTTAAGCGTTAGACAAGCTCTTCTCTATGTGTTTTTATATAAT
>NZ_DAOOUJ010000014.1:0-52790 GCF_035390745.1 Methanosarcina sp. | reverse complement strand
AGGATTATCAACAGCAGCCCACAATAAGGGCAACATAATTATTCTCATGATTTTTGATTTCTTCATGTGTAGCGTTTTTCAGCCATTTTTTGCCGCCGTGGACTGCATGATCTCCGCAGATAAAGAATATAGTACCCTTTTCTGCATTCTGAAAAATCTCTTCGAGGTTTTTATCGATAGCCTTTGCAGCTTTCTTCATTTCTTTCCAGGTCTCTGCCCTGTGGGAATAACGGTCAAGGGCCCTCAGGTGTACGGCAAGGATATCAGGCTTTTCTTTCAGAGCATGTAAAGCATAGTCTGTTATCTTGCAGTCATAATCAAGTATGTCTTCGGAATCAGGAACTCCGTAAAAGTCTTTTATTCTTCCTCTGAAACTCTCTGCTCCTTCCTTTTCTATTACAGCCGATGCCTTCATTCCTGCCCTGTAAGCCCATTCCATAATACTTCTTAGCTTTGGATTTTCAGAGTCCTTTGCTCTCTCAGCATAAATGTCAGCGGTCGAGTAGATATTATGCTCTTCTGGAAGATAACCAGTAAATATCGAAGCAATTGCAGGCGACGTTATAGTCGCCGGAGACCGGCATTTGAAAAGCAAGCCTTTTTCAGCAATTCCTTGCAGGTTTTTCATTACCGTAGAAAGGTGCCAGTAAAGAGAGTAGCCAAGGCTGTCAATAACTATGATTACCGCCCTTTTACAGCCTTTTTCCCCTGCATAATTTTCGACCTCAGGAATTGGCTTTCCCGAAGGTGGAACCATAGGAACTTTCAATAATCTCGAAATTGTAGGTGCAATGTCAATGGTACTGCATTCCAGGGCTTTCATGATTCTCCTTTATATTATCTGGCACGACTGTTTATATTAGTTTCCCGGGCTGAAGAATCATGAAAAAAGCCAAAAATGAAATCACAGTACAAAAATGAAGTCAAAAAAATATTAAAAGCCAAAAGCCTAAACAAGTACTGCCAGATATACTTTTTCCATTTTTAATTCATTTTTTACTGCTTTTTAAGCATAAGGCAGTCAAAAAGTATTCTTAACTGGATTATGAGTTAGAGGGTCGAATAGGATGAGTGTGGAAAATGAGAAGTTTTCTGAAGAGGAATCTTCTGAGGAAGAAGTTCCTGAAGAAGGGGAGGAGTTTTCAGAACTTATAAAGTATACAATCCCGGGATACATTTTAGGGCTTCTTGCAGGGGTTTTTCTGGACTTTCAGGGATATCAGCGAAGCCCGGTGGGACAGTGGCTTGTCAGGACTCTTGCAGGAGAAGGGGAGAGCATTTTTGAAGGGATTTTTTCCATACG
Source organism: Methanosarcina sp. (assembly GCF_035390745.1). Taxonomy (GTDB): domain Archaea; phylum Halobacteriota; class Methanosarcinia; order Methanosarcinales; family Methanosarcinaceae; genus Methanosarcina. The sequence continues at coordinate 51,487 of NZ_DAOOUJ010000014.1, read as the reverse complement.
CCAGCGCCTTCGAAAGGCTGAGGGAAGCATGGCAGAAGCCTACGGCTGGGGAAAGTTCTTAGGGCTTGCCTTTCCCTGGGCAATTGACCTCGGGAGCCGGCTTGCAGGAGTCGATGTTTATGGAGTTGAGGGATTTTACATACCATATTTCTATGCACTCAGCGACCAGATAGGAGCCAATATTTCAGGTATGCTCTTCCTCAAACGAGCTGAAGGTTCGTGGAAAGCCGGATTTTTCAGATATGTCCACCATCCGGTCATGCTGGCAAGCCTTTTTGTAATCATACTTGTCCCGCTCGGACTGCTTGGAGCAAGAATTCTGGGTTTCAGCCCTACAACGCAGACCTTCACGGCACTTGAGACCATTGCCGCAAATCTCTGCTGGATCCCGCCTCTTATCGGATGGTTAAATGAGAAGTACAGCTGAATTTTGGGCAAAAACAGCAGTAGTGACCATAAGTTATATATCTCCTTGAGAACTACATATGTAGTGTAAACACTACATATGGTGAATGTAGTGTCTAATAGTATAAACCGAAAAAAAAAGCAGAATCGAAGGTGAAAAAATGAAGAAAAATATAATTGCAATTCTCCTGGTCACACTGATGATAGGGGCTTTTGGAGCAGCAGTTGCCAGTGCAGTTGCGTCGGATGATACAGGAATAAGATACGGCTCTGGATCCATGCACAGGTGGGCTGCCAGATATACAGATTCTGGTACAGGCAATTATGCTTTCTGTCCTTACTACAACGCAGACGGAAGCGTAGAACTTGAAGTTGAAACCATAGATGAAGCTTTTGAAATCGCAAAGGCTGAAATTGATGAAAATGTCTCCAAAGACGATATCTATCAGATGAACCGCTGGTGGATTGTTTCCTATAAGGATGAGAACGGAGCCTATACGCAGGCAAGAATCGACGCAGTCACCGGTGAAGTATATACCGGGTATGACGTTCCTGCAGGATGTCAGACAGGCGGCAGGTTTGCCCGTGGATCAGGTTTCTGCAGAGCTTATGGCAACTGAGCCATAACTTTTTTCTCTGCTCTCTGATTTCATTCCGCGGGCTCATATAAACAGTGAGTTAAACAGTGAGTTAACGGGAATTAAACAGTAAGATCTTTTATAAAACGAAGTCCTGGAGTTTCGGCATATTTTCCAAAGACCCATTTTACCGGGTATTTTTTATATTTATGGTTGAAATCATTAGCTAAGGAAAAAATAAAGGATAAAATAATGACAAAAATACGGAATAAGAAAAAAGATAAATCAGGAAAAGAGGATTAATCGGGAAAAATCTGACTTTCTACGAGGTGTATATTTTGAACGGTATGGGTTTTGGCATGTATGGTTCTGTGTGGGGGTTTTTACTGAACATCATCATCATCCTTGTCATTGTGGGGGCAGTTGTGGTGCTTCTGAACAGGTCGGGACATACGGCATCCACAGACAATGAAAGGCTTGTGAAAATCGAAAAGGATATTGAAGATATTAAAAAAACAGTGGAAGAAATAAAGTCCAAACTGGAAGAAATCTAAACTTTAATACGGGAAGAGAAGTTTAAGGAATATTTCAGGTCTTTACTCCTAAAATGCGAAGGTATACCGGATGACAAAATCACTTCAACAGATTGTGGACATAGGCGAGGCCCTCTCCCATCCGATCCGATTAAAGCTTCTCTACCTGCTTGCCGAAAGGGAGAGATATGTGTACGAACTCGCCAAGGATCTGGACCTCTCAAGGCAGGTCGTGAACCTGCATTTGAAGCGCCTTGAAAAAGCCGGATTTGTTGAAAGTGACCTGCGGCTCGAAGATGACGACATGCGGGCAAAGAAATTTTTCAGGCTTAAAGAGTTTGAGGTTTCCCTGGGGATGGCTGATCTTAACAAAATCTTTGAAAAAAGATAAACGACTTTGAAAAAAATGAGAGGGTACTTTATCCCTTATATAAAAGTCAGGTTACTTTGACCCTCTTCACTCCCGGGGCAATAACAAAAAATATGTTTAACGCCCCGGTAACTTTACTTATACCTTTTATTTGATCCATTAAATGATGTTTTTCCATTACCTGCCAGTACAGACCCTGACTATGGCGGTTTTTGAACTTGTACCGTATTTATTGATTGCTTTTAGTTTAACTGTGTAGTTCCCTGCTTTTTTGTATATGTGTAGAGGATTCCGTTCTGTTGAATATGTTCCATCTCCAAAGTCCCAGTACCATTTGGTTGCATTTTTCGAGAGGTCTTTAAACTGCACCGATAGAATGACATTGCTGCTGAAGTTTGCAACAGGGCGGGGTTTTATTATTGGAAGAGGACATATGCATTTTCCAGCAGGAGCAGGAGCACTTCCCGCAGGCACCGTGGCTATTACAGTGTTTGTAATTGTGTTAATTATAGTTACAGTATTGCTGATTATATTCGTCACATATACGTATGTTCCCACGGCTTCAATTCTGGCGGGATATTTGCCAACATCAACCGTGGCTATAACAGTGTTTGTAACCGTGTTTATTATAGTGACAGTGTTGCTGACAACATTCGTCACATAAACATATGTTCCATCCGGGCTCACCGCAATTCCTGCAGGAGACTCGCCGACATCGACTGTGGCTACAACGTTGTTTGTAATCGTGTTTATTATGGTGACAGTATTGCTGATAATATTCGTCACGTACACGTATGTTCCATCCGGGTTGACTGCAATTCCGGAAGGACATTCGCCGACATCGACTGTGGCTACAACGTTGTTTGTAATCGTGTTTATTATGGTGACAGTGTTGCTGACAACATTCGTCACGTACACATGTGTTCCATCCGGGCTCACCGCAATTCCTGCAGGGGACTCGCCGACATCGACTGTGGCTACAACGTTGTTTGTAATCGTGTTTATTATGGTGACAGTATTGCTGATAATATTCGTCACATACACGTATGTTCCATCCGGGTTGACTGCAATTCCTGCAGGATACTCGCCGACATCGACTGTGGCTACAATGTTGTTTGTAACTGAGTCAATTACAGAAACAGTATTGTCGTTAACATTTGTTACATACACGTTTGTCCCATCAGGGCTGACTGCAACTCCTCCAGCATCAGGACCTACATTCACTGTGGAAGTAGTGTTTGTGGGCTCGTTAAATACAGAAATCTCATTATTGGTCCCTATTGTTGGTGGTACCAGGGAAACTGGTATAATCTCATTGGTTTCTGGGTCTGTTATGTTAATCTCTGGTAGTGTTAAGTTCTTTTCGAGTTCTGTCAGGTTATTTTCTGGTTCTGTTACATTGTTTTCTGGTTCTGTTACATTATTTTCTGGTTCTGTTACATTATTTTCTGGTTCTGTTACATTATTTTCTGGTTCCGTTACATTATTTTCTGGTTCCGTTACATTATTTTCTGGTTCTGTTACATTATCTTCTTGTTTTGTTGCGTTTTCACCCTGTGTTTCTCCTTTTACTGCGCTTACTGCTACGGTTATTGCTGATATTACAAAAATTAATGTGAAAACACAAAGTATCTTTTGTGTTATGCCAGATGTTTGTTTTCCCATTGATACCCCCCAGACTCTTTCTCAATTTGATTCGATTCAGGTCCGGTTCTTGATCCTTTCCTTCGACAGATTCACCGCATAATATTATTTTACCAATCAATCATCTGAATTAATTTCTAAAAAAAGATATTGTTGGCAAAATTCTGTACTTATCAAAATTTCGTACTCTTTTTGTATATTCAGTGAAAGTAGTGTCAAATTGAATCAGTAAAACCTTATTATTCTACAAGATATAATATTTATAGAAATATAAGTACTAATTTTGTAATAATAAAAGTCTTAAATCATATCGCCAGGTTTCCGCAGATATATCTGAAATAAAGATTATCTTCACAAACTTTCATTCTTGACATTAACCAAAAATAAATTTTACATGTCCATTCAATCAAAAGGGAGGTTTAATGTTCATATCGACTTTAACAATTTCACATCGACTTTAATAAAAATAAATTCGACAAATCAACAACTGAGTTCCATAACTACATACATTTCATGAAAATCGGGCTTTTTCTCGCCATAAATATTATTTATCTCTTAACTTTGATACTTATAATGCACTTTTTAAACAAGTATCGTAGCAACAGATTACAGGAGATTAATATTTGGACAGTACTCTTCCGTAGTCCCTTTCTTAATTTTGAGGACTCAGAACTAAATTTCCTGCACACCGGGCAAAAAAAGAACTGCTCCAAAAATCTGGAGCAACGAATAAATTACCTTTCCTTTATCTGAACCTGAACTTCGGTCATGAGTTCTTCTTCAGGTACTTCAGCAGGGTCATTAAAGTACATTTCCCTGCTCGGCATAAAAGTCCCCAGCTTATTTTCTTCCGTGTATGAGAAAATCTTCTTATAGGCTGCTTCAACTCCAGAATAGGGACCCCGATAGATAACGGAAACAGCTCTTATAGATGGCAGTGTCTTTATTTCCATCTTAGAATCTTCCACTGAGACCCTTCCTGAAACCGGAAGTGCGATCTCTATATCCGCACCTGTTTCTTTATATTCCTCATCGTGGCAGAGGAACATAATCGGACCTGTAATTCTTATTCGGTTCCTCTGGTTTTCAGGGCTGCTGACGCATGCACAGATTTCACCTATTAGCTTTCCTATAGTTGCTACAAAGTTCCCTTTTTCACGCTTGCTCAATACCCGCAGCTCGGGAATTTCTTTGATAACGGGTTCTGTAACTGACATATTGAATATCTCCGTAACTTTTCCACTATGTTTGCAGGCGCCCTGCAAAATGCCCTCGATCCTTTGCAGCTGCCCTACCTCCAGCCGGACTTCCTCAAGCCTCTTCCTGAAACAGGTCTCAATAAACTCATAATTTCCTTCGCTTTCTGCATCCAGAAGCATGGAAATCTCCTCAAGGGAAAATCCCAGAAAAGTAAAGGTCTTGATCTTCATTCCCTGCTCGATCTGAGGAACCGTGTAGTAACGGTAACCTGTAAAAGAATCTTTTACTTCCGGAACGAGCAGCCCTTTACTGTCATAGAGCCTGAGAGCTTTCTGGGAGAGGCGGGTCATAAGGGAGAATTTTCCGATTGGGATCTGATCTACTGACATCTTGCTCAACCCGTTAATAGTTCTGAAGTTAGATAAACTGCCTTACTTTTCCCCGGGGAAAGGTTTGGGTTTTTATGTAAAATGTATTATATATTACAGAAAACATATTATCTAAAAATCAGGGTAAATTGTCTCTATTTTTTGGGAAAAGGTCAAATATCGGGTAATCTGGGGTAAAAGTAATGAGGGGTACAGAAAATTCAAAATTTATCGGATTACTTGTGTTTTTAGTTGTTCTGCTCACAGCCTCTGGTTGTGTTGAGACTCCTGATTCAGGCAACGAATCGGCTTCAGTCAATGAGTCCGCTACATACTGGCCTGCCGAAAGCTGGAGGACATCAACGCCTGAGCAGCAGGGGATGGATTCGGAAAAATTGGCTGAATTACTGGATTACGTCAAGGAAAATGACATTAACATCCACAGCCTGTTGATTATACGTAATGGATACATCGTGACTGATGCCTACTTCTATCCTTTTTCCAATAATTCAGTACACGATGTCGCTTCCGTTACCAAAAGTTTTACAGGGACCCTGATAGGTATCGCAATTTCCGAAGGATACATTGCAGGTGTCGATCAACCAGTCCTTGAGTTTTTCCCTGATCGAACTGTTGCGAATGTTGATGCAAATAAAAAGGCAATGACTCTGGAAGATCTTCTTACCATGAGATCGGGTTTTGAATGCGTTAACGAGCCTTACGAAGTTACTCTGGAGCAAATGGAAGATAGCCCTGACTGGATCCAGTTTACGCTTGACCTTCCCATGGCAGAAGAACCTGGCACCCGCTTCGTCTACTGCAGCCCCAATTCCCACCTCCTCTCAGGGATCATCACTGAAACTACTGGAATGAGCGAACAGGCTTACGCCAACAAAACTCTCTTTAAGCCTCTCGGCATCTCCAATGTCATCTGGCCTTATGATCCACAGGGGAATAACCACGGCTGGGGTGATCTGCATTTGACTCCTCACGATATGGCCAAACTCGGATACCTCTATCTTAATAATGGGACCTGGGATGGGAAACAGATAGTTCCGGCAGAATGGGTGGCAAAGTCTACACAAACACAGGTTATTACTGAGGATGGCGAGGGTGATGGATATGGTTACCAGTGGTGGGTTCCAATCGATGATCTTCCTGCACGTTATGAGGCAAGAGGGCGTGGGACTCAACTAATAACTGTAGTACCTGAAAAAGATCTCATAGTAGTAATCACTGGTGGTGGCTTTGAATCGGATGAGGTTGCTCCTTTCCTTGTTGCTGCTCTGCAGTCAGATCAGCCCCTTCCGGAAAATCCAGCAGCCTATGAAAGGCTTCAAGAAAATATAAATGCCGCTGCAGAGCCTCCTGAGCCTGAACCTGTGAAGTCTCTGCCTGAGATGGCGAAAAAAATAGATGGCAAAACATACGTTCTCGATTCCAATCCTCTGGACCTTCAGTCTCTCTCTTTAACTTTTGATGAGGAAAAAGGAGAAGCTTTATTCAGATTGGGGCTGCCGGAAAATCAGACGTTAGAGTTTCTTCTGGGGCTGGATAATGTCTCCAGATTCTCTCCCGGAGAATACGGTCTCCCTGCGGCAGGGAAAGGATCTTGGGAATCAGACAACGTTTTTGTTGCTGATGTTGATGAGGTCGCAAATGTAAATCACTATAAGGTAACTCATACTTTTCAGGATGATCAGGTGACCATACTGTTGCAGGATCCTGCATGGTATGGAGATGTAGAATTTGGCGGGAGGGTTGAAGGCAGCAGCTAAAATGTATTTAACAAAGAAAAAGATGCAACAACGAACAGGTTAAAACCTACCCACCTGACATCTGCGTTTCAGTTCTTTTTTAATCACCACCAGGCATCTTTTCAAGCCTGGGCTTCCCATTTTCAATTATTACGTAGGTAAGGCTGTCAATCATATCCCCACAGTCAAAGAGCTTACCGTCATCTCCTACCGGCTCATGGGTATGGCCCATAATAAGGTAATCCAACCCTTCTTTGTTGATGAACTCTTTTGCTTTCTCATGGATTTTCTCTATTCTCAGGCGATAATTACTGTCTTCAATTTTCAATTCAAAAGGAGTTTTAATTAATGCATGGGGACTTTTACTTTTTTCCACAGCTTATAGTCATGGTTTCCCCAGACGATCCTGGTGGGAACTTCCTCTGCCAATTTTAGTAATGCTTCGTAAGTACTTTTCATAGGTTCCTGGCTTTCGATAGTTTCAATGGGACAGCGCCATAAATCCAGGACATCCCCACAGAGGATCAGCTCGCCTGCATTTGCTTTCACCAGCTCAAAAAACTCTTTTATTTTCGGATAATTTGCATCCTGGTAACCAATGTGAAAATCAGATGCGCAGTAGATTTTCATTTAAATTCTATTTATGGTGACATAATAATCCCTTATGCTGATTTCCATATACTCGCAATGTGTGCATTTATAGTGCTTTATTGTCCTGAAAATATTGTAATGCACCAGGTGTGCGTCAGGATTTCTGTATTCTATCAAGCTGAACTCCTTTCCACATCCTTTACAGGTTTTTCTGTTTTTATTTGTGTTCTTTGATCTGGATTTCGAATTTCTGTGGGCTATTTCAATCTTTATACGCTCGTCGTTGCAGTACCTGCACTTCAAGTAGCTTGTTATTGTTTTTTCATATCTATCGTAACTGCTTACCATTTTGATAAGAGGCTTTTTAGTTTCATCGCAGGCAAAATCTCTGCCGCATTTATTGCATCGGAAAATATTGCGGTAACTCTCTATTTCATACAAATTTGAGGCAACAACGAAACATATCATGCTTGCAGAGAGCAAGAACAGCGATAAAAGAGAGTCGGCCTCTTTCTGTATTATTTTGAGGACCAGCAGAAAAAACAGGAAAATGGACAAAGACATTGCAGATATTTTTAGAACATTGACCGTTCCTGAACCCAGTCTGTTGACAGGGTCAGGAGTTCTTTTTTTAAGAGATTTGTAAAAATTTCCTTCCAGGCTTATTGTCAGTGTATCTGTTCCCCTGTCCATCTCGTAACAAACATTGTCCAGATACGTCCTGTCTGTGCCTGCAGGAAATTCTATGTATTTGATATCTTTGCTCAAAGTATCAATGACCAGTTTCAGTTATCTAGCCTTTTTAAGATTATATTAAGATATACCCCATGAGAAGATAACTCTTTTTTTATAAACTAAATTTGTAGAGTTGTTTCTGGCATAATAAGATAGAAACTGGAGGAGCATTACCTGTATTTTTAGAGAACCAGAGATAAAAGTGAAATAACCTCAAAAAGGCAGAGAATAAAAGATTTATTCGAAAGAAAAGAAAATGTTGTTTATAAATTATAAGAAGCCAAGGTCCGGATTTGAACCAGGACTGAATCGCTCTGCTGGCGATTGCGTGACCGCTCCGCCACCTTGGCAGTCTGCATTATCAAATAGAGTGTTCAAAATATATAAATCTTTAGATTGACAGGGAATTGTATTAAATATAGTCATCGTCACTGATTTTTCTCTTGATTTGTGCCTCTTGCTGTTAAAAAATACTTATTTCACTTAATTAAAATTTCACTATTTTGCATAACTTTGAGTAAACTCGGAAGACCAGAAAATAGTAAAAAGTCCTTGAATACTTTTCATAAGTATTTTATATCCTAACATTAGTTCATTGGTCATCGGTTAAGGAATTTTCTTGCCCGAAAGCTATCGATTTTGCATAATAAGCCTATCTTAAATTTTGGTAAATTTACATGAAATCGATGCCTTGCTCCTACCTACATAAAATCAAATATTTGACAAATGTTGAGGGAATTGACGCAATTTGTCATGATTCCTCACTTAACCGAAGACACATGAACATTAGTTATATAATTTAGTTGCCATTGGAGGTACTTGAAAATTTAGGGAGGTAATTACAGGGGTTGCTTTTTACCTGTTCAGTAAAAAGAGTAGCTCTGGGGTAAGAATAGAAAATCCCTTTTAAGGGGCTCGAAATAGTGGGGATGAATAGAGTATGAATAGAGTCAGCGTCAACGGTTTTTTGAAACCAACAGATAACAGGCTTATTACGGACGATTATCTGGGTCATTTTTTGAAAGTAAGCTACATTCAGGAGATCAGCGGAAACTCGATCTACAGCAAGGATCGCGTTGATGTCGAAAGAAACGGAGCTTTCCGTTTTTTCCTGCCCAACCAGGAGCTTCTGGGCGGAAAGTCAGTCACGATCGCAAGTGTTCGCACCGGATGGTGAGCAACTGGGCACTCAAATTTACAGTTTTGGCAGTCTGAATGCAGCTATTTTACCTGAAAACAATGAAGATAACACACAGCCCCTGGTCCTGCAACGTGGACCCCAGGGTGATTCAATTCAATGAATCAAGCCCGGTCCTTGATGCCTGCCAAAAGGTTGCTGGCAGGGTAATTGATATTTCTGGAGAAAAGAAAGCTGCCGGCATTCAGATCGTCATCATGGCAAGTGATGATCCTGATGCTTCAGCAGGCAGTCAAAGCTATCACCCGATCTTCTCTGCACAGACAGATCGTGGGGGCTATTTCTTTGGGCGGGTGGATAACAGGACTCACGAACGGGCTTATGGACTTATTGCAGGACTTGAGGGTACACCCATCCCGATAACCCTGGATGACAAGAAGATTCCCAGAGACCTCATCCTGGTAGCGGATTTATCGGACTTGCCCGGTGAGGCATTGTCAGGCGGGGGAACTCCGATGCTACCTGATGCGGACGATCTGGTTCGCAGCTCATCGTTTTCCCAGGATTTAGGCGGGAAGTGTGTCGATTTTACGATTCCGAACCGTATCCTGGAAGAATTCAGCTTTTACCATACCGTTCGGACTACGGAACCGGAGATAAAAGGACTCACTATTACGGCAAAGGAAAGTAAGTACATAAAAGACGAACTGCAGACAATCTCCGACGAGCTCTTCACTATTTTCGGTCGGCTAAATAATTCATTCAGAATCCTGTCTGTTATCCCTTATACCGTGGATGAAGAAAAAACGGCATCTGAAATGGATCGTGAGCTGCGGATTAAAAGCGCTCCAACTGCTTTTCCAGCCTCGCCTGTACTACCTGAAGGTGTTTTCAGGAACAGCGCAGCTCAAATTAAGCACACAGGACCTTTTGCAGGTAGACAAAGGGATCAACTTCAATTTTCAGGTCAAAATGCTGGCCGAGCAGGCGCGCCGTAAGGCGAAATTGCAGGAACTGCATCAACAGCTGGCTGCAGCCTACTGTGGCAAATACGGAGTTCAGGAGGCAAAGACCTATTGAGAGACATTGTCGGCCAGGAATGCTTTAAATTATGCAACTCTGGAATCCCTCCTCGGGCACATCAAGAAGTATGCAGGGTTTTTTGAGCCCGGTAGCAAACTGGGCAACCATTTTGAAGAGTTTGTTTCCGAGCTTGGTGAACTACTGCAGCAGCCTTTTGCGGATTCCGGGCTCATAAACGTCATGAAAACCCGGGCAGTAAAGCTGATCCAGGAGGTAAACACGGCTACGAATGAGTCTCAGAATCGGGAAGAACTGCTTGGCTATCTGCAGCGTCTGGTGGCTGAACTGTCGCAGGTGGGCGAAAAAGGGGTATACAATTTCGAACCCTGCCCGTCCACTGAGAAAACGAAAACAATGGGGATTCGGTTCCTGATGCATCAGTTTGAAGACATGAAGAATGTGATGCACAATAAAGCCGTCTTCTCGTTAGGCGAGATCCTGATGATCCGCTCCAATTACGATTTATTTATCACCAGCATTTCTGCATTTCTAAACCTGCTGGAGCAATTCCACAGTTTTTATGCTTCAAGTACGTCCTTAATGGTAGGGTTTACCCGGCGGCTCTTGTTAAAGCTGCCAGGAGTAACCACAAGCAAAAATTCAGGTTTGTCCCCATAGATCAGAATTGAGGCGCGGCAGTAGTCTCTGAATCCTCTGACCCGGATCTGGGCGATTCAGATCCACTTTGTGATTCAGATTCACTCTGTTCCGGTATAGTTTGCTCAGATGAATATTGTTCCGATTCGCTTAACCCAGTCTCAGGCCCGCTTCCCAATACGGTTTCCGGCTCCGCAGGAAGTTCATCGAAAAACGGAATGCTGGCATCGGCAAACCATGTTTCAAGGAAGCTCAGCAAATGGTACTTCAGAAAAACTGCAAGCGGTACGCTCAGTATCAGCAGAGTGGCAAAGATAAGCAGCAGTTCTGCCAGGACAACAGGAATCAGGATTATCAAGAGAATGGATTCTGATGCAAACGTCGAGAAGAGGAAATAAAGAATCCCGTCAATAATAAGAAAAACAATAACCAGCACCAGTGCCAGCAGTACAAACAGGACAAATGCAAGGATACCAATCCCTATTCCGAGAGCGACCCTTATAAACCAGTAAACCAGCAATTCCTGCCAGCTTTTCCTGAAATTCCTGTAGACCATACGGAAAGCCGAAATAATTCCTGTTTCCCTGTAAATGGAAAGGGGGATTGCAAGGCTTAAGAAAGATCCTGCAACTGCCCCTATCAGGGCAAGTAAAATAATCACGCCAAAAATCCAGAAAAGTCCTCCCACGAGAGCAGGCACGGCGAGGTCAGGAGATTCTGTACTAAATATAGGGATAAAAGGCAGCAAAGCCAGTACGAAAAGTACGATAATAATAAGCGATATGACAAGGCGTATAAGCAGGAGATTGAATCCTCTTCCCATGAATTTTCTAAAGTAAGAACGGAGATGCACTTCGTTCCTTACAAGGGCTTCTACAAAAACAAACTCCATGACACTGGCAATATAAGAAAAAACCAGAATGAAAAGAATAAAGAAAATTACCGCTGCAGCTATAATTGCCAGAGGTGATACGGACTCGATATAGTTAAGTCCAGGCCAGGACGTATCGGAAGGAAGATCAGTAATCTCGCCGGGTTCGATATTGGGGAAATCACTTCCAAAATCACTGGGACCCGCTTGATAATTGGTACCCGATCCTCCGTAATTTGACCCTAGTCCGCCAACAAAAAAGACAATTATTGCAAATTTTACCCACTTCCAGAAATCAAAAGGCTCGAAAAGAGCTTTTTTTGTCCTTGAAAAAGCTCTATCCACCGCATCTATTGCATACCAGCTCATTCATACCAGCTCATAGAATAGAATTTTGTTCAGTAAATAAGTAGCTGTCTATATAACTCTAAATTTATAGAGTATACTTACAGATTAATTTCAGGCTATCTGAATGATCAAACACTAAACCTGTTAATAAGTCAAAATTTTCTCATCATGGATAGGTGTTCTATACATGCTTCCAGAAAGACAGCTCCATAAACAACAAAACCGGATTTTCTATAAAAATCTATTGCGTGAATTTGTGGAATAAAGATGAAAACGTCTGGAAAAAATAATACTGACAGGGCATAGCCCGTGAAAAAATAAAGGTTAAGTAGAAAATAGATTAGCGGGCCCGCCGCGATTCGAACACGAGTCAATGGGTATCTTCGTAAAAGATCTTACTTCGAAGCCCATTAGGATATCCTGGCTACCCCACGAGCCCGCTGTGCCGCAGTATTGATAGTAACTATCCATATTAAAGGTTTCTCTCAAAATTAAGAAAAAAGGAATGAAGGAAAAAGAAAGGAGAGAAAAGAAAAATCAAAAACTGCTCATCATCGAAAAATATTTATGAAGTCGAAGATGATAAATAAAAATACATAGAGAGCTGAGAAGCCAGGAAGTTAATAACTCCGACAGGTCGAAATAAATAACAAACTTGCCGAAAAAAAGAAAAATGAGTATTACATACATAACTTTTATATTACAAAAGTTCTTTTAATATATATAGATGATTTCCGATATCATTTAAACGCATACCCGTCAAGATAAGAGCCTGACATGTCCATATCTAGCTAAAATAAATAAACTAGAAGGCCATTTTATTTTTGCCCCAAAATAGCAGTATTTTGGAAGTTAGAAAGCTGTTAAAATTATCAAGCCTTCTATAGTTCACATAATTACAAAAATAACTGTCTGGGAACATGGAAAGGAGACGGGACTAAGTACACAGAAGAATGAGGGCTTACCAAAATGGAGAGAGTTTCAACAGGCATAGAGGAACTGGATAAGAAATTAAATGGGGGTTATCCTGTGAACAAAGCAACCCTTATAACAGGGGTAGCAGGAAGTGGAAAAACCATCTATGGAATCCATTTTCTTCACAGGAACTGCGTTGAAGGACGAAAATGCCTGATGATCGCAACCGAAGAAACTCCTGAAGATATTCTTTACCAGGCAGAATTACTGGGGCATGATATTAGACCGTATTATGAAAGAGGGCAGCTTGTCATAGAAAATATATTTGAGAGCCGTTCAGAAAGCATAGGGCAGACAAGATACGGCTTTAAACCTGAAAGCCTTGATATTGAACTTCCCAATGTTATAGAATTCATAAGCGAAGGAACAGAATGCCTTGTCATAGATAACCTGGGAACCTTTGCTCTGAGGGTTTCCAGCAAAAAGCTCAGGGATCAGTTTGACGGGCTGAACTATCTCGTGAGAAAAAAAGGCTGTACCACACTACTGATCATGGATGAGTCCGCGCACAATTTAACCAATCAGCTTGCTGAATACTCGTCCTACGGTTCTATTCGCCTTCTGGTAAAAGAGAATGCGTATCTGGGAAAAATGGAACGCTACCTGTACATATCCAAGATGCGCAGTACTCCGATAACTCCAGATATGTCGATTTTTGAAATCACATCAGAAGGGATCAAGATTCATGAAACCAAGGGAGGGAGCCTTGTTGAATGAGAAAAACAAACCAAAAGTCCTGATTGTTGATGATATGAAGGAGAACGTAGAACTGATGGAAGCCTACCTTGCAGTTGAACCCTATGAGGTCATCTGTGCCTATGGCGGAAAAGAGGCTCTCCAGAAGGTTAAAGACGAAAAGCCCGATATCGTCCTTCTGGATGTTATGATGCCTGAAATCAACGGCTATGAAGTCTGTAAAATTCTCAAGGAAAATCCCGAAACCCAGTTTATTCCTGTCCTTATGCTTACAGCTCTCTCGGAACTTGAAGACCGCATAAAAGGGATTGAAGCCGGAGCTGATGACTTTCTCACAAAACCCATAAACAGGCTTGAGCTTAAGACCAGGGTGAAATCTCTGCTCAGAGTCAAGTGCCTCCACGACAGGCTGGTTGCAGACCGCGACAGCCTCGAAGTAAAAAACAGGGTACAGAGCATCCTTACAGCCGTAATTCCTACCCTTCTTCAGTCGGTTTCCAATGAAGAAAAGAAAGTCATAATAAACCAGATGACAGGAATGGTAGAGAAAACACTTCTTGATATGTACCACTTCGAGAACAGGGAAATGGATCTGGATTATGCAGGAAGTGTCTGCGCTGAAATAATGAACCAGCTGGGTGGAGACTTTTCCTCGACTATGGAAGAAAACGGAAAGCTCTGGAAAGTTAAAGGAACAAAATGCCCCTGGAAAGGGGAAGAAGCCCGTAAAAACCCTATTCTCTGCACACTTACCAGAAAAATTTTTTCAAATATAACTTTGAAAGTAGATTCAGGATGCAGGCTTGAAGCCCTGAAAACCATAGGAAACAAAAACGACTGCTGCGAATTTCTCATCAGAGCAGCATAATATTTTTTCACTTCCTTTTCATTCCGACACTGAACTGGCACTGAATTATATCTATTCTATTTTTCGTAAATCTTTTTTTGCAAAAATCCCCTCTGATTTCCGTTATTATGTATTTTTACGAAAGTCTCATGTTAGGGTAAAAAATATATGAAAATATGCCAGGCCATATTAAGGCGAGGCCACTTTACGGCGACTTCATGCTCGAAATAACCCGGATTCCATGAGATGTGATGTCAAACAGTGAGTATTTGATAGGAACTGGCGTGTTTCTCATTTTTTCAATGTAGAGATACTGTTTTGTTTTTCCAGAATTGAAATTCTCCTGTGTTATGAGCCTCATCAGCCCGAAGACCATATAACCCGTAAGCCTCTGGGTCAGGTTATAGGAGTCCTCGTCCATAATGAAAAGGCTTGTACATCCGTTTTTCAGCAGGATAATGCTTATCGAACTGAACTCGTCCGCAAACTCCCTTATATCATGAGTTATAGCCATTACTCCGATGTTGTCAATGACCACAACATCAACTTCAGAAGACATGGAACTTAAGTACTCGATTATATCCGTATCCACGGCACAGAGCCCTTTTCCGAACTTTGAGACGCTTTTTATCTTGTTTATTTTGTCTTCGAATATATTCCTTATACTGAGCTGCCCTTTTTCAATGAAAGGCTCAAGGTCAAGTTTAAGGCTGCGTGCCTGAGCGAGTACATCGTCAGTGAGCTCTCTGGTAAGGACAAGTATGCATTTTCTCCCGTCCTGGCAGCTTCTGTGAAGGAAGTGAAGCCCGAGAATAGTCTTTCCTGAACCAGGGGGACCGGTAACAAGAATACTCTTCCCTTCAGGATACCCTCCATCCATCAGCAAATCCAATCCTTCCACTCCGGTAGGCAAATTTTCCATATTATCACATCTTCAGGCGCGATAAATATATTTTAAATGATTATAGTCTGAATTAATCGAAAATTTCTCAATTAATAGAGATTACAAGTTCTTCTTTGTTATAATTGTCTTAACTACTTTATAGTGTTATCGTTTATATAATAACTTTCCAAGCTATCACATGAGTTAGACAGACAATGAGTTAGAAAGACACCAATGCTATCAAAATGTTTATCCACATAAAGTCATCTATGTGAAATAAAAGTCATCTTTTACCAGGAACTTATTATTCAATCCAATCTTGTGTCATTTTTACGCCCATGACCATTCAAAAAAAGAAGCTTCATAAGAAATCAACATCCTCCTTTCCTTCAGAATTTTTGCGCAGCAAACAACGGCGATACACATGAACTATGGCAAAATGACAAAGGACGATTTTGAAGGATCCTGTCTTGCTGGTGCGGAGAAGTTTGAAATCGAATCCATAGATTCAATTCTCCACCGCTTTGGAGATGAGTATTAGTCGATATATTTCTCCTTAAATTCGGAAATCTGCTTGCTGCTCCCCCCGACTGCAATTGTGTCTCCTGCATGAAGTACTGTCTGCTTATTTATGGAAATTGTAACAAATCCTTCGCGCTCTATGCCTATTACCGTGCAGCCGATTTTTTTTTCGAGGTCCAGCTCTTCTATTGATTTTTTGTCGAGGGGAGAGCCTTTCTCAATAAGGTGTTTTTCTATTTCTATTCCCTCATAAAGCATAATGTCTTCATCGATCCGGCAGACTTTCCCAATACAGTCTGCACTCATTTTCGCAAGCATCTGCCCTGCAACTATAGAAAGGGACCCGACATAGTCCGCTCCTGCCTTATATATTTTATCAATAGATTTTACAGAGTTTGCCCTTGCCACAATAGTGGCTCCAGGGTTCAGCCCCCGGGAGATAAGGGTTGCAAAAATAACATTTGTATCGTCATTCAGGGCAACAAACACAAAAGATGCAGTTTTTACCCCGGCCGCAACAAGAACCTCTTCATCAGACCCGTTTCCAACAATGTGTTCAAATTCCACATTTTCAAAAACTTTTTCATTAGAGTCTATAACTACAAAACGAAACGGACTTTCAGAAAGTTCGCTGACAATGCTTTTTCCAACGTCTCCATACCCCAGTACGACAAGATGCCCTTTTGATTCCATTTTGAATCCTCGGATTTTTAATAAATTCAGGAAAGTGATAATCAGGTCCATGCTTCAGGCTGTATCTTGCTGGTATCAATGCGTAAGTTTCTTCAGTTTTGCGAGCTCCTCAGATGTTCCCACAGCCAGAAGGACAGAGTTTCCGCGTATGACATCATCTTCTTCGGGATTAAACGAGAGATTTCCGCTTTTCCAGATTCCAACTATTCTTGCTCCTGTCAGCCTCTGGCTGGAAACCTCTTTAATGGTTTTACCTATGAGCGGGCTCCTGAGGTATACGGGAAATTCCGTGACGTGTACCCCTTTGAAGATTTCGGTTGTCCCCGTTACTCTGCTTACAAGCCTGTCCATAGCTTTTCTTCCGATAAACTGCCCGAACATAGATTTGGGAGAGACAACCGTATCTGCACCTGCATATTTAAGGTATTTTGAGTTAGAACGGTCCTCAACAATAGCAATAATATTGAGGTGCTGGTACTCTCTTGCAGTCAGTACGATATTTGCGTTTCTTTCATCGGACTTGTTGGCTATAAGAATTATCGCTTTTTCAATGCCTGCATTTATAAGTGTCTGTTTATCGCTCGGAGCCCCGAAAATACAGGGAATGTCCCTGTAAACAAGTTCCTTGACCAGCTCTTCCTCGTCTTCGATTATTATAAAAGTTATTTCCTGCTCTGCAAGTTCATCAATAAGGGTTTCCACCAGCTGATTGTAGCCGCAGATAATAATATGATCTTTAGTGCTGGAAGGAACTTTTCTCGGCATCCTGAACTTAATCACCCTGTCCATCCAGGGAGTGATAACATACGTTGCAAGAAAACCCGAAATCAGAATAATTCCCATAATCTGAACCACTATGGAAAAGAGCCTTCCCATAAGTGACCTGAAAACCACATCTCCATACCCTACCGTTGCAATGGTTGTCGTAGCCCAGTAGATCGCAGTGATAGCATTTGCGTTTTCGGGCTGGCCTTCAAAGGTCATAATGCTCTTGAAAAGCAGAATATAGACGGTAAGCAGAAGCAAAGCCACAATCTGATATGCCAGATTGGGCCTTTTGCGCATGAGTTTTTTAAACCTTGATCTGCGCTTCTTCTTTCTATCTGAAGAAAATATGTTCATTGCCCTGCCTCAATTTGCTGCTGAACTAGGTAAAAATACCTTGCAATCTTTATTAATATCTCTGCTTATTCATAGAATTTCGCTCAAAGGTCTTGAGAGCTTATCCTGAAGTCTTAAACTTTGTTCGGGACAGCAAAGCCAGATGGATAGAAAATTGCCAAAAGGATAGAAAAAGACCAGGAGGACAGAAAAAGCCAAAAATAATGTAAGAGGAATAAGAAGCTGAAGAAAAAACAGTCTGTAGAGGATCATTAAGCAACAAAATACCGCAGTTGAAAACGAATCAGAAAGAACAGAATAAGCAATCAGCAGCTATAAAAAACCGAAAAGCCGGAAAATAAGTTAAAACTCAGTTTTCCGGCAGACCTTCGATTATGTAATTGATTTGGAGATCCGATACTTTTCCTTTTTGGGCTTTATTTTCACGCTGTTCAGACCCACAGTCCTATATAAGGCCCGAATATCATGAAGAGGAACGAGAACAGGATCAGCATGGAGAAGCTTGCTGTAATGGAATTAGAGAACCTTTCCGAAATAGAGTCGTTCTTTGTAAACCTGTACATAATGGAATATGTATAGTCCCTGAATACATGTCCTCCATCAAGGGGCACTGCAGGCAGACAGTTGAATAAGCCGACGTAAAAGTTCAGCCACCCAATCCAGAGCAGTGAGTTTGCAATCCAGAAAATCCCAACTCCAAGAGGCTCTGCCCATCCAACAGGCTGGTAGAACTGGGCGATAGTGCCTGAAAAGCCGCGGAACCCCTCACCTGCAAATCCGTATATGGGAAGCCCGAAAAGGAGAATCCAGCCTACCGGTTCGGCAAGCAGTGAAGGGATCTGCTTGAGTGCTTCAAGATAGAATTGCGACTGGGGCATCAAGATGGAGATTCCAAGAATGGGACAGTCCAGAGTTCCATTGCCTCCATACATTATGCCAAGAAAACCGCCGTTTTCACCTTCTGTTGGATGGGAAGCCAGCTGGACATTAAAGACCGCAGTGCCGTTTTCAGTAAGTTCACCCGTATAATTTGCGGATGGAAGCATCTCCACTTCTACGGTCTGATCCGGTTTTGTCCCTTCCATGAAGTTCACAAAACTTGCAATACTCCGCATCCGTGTATCGTTAATCCGGATCATTGTCATTCCGGTTTCGATCCCTGCAGCTTCTGCAGGACTTCCTTCCACAATTCCTCCTACTGGAACTCCGCTGAAACATTCTTCAGGGGAAGAAGGAACCTTTAACTCATAGATGGAAACGATATCGTCTTTGGAGGCATGAATGCGTAAAGAGTCCCCGGGTTCAACGGTTTCGAGGTAGGAAAGAAGGTCCATCCCTGTGGTGATATTTGTATCATCAACCTGAGTTATCACCATGTCTTTCTGAAGTCCTGCAAGCTGAGCCGGAGAACTTTCGTTTACGTTCCATATCATGGCATCGCTGAGAGGAGCAATTGCTCCAAGCACAGGCCCGAAGAAGAGCAGCAGGGCTACAAAAGCGACGCAGAAATTAGCCATCACTCCGGCTGCAAGGATACGGGCTCTCTGGGTTCTTGTTGCGGTTACTTCCGGCGCAGTATTTGTTTTTTCGGGTGCTTTGGAAGCTGTATCTCCATTTTGCATTTCTTTTAGCTTTGTTTCTTCTCTTTCCTTCTGTTCCCAGGCTTCGATTTCTTCGATTGTGGCTGTTAGAGGTAGCTCTTTTTTCACTTCTTCTTTTTTGCCGAAGAGCTGTTCATCGTCAGGTTCCGCAAAACCGCCCACAGGAACAAGGGCATACAGGATACCCATGGATTTGACCCTGATGTTTTCAACCCTGCACAGGATCGCATGGGAAAACTCATGCACTACAAGAGTGACTACAAGTGCAATCACACCCCACGTAAAGGGGATGAATTCATTTATGCCCGGTATCAGCAGGATATTTCTGGGGGAATTGTACTTTCCCGGTTCTGGCACGCTGTTGTTCAGAAACGAAGTATAGAGGGCAAGATCCGATATGGCAACAACCAGGAACATGGCAGCCATGCCTGCAAACATCATCAGGATTCCAATGTTTGCAAAAACCCTCCAGTAACGTTTAGGGCGGGCAAGAATGTCCAGCAGCTTAAGACCCTTTGTTGTCCTTATCATGAGGATTGGAAGAGGCCCGAAAGTGCTGATGTTATGTTTTTCCAGAATGCCCCTTCTATCGAGAATGGAGATAAGGAACCAGTACATTAAAAAAATACTCAGTGCAATGCTTGTGCCGCTCAAGGAAATTCTCCGAAATGATTAAAATGAACCATTAAAGGCTCGGTTGTGGATATTAATAAGGTGAACGATTGGTGGTTGATGGTATTAATTATGGACGATTGGATTGAATTTAACAGGTCAGCTGTCAATAGATTGCCTGTTAATCAGATATGACTGTATTACAGTGACTGTATATAGAATACATCGTTAATGAAGAGGTTAACGCAGCAAACAACCATCCAGTGCAGTTTGCAAGCTTCAAGCTAGCTTTAATCGGCAGATATCTGAAGCCGCCATTCATTCAAATAATTAATGCTGTTAAACCCCGTAGTCTATCTTATTATAAATACGTTTTAGTTTCTCCATACATACAACGAAACCCTGTATATAGTAATACATCATAATTATATAAAAAGATACATGCAATTGGGTTTTTGACAGCCAGTTACATGCCAGGATCATTTTACAGGCCACATAATGAGAGGCCAGGTTTTATGTCTAAGAAGCCAGATTTTACTTCAGATGCAAGATATAATAATTGCATGAATAACGTCCAGTAAAAATCAAGATACCTGTGATTATGATAACTTTGTCTGAGGTGCCTGTTTTATGATAGGAGTCGTATATATCACAGCTGGAAACATGGAAAATGCATCGGAAATTGCCAGGGAGCTTGTCGCAAGAAGGCTTGCAGCCTGCGTAAATATGTTTCCGGTATTTTCTGTCTACAGGTGGAATGAGCAGGTGGAAGAGCAGAACGAGATTGCCCTGATTGTTAAGACAGACTCTTCCCGCCTTGACGAGATTATAGAAACCGTGAGGTCACTCCATACCTACGACCTTCCTGCAATCGAATTCTGGGAGGTTAAAGGGGAGCAGGAGTACCTTGACTGGGTGCGCGCAAACAGCTCGCAGGGAAAAAACTGAGGCTCTTTAAACCTGTATAAACTTTAGCCTGAAACGGAGATTGGAGCCGGAGAGGGAGAAAAAGTATCCTGAACTGCCAGCTGGCTCAAAAATTAGCAGAATTAGCTTATTTACAGGATTAGCTTTATATGCTAGTTATAACTTTACCTAATTGGATTTCCAAAAAGCGCGGGAGTAACCAAGCGGTCAACGGTGGCAGACTCAAGATCTGTTCGTGCAGACGTTCAGGGGTTCGAATCCCTTCTCCCGCATCAAAAGTTTTTTTAGGGTATAGGTAAGTCAAAAAAACGCAACGCAAGTGTGAAGATAATGCACAACCCTTGTTTTTAAAATCGACATAACTAAAAATAACTATTTAACTTTTTGTTGCGTTTCAATGGCTTTTGTTCGAACCGATTTGAGAAGGTTTGTATGTCTACGGCTATCCGATTTGACAGAATAATATCAGAACTTATCTCATTAATGACAATTATTCTATAATTCTAATGTTATAACTTTCGCTCAAAAATAGAAAGGAATATGACAAAGTCAAGTTATTTCTTTAAAATCTGACTATAATTTTTCCTTATACATGTTTCTGGATACAGTTTTTAGTTCTGGGGATATAAAGAAAGTGAGATTCATAGATTCTTTTTATTTGCCTCTATTTTACTGGTTGAAAAGCTCTGATAAACTCTTTAATATTTTTACACACGGATATTGTAAAAACTCGTTTTCATTTGTTGTTCCTGTGGTCACGGCCGCAAAGTCAACACTTGCTGCTAAAGCCGTTTTAGCGTCTATCAGACTATCTCCAACATACAGTACCTCATTCAGCTCTGCGTTAAGACTGTCAATTGCAAGCAACAGCCCTTCCGGAGAAGGCTTTGGCATTTTAACGTCTTCTCCGCCCACAATAACATCCACCAGATCAGAAATACCGTGAAAATTTAATGTTTCATCTATCCTGAAATGATATTTTGTAGTCACGATTCCGGTATTAATTCCCTCGTATTTTAGCCGCTGCAGAGTGCTTACCGTATCTTCAAAAAGCACTGTGTTTTTTGACATGACCTCATCAGCTTTTTCCCGAAAAAAGTTTCTAAAAGAATTTATAAGCGTTTTATCATTATATCCGGTCAGCTGCACGAAAGCTTCGTCCAGCGATAAGCCAACAGTTCTTTTTATACTTTCACTGTCACATATGGGAATCTCCAGCCTGCTAAATGCATGGTTAAAACTTGATACAATGCCATATGTCGCATCTGCCAGAGTGTAGTCAAAATCGAAAATAACAGTATTGTAGTTCAAGTTCCCACCTTTATTAAATCGGCTCTTAGAGTATAAGCGCAGTTATCATTGGGCTCCGTTTCTTAAGGTATGTTCAATATCAAAATGTGCTCAAGAGATCTGATTATTCTTGATCGAAAAAGGCTTCAAATATATTTGGATTCTTCTGTAGTGTTTGACCTGAGAAAATTCCAGCATCCAGACTTTAATTATAAATACTATTTTTCTCTCTATAACATTCTGCAGATAGAAAGAAAAAAATCAAATCAACTTCTTTAGATCATAAATTACATATAAAATAATTCCAAAGATATCCCTTGTTTAAAGTACATCGTCAAGACTCAAACACAATTTTTGTTAAAATATGCTCGAAACGTACGAAATACTGCTGTGAGTTAAGATAATTATATTGCGTTAAATGCATTGACCAAGGAATTGATTCGCTGGAAAAAGTAGAGGTAGTTTAGGGAATGAAAAAATATGATGTAATTGTTGTCGGGGCTGGCATAAGCGGGCTTCTGGCTGCGCTGACGCTTTCCAAACATGGAAAGAAGGTCCTTATTCTTGAAAAAAACCGGTATCTCGGTGGGAACTGTAACAGCTACATGGTAGACGGTTATCAGGTGGACACGGGAGCACATGCAATAACCCATCTGGTGGAAGGGCCTCTCCCAAGGCTGATGGATAATTATTTTGATTTCCTGCCTGTGTTTGAAGACTACGGGCATTACTATGTCAGGACTGAAAATGCCTTAACCAAAGTCCCTTCGAACCTGAAGGACTTCGTAACTTTCGATGTGCTTCCGAGAAAGGACAGGCTCATACTTTCACAGACCCTGACAAAAGCCCTTACTCTTTCATCTTTTGGAATAGATCTCTCAGACCAGTCAGTTTATGATTTTCTCCCAAAAAACCTTTGCAAAGATACCTATGATTTTGTAGACACAATTTCAGGTTTTCTTTCGGGAAAATCAATGAAAGAGACATCTGCTCAACGTATTCTTGCTGGCAGCAGTTTTGTCAGGGACAGTATTACGCAGGAGCAGTTTGATGCCATGATCGGAAAGTTTGAGCCCAAAAAGCGCCAGTCCACTGAATCTATCCTTTCATCGATCCTCCCTTATCATCTTCATGCTTCCCTGAAGTCCCGGATGGACAAAGTTGCCCAGCCGTTCACATCTCTTGAGAGGCTTGCTACGAACAAGGTAAATTATTCCCAGGGATACCCGAGAAAAGGGTTAAAAGCCCTGTTGAATGCTATTCTTTATTCCTTCCCTGATACTGTGGAAATAAAAACAGAGTGCGAGGTGGAAAGCATTCTGGTGCATGACGAAAAGGTTTCCGGCGTGGAGGCAGACGAGATTTATCTCGCTGAGCTCGTTATCTATACAGGCTTTGCAACCGATCTCCCGAAGCTTATTAAGGACCTGCCGCAAGCATACAAAGACGAGCTAAAAGGGATTGTGCACACCAAAAGCCTGACAATCTGGCTCGGGCTGAAAGAGGAGCTTCCTGAATTCAACTACACAGGCTCTGAGATCTGGTTCAAAGACTTTGCTTACTGGGCAATGCCGATCAGCAATTATGATCCGTCTCTTGCTCCAAAAGATAAGCAGCTTGTAGGTTTTTCTTTCGTGATTGACTCGGACCAGACTGAAGAGCATGAGCTCAAAAAAGCCTACGATACCATTTTCCGTGCACTTCCGAATATCGAAAAATATATTGATATGCAGCACGAGCAGATTATGATTCCCGAAAAAGCCGCAGTCACAATTAACGGAAAATTTGCTGATATCCGGACTCCGGTCAAAAACCTCTATATTGCAGGCACTGATACTGACAAGCGCAGCATGGGAATTACAAGGGCAGCATACTCGATAATCGAGCTTCTGAAAATTCTGAATGAGGATGGAAATCTCCATTGAACCGCTGTGTTCAAGGAAAAAACAGGAAAGACTTAATTTCTTAATCTAAATCTGTGGTGGTTGTGAAATGCCTTTTGAAAAAGTTCCCGAAGCAGGATCAAATTCCGGCTTTGAGCCTCCCTGGTTTTATGCAGCTGAGGAAAGCAGTCTGACAGATGGAAATCTCCTGCGTGTTGAGCCTGGAGGGCGAAATATTTTGCTCCTTAAGGTGGAAGGACAGGTTCAGGCATTCTCAAATCTCTGCCCTCATGCAGGATGCCCCATGGATAAAGGCAGGCTTGAGGAATTTGCGCTAATATGCCCATGCCATGGCAGAAGATTTGATGTCAGGACAGGAGAATGCCTCAACGATTCCCTGAAACTGAGGCGGTACGAATCAAAATCCGAGAGTGGAAGAATTGGGGTGAAGATCGAATAATTACCGAAAATTAAGGGAATGAATAGCAACAGAATGAGAAGGAGAGAATGAAATTTTAAACAAAGGCGGGCCTTACAGCAAGTGTATTTGGGTTTTTGCTGAATATTGCATCGTTTGTCATGTTTCTTGTCTATTTCGGGCAAGCCTGCTTATCTTAAAACCCATTCCAGGCTTTGCGCTGCCTGCTTACAGCTTTTCAATAATTCATTAAAATTTTTCATTTACTGGATTTATTCTCTTCTTGTTAATATATTAACCAAATATTATTTATACTCGGGTCTATTTTCTTTCTTTTTTCAAGAGTAAATTATATACGCACTGGCAGAACTTTGGATAAAATCTGAGAATACGGAGCAACCGGACTCTTCAACCATATAATTCTGCAAGCTATGAAACACGTCCCTATTAACCCCCGTTTTTGCCATACAGATACTACAAATTTCAGTGTTTATGGTGACTATGACCACGATAATGATGGCAAAACTATCAACATTACTTATGGTCATCCTGAAGACAAGAAAGTCGACTTACTTCGCTTTACCATTTCCATGGTTACTGACCAGAAAGGAATTCCCCTTTTCGTAAGAGCATTAGACGGCAACAGTTCCGACAAGAAAGTTCTCATCAAAACTATCAAGGAACTAACACAGAACCTGAATCTTGACGAAAGAGTCTACCATGTTGCAGACAGCGCATTTTATACTGAAGATAATGTAAAAGAGATAGGAACCAACGCTTTTTTCATATCGAGAGTTCCTGCAACCATCAATGAAGCAAAGGAACTCTTGATGGCAAATTTAATTCTTGAAACATGCTCTGATGAACGTTATTCTTGTTATGCTGTAAAGTCCTGTTATGGTGGAGTAGAACAGTTATGGGGTGTATTCTGCTCAGAAGAAATGAAAAAGAAGGAAGAGAAAACGTTTGATGAAAAGATTCTTAAGGAGCTTGAAGCAGCAGAAAAATCCCTTAAAAAGCTTTCTAATCGTGAATTTGCCTGTGAAGCTGACGCAAGAATGGCTGCTGAACAGTGGTTGAAAGAGAATGAATCTTATGAGTTCACAAAACTTGAAATAAAAAATAAGTCTCGCAAGCTTGAAAACAAGAAAGGAAGACCGAAGAAGGATGAAAAGGTACAAACTTTCTACCTGATAGAAGCAGAGATAAAACATGACCAGGAGAAAGTACAGAAAAGAAGAGCAAAATAATCTCATACATATGCCATGTCCATGTGAATCCGTAATTTCCGGATCTTATACATATAAGATTCTAGATATAGGATCCCATGACAAAAAGACAAAAAGTGTGGACTTTTCGTCCACAAAAAACCCCAAAACCTGAAATAGTGAGATTAAGATAATTTATCCGGGTGAAAATTTCATGAAAAAGACTTTTGAGAAGGTGTACCAGTTAAAGATTTCAATAAAAGGCATTACTCCTCAGATCTGGAGGCGAATCCAGGTGCCGGAAAATTATACTTTCCTGAAACTTCATGATGCTATCCAGGCTGTAATGGACTGGGACGATTATCACCTGCACGAATTTGAGATGGTAAACCCGAAGACCGGTATGCTTGATAAGATCGGGACTGAAGGAGATGATTTTGAGGCTTTTGGAGAACCTCTCGTGCCGGAAAAGAAAGCTAAACTCTCTGACTATTTTACGCTGGAAAATAGGGAAGCTCTGTACACCTACGATTTCGGAGACAACTGGAAAGTAAAAGTCCGGCTTGAAAAAATCCTTCCTCGAAAAGAAGGGGTAGAGTATCCCATCTGTACTGCAGGAAAAAGAGCAGCCGTTCCGGAAGACAGCGGAGGGATCTGGGGCTATGAAGAGATGCTGGAGATTCTGAAAGATCCTGGGCATGAAGAATATGAAGACACGGTGTCATGGCTGGGAGAAGATTTTGACCCTGAATACTTTGACCCGAAAGATGTTTCTTTCTGAGCTGCAAATATTTTCGAACCTGGATATATGCCACAGGTTAGGGAATTTCTCTTTTTTCCTTTCTTAATACTTAGTTTGAAGAGCTGTTAGAATAATGAGGCAGCTTATTTCTTTTTATCAAAGAAACCAGGTGAGAAATTTATCAACGTAGCACAACCAGCAGAACCATTTTGTCAGAACTGCGATACTGATAGAGAAATGGTAATCGGTTTTCTAATGGACTACGTGCTTGATAAAAGGGGTGAAGTTAAAAAAGACTTTAGCGGAGTAAGCGTATTTCGATACGAGCTGGCGGAGCGTAAAAGTACCTTCTGGGGAACAGGAATAATGAAGCTGGTCTCGTCAACTGTCAGCGACCACACAATGGAAGGGATTGCTTATGGAGTATATGATTTGCAGCTGGAAAACAGCCAGTTAAGCTGGAAAGAACAGCAGATGCTGTACAGGGACATGCCAGCAGACAATGATAATCATCGCCCGGTTGCTTTTGATGCAAAAGTAAGGTTTTATCTGGAAAATGGAAAATTGAGGTTTGAATACATTCCTGCATATTATGATTTCGAGCCTGATAAGCCTGCAAGAACGTTATCTAAAGACCAGCATCCTCCTTTTGTGACAAAAGAGCGGTGAAAACTGCTTATTATTAAAAAAACATTGATTTGAGAAGCAGATTTCAATAAAACCGGTTATTACTGCTTTTAGCTAATTTTAATTCGTCTCTTCCATATAACCAGAAAGTAACTTTCATTGAAATTATCAAAATAAAATCCAAACCCTGAAATAACTCCTGAAGTAATTTATTAACAGGGTGAGATTTTATGACCACAATAACCGAAACTCAGGAATGCTGCCCCCGTTTTGACCCCTCCCCCTGGGATGGAAAAATCTTTGAATGGAACAATAAAAGGTTTATCAAAGATTCGGTAACGACGCAGTTTTACGCGCCTCTTAATTTTGGAGAGGTAATAACAAGGATGAACGAAAAAGTCGTCAGGGCCGGCGCGGAAATGCCTGACTGGCTCTGCCTGTCGGACCACACTTCGGAAAGCAACATGGACATTTACCTTGCCGTTGACAGGGAAGTTGAAGGTGCCGAAAACGTAACACTGAGCGGCAAGTTCCTGACCAGAGCCTACGAAGGAAGTTTCGAAAAAACAGGGGAATGGTGTGCGGATTTTGAAGGCTATGCAAAAGGCAAAGGGCTTGAAATTAAAAAATGGTATATGTGGTACACTACATGCCCTGAGTGTGCCGAAAAATATGGAAAAAATTACGTCGTAATCGTTGCAGAAGTAAAATAAAAACAGAGTAACAACAGAGTAACAACAGAGTAAAAACAGAGTAACAACAGAGTAACAATACTTAAGTTTGAGTTTCTCCAGATTTTTAGCTCCCCTGCTTTTAAAGCGCACATGGGAAACTCAATAAGACTTAATAAATATAGAAAGCACGGAACTTCTGCCCGTGCCTCCTTTCTTGCATGTATTCTGCATATACGGCATTTTTATTTTTTAACCCGGGGATATTGCTTACCTGCCTCGCAGGCTCACATGATTTATTTTTTTGTATCTCATCAGCCCGGATATCGAATGAAGCAGAATTCCGGCAAAAGACATAAAGATCCCTATGAGAGTAAGCAAAAATACCCAGACAACAGACTCGAAATCAAAGTTTCCGCCAGGGTTAGAGGCGAGTGCAAGATTAAGGCTCATATGAAGCCCGCCTGCCATAAGAATGAAGCCTGGCAGAGTGAAGCAATAAAGAGGATTATTAAATTCCATCTCGTAAACTGTATTTAACATACTTCTCAGACCATGTCTTAAAGGATTTCCCGCCGAGTGGTTCATTTCAAACACTTGAGTTACGTTTTGAAGCATAAAATCGCCTTCTAGATCACACAGGGTAACTGTTGAAAACCCGTAATATTGTACTAATTTTTTGGATGAAGATACTTCATTATATAAAAAACCATCTAAAAGAACGGTGCGAATGAAGATATGTGAACTCAAAAAAGCAGGTCATAGTGTATATGCAAATTTGCTACTGGTTCCTCCCCTTAAATTAAAAAATTGTAACATGAGGAACTTTTCTTCAAAAGAAAATTTGCTTTTCAGCACTGAAAAGCAGATTAGTCAGTTACAAAGAAGTTTATAAAGATGAGGTTAGTTGTGTAACCATCAATTATAAACAGCCTTTTAAGTGCCTAACCGCATAATACAGGCATTTATTACTTTGTTTCTCTTTATTTCCTTTTTTCTCTTTCTTTCCTTATATTTTTCCTTTTGCCTCTCTGCTCCCTCCCTTTCTCAGAACCCTTTCCTTCAGGCTGTTTCTTTGTCCTTTCGCCTCTACTTACGTCTTCTTGCCTCTCCTCTCTTCTCTGCTCTCTTCCCTGTTCTCTGGTCCTCTTTATTATATCCCCTGTTGGCTCTTTCCTTGTCCAGACGCTCCTTCTTGCTGGCTTTTCCTCTTCCTTTTCTTCTTCTTCATCGATGTCGATTCCGAGCTTGGAACTTACTGAATTTTTTGCTTTACGGGCATCAGCGTGTTCCGGATTGATCCGGAGAGCTCTTTCAAGGGCTCCAAGTGCTTCTTCATCCTTATCCAGCCCAGAAAGAGCAAGACCTTTACAGTACCAGGCATCGGCAGAATCCGGCTTTATTGAAATAGCTTTATTGCAGGGCTCAAGTGCTTTTTTGTATTTGCCGAGCTTGAGATGGACCATTGCTTTTCCGACCCATGTCTTTGCATTGTCAGGGTTTATTTTGAGAGCAGAATCGTAGGCTATTGTGGCTTCAACCGGCCTGTCCAGGCTGTAGAGAGCAAAGGCTTTACCTTCCCAGGCTCTTGCCATTTTAGGGTTTATTTTAAGGGCAGCGTCATAAGCCTGTATTGCTTCTTCATATCTGCCGAGGTCAGCAAGGACATAACCTTTTGCATGCCAGGCGCCTGCAAGTCTGGAATTGGAAGCAAGGGCTTTTTCCGCGCTTGCAAGAGCTTTTTCCTGCTGACCGAGCCTGCAGAGAACTGATGTTTTAAGATTCCAGGCTTTGTCGCTGCTGGGTTTTATTTCAAGAAGCCTGTCAAAAACTTTCAGGGCAGCTTCATCCCTCTTTAGCTGCAAAAGTACGAAGCCTTTTTCATAAAGGTATGCAGGGTTTTCAGGTTCTAGCTCAAGTGCTTTTTCAAAGGCTTTGAGGGAATCCTTATACATCCTGTGCTTTAGATACACTGAGGCTTTTCCTGCCCAGGCAGCAGCATCATCAGGGTTATTTTCGAGGGCTTTTTCATATGGTTTGAGAGCTGCACTCAAACGTTCATAGGCTGTTTTACCCGTTTTTTCTGTTCTGTCGGTCTTGCCTGCTTTATCCGTTTTGCCGGTTTTATCTTTCTGTCCGCCTCTATTTTCTTTAAAATTATTTGCCATAGTATCGGTCCCATGTAATTGGTTTAGAGTAACTTTAGTAAGTGAGGATTAATACACACTCAACCTCCCCTGATGAGCGGTAAAATTTAATTATATTTTTTCGGGAAATCTTATTTCAAACTCCGTTCTCTTATTTTAACCTGATCCTGCTAATATTTATAAGAATGAGAATTCTGAAACTTTATTATTTTTATATGTAAAAACCTTAAATAAATATCTTAATGTCCAGCAATTTTCCGTATATTTTTTCTCAAATATCAAAACCTCCACTTTTTGAGCCTGGTGAACCCCGCTTCTGGGACGATCCTCATATATCAAAAAGCATGCTTGAAGCCCACCCTGAGCAGACCCATGACGGTGCAAGCCGGAGAAGCACCGAGGTCGAAAAAACAGTTCATCATCTTATAGCTTCAGGCTTACTGAAAACAGGAGACCGAATTCTTGACCTTGGCTGCGGGCCGGGCCTGTACAGTAGTAGATTATGCGTTGAAGGTATTAAGGTAACTGGTATCGATTTATCCCAAAAGTCTATAGATTATGCCGGGATTCAGGCTGAAAAAGAAGGGCTGGATATTGAATATATTTGTGCAGACTTTTTCGATATAGAGTATGAAGGAATTTTTGATGCTGTACTTCAGGTCTATGGAGAAATCTGTACTTTTTCTGATGAAAGGAGGGATTATCTCCTGAGCCTTATCCACAGATCACTTAAAGACAGTGGAATTTTCATCTTTGATGTATCCACAAAACAGGCATGGAATAACCTGACTGGAGAGCCCTACAGGGAAGGAGGAGACTGGGTAGCAATAGCAGCAAGGAAAGTATAAGACTATAGTCACATATCTAATGAACTGCTGGACAGACAATCGAAGAATTGCAAATATTGAATTGTTTGATATAGTGCTGCACCGGCTGGAAGGCAATAAATCGATTTGCTGAAGAAATGCCAGATAATTTCTGGCTCAACACTGCTAGCACTATATATTTTTTTAGCTAAAGCATGTAACTTTTAAAGTGCTTAAGATTTACGCAGTCGGGAAGTGGGATAGATTTACTCAAGAAAAAAGAAACAAATAAAAACAATTATGGATGCCTTGAACAACACCAGGGTATTCATTATAAAATTAACTTTTTTTCAATATGAAACCTTGTCTAATTATTTATAATAAGGAGTTTATACACACACAGGTTTCTATACATCTTTTACGTTCTCTGCTGGCTGAAAACTATAGAAGTTATTAATCAAAACAGACTAACATTATTATTATAACGAAAAAGTTAAATACATTACATATATAATATATATTATATGAATAGCAACTTATTCGGGTTTCTGGCATATTTACCCGTATGAGTACCAGCAACACAACCTCCGTGGAAGGGGAAAGGGTTCTACTCCTTACCTTTCCCCTCCAACATAAATTTTTTTGATTTTATTTAGAGAATGACAGCTGGACAGAAACTAAAAAGAGAGAAGAATAGAAAAATAGCCTTTAATTGGTTCTTCCTTAAAGGCTTGAATAAACTTTTTTCTGAAGCTCCTTTATTTCCTGAAGTCTCTGTATGATTTCATCCGTTTCTGTAACACCTGTGAGTTTAAAGCTGTCAAGAGCCATTTCCATGACAATAGGAGAATTGGTCAGGGAATTTTCTTCAGCCTTTACTTTTAAGGTTTCAAGAGCCCACTGACTCTGGAGTGCAGCCTCAAAAAGCCCTTTCTTTAGAGAAAGCTTTCCTGTGTCTTCAATGGAAAGAGCTATTGAACTCAGCGCTTCATCAAAGTATTTTTCTGCTGCAATTCCACCTATTTCTTCAAGCAGTATAAGGGTATTGATAGTTTCGATTTCAAGGCTTTCTGATGCCTCCTTTTTTCCGATTTCTCCAAGACATGTAGCTGAGTTAAGCAAAGCTTCTTCCATACCCTGTGAAGCCGCAGCAGACCCGATATCTTTTAAGAGCAGGGAAAAAGCAACCATTTCTTCACGGTCTTTCTTTTCAGGTGAGGAAAGGTTCCAGATTTCCATAAGGGTTGTAGAAGCTACTTTTGAGCCTGCTTCAAGCGAATTGGAAGCTGCTGTTATTCCCAGTTTTCCTGCTGCTATTGTTGCTCTGTTCAGAGCTGACCCGTATCCTTTTTTTGCGGCTATTTTTGCCAGTTTTCCAAGGGCAATGACTGAGTTGATTGTAACAAATTCCATACTTTCCTGTGTAGCTGCCTGCGCAATATCCGAAATCGAGAGAATAACCCTCTCAGCATCTGCCTCTTCGTTTTCAGAAAGGAAATCTTCTGCAATTCCTGTAAGGGAATCAAGGGCCTGGAAAACTCTGTTCTCATTTCTCTCTTTAACTGAGGATAAACCTGCATCTACAGCCTCTGCTTCGTTTAATGTGATCATTCTTTTTGCCCCTTTTGTCAGTATATATCATTTAAAGATAAAAGCCTGTTTTCCTGCATATTTTCAAAATCATTATGTATATTTTTTATGCCGTTAATATCAGCTTTAAGCTTTTATTACAGCATAAAACTATTGAACTGCATAAACCTGTTGCAGGGATTTTGCCTGGCTTACTGTATGAAATCAGGAGATTATTATTGTTGCTATTTTGTAATGAAGATTCTCCATTTATGAAATTTTGAGAGTTCAGGCTGTGATGAGCCTGAAAAAAATCTCTCATAAAGACAAATAGCTGTTTTTATAGCTCCTGAAGAAGAATTCCGGTAAAAAAAGCGTGACAATTGAAGTTAAGGGAAAATCGAAATTAAGGGTTAAGTGCCTTCCTTTTCAAGCATTTTACTTATTCGAAGGACTCGGCTTCATGAATATACTCAGAACCATTAAAAGTTTCAATGGAGAGTTTTGTCACAAGCATATAACTTACAAGAAACTTTTCTTTAGGTTCAAGCATTATGGTTCCAAGAGCATTGGAAGCTTTCATAATTATATTTTCAAAGTTTCCAAATCCAGTATCCGAGAAATGTTGTTCGGAAAAAACATTCATATGCCGGAAAGTATGAATCTCTCCCCTGTGCTCCATAAGGTGAATCAGAGTATCCTTCAGTTCTTCTGAAAAAAAAGACGGTCCCATAGACAGGAGAACACCTGATCCATGAGAAAAGAGCCCACCGTTCTCAGGAACCCTGATAGTCTGCTGCCTGGATGTCTCCTTTCCTATAACTCCTATGGCAAGAGAAGACACGAGAGATTCCCTTTCCAGATTATGAAGGGATGCAGAATTTGCGATCTCTCCCAGGTATGCAACTGCAATTCTTACTGCTGCTTCCATCTCCTGTCCGACTGCAGACTTTCCAACGGCACATAGAGAGTAAATGATGCTTAAACCGGTGTCAAACATTTTTTGTACTCTGGCAACCTCAGCCATCCTTCCCAGAGAAACCAGAGAGATCAGAACCCCAAGCTCCATTTTTTGAAGGACAGCAGCATGTCCAATGTCTCTTATGCTGATAATGGTTCTTTTTGCATCAGGCTCAAGCCCCTTATTTATATACTTCGTCCCCTGCTCTGTTAAATAATCTATAGACCTCAATACACCCATTTCATTGTTATCCTTTACAGAGCTCAAGCCCAGGTCGATTGCCCCGGCTTCATTTAAAATAGACATTCAGAACACCCCATTTGGATTTTAGATTCCCAGAAAGGTAATCTCGATGTGAGATCGCCTTATCGACTCAATCCTCTTCTTTTATGGTTTGTGTAGTTCAGGCACGCATATGAGTTTTTGCCTGGACTGCTTCACCAGGACTCGAAAAACTTATCAACCCATATAAGTGAACTTTCTCTTCCCTTTTAAACTTTGATTCAATTTTTCTTCCAGTTTATCGAGATCCATACTCTCAAAACGCATGAGAGCTACTTCAGCTATGATGGACGCACTCATAAGATAGCGATCATCTGCATCAAACTTTATTGTCTCAAGGGAATGAACTGCCTGAAGTAATGCCCTTTCAAGCCCCTGCCTGTCAGCAGCTCTCCCAATATCCCCAAGTAAACGGGCACTGATATTAGCAGTTTCTTGCAGATTTTTTTCGATTGCTCCAGTTCCTATTTCCTGTAACAGAAGTTCGACATTTAATGCTGCATCTTCAAATTTCTGGCTTGCTGCAACTTTCCCGGTTTCCCCAAGTAAAGCTACTGTACTGTTTGCGACATCTCCCAAACTCTGCTTTGTTACGCTTTTTCCAATCTCCCCAAGGGCAAAAATGACCGCAATTATTTGTTTTCTGGTTTTTGTAAAGGTTATAGTGTTTCCCATTTCTCCCAGACATGAAGCTGCAGTTTTTGCTGGAACTTCCATTTTCTGCCCTGCTGCCGCTTTTCCGATTTCCCCCAGAGCAAGTGCGATGCTGACAAGAGCGTTTTCCATTCCTTGCCTGCAAGCCTCTTTTGCAACAGGGGAAAAAAGTAGAATCGCATTTGTAACAAGCATTTCTTGCCCGGTGAGAACCGATGCTATTCCAATCTTTTTTATGTATTCGATTATCCTTCTGGTATCACTTTCCAATCCTTCATTTGCATATCTCACTGCAAGTCCTGACAGGTAGTAAAGGATCTCGATTATACCGGCTTCATCTTTCTCGTCTACCGAAGCCAGCCCTATCTCTAAGGCCTCGTCTTCATCAAGCGGTAGAATCCTTCATGCCCCCAGATTCTCTATTAATTAAGTATAGAGATGTGAGGTTATTAGCTTTTTCATAAAAAAGATAAAAAATGTACTGACGAATTCTACTTTTTCTCTTTGATGAATGAATATATTGCTTCATCCCGCTGGTTTTATCAAATTCATGCCAGAATGTGAAAATTTTCCTGTACCAAAATCTATAAATAGAAATATACGGTAGTAAGATACCGGTTGCTTACGAGTAAATCAAAGCCTCATTTCACACACACACACGAGAATCGAAACGATTACTCTAGAAGGATAGGTTTCATCCCTTCTTCCTGTCCGTTTCTAACCGTTTGCTCGTGAGCAACTAACCTTTTCATCTTTACTTCTCTTCCTCTTTTCTTCAAAATTGTCTTAAGGTCCCATATTTCAAAGGCACACACTCCAATTCTGTTACTTCTCATAAATGTTCCATTCCTACAGATTATGGGCAAATTTTCCCTGGCTTTGTCTGAAGTCTCGCATGAACTAATCGAAACCTGGGAAGTAAAGCCTGGAGAACATAATTATCCGGATCAGAACTCAGAAGCACAGGGTAAGCAAATCCTGAAACCCACGAAAAAGAAAAAAATAGACAGAATTAAAGGGAGTGTGTAAGAAAATAGTTTCAAAGTGAAATATTAACGTCATCATTAACATTATCGAAATATCTTTTAAAACAGACGTTTCGTGCCGGTTTTGTTTCCCTATCCTTAGACCAGTTTATAATCACCACTAACTGATTTTAGAAGAAAATACATATTGGAGAATTATCGCTACTTGATAAGTTACTACGTATTTTTCTAAGCTTTTATATAATTTCATGTGAATGTAACATACAATAAATTAAATGTGCAATTGAACCTGAAAATTAATTGAACCAAATTCCTGACAAGCACACATGACATTCTCCGAGTAACATACCCAGAAAACGCATATGAAATTCTTCGAATAACAGGCAGAAAGAAATGAAAGTACTTGAGAGCACTTTCATGCCAGGAAGGAAACTTTTGAACCCCCCAAAGATTTTTGTTGTGATACCCCATGAAAGATAAGGAAAACCATTATATCCCGAACCCGAGGGAATTCGCTCAGGAAATCGCGGAGGAGACCAGGCTTCTTCGACGGGAAATCACCAATGGAATTACGCATATTTATTACCCATTTGATTTCAGGCGCAACCAGTCCCTTAAAAACCTGAGTAATCAGCTTCATGATTTACTTGAAAAGAAGCTCTGGCTAAAGATTCTGCTAAGCATGGGACTTGGAGTCATTATGGGTCTTCTTCTTGGGGCTTCTGGAGACTACCTTGATCCTATTTCTGCGGAAATAATAGGGGAATGGATTGCCCTCCCAGGTTATATTTTTCTGGGGCTTTTGAAGATGATCGTAGTCCCGCTCGTTTTTGCCTCCATAATTCTTGGGGTAGCCAGTCAGAGCATGAATACCCTTAAAAAAACAGGACTTTTAACAGCTGCTTATTTTGTAACAACCACTGCAATTGCAACTGCTATTGGTATTGGAGTGGCTCTCTATATCCATCCAGGACAGTATATAAGCGGCGAACTTGTTGAAAGCTCTTTAGGTACTCAGGTTCAGGCAGGACCCGACCTGAGTTTCAACCCCTCGGCTCTGACTATCCCCTCGCTGCTGATAGGAGGTCTGCTGCCTTCTAATCCATTTGGAGCTCTCGTTAGTGGAGAAATGCTACAGGTTGTGATTATTGCAGTAATTATAGGTGTTGCCCTTATATCCATGAATAAGGAACAATCAACTCCAATGGTCAGCTTTCTGACCTCAGTGCAGGCTGTCTGCATGACAGTGGTCAAATGGAGCATGGCTCTTGCTCCAATTGCAGTTTTCGGACTTCTTACAAAGTTTACTATGAAATTGGGCATTGAAGCCCTTCTGGGAATGACTGTATATGTGGGCACAGTCCTTGCAAGCCTGCTGCTCCTTATGTGCCTGAACCTTGTTATTGTTTCATTTATTGCAAGGTATAACCCATTTAAATTCCTGAAGGCTATCCGCGATGTTATGCTCCTTGCTTTTTCTACTTCCAGTTCGGCTGCAGTTATGCCTGTATCTATCAAAACAGCAGAAGAAAAATTGGGGGTAAAACCTTCGATTTCTGAGTTTGTAATCCCTCTGGGAGCCACGGCAAACATGAACGGGACTGCACTTTATCAGGGTGTGGCAACAATATTCCTGGCTGATGTTTTCGGGATAGATCTCGGGCCTTCCCAGCTCCTTGCCGTAATGGTCATGGCTGTTGCAGCCTCAATAGGAACGCCTTCAATACCTGGAGTGGGAATTGTTGTCCTTGCCATGATCCTTAATAGTGTAGGAATCCCTACAAGCGGGATAGCTCTCATAATGGGAGTGGACAGAATTCTTGATATGAGCAGGACAACAGTAAACGTTGCAGGGGACCTGGTAACCTGCAAGGTTATGGACCGCTGGGTTGGAGGAGGGAGCAAAGAAGAGGTCAATGAGACAGTAAAAATTGAAACTAAAGTCCCTGAAGAGAAAAATGATGATAAAGTTAAAGCAAATACGGATATTACAGCTTCTAAAAGCTCAAATGTTTAATCCTCAGTAAGATCTTAAACACCCCTCTTCTCCCTGTACATTTCAATCGCTTTTCTGACCCTTTCTTCTTCAAGCTTTCCTGTAGTTGTGACGGTTTCAAAGAACCTTTTTGGAAGGGTAATGTCTTCATACCTGAACCCGAATTTTTTCTTCAGTTCATACTTCTTCCTGAAGATATCCTCCCCCAGATTCTCCAGTTCTTCTTCTGTCCTGTTTATTCCAATGCCTTTGAGAGCCAGAACCATGTTTTCGTATGTATACACATTACGTGCAAAGAGGCAGGCAACCATGCAGTTCAGAGCATTGCGGCGGTTCTCTTCATCAATAATGTAATCAACAATCTTCTCGTCCGAAATTGGCTGGTTGAATGCTTTCTGGTCAGCTGAGTAGCCTGCACTGTCAAGGTGAGAATGGCGGGAACCTACAGTAAGCCCGAGTGTATTCCCAAGACCCGTATGATAGCCCGGAATCTCCAGTCCGCCTGTCCGGATTGCGAATTCTTCGCCTCCGTAAATTTTTGAGGCATATTCCACACCTTTTCCAAGAGCTGCATAAAATTCGTTGGGAGCCTGGATAACAAGCTCTATTGCCCGCAAATAAGAGGCTTTATCTCCCCATGATAGTTTAAGTCCCATAGTCTCTATGATGGAGATTTTTCCCCTTTGTAGCATCTCGGTGGCCCAGGCAAGTACAACTCCCATGCTGATTATATCGACCCCAGCTTTTTCGCAGGCATCAATCAGTTCAAGCACGGCTTCAGGGTCCGTAACTCCAAGGTTTGAGCCAAGTGCATATATCAGTTCAAAGTCGTATGATATGTTGAGGGTTTCATACTCATGTGCTTTTGAGAAAGGACGTTTGAGCATTGCCACATGGACGCAGCCTATTGGACAGCCTGCGCATGAGACCCTGCGGATAAGGTATTTTTCGGCAAAGTTTTCTCCAGAGATGTTTTCCACACCTTCAATAGATGTTGCCTGCAGATTTCGCGTTGGAAGACCTTTAAGCTCGTTCAGGACCAGGATGTTTTCGCTTGTACCCAGGTTATGGTACTTCTCTGTGAGTCCTGTTTTCACAATTGTGTCGTAAAGCATGCTGAAGACCTTTCTGTAGGCATTGTGATCAGGGCTTTTTATTTCCCGATTTCCGGAAATAAGCAGAGATTTAAGTTTTTTTGCTCCAAAAACAGTTCCGAGCCCCAGGCGGCCAAAATGGCGGTAGGTATCAACATTGACACTTGCATACGTGATTCCTCTTTCTCCTGCAGACCCTATCCGGACAATACTGCGCCTGCCAGCACCGGACTCTACTCCACGGAGTATTTTCCCCACATCAATTGCCGAAGACAGGTGCCATATTGAAGATGCATCCCTGAAAGTAACCCTGTCATCATGGACAGCCACATAAACGGGGTACTGCGAAGCACCTTTGATAACAATTGTTTCGTATCCCGAATAACGCATGGACATAGCAAGATGACCGCCAGCATATGATTCCCCCAGTTCTCCATTATGAGGAGAGCGGAATAATGCAACAGTTTTGGTGCAGGTCGGATATACACCTGAGAGTGGGCCTGTGCTGAGGATGACTGGCATTTCAGGATCCAGAGGGCCAGTCCCCTCTCTATACTCTTCAAGCATGAGCTTTGTTGCAACTCCAATGCCTCCCAGGTACTTTTCGTAAAGATCCCTGCGGTTTTCAATATGATAACTCTGGCTGGTCAGGTCAATGTAAAGCACATTCGTAAGGCCCGGAATTGCATAATGTTCTGTTGTCATATTTTCTCCCCGGACTCCTCTTTTCCGTAAAGTTCCTTATGAGATGCTGCAGGGCTAACCGGACCTGTCTCTTCGACCGGGCCTGTGTCAGTAAGCTTTATTTCTCCACTGTCTTCAACCTCAATCATTTCCAGAACATCATGAGGGCAGAATTTCGTGCAGACGCCGCAGTGTTTGCAGATTACTGCTTTTTTTTCCGCATCCAGATGAATAGCCCCTACCAGGCAGGCTTCCATACAATTCCCGCAGCCATCGCAAATTTCTTTGTTAAGGTTGACCCCTCCCCCTTTACGTTTGGTCAGTGCTCCAAGAGGGCATGCTCTCATGCACGGTGGGTCGATACAGGCGTGGCAGACAATTTGAGCATAAGGAGTTTCTATTCCACCCTTTGTCTGGATATCAATTCTGCTGTTTTTTAGAGAGATAGTATCGTACCATGTTCTTGCGCAGGCCATCATGCAGGAATAGCAGCCTATACAGCGGGCCGGGTTTGCAACTTTTAACCTTTTAGCCATCGCGTTCCCACTCTGGATTCCCTTTTATGAAAAATAGGCTCCTTCAGTTTATATAATGTGGCATTGAAATAAATCACTTGAGCCACGAGTTAATTAATAACTTGAATAAGTTATAAATTTTCCTGTGCAATAAATAAAAGCTTCAAATGCGAGATTAAAGAACCCTCCGCTGGATACGAATAGAAAAGTCTTTATTTTAAAATCACATAAATAGGATAGTGGATTCCGGTCTGTAGACCACCGAAGGAAATAATTATCGGATAATTCAGCCGGGAAGGTTTTGTATGAACCACAATGACTTGGTAGAGCAAAACAAAATGATGAACAAAATAATGATCAGTACATTTGTTGTGCTCATTATTTTGTTAGCGCTGATCGGCTTACAGGTCTGAACTTTACCTTTCAGGTGTAAGGAATTCAGGAGAGTGCAGCAATTTGATAAGGAAATTGCAGGCTATCTCATGAGACAGGTTCCTGACTTTTCGTGAAGCGCAGCAATAGAAGGGATTTGTTTGATATGGAATCGGGCTTTTCTTTGATTCCATCAGTGATATGAAGTTCCCATGAACCTCGCGAAGCCCTTATTTTATGGTTTTCCAGAAAGGTCATGGAGTGACAATCCAGCATTTTGGCCGGCCCGGCAGAGGACGTTGTAGAAAAAATGGCCCTGGCTCAAAACAGCGGAACAACTTATCATACACTTTA
Organism: Methanosarcina sp.; assembly: GCF_035390745.1. Lineage (GTDB taxonomy): Archaea > Halobacteriota > Methanosarcinia > Methanosarcinales > Methanosarcinaceae > Methanosarcina. The sequence continues at coordinate 11,132 of NZ_DAOOUJ010000014.1, read as the reverse complement.
TTTCATGCCTGAAAAGAAGCCCCGAAGAAGATGGCGTTGTAAAAAAGGGTTTGAAAAGAGGCCTGAAAATGGTGCAAAGACAGGAAGTATGCAGGGAGTGTGAACCTGCAAAAGAGTAATCGTGAAGAGGCCCTGAAAGATGAGGAAGGATAAAAGGGAATTTGATTTTTTCCTTGGTTTCAGGGTTACTATTTTCGAATAAGATCCTCTGTGTCACTCTATGTAAAGCGTATTACAATTTTTAGTACGTCAGTATCTTTTTTATAGTACAGCTATTCGTCTTTTAATAATCCATTTTTAATCAAAATCCCAAATCTTATGATCCTTTTAACCTGCTTAGTCTTGCCCTAACTCTCATCTCATTATCCTGATTTATTTTCCTGGCAAGTTGTGTAGCCTCAAGAAGTTATTTGGTAGAAAATTCCATATCGAGAGATCAATTTTTCCCATACTACACAAAAACTTGACTTCAAATTTACAGAAAATTAGGCACACTGCCCACTTAAAAGAGTATACTCGAAGCAGACAAACTTTACCTGCAGGATAATGTGTCACTTTTTGGTCATATTTTCATCTCATTTTTGTCCCTTTATGGCTACGTAAAAATTCAAAACTGTATAAGAAAAGCTGATCTGACAAGTAAGTATTCTCCGAGAGACCTTATAGAGCAATTTCGTAAAGTTTACATGATGGATTTAGATGGCCAAATGACTCTTACAGAAGTTCCTAAGAAGATTGGCGAAATAGAAAAAAGTTAAACTTGAAGTTATTCCCTAAATAAGCAGAGTTAAGGCTATAAATCATTTCCATATTCATTTTGAGAAAAACCAGGAAAAGATTCTTAAAATAGCTGCAGGTATGAAATAAATTAAAAATGTAATTGAAAAAACTGTAACCATATCGTTACACGGAACTACAAAATCAGTTCCGGCTTGCAACATCAAACCAGACCGGGGTCTTGTCTTCCGGGTCACAATTATAGTTTATTGTAATTTCCTCACCTTTCTCGATATCTTTAATACAGACATATTTTAATAGTTTGTTATTGAAGTCTTTCAGGTATTTTGCATTTGGTTCATATGAGTGATTATAAAGAGATCCATACCCCAAAGCAATCGCTGCTGCCCTTGAATCTGCCCCCCATGCGAAATAGTAATTGTAGAGCTGGGTAAGTTCAAGGTTATCCACTTCTTCCGGGGGAAGGACGATAACCGGGCAGGTTTCTATTAATTCACCTTTTTTAAAATTTCTCTGTGCAAATACGCCTCTGCCTTTTCCTGGTGCGTCTTTAACACTTATCAATGACATTTGATCAGACCCCTCAAGTATTGAAAATTGCCTGGAAACTATTGCATTATTTTCAGAAGGCAACTCATTTATAATTTTCTGTCAGAGGATTTCTATAGAAAGGTTTTTGTAAATTTTTTCCAGTGTTCCAATAATATAAATGTTCCAAAATATTATAGCCCCTCCAGAATCCCTGTAGAAATTTCAGGCCAGGAAGGGTGCATATCGGAATTATTTAATGATTAGGGTTTACAGGTCTGAATAAATCGTATAAGCAGCTTTTTCCTCACTTTTTTTCTGCTTTGCAGCCTTCCTGACAAATACATAATACCCTGTTCCAGCAAGGGCAACAGAATAGAGAATTTTCCATGTGAAGCCCGAAACCAGAAAGGAAAGGGAAAGGAAAGAAAGCCCTGAATATGCCCAGCGCCTCCAGCCTGTTTCAGTTTTCCAGTAAGAAAGCAGGATAAAGCCGTAAAGGAAAAGAAAATTCTGGTTCACGAGCAGGAGCAGGGAAGAAACAGGCACTTTAAAAACATAAGTACCCAGAAGCACCAGCATAAAAGCAACATACATGCTCAAGATACTTGCCATGGGCTGCCCTCGTTTTGAAATTTTACCCAGATAAGCCGGAAGTACTTCTTCCTTTCCAGATGCATAGACAAGGCGGCTTGAGGCAAAATTCCAGCAGGTTACATTGGCAACAATAACTACTCCCATCAGCCAGATGAGCAAATTTCCAGTAGGCGTAAACTTGACCAGTTCCACCAGTCCAGATGCTCCGCTGAGGGGAATTCCATCAGCATCCGCTCCGATGCTTGTGACCGCCAGCATAAGGTAAATGAAGATTGTAAGCCCGAAACTTAGCCAGAAAACCCTTTTGACGTTTTTTTCAGGATTCTGGAGTTCTCCCAGACCAAAGGACATATTTTCCCATCCCAAAAAAGCCCAGAAGAGAAGGGCAGAAATTTTCCAGACATTATATGGGTCAGGATAAAGATTGGAACTTCCATGATCAAAAAGTCCCGGATTCGAGCTTGAAATCCCGGATATTCCTTCAAAGAGAGCCTGTAATGAAAAAACGAGCCCTGAAGAAAAGAAATTGAAATTATAAAATGTGAGAGCAGCAATCAGGAAAAGAAGTATGGCTACGGCTGCGTAGTTGAAAAAAGAGACAAGCCTGACACCTGCAACCGTGATGAGAGTCATGGCTGTTATGATAAGAAAAGCCAGCAAATAAACCCCGAAATCAGGCAGGTTAAAAAGATGCTGAAGGTACTCTCCTCCGATTAGGGCAACAGCTGGTTCCCCAAGGATAAAGGAACCGCAGACAAGGGCAGTTACTGCATACCCTCCCCACTCTCCCACAGCTTCGCGGGCGTAATGGAAAAGTCCTCCTGAGCAGGGGAATTTTTTTCCAAGCCCTGCACAGATCTGAATTAAAGGCATTACAGCCAGGATAATCAGGAGCCAGCCAAAAACCACTTCCTGCACGGTCCCTGAATCTGCTACCAATCCGGGCAGACCAAGAAGTCCCGAGCCTATAACCATAAGAATTGCCAGAACCACGCCGCGCCCAAGAGTAACTGTTTTTTCAAGTTCGGTCATGTTTTTTATCCATTTAATTTTAAGAGATCGAAGGTCATCGAGAGATTATAAAAGTACAGGAATAAAGATGAAGAGGTAGAAAAAACTTTTAGCCCTATAACCTTTGCGTTTTTTATACTGCAAACCTTTACTTTGGGCTTTCAAAAAGGTGAACTGTGAATATATGGAGATCTTAAATCCAGAATGGGAGATTCAATTAAAAATGATAAAATTTTTCCAGCCAGATAGTCTGGCGGCTCTTACCAAAATGAAAAAAGTAGGGGAATAATTTATCCGTATTTTATTCTCCGGACGTTTCAACTGCTTCTCTATTTTTAATTTTTGGAATATTATCATTTGAAGAAAATAAACCCTCTTTTTTACTAACACGAAATATGCAAATATTTTAACATACAAACATTTTAACATCTGAACATTATTATATACATTAAAACTAAAAACTATCTTTGTTAAAACGGGGATTTTGTAAGTAGTAGTTTAGATAGTATGGACAGCTACTGTGGTCTTTTTTATATATCAATCCCAAATTTCGCAGATGCACATAAATGTAGAATTTTTTCCAATGTATCAACTATTGATTTGTCCACTATTATACGTCAAAGGCAATAAATGTTTTTTAAGTGATCGCCGCATTAGGAAAAGAACTGGCATTTTTGTGAAACTCTGCAGAAAGAGGAATTAAGAATAAAACTGGAGGGTTTTAATGAAAGAAATGCTATATGCTAAAACTCACAGAAATAACGCCTTCATGAAAGTTTCAGGGATTGCGACGCTGGCGCTTTTAATGCTCGTGAGTATCGCAGGCGCGGCGCCATATGCACATATTACGAACCAGGACAGCAACACGGTATCTACAATCGATACCGCTACAGACCCTGCTGAAGTTAATATAACCCAGATCACTACTAGCGGGTCAGCATTTAATCCTTCTATCTATGGGGATAAGATAGTGTGGGAGGATGCGCGTAACGGAAATAGTGTGATCTACCTGTATGATCTATCCACTAAAAAGGAAACTCAGATCACCGCTGGTGATGAATATACTTATAAACCCGTTATTTATGGTAACAAGATAGTATATATATGGGGATCCGATACTGAACCAGATTATTTCATCGAGATGTATGATCTGTCCACTAAGAATGTAACCTGGTCTTGGGGATGGACGAATGATTACATGTGTCCTGATATATATGGGAATAGAATAGTTTGGAAGGATACTGGTATCTTTATGTATGATCTCTCTACTAACACAGAAACTCAAATTACCACCAGCCAATCAGTATCTTATCCTCATATCTACGGCGATAGGGTAGTGTATGACGATACGCGTAGCTACAGAAACTATGATATCTACATGTACGATCTCTCCACTAAAAAGGAAACCCAAATTACCACCAGCGGATCAGCAAATAATCCTCGTATCTATGGAGATAAGATAGTCTGGAGCGATGGGCGTTACGGTCAGGATGGAGATTATTATTCCGATATCTACATGTACGATCTATCCACTCAGAAAGAAACACGGATCACCACCAGTGGATCAGCCTCTTATCCTGCTATCTATGAGGATACGATAGTGTGGAAGGATTCACGGGACTTCGATCCCTACGCAGACAAATACAATATCTACATGTACGATCTCTCCACTAACACAGAAACTCAAATTACCACAAGTGGATCAGCATCCAATCCTGCTATTTACAAAGATAGAATAGTTTGGCAGGATAGTGTCAATGGGAATTCCGATATTTACATGGCTACTCTCAGTTCGTCAAATCCTCTTGTTGCTGTTTTCCCCGGTTACACCAATCCACCTACAGACCTGAACCAGAATGGTCTCTATGAAGATATCAATGGAAACGGAATCCTGGACTTCGATGATGTGGTGGCATATTATGATAACATGGACTGGATAGAAGAAAATGTGCCAATAGAGCTCTTTGATTATAACAAAAACGGGTTAATTGATTTTGATGATGTTGTAAAGCTTTATGATATGCTTTAATGAGATTGGAATAAGACACAAAAGAGAGTATATTAGAAGGATCAAGGCACATATATGTCAAATACTGAGTAAAGCTGCATTTTGCGGCTTTATTTTCTATTTTTAATCGAATTCAGTTTACTAATTATATCTATTAATTTATTTTTGAATTTTTTCCTGTTGTCCATATAAGGAGCACATCCATTTAATTTAATCTGAAATTCTCTCATATTCAAATAAAAACGTTTATTTGCAAATTATACTTTTAACGATAGTCAACATTTTAGATATTTATTCGTGCATTTTTATAAGTGTACAGGGTTGGTAAATAAAGAGGAGGGGGGCAATGGAACTGTAAAAGAAAACAGAAAAGGAGACCGGCATGAAGAAAAAAATCAACACAAACAATAATGTATACATGGAGAGGAATGCTGTTATCTTTATTGAGCTCCTGGTTCTATTTCTTATTTTGGGCTCATCAATAATAATGGTAGCTGCAGGATCTTCAGAAACAAAAAAAGCAACAGGACCTGTACTTTCGCCAGAAAATCCTGATTTTGTCGAATACCATGAGGATAAAATTTACGCTCAATCTGCAGCTTCCGTGAAGAAACACAAAAGTGGCTTTATACCTGCACCTGTGGACCTTGATTATCTCAGTGAGATTTCCACAACCGAGATATCTGCTCCAGCTTACTATGACCTGCGGACCCTGAACAAAGTAAGTTCCGTGAAAGACCAGGGTGAAGAAGGGGTTTGCTGGGTATTTGCAACCTTTGCGTCTTTAGAATCGTATTTGATGCCTGAAGAAAAAAGTGACTTTTCTGAAAACAATATGAAAAACCTTCTTTCTTCCGCATATCCTGAAGGGTTTGACTACGAGCCCGATGAGGGAGGAAATCCGCTAATGTCAACTGCGTACCTCGCCCGCTGGAGCGGACCTGTGGACGAAGCGGATGATCCTTACTCCATATATAGTTTGGAGTCTCCTCAGGACTTACCAGTACAGAAGCATGTTCAGGATGTACTTTTTATACCGGATAGAAAAAGTTCTCTCGATAATAACGAGATAAAATCTGCGATCCTGCAGTATGGGGCTTTATTCACTTCAATATACTTTGATGACACCTGTTACTCTCCTGCCAGATACAGCCATTATTATAACGGTTCTTCTATATCCGATCATGCTGTGTCTATTGTGGGCTGGGATGACAAATTCTCCAGATACAACTTTTCCAGCATCCCTCCAGGGGACGGGGCATTTATAGTAAAAAATAGCTGGGGTACTGGCTGGGGAGACAATGGATATTTCTATGTTTCCTATTATGACTCAAACATAGGAACGAATAACGCAGTCTTTACGGCTGAAACCACTGAGAACTATAAAAATATCTATCAATACGACCCCCTGGGATGGACCCTGAGCGCTGGATACGATAACCCCACTGCCTGGTGTGCAAACATCTTTACTGCAAAAACTGATGAAACTCTCAAAGCTGTCAGTTTCTATGCAGCAGACTCAAACTGTAATTATGAAATATATATTTATATTGATCCTGAATCCAGTCCTGTAAGGGAAGAAGGTCCGGTTTTTTCAAAGAATGGGACTATTGGAACTGCGAGTTACCATACCATCCCCTTAGGTTCCGAAGTTCAGCTTGAAGCCGGCCAAAAATTCTCCGTAGTCCTGAAGCTTACGACACCTAACTGCAGTTACCCGCTTGCTATAGAAATGCCTTTAGAAGGCTTTAGCAGCAAAGCAACGGCAAATCCAGGAGAGAGTTTTGTCAGTGAAGACGGAAGCACCTGGGAAGACATAAATGTGTATTTCCAAAACACGAATGTATGTATTAAGGCCTTTACCGATTCAGAAAGTATACCTGTATTCCCGGGTTACACTAATCCACCGACAGATCTTGACCACGACGGCTTATATGAAGATATCAATGGAAATGGAATGCTGGATTTCGATGATGTGGTGGCATACTATGATAACGTGGACTGGATAGAAGAAAATGTGTCAATAGATCTCTTTGATTATAACAACAACGGATTAATTGATTTTGATGATGTTGTAAAGCTATATGATATGCTTTAAGAAGGAGTATACAAAAAAATACAAAAAAGATAGGGAAAAGATACATTCCTCTACAAAAGGTGTCTGAAGGTAGTTGCTGAGGCTTACCTCAGACACCAGAGATAAGAAAACAGGGTCCAGTGACTTATCCAGGAAGCCCTTTAAAAAACATTTCATTTTTTTGAAAAATGACGGCATGTAAAAAAGATATTGATGTAATAAGGATGAGTGTCTTATAAATTTAAAAACTTATTATTGCCCTACTCCTTAATTATTGCTTCACTGATCTATATGCTGTTTTTTATTATTATTGAAGAAATAGATTAAATCACTATATTTATATTTAGTTATATACATTTCAGTTCAAGTGAAGCGATTGATTCAGGTATTTTACTCTGAGTATAAGGCAAATTCAGAGTAATACACAGCTTTACATCTATACATCTATCAGATGCGAGTGTTATTTTCTGGAATTACTAATAATACAATTTTAACCCCTGACATGGTTTTCACTCCTAAATTTCTTGAATAGATGGAGGGATTAGAAATTAAAAATAAACTGGTCATCCTGCTGGGAATTTTTCTTATTTTAATATTAATTTCAGGTAACGGATCGGCGGCTGAGATAATTGTCCAGCCAGGAAATTCAATACAGACTGCCGTAAACAATGCAAGTTCAGGCGACACGATAACCTTAAAAGCCGGTACATATACCGAAAATCTCAACATAACCAAAGGTAACCTTACTATAAGATCACAATCAGGAAACCCTGATGATACAATAATTAAAGCTAAATCAACAAAAGATGTACTCAAAATACAGGCATACAATGTTACAATTCGCGGGATCAAAGCCACAGGAAGCGGATCCAGTTACTCGGGAATCTATCTGTACCAGTGCAGTAACTGTGTAATTGAAAACAACAAAGTAATGAATAACGGATATGGAATTCGTCTCACAAGTTCCAGTAAGTGCAAAGTCTCGAAAAACACAGTTACAGATAACGAAGTATACGGGATTTGTTTTGGGAGTTCCAGCAAAAACACCATTTCCGGGAATACAGCTTATAACAGTAGTCGTGGTATCTATCTGGGTTCTTCTGATTATAATACAATTTCAGGTAATAGCGTTACTCTTAACAGTATTATAGGATTCTTCGAATGCAGCCTGTGTGACCATAATACAGTGTATAACAACTACTTCAATAATACCAATTTAACCATAAAAAGCGGGCCCGGAAATTCTTATAATATTACAAAAACCGCAGGAACAAATATTGTTGGCGGTCCTTATATCGGCGGGAACTACTGGGGAAAACCTGATGGTACGGGATTTTCAGATACAGCAGTAGATAAGGATGGCGATGGGATTTCCGATTCCCCATACACCAACATAACAAACAGTATGCACTCTGACTACCTGCCTCTTGTGACCCCTTCAGCGCAGCCAGTAATTTCTGCTTTCCCTGGTTATACCAATCCACCTTCAGATCTCAACCAGGACGGCCTCTATGAAGATATCAATGGAAACGGAATGCTGGACTTCGATGATGTGGTCGCATACTATGATAATATGGAGTGGATAGAAGAAAACGTGCAGGCGGAGTTCTTTGATTACAATAAAAATGGATTAATTGATTTTGATGACGTTGTAAAGCTTTATGACATGCTTTAAAAAAGGATGTAGAAAATTCAGGTCTGCAAACAGTTTAGGTATATCCAGATTGTGATGATGAAATTCCTGACGAAGTTTTAGGTTTCAACATCACAATATCTTTTTTAGGAAGGGCATATTCTTCTGGAGGTGCCTGCCGATTGATTTTATGTCTTTTGGTCCGGATTTGTTTTCAAATATTAGATGCAGTTTAATTATTTTCATTGTTTGATGATAATTCTCAAGGTAGTCTATTACCATATCTTTCCTTTGAAAATCATAACTACTCTATTTCATCTTTTATAATTAAATTCCGATTTTTTATAATATTATGATAAAAAATCGGAAGATTTATGTATTGTAGTTTTCACTAAACTGTGATAAATATTTTATTAAATATATACATGTTTTTTATATGTATACTGTTTTTATGATTCGCAAAAGTGAGATACAAAGATTTGTCGGAAAGGAAATTTGGTTTCATAGAATATCATAGCGGAATGGTAAATGATGATGTTGTAAAAATTTTATGGTGTATTTTAAGGAGACATGGAAAACATGACCAATTTGTATAGAATTTTAATCCTTCTCGTAGCCTTTTTCGGACTCGGGATGTCATGTGCATCGGCAGCAAATGTCATTTCATTTGACCCTCAAACAATCGAGGTGAATCCGGCTTCTTCACAAGATGTTCAGATTATAATGGATCAGGTTCCTGATGGGCTTTCAGGTTTCAATATTACACTTTCTATTTTAGACCCTGAAATTGCGGAAATCGCTGCGGTTTCATTCCCGGATTGGGGACAGTTACCAAGAAGTTCTACACTTCCTTCAAGTTCGGTCTGGATAAAAGTTTCTGATCTTGGCAGTCAAGTTGGACCTGGTGACACTAACGTTTTACTGGGAACCATTACTATTACCGGAAAAAAGGCGGGTAGTACAACCCTGGGCATACCAACAACAAAGATAAGTGCTGACGGTGGCAGCTTAATAACTCCTGTTGTGAACACAGGTACTGTACGTGTATTAGATAACGAAGATCCTGCAGATAGCGAAGATCCTGTCATTAACTCGGTAAGCTTAAGCGATGTTACACCTGAAACTGGAGATTCTATTGTCGTAACTGTTGATGTAACTGATAACGTTGGAGTTAGTTCAGTTACAGCTTCTGGTGTTTCTCTTGCAAATAAGGGCGGAAACATATGGGAAGGAAGTATTGTTGCAGTGGAAGGAACTCACAAAGTGTCTGTTACTGCTTCGGACGCTTCGGGGAACAGTATAGTTGATGAGTCTGCAAGTTACACTGCAACAACTCTGGACAAGACAGCTCCTGTCATTAATTCAGTAACTTTAAGCGACACTACACCTGAAACCGGCGACTCGATAACGGTAACTGTTGATGTAACTGATAACGTTGGAGTTAGTTCAGTTACTGCTTCTGGTGTTTCTCTTGCTAACAAAGGTGGGAATATCTGGGAAGGAAATATTGTTGCACTTGAAGGCACTCATTCTGTAAGTGTATCTGCTGCGGATAAAGCCGGCAATGTTGCCCTGGATAATTCTGCTTCATATACCGCTCTAACGTCCGATAATTTACCTCCTTCTTCAATAAACAACCTCCAGTCTACCAAAGGTACTACCTGGATCAAATGGACATGGCAGAACCCCAAAGATACTGATTTTGACCACACTGAAATCTATTTGAATGGAGCCTACCAGACCAGTACCTCTGCCGAATACTTCAACGCCACAGGCCTCCAGCCTGAAACAAGCTACACCATCGGCACACGCACTGTGGACACCAATGGAAATATGAATAAAACATGGGTTAATCAGACTGCGATAACAGAGAAGGAGTCCGTTCCTGAGATAAAACTCCCGGTGGCAAATTTCACTGCCGACCCCACAGAAGGATTTGTTCCTCTCTCAGTTCAATTCACAGATTTGTCTGAAAATGCAGCCTCTTGGAGCTGGGACTTCGGAGATGGAGCTAAATCAACAGAGAAGAACCCGATTCATACTTACTCCGCTGCAGGCATCTATACAGTTAACCTGACAGTAAGCAATGAAAACGGCATGAATTCAAAGCTTGCCACAATAAATGTTTCAGAAAAAACCGTTTCAATACTTCCAGTGGCAAATTTCACTGCTGATCCCACAGAAGGTTTTGCTCCACTATCAGTTCAATTTACAGATCTGTCAGAAAATGCAATCTCATGGAGCTGGGACTTTGGAGACGGAGATAATTCTACAGAGGAGAACCCGATTCATACTTACTCTACAGCAGGAAAATATAATGTTACTTTGACGGTAACGAATGAGATGGAAAATAGTACACTAACAAAATACGACTATATATATGTGAAAGAAGTAAGCGAAGAAGATAATGGAGTAAATGATAACGATAATGAAGTAGATGATGAAGATAATGAAGTAAGCGAAGACGATAAAGAAACATGTGGAGAAACTAAACCAGTATGTGGAGAAACTAAACCAGTATGTGGAGAAACTAAACCAGT
>NZ_DAOOUJ010000013.1:0-56979 GCF_035390745.1 Methanosarcina sp. | reverse complement strand
GAAGCTGTCGATCCGGACCCTGAAAAAGCCGGAGCCCGTTACATTGTATCCGATGTTGAAATGGCCACAGGCAAATTCTATGCAATGACAGCCTGGACTCTTGACACTGAAGGGTATTATCAGCCTTACTGGACAGGTAGCAGTTACCAGTACCTCCCTTCCACACGCTACTTCAATTCCATGGAATCGAGGCTACACATTCTGGACGGAAACGGGCTTAAGCAGTACCGTCTTGTTCATGAAACCTGGGCATACCAGACTCAGGGAGAAGTCCTGTACAAACAGGTCTATAATTACCTTTATGGAAGCAGTATTCCTGAAGTGGATACCGGATACGTAAAGATTTTTGAGTACGTCAAAGGCGCCAGAATTACAGGAACAGCATCTCCTGAAGAGACCGTCAACATCAACACTACAATTTTAACAGGTCAGGGAAGAACCTTTGAATATTCTCAGTCCACAACCTCGGACTCTGAAGGCAGGTATGAGTTTATTGTGCCTTATTCAACCGAAGGTCCAATCTCAGGAGAAACCCAGTTCGATACTGCTCCTGCAGGCCCGTATGTCGTAAGTTACGGAGATACGACTGAAGAAGTAAGGGTTAGTGAAGAAGCAGTACTGAAAGGAGAAGAAGTAAAGGTGTAAACGGCAGCAGAAGCCATAAATAGAGTCTACTAAGCGATATAAACCCTTGAGAGGCGCGGAAATATTTAAACTGCGCCTCTTTCCTGGGCTTCTTACTTTTTATGTGCTTTATCTGTCGTAAGTTTTTTTCCGAGAGTTTCCTATTGTGATGAATTACGGCTTTTTATGATTATCTTTGCTCTTTAGTCTCCCGTTTCAGCTTTCTATTCTGAAAGTCCGTTCTTATTATGGGATGAAGGCACTGTAGAATTAATAACCAAGATAAAATTATAAACCTCTGAATTGAATTAATACAATCTGTTTTACTTTCTTTTCACATAAATTATATATTTGATTGCAAAATTTACTTCTAGGGAAGCACTATGAATTCTGAAAGTCGTCCTGCAACAACGTTAAAGTCTAAAATCAAGTCCAGCTTGCCTTATACTCTGGCAGTTGCGATAATAGGTTTTGTATCCCTCTGGATAAGAATGCGTACTTATGATTCTGTTTTCTTATCCAATGGGTTTGTAAGGTTTTTAACCAATGACGCCTGGTACCATATGCGGACGTTAAATGTTCTTCTTGAAAACTATCCTCACAGGATGTTTTTCAACCCTATGACCAACTATCCCAATGGCAGTTACATCCATTTTGGCCCTCTTTATGACCAGATGATGGCCATAACATCCCTGATTTTAGGGATGGGAAACCCGGGTCAGCATCTGGTTGATACTGTTGGAGCTTGTTTCCCTGCAGTGCTGGGAGCTCTTACTGTCATTCCTGTTTACTATATAGGAAAGTATCTGGGAGGCCGTAAAACCGGTATACTGGCTGCAATCTTAATCGCTTTTGCTCCGGGGCAGTTTTTGCAGCGTTCGCTGCTTGGTTTTACTGATCACCATGTAGCAGAATCTTTGTTCAGCACTCTCTTCATAATGTTTTTCATGCTGGCAATAATTACTGCAAAGAAAAAAAATCTGCGTTTTGAAGATGTATTAAATAAAAATCTCTCTGTCATTAAAGAGCCGCTTATCTATTCCGTTATTGCCGGTGTCATGTATTCTGCGTATCAGCTTTCGTGGCCTGGAGCTTCTCTCTTCTTACTTGTTGCTATGGTTTATGCTGTGGTACAGTATGTCCTTGATAACTTCCATGGCGAGTCAGGTGATTACCTCGGGTTTACAGGTATAATCACATTCCTTGTAAGTGCAATTCTCATACTTCCTTTCATCCATCCTGACATGGGTTTTTCAATGTATTATTATACATGGTTCCATGTTGCCGCAGCTATCGGAGCAATGGCGGGATTTGCGGCTTTAAGTTTTGTTCAAAGGGAGTTTAAAAAAAGAAATTTAAAAACTTACTACTATCCAGTGGTAATACTCGGGCTTGGAATACTGGCACTGCTTGCAACAAAAATTGTGTCTCCATCTATTTTCTCCCTTATTATAAACGCTCCCAATTCTGTGTTTGGAGTTCTGAAGGGCGGAGCAGCCACAATTGGTGAAGCTTCCTCTATGTTCTATTATGGTGATACTTTTACTCTATCGAAAGCCTTTTCAAACTTCACAGCCTCTGGATTTTTTGCCTCAATTCTTGGTATGATTGTTCTTCTTGTGGGCATCTTCCGGAAAGCAAAACCCGAAGAAGTTCTGGTTCTGATATGGAGCCTTTTAATGTTTTTTGCAATTTACGGCCAGAACCGCTTTGCATACTATTATTCTATAAATGTTTCAGTTCTCAGTGCTTATCTTGGAGGCCTGCTTCTTGAGAAAGTAAAATGGAGCCAGCTTGATGAAAAGTTTAAAGAAACTGTAAAGTCTCCTGCAGACCTTCCTGGTTTCTTGAAATTTGTCAGAATAGAGCAGGTTCTTGCAGTCCTGGCTATAGCAGCTGTTCTTGTCTACCCTGCATTTGGAGCTGCACTGGAGCAGTCAACTGCTTCAGGTGACCCGAACGAGCCCTGGATAGAAGCCTGCCTGTGGCTCAAATCCTATACCCCTGACCCTGGCATGGATTACAATGCCATTTATGAAGCTCCTGAAGACGGAGAGTCTTTCGATTACCCCGATTCTGCATACGGCGTCATGTCCTGGTGGGATTACGGCCATTATATAGAAACTATCGGCCACCGTATGCCAAACGCCAATCCTTTCCAGGCTGGAATTGGAGGGCGCGGAAGTAGTATTAACGAAACAAACATGCCCGGTGCTGCACCCTTTTTCACAGCCCAATCCGAAGAAGAGGCAACATCAGTTCTTGAAGCTGTCGATCCGGACCCTGAAAAAGCCGGAGCCCGTTACATTGTATCCGATGAGAGAATGGCTACAGATATATTTCTGGCAATGCCCGAATGGACCCTTGATACTGAAGGATACATGGAGCCTTTCTGGACAGGGAGTGAGTACCAGTACCTTCCATCCAAACGTTACTTCGATTCAATGGAGTCGAGGCTGCATTTTCTTGACGGAAACGGTCTTAAGCAATACCGTCTTGTTCATGAGACCTGGGCATATCAGACCTCTGAAGTAGGATATAAACAGGTCTATAATTACCTTTATGGAAGCAGTATTCCTGAAGTGGATACCGGATACGTAAAGATTTTTGAGTACGTCAAAGGCGCCAGAATTACAGGAACAGCATCTCCTGAAGAGACCGTCAACATCAACACTACAATTTTAACAGGTCAGGGAAGAACCTTTGAATATTCTCAGTCCACAACCTCGGACTCTGAAGGCAGGTATGAGTTTATTGTGCCTTATTCAACCGAAGGTCCAATCTCAGGAGAAACCCAGTTCGATACTGCTCCTGCAGGCCCGTATGTCGTAAGTTACGGAGATACGACTGAAGAAGTAAGGGTTAGTGAAGAAGCAGTACTGAAAGGAGAAGAAGTAAAAGTCTGAAAATATATCTGCAGTTAGAAGCAAAAGCTACAGCAGTAAAGTAAAAACTACAGCAGTAAGATGTGTATCTCTTTTGTGCGCATCTTTTTTCTTCTGATTTTTAATTCTCCTTTATTTTTTCCTTTTTATATCCGCCATCTAGATATACTATTAAAAAAACCTAACTTCAAAGGTGATGTGTGATGGAAAACCCTATTAAAGGTCGGGTCTGGAAATTCGGAAGCGATATAGATACCGATGTAATTATCCCGGGGAAATACCTGCGGACAAAGGATATGCAGGTCTTTGCGGCCCACGCCATGGAAGGTATCGACCCCGAGTTCTCAAATAAAACAAAACCCGGAGATATTATTGTCGCAGGGGACAATTTCGGGTGCGGGTCCTCAAGAGAACAGGCGCCTCTAGCTTTGAAGCACGCTGGAATAGCCTGCATTGTGGCAAAGTCTTTTGCAAGGATCTTTTTCAGAAATGCGATTAACGTGGGTCTGCCCCTTATGGAAGCTGACATTGAATGCGAGGCAGGGGACGAAATCGAGGTTGACCTGCTCAAAGGTGAGGTCAAAGTTTCCGGAAAAGGCGTGTTTAAAGGTAATAAACTGCCTGACTTCCTTCTCGAGATGCTCACGGACGGCGGGCTTGTTGCCCATAGAAAAAAAGTACAGAGCCAGCAGAAAGAATAACAGGTTTAACACATTTGTTGAAGCAGTATAATTAATTAAACATGCTTCCTATGGAACCTGATCAATGGGTCGGTCAGATCAGTCAGATAAACAGCACAAACAGCCGATATTTATGATTTTTCCAGATGAGTACAAACAAGTGGGAGTAACAAAAGCACTTCCTGCAGGTAGTGAAGAGTTAATTTATTTCCTTACTGAGTACCTGATCGAAGAAAGGAAGAATACAGAAACAGGCATTTCTGAGTATGCAGTTTACCATGTTAAAAAAAGCGGAGACGGGCTTCTCAGAAAGGTTGAAGCCCTTGAGCTGATTGCTTCAGGAGAAGAGGTTATCAAATATGGAAGGGAATTAAATATAAAAGACCGTGCCCTCCTGATTGAAACAGCGTTAAAACTCTGCACTGGCAAAGTAAATACTGTTATTTTTACGGGGGTGGACAGACATGTTACTATTGTCCATGAGCCGGACCCTTCCGTTATTCTCGAAATAGAAATTCTTGATGTTGCTCCACCTGAGCCTGCATGGCTTTCTCAGGTTGTGAGGAGGCTTGAAGCCAGCGGGATTTTCGGAGATCTTCAGGTCAGGTTTACTGAAAAAATAATCGACCTCAGGCGCTTTGAAGGAGAAAAAACTGTTTTTCCATGCAGTGCATCAGGTCTTGAAGGAAAATGCCTGGACTCGGACACTCTGACTGAAAACGGGCATCTGCTTGTAGGGTGTGAAATCTCAAAAATCCTTTTTGAAATGCGTTTTCCTGAACTTGAATACTCCTTCGTAAATATCTGCCCATTTAAATCCGAAATAGTCGTGCCTTCAAAAGCCTTTATCACGCGCTGCTGCAGATCTGAAAAGTCAGGGCTTGTAAATATTTCAGGGTTTGAAGGGGCGGTTGTCCACTGGGGAGCATCGGAATACCAGGTTGCCGAAGCGATCAGAAATCTTGTAACAAGACTCAGGAGTTAAAACGGTTCACTGAAGGACCTGTAAATGCAGCCAGAAACCTTTAAGTGCCAGGTCATTTATTATCCGAAACTCATGTGTAAAACGAAGGCGGAGTAACTTTTCGATGTCTTTTCTAACAAATTTTCTTTTAGGACTCGGGCTTGCAATGGATGCTTTTGCAGTTTCCATGTCAAGCGGCACTACAGTTCGGCCTTTTCGGGTCAATGATGCCCTTAAGCTTGCTGTCTTTTTTGGAAGCTTTCAGGCTGTGATGCCGGTACTGGGCTGGCTTGGAGGAAGTGCAGTAAGCGGTTTTGTTTCGGACTACGCCCCCTGGATTGCATTCGGACTTCTGGCTTTTATCGGGGGCAAAATGATCTACGAGGCTCTTTACGGAGACCCGGATGGAAAGGTAAATTCCCTTAATTACTCAGTGCTTTTCCTTTTAGCAGTTGCAACAAGCATAGACGCCCTTGCAGTTGGGATAAGCTTTGCTTTTCTGGGTACGCCTATTCTTGAGCCGGTAATCATCATAGGCTGTGTGACCTTTGTCATGTCCTTTTTAGGGGCAGTTCTGGGATACAGAATAGGCCATTTCTTTGAACACGAGGTTGAGATCCTTGGAGGGCTGATCCTGATAGGTCTTGGCGTAAAAATACTTGCTGAACACATGCTCTGGATCTGAAAAATAACTTAGAATCTGAAAAAGTTACGCCAGATTCATATACCTCAAGCCATAGATGCAGTACCATGAAACTCGCAGTAATCGAAGGCGATGGAATCGGAAGGGAAGTAATTCCGGCAGCTGTTGAGGTTCTGGACGCTTTCGGGCTTGAACTAGAAAAAGTGCCTCTGGAACTCGGCTATGCAAGGTGGGAAAGAACAGGCACTGCAATGTCAGAAGAAGACCTCGATACCATAAAAAGCTGTGATGCGGTGCTTTTCGGGGCGGTTACAACAGTTCCTGACCCGAGTTATAAAAGCGTGCTCCTTACCATCCGGAAAGAACTTGACCTCTATGCCAATGTCCGTCCTGTAAAACCACTCCCGGGAGTATCAGGCGTTACCGGAAAAAGCGATTTCGATTTTATCATTGTGAGGGAAAATACCGAGGGTCTGTACTCAGGAATCGAGGAGATAGGTCCTGACATTTCCTGGACAAAGAGGGTGGTTACCCGTAAAGGCTCTGAGAGGATTGCAGAATACGCCTGCCAGCTTGCAAAAAAAAGGTCTAACAAATTAACCATTGTCCATAAATCCAACGTCCTGAAGTCAGACAAACTTTTCCTTGATGTTTGCAGGCAAACTGCAAATTCTTACGGAGTTGAGTATAATGACATGCTCGTTGACTCCATGGCTTACAGCCTTATGATGCGCCCCGAAAAGTACGATGTTGTGGTCACTACCAACCTTTTCGGAGATATCCTGAGCGATATGTGTGCAGCTCTTGTCGGAAGCCTTGGGCTTGTCCCGAGCGCCAATATAGGGGAAAAATACGCTTTCTTCGAACCTGTGCACGGGAGTGCTCCTGACATTGCAGGAAAAGGAATTTCAAACCCTCTTGCTGCAATTCTCTGCGTGAAAATGCTGCTCGAATGGACGGGCAGACCCGAAGCCAGGCTGATTGATGACGCGATAGCCGATATCCTTTCGAAACAGATTATTACTCCTGACCTCGGAGGCAGGGCAAGCACGGCAGAAGTCGGGCATTCGGTTGCAAAATATGTAATACAGAACCTGTAACATCGGGATCTGTATTTATTTCATTTTTGATCGTTTTTTGTGCTCAATAACTCACGGATAAGATCCGTTTTTTTCCTGGTTATGTCTCAGGATGAGCTCCACAATAATAACTTCTTTATGGTTTTGTTCACTGCTGTTTAAGCCAGCCCGAACCTTCTGGCAGTCTTCTCTAAAAAATTCAAAACGTTCAAAGTACTGTGCTCTCTCAACAAGATATCCAAAATATTCGTCCATAATTATCCCTTTCCCATACAGTACTTCAGCTTCATATCTTATAAATTTTGTGAGTTCCCTTCAAAAATACTAAAAATGTTTATACCGCCAATACTAATATTTTTTAGAAATATCATGTGAGGAACGTGCATGAACAAAAACAATCTTCTGATAGTCTTAACTCTTTTATCAGTTACTCTCTTTTCAGGCTGCTCCGGTTTTACTGAAAATTCTTCCAGACAATCTGGCAGTACTGAGAATATTGAGAACTCATACTCAGGTATTCGCGGAAACGGCTCTGACGTGCTATATCAGATATCAACAATCGATGCCCTGCTCCAGGGAGTTTACGATGGGGTTCTGCCTGTTGCGGAACTTGAAACTCATGGAGACTTTGGTATAGGGACTTTTGACGGGCTCGAAGGGGAAATGCTTGCCCTTGACGGCAATTACTATCAGATCAAAACAGATGGAATTGCCTATCCTGTATCCGGGGAAACAACAACTCCTTTTGCCACTGTCACCTATTTTGAAGCTGATGAAAATTTCCGGATTGAAGAACCTGCAAACCTTACCGAACTTGAAGCCTTTCTTGACCTTAACCTGCCTTCAGAAAACCTCTTTTACGCAGTCCGGGTTGACGGGAACTTCTCTTACGTAAAAGCGCGGAGTGTGCCCAGACAGGAAAAACCTTATCCTGAACTTGCGGATGCGGTATCTGCCCAGGCTGTCTTTGAATTTGAAAACATAAGCGGCACTCTGGCAGGATTCAGGACGCCTGAATACGCAAAAGGCGTAAATGTGCCGGGATATCACCTTCACTTCATTACATCGGACAGAAGTGCAGGAGGGCATGTGCTGGAACTTGAAATGGAAAACGGAGACGCTGCCTTCGACATCACCAGAGAATTTTTAATGGAACTTCCTGCCAGCGGAGATTTTTATAGCGTGGAGCTGGGTCAGGACCTTCAGGATGATCTCGAAAAGGTAGAAAAGTAATCCCGAGCCCGCCACTTTATATTATTTTCCTTCGCTCTTCGAAGGAAAGTTCCCCTTTCATTTTACTATTTTTAGCCTCAATATTCCCCAACAATCTTGTATTTCTTTTCCCCCACTCCCTCCTTATTTTTTCATTTAATCCTTTACTTCTTCTAAAATAAATTTTCCGTTTTGTCATGTCTGATCCTGTAAATTTTTCAGGTCTGTAAGTTCTGTTTCTATTATTCTATTTTTATTTTCTGTTCTTCTATTTCCTCTTCATTTTATTCTTTTATTTTTTTTGTTGAGATGTAAATCTCAACATTCCGCCTTTTTAGAGATTTTGCAGCTTTTACTATCCTGATACTGTTTAAATCTATTATTCCCTGCACAACTGTTAACTCAGGTCCAGCCTCACATGTTCAGCACTGAAACTTTCATCTTCAGGTTCATTCCAGATATATTCCCGAACTGTCCGGAAATATCCCTGTTTCTGAAGCTCTCAAACTGTTCATAGTACTGAGCGCGTTCAACCAATCCTTTGAATATCTCTTCCATTGTATTCACCTCTATTCCTGAAAACTACTTCTGTACTTATTAACCTCCGCCAAGCAGGGTGAAAGTATTTTTTGATTGAGCCCGGAGACTGAAGATTTCAAATATAGATGGCTGCAGGTCATGAAAATCTCTCAGAAAATATCTCTCAGGAAATAACATTGTGGAACTTCTGGAAAAGTTCTCATACAAAGAAAAGTATGGCTGGAAGCCTCAAACTTGATTAAAATGAGTTTAAACAGGTTACGAGTTTAAACGGATTACTGAAAATCGATTTAACGATTTTTCGCTATTGCTGCAAGCTGCTCCCCCAGTTTTCTGCACCTCTCCAGTTCCCTGCCATATGGTCTGTAGCGGACCTGCAGCCCGGGTTCAAGCACTTCTATTCCTGCCTCTTTTAATCCCTGTTCTATTGCTTTTACCGCTCCCCCTCCCCAGCCATATGAGCCGAATGCCACAGCTTTTTTCTTCTGGGGGCGCAGGCCTTTGAGATATATAAGAAAATCCCCCACTGCTGGAAAGAGCCCGTTATTAAGGGTTGGCGAGCCCACTGCAAAGGCAGCTGTATCGAGCATCTCTTTCATTATATAGCTCCTGCTGTTTTTCCGGAGATTAAGAAGCTTTACCTCAACCCCCTCGATGCGGACGGTTTCGGCAATCTCATTTGCCATTATCTCAGTGCTGCCCCACATTGTATCATATATAACAAGCACTTTTTCCTTTACTTCCCCGTTAGCCCACGTTTTGTATGCCTCAAGGATTTTTTTGAGATCCTGTTTCCATATGATTCCATGGGAAGGGGCAATTTGCAGAGGCTCCACTCCAAGTTTGTCAAGAACTCCCAGAAAGCGAAGAACTGGCATGTGAAAAGGCATCACTATGTTTGCATAATATTCAGCAGCATCAGGAAGGACATCTCCCACTTCAAAATCATACCTCTTTGAGCTAGCTACATGCTGCCCAAAGCCGTAGTTTGAGAAGAGGATTCTGTCCTCTTTCAGGAAAGTTTCCATGCTGTCAGGCCAGTGCAGCATTGTAGTTTCGAGGAACATGAGGGTCTTGCCCCCAAGGTCCAGCTCGTCACCTGTTTTGACAATCTCAAGATCCCAGTTCTCACTTCCGAAATCTCTGAAGTAGCCGTTAAGAAAATCGGCTCCCCTTCTTGTAATGAAGATCTTTGCGCTGGTTTGTTTTTTAATCTCTGCAAGAGAGCCTGCATAGTCAGGTTCCATATGGTTTACTACAATGTAGTCGAGCTTTGAAGGGTCGATTATCCTGGTAATGCGCCTCAGCATCTCTCCTGCAAAGGGAGCCTTTACGGTATCAATGAGGGCAGTCTTTTCTCCAGCAACAAGGTAGGAGTTGTAGCTTGTCCCACATGGAGTGGTAAACCCGTGAAAGTCCCGGCCGTTCCAGTCAATTGCCCCTGTCCAGTAAACCCCTCTGGAAAGTTCAACGGTTCCGCCTGGTTTTTCAGATCCCATATGCTTCCGACCTTAATCTTTCAGGTCTGCATGCGGAACTGAGTGATGTCTTCAAGGTAGCTGTCAATCATCTCGTAGTGGCTTCTTTCATACATTGACAGCATCTCAAAGAAATTTTTCTGATTATCATCTTCGGCTCTTTTTGCCAGTTCAGAATAGAAATCCTCACTTTTTCTCTCATGCCTCATGGCTGCGAGCAGAATACCTGCATCTCCAGGAGTTATCTCTCCAGCCTTTGTTCTGCCTGTATCGAACTCAGGGCTGAATGACTGCCCGCTCGGAACCCGAGTACTGATTGCAGGCAGTTCCTTCTTATCGCGGTATCCTTCGAGATAACCAATATGCTTTACTTCCTCACCTGCAAGCTGCTCATAAAGCTCCCTGAATTTTGGGTTTTCCATCCGGGCAGCCTGCTGCATGTAGAAGTCTCTTGCTTCTTTTTCTCTCTCAATTGCCAGAGCCAGAGCTTCTTCAATCCCCTTAAGGTTCTTTACTTCCTCTACTGTGTTCTGATATGCGCTTTTCATACCTTTTACCCCCTCTTATTTTTCAGATTTTCCCTTAATATTCAAAGTTTTTAACTCTCGGCTTCCTTCTTAGCTTTCTTTTTCTTCTGTTCTCTAATTTTCAGGGTTATATCTTCAGAAGGCCGCTCAAGCCCGAATATATCATAAATATCATATGGACTGGAAAGAACGTTTATGTTTTCCATCTGCGCAAGCTTTTCCGAGTTTGTAACATCTACTTCGCGCATAGTAAGCTCAAATGCCCTGCCGCTGGGTGCAGCAGTTTTTACAGTCCCCCTTTTCTGGTCTACAGGCAGGATGAAAATAGGTGTTTTTCCTTTTGCAGTCTGAGAAACAGCATTGGTAACAAGGGTATCTGCAATCCCGTACACGATCTTTGCCACTGTGTTGGCAGTTGCCGGGGCTATGAGCAGGAAATCATAGTATCCCATCTGCAGTGGGCCTGCTATGAATGGAGAGTTGGGGCCTGCATCCACTTTGAAGTTAGGGAAATCATTCTGAATTTTGTCCCACAGATGATACCATTTCATTACGGTTTCCCCTTCTTTGGACAGGAAAACCATCGTCTCAACACCTGTTTTGTTCTTGATATCGACCAGTATGCTGTAAGTTTCAATCATCTGGTCTCCAGAACCTGTAATTCCCCATGCTATGCGTTTAATCTGTTTGCCTAACGATTCCACCAAGACAACACCTTCCTTAGATTTTAATCCAAACTCTGATGACTTATTACCCTGATTATGTGATTTATTACCCTGATTATGTGATTTATTACCCTGATTATGTGATTTCCAACAGATTTTTGAATCTCCAGGCTTTTATCCAGCCTTGTTTATTTACTGCCTGTTTGCTTCTTCCTTCGGAGTTTCAGGCACAGGAGTTTGAGGCACCTCTGCGGAGGCAGCTCTTTTCACGAGCTGGGCTGTCTGAATAAGCTTCTTAAGGGTCCTTCTAAGGCTCCGCATACCTTCAGAATCCTCTGAAACTCCTTCTGCTCCTTTGTCCTTTGACCAGAACGTCCCTCCGAGGTTTGCCCCAAAGGAGCCTCCCCCAACAGGGATCATTTCATTAATCACATAAAAGTTAAGAATAGTCTGAATAGCAGGCTCCTGCCCTCCTATGCGGTCTCCTCCATCCGCAATCCCCATTCCAGCCTTGTTTAAAAATACCTTAGGATCTTTTGCAACGACGGCTCTGCAGCGGTCCATTATAGTTTTTGTCTGGGCGCTTACCGTTCCCTGGTAGACAGGAGTACCTATAATCCAGGCATCTGCCCAGATCATTTTATCATACAGTTCAACCGCAATATCGTCCTTATGGATACAGCCTTCCTTTTTTCGAATGCAGAAATCACAGTGGATGCAGAAGTTTAATTTTTTTCCTTTTGAAGAGAAATAATCCGTCTCTGCACCATACTTCTCCTTTGCAATTTTCAGGGCTTCCTGAACCAGATAATCAGTTGCCATATTCCTGGGACTTCCCGAGATTCCCAGAATCCTTATTGGTTTGGTTTCGGTTTCCTGCATGTCCCTTCTCCTTTATCTCTTAACTAAGAGTCTGTTGGATCCAGCACCGTCGAAATTATCTCTATTATAGAGGGTTTCAGGGCAATAATCTTATTCCTGGACGATTTTAGCCCTTATCTCTGGTTTTTATCTTCTTTTTGACTTTTTAGGGAGATTATGCACGTCTCCAATTTACATCGCCGGGTTAAAGGATAAAAGGGGCTTCTTCAGCTACATTTTAAAAAGAGTGGTAATGATCAGAATCAGAAGCCCCTGACTTTTCACTGCCTTTCCCCCATATTTTAACTACTTTTCAGGCTTTCCAGCCGCATTTCTTTCCTTCTTTCTCTTCCCCTGACATAATCTCGATCTGCCTGTATGCTTCCCCGTGATGTTTGTGCACTGAAAAAAAATGTGTATACAATTCTGAGCATAATTCAGGCAGTGAAATTATACGCAGAAGTCTTCTCCAAGAATACTATCGATACACTCGCGGCACATCATTCTGGGAAGGTCTTTCTTGAGTGTGACCTCAGGCAGAGGATAGCCTCCTTTCATGGGGAATTCTACCTGTTTGATATGTTCCATGCAGAGACCTTTTCCGCAGACTATGCATACACCTACTGCTTCACTATCCTTATTATTCTCAAGGCAATCGTAACATTTCAGCATACTTGACCACCTCAACATACCTGGTTAAACAGACAGTTCTCTTTCAAAGCTTCATGGCAGGGGACACAGACAATTCTCTTGATGTGTTCCTGGTCTGGCTTAAGTTGAATAGGATAGTTGCCTTCCCATACAGGGGTTTCCTCATGTATAAGGTGCTTTTTGCAAACCCCTCTCCCGCACACGATACAAATTCCCACAGCATCCGTATCTTTGCCCTCCAGGGCGCATTCATAACATTTCATCACTTTCCCTCCAGATCAGACAATCCTGTTTATATTCGATTTTATCCGAACTTTTTAAGGCTGGCCTCATGTATTCTCTTTACATGAGAGAACTCTGACTCTTTCGTTATTCTTCTATGAGGGTCATTTCCTCTCCACAGCAAACAAGTGTTCCACCGCCAACTTTTGTTACGGTGACCTCGTTGCCGCAGATTTCACAGCGGTATTTTTCTCCTTTTTTGGAGACTCCCACAGTTAACGCACCTCCTTTTTTAGCTCCAGTTTCCTCAAAATTCTTATATGGGCTTTCCCCTTGCCCATCTGTCCCCGGAGCAGGCTCCGGATTATTCCAGAATCCATAAACATTAACCATTCTTTGTATATAATTGTAAGGATTTTTTAAAAAGTAACAAAACATTTCCGAATCTTTTTAATTTTTCTGGTTTTGTTGATGAACTTGTCAGAGAGTACCGGGATATATGCCCTTTAAGGGAAATAACAAAGACAAAAACCACAAATCACTCCATCAATTCCGTATCCTCATGCGAATATGCCGGCGCACAGCAGCAGAGAATTTTCAGTTCCTTTTCTCCGGTGTTCCTTATCCTGTGCGGAGTCCCCGGCAGAATACAGACTGCATCCCCTGTACGGACTTCAAACTCCTGACCTCCCAGGGTCATTATCCCGCAGCCTGTTGTGATATGATAAATTTCTTCGGTCAGCCTGTGCCTGTGAAGCATTGTTTTTCCTCCGGCAGGCACGGTGGCTTCGGCAAGGCTCTGCTCTGAATTTCCGTGGACTGAGGGGTGCATGAATTCACGGATTATTGAACCGTCTTTTGTGATGTAGGGTTCTATCTTTTCATACTCAGTTTTTAGCTGCATTCAGAAATACTGGGGCTGACAACTATTTAATAATTTTTATTTCAACTAATTGGGTCGCAAATTTAATTCCAATAGCCCTTTAAGGCTTTCCGAATAACTTTTTCTTAATTTTCCGTTTTGCGCTTCCTGACATCTGTTTAAGGATAATAGGAGTGGGAGTGTTTTCCCCTTCAGGAGCAACATTTCCTTCCCTGATCGCTCTCAGCACGGCTTCCACCGTATTCTCAGAAGAGTCGATTTCAGTGTACGCCTGCCCTACCATTTCGGGGATATGGGAATCGCTTCCCGCAACCCCGGGTATTCCGAGCCTTTTTGCCTCTTCCATGGCTTTCCGGTTGGCTGAATTAAAGAGGCAGCGGGAATTGAAAACCTCTACGGCATCGGTATCAAGTCCTTCGAAACTTCCTATCCCGTGGGAGCTGCGCTTGAAAGGGTGAGGGATAATGACTGTTCCGCCAAGTTTTCTTGCCCGCCGGATCGTTTCTTCAGGGCTCAGCAGCGGCTCAATGTTTTCCCTGACCCCGAGAACCAGAATATGCCCTTTCGAAGAACTCACTTCCACTCCGGGAATAACTGTAATTTCAAGACCGAGTTCCACGGCTTTTTCCGCGCAGACAATGCCGCCCTCCACGGTGTCGTGATCGCAGATAGCAAACCCGTCAAGCCCCCTTTTGAGGGCAGTCTTAATGATGTCACTGTGACTTGAATTACTATCTTTTGAATACTCGGAATGTACGTGAAGATCGAATTTCATGATGGGATAAAAATGCGAGTCGAATTTATATAAATTTTGAAACGGAAGAGTACTGAGAGAAAAGAGAAATAAAAGAGAAGAGGAGGAATAACGAACGGGTTCACTCATAGAAAAAAATCTGGTGTAGGGGTAGTTTAGGATATTAGGAGGGTCTGATATCTTCAGTAGACACCCGTTCGCAAAGACACAAACAACCTTATGGTATAAATGCCTTTCGTAGGTATACGAACAATATTCAGATTATGCAAAAAACCTGCTGAAAAGAAAAATATTGGCAAAAATATGAGTAATATACCAATGATTTTTATAGAATTGGAAAGACTCATTATTATTCCGTAATACCTGAAAAGGCACTAAAAACCTTATTTGCCTCACTCACCAGAGTTAAGCTCCAGAGATTTTATCCTGTTAATTATATCTTCTCTGGCTTCATAATCCACTGAAATCCTCTCTCCGTAATCAACCCTGTGAACAATGCCTTCGTCGTACAGCCAGGAGAGGATCGACATTCCTTTTTCCGAATTAGGAAGGGAAAAAGAATAAAAAGACCATGCAGGGAGATGTTTGATTATTTCGGCTTTTAACTCCTGCATGCCGGTTTTTTCTTTTGCAGAAACAAATACGGGATTTGGAGCCATATAGCCTATTTCATTCATGACGGCTTCAAGTTCGGATTCTTCAAGCAGATCAGTTTTGTTGAGCACCGTGATTACGGGAACTCCCTGGATGCGGTCCCAGAGAGTATCATGGGATGTGGAAAGTTTCTGCAAAATTATCTCGGGTTTTTCGCTTACATCGACTACCAGCAGGATGAGGTCGGAAAGGAATATCTCATCAAGGGTGGACTTGAAAGCATCAACAAGCCAGTGCGGAAGTTCTTCTATGAACCCCACGGTATCCGTCAGAAGAGCCTTTCTTCCGCCAAGGTCAAGAGCCCTGGTAGTGGGCACAAGGGTCGTAAAAAGCATATTCTGGGCTTCAACGCTTTCATTAACGATGGCATTGAAAAGCGTGCTTTTTCCGGCATTGGTATAGCCTGCAAGGGCTATAAGAGAAAAGCCTTTCCTGTGCCGAAAACCCCGCAGGGACTCGTCGTCTTTCCCGGCAGACTCAAGTTCCTCTTCGATCCTTGCAATCCTTTTCTTCAAGTCCTGCTCATAGGCATCTTCATAGTCCCCAAGTCCCATGAAACCTGCCCTTTCCTCTTTTTTCACGAGGGAAACAATAGCTCTTGCCCTCGGGACCTCATACCTCAGCCTTGCAAGTTCAACCTGCAGTTTGGAGCGGCGGGTGGTAGCCCTTTTTGCAAAAATCTCAAGGATAAGCTGGAATTTGTCTATAACCTGGCACCCGCAGATTTCCGAGATATTAAAAAGCTGAATTGTGGAAAGCCTGTTGTAGAAAATTACCTTTCCTGCTCTCTTCTGCCTCACAAGTTCGGCAAGCTCCTCTATCTTTCCTTTCCCGAGCTGGTACCTTGAGTCAGGAAACCTTGTCTGGGTAAGCTCGCCGACAGGGACATAGCCTGCAGCTCTTGAAAGCTCCCTGAGTTCCTCAAAGAGATATTCACTGCGTTCAGGGTCAGCACGCGGATTAGTCCTTTTTACGAGAATTACCCGGCTTTCGTTTTCGGTTTTCTTTTCTGCTGGAATTTTTACGCCTCAATATTAAGTTCTTTAATGAGTAAATTTCGGGCACTCAGAGAAATATGGTGAGCAAGTTCGATAGCCCTTCTCTCAGCTATGGACTCCTGGTACTTAAATGCCCGGGAAAACATGCTTTCGGGCACCCAGAGGGGCTGGTTATACATATCTCCTTTCTCTGCAACAATCGTGCCCTCAAAGGAAAGCTGGTCAGCCGTATCCTCAATCAACTGGACAATATCAAGCAGACCCGGTGCTCTTTTTAGCCAGAAGGGCAGAATCTTCACCTGCTTTATCTTTTCAATATGGTCAGCAGAAACAGTGAGAGCTACCGCTGCACAGACCATATAGTAGCCTCCTTTTATCCTGTGCCTGCCTGAAATGTCCACTGCAATAATGTCCCACATTTATAATTCGCCTTCTTTCCTGAATGAAAACCAGAACCATTGGGAACGGTGAATACGTATATTCAGGTAAAGCTTAACAGCCAGTGATAAACCAGCAGTAAGATCAGTAATGTTCACTCTGTTTTCCGAAGAAACAATAAAGACTCAATGCAAAATATAGTACCAGTAATAACATATGTCTAATATAATATTTTTAATGTAATATCAATATAGAATTATCAAGAACATGATCACATCTTGACCCTGCCTATATCCAGATACTCAACTTCTTCCCCTTTCTCAACTGCAAAAAGCATTCTTTTGCGCACGCTGTTTGCAAGCCTGACAGCCCCGGACAGAACCGGCAGCCTGAAGTCATAATCTGCAGGGACGACGTTTACAAGGTACTCGGAATGAGGGATTTTTTCGATTGATTCTACTTTCCTGTAGACCCTGAAATGGGTGCCGAACTTAAAACCTGTCTTGACCACAAGCCCTGAGTCCCGCAGGGCTTTATACGCGCTGTATTTCCTGAGAAAAGAGCCTTCAATTTCCGAGGCTTTCTCAACAAACTCTTCGAATGAAAAGACCTTTCCTTTCCTGTCCCTGACGACTATGACCCCTCTGGAAAAAAGGTAGAGAGATTCAACAAGGGAAAGCTGCAGCCTTTCAGAGTCAAGCATTTTCCCGTAGAATCCTCTGGAATAAAGGGCTCCCGAAGCTTCAGCATCCCAGGCTATTACCCTGTCTTCAAGGAAAGTTGCATCGGTTTTGACTGCAGGGAAGGGGTAAGGCATCTCCCCTTTCGGGGCAGCGGATTTGATTTCATAAAAAGTAAGGTCACTTTCTTCGTCCACCACAGCCAGGATAAACTGCTTATGCACGTTTTCTGCCGAAGCAACCGACTCCTTCAGGAGCTTCACAGGAAGGAGCTGCCTTTCGGAAAGGACGTGGACAAAAATTTTTGCCGCACTTTTTCCGGGATGGCTGCCCCGCGGGTATACCCTGAAGTCCGTAGCTGAAGGCTGGACATAATACCCTCTCTCTTTGAGGTCCTTGTAAACGATATACTTCAGCTCGAAATTCTGCTGCCTCAAGGAAGCCTGTTCGAAAAATGCCCTGAAATCGAGCGGTTCTCCTTCAAGCTCGATATCGATTTTCCCTCTGGACTGAAGGTATGCAGCCTCCACAAGCGAGAGTTCAAGCCCGTCATCTCTGGGACGCCCGAAATAAGCTGTTTTGTAAAGTTCAGCCACCGCTTCCTTTCCTGCGAGGACCCGGTCCCCTTTAAGTTGTGTATTCAATAGATTCACCTGAGAAGAAAATAGAATGAAAATAAGTTTTGCAAAAATTTATTTTATAAGATTCTGACTTTTAACAATCTGATTTACACAGAGCTGGACTATCTTTCTGGCTTTTAACAATCAAACCCCTATTAATAACTGGAGTATAATAATTGAGCTTAATATAATATTGTTTTTTCTACCTTCAAAGGTTGCTGCCCGCAGCTTCCGATATTTGCGGCAGCTCTCAGCTCCATCAATTTACCTGAAAGCTTTTGAGTCCCTGAACATACGGGCAGCTTCGACAATCGAGCCTGCAAGTTCCCTGTAAGCAGCTCCGTGCAGATGGGCGTAAGAGCCAATGGTATTGTTAACGATGAGCCCGTCCCTGTCGCCCTTTATTCCGGTGCCCCTTGAGAGTGCTATTGCAAACTCAGCGTCATCGGGGATTTCCAGGATTTCGGAGTGGTGGAACTCATGCCCTTTGAAGCTGTTTCCCTTCTTTCCTATCGGGCAGTCCTTTTCAAGGGTCCCTATATTATAACTTACAACTCTTGTCTGCCCCATAATTGTGTGACCCGGAAGAGCTCCGACCATTGAATAGGTGGACTCGGGCATGGAAGCATCATGGTAAGTGCCCTTTCCCGGGACTCCGGTACTTATTTTTTCCGTAAGGTACATGAGCCCGCCGCACTCGGCATATATGGGCATGCCTGCAGCAGAAGCTTTTTTGATGGCTGTTCTCATGGACTCATTGGCTTCGAGTTCGGCTGCAAAAAGCTCGGGGTAGCCGCCTCCTATATAGAGACCGTCAACATCAGGAAGCTCTGTATCGTTTACAGGGCTGAAGTAAACAATTTCCGCACCAGAAAGTTCCAGCAGGTCAATATTATCGCGGTAATAAAAGTTGAAAGCCTCATCAAGGGCAACCCCTATCCTCGGCTCTGGAGAGCCTTCATTTACGGAAGGGGAGAAAATACTGTTTTCCGGACCTGCCAGGGGTTTTGCACTGCCAGCGATTTCCAGAAAACGGTCCACATCAATTCCTTTGTTGATAATCTCTTCAATGCCGTGAAGCCTGTCCTCAAACCCACCATCTCCAAGCCTCCGCCTGCCTTCGAGAGCCGGCATAAGCCCGAGATGCCGCATGGAAATCTGCATTGAAGGATCTCTGGGAATAATTCCTATAACCGGCACGCCGGTATAGTGTTCGATTGCCTCTTTTGCTTTCTGTGCGTGGCGACGGCCTCCTATATTATTGAGGATTACTCCTGCGATCTCAACATCAGGGTCGAAATTCTTGTAACCGCCAATAAGAGCAGCAGCGGAGCGGGTAATGCTGCGTGCATTGATTACGAAAATCACAGGGCATTTAAGGATTTTTGCAATCTGGGCTGTGCTCCCGAGGTCGCTCAGGCTTTCAAAGCCCTCGTAAAGCCCGCGGACGCCTTCGATAATTGCAATATCAGCCCCGCCTCCGGTTTCACAGGCATGGGTGTAGACATCAAGAATCCCGTGCTCATCCATGAGGTATCCGTCGAGGTTTCTGCAGAACCTGCCCGTGATCTCGGTGTGGTAACTGGGGTCGATGTAGTCAAGGGCGACCTTGAAGGGCTGGACTTTATACCCTCTTGAAACAAGGGCAGCCATGAGCCCCATGGAAATCGTGGTCTTGCCTGAAGAAGAGCGGTCTGCGGAAATCAGGACTCTGGGAATGCTCCCTGCCTCTTTTCCGCCTGGCTGGTTGCTGTGGGACATGATATTATACCCCGGATCTGGTTTTTCAGTTTACTGCGGCACAGGTAGTTTTTAAGGCTGCAGTTTTGCGGTTTACGCCGGGCCTGGGAATTTGTTTTAATTTACCAGTTCTTGCCGGCTCTTTTTTTCATTTTTCGATTTATTTTGTCATTTCCCTTAGCCGTTCATCACTAAGGTGGTCTGCCATGACCTTCTTTTCGTTTTCCAGGATTTTCTTTCCAAGCTGGCGGTAAACTTCAGCAATATCGGAATCAGGAGCTTTCTCCATAACAGAATAACCTTCCCTTTCCCAGTCCTGCACTGCCTGCCGCTTCGGGATGAAAGCCATTAACTGGCTGCCGATTTCCTCGGAGAACTTCCTGACAATCTCCTCTTCTCTGCTCGCATTTCTGGAATTGCAAATTACCCCGCTAAGAGGCATCCCTATTTTGGAAAGCCCTTTACAGATGTTGTTTGCTGCATAAAGGGGCATATACTCTCCCGATGTCAGGACGTACGCCTCATTCACAAAACCCTTCCTGACAGGGGCAACAAACCCGCCGCAGACGATATCTCCGGGAACATCATAGATGATGAGGTCCTGTTCTTTCAAGAGGTCTCCTGAAATGCTTTTCAGCTTCTGAATTGCGACTATAATCCCGCGCCCTGCACAGCCTATGCCCGGTTCCGGGCCTCCGGCTTCCACGCATTTGACGCCTGCATAGCCTTCAAAAACAACATCTTTTTCCTTCACATCCACACCTTCGCGGAGGAGGTCGAGGATTGTAGGAATTCTCCGCCCCCCGAGAAGAGTTATTGAAGAATCGCTTTTGGGGTCGCAACCTATGATCATGACTTTCTTGCCCGCTTCCGCACATGCAGCTGCAACGTTTGAAGCTGTGCTCGATTTGCCTATGCCGCCTTTTCCGTAAATTGCAATGATCTTTTGTTTTTTCAAAGAATCTCCCTCCCGTAATCTGATTTTTCCTGGCTTGAGCTCTGATTTTATTCTGGCAAGCCTGCTGAATCTGAATTCCCTTTGATTCTGGCTCTGTCCTTTCCTGCTCAGGCTTCCTTTGCAAGTTCCCTTAATGTGGCTCCAAACTCGGACTCCACTATCGTGCTGACTCCAAGGGTCTTGGGGTGGAGGTCGATCTCAACCATAACATGCTGATGCCCCATCTCTTTTAAGGGAAGAACCTGCCTCGGACCGTTCGTACTGGAGATCAGCTCCATGTGCCGTATGTTCTCCATAGGGACTGCATGCGGAACACCTGTGATAACCGCGAAATCGTAATCGCTGTATTTTTCCTTTATCAGCTCGCTGACCTTTTCCCCTGCAACAGGGTATTCGTCCATGCCGCCGATAATTTCGTGAATCTCAACCCCGTGGGCTTTGAAGTCCCGCATAATGTATTCGGCATGCTGCCTGACCCTCGGAAGCCCGAGCTCAGGGTCGATATTTGCCATGTTTACCAGGTTTTCCTTTTTCCCGAGTGCAGCTGCAACCTCATTGACTGCAAGGGTAATGTCTGCAAACATGTAGCCGGTCTCTTTTTTGGCGTTCATTATGACGAGCCCTTTTTTTCCTTCCTTAAGGAGCTCAATAAGCCGCTTTGCAACCTTATATTTGACGTCTCCTCTGGAGGGCGCGAGGTATTCCCTGCTTGCAGCCCCGAACCTCTTTTCGACCTCTGTGGCTTTCTGGAGGAGGTACTCCTGGCGCTCGAACTCTTTATGGTCAATTATCCCGGCATCGAGTGCGGACTCGAGAGCAAAGAGCACACCTTTTGTGTTGTTGTGGTAGCCTGCGTGAACTTCAACTTCAATTACAGGGATGTCCGGGTTAGCCTCGAGCACGGCTTCGTGCATTTCCTCTCCTATGATCATGCTGGCGCAGGTGCCGACAACACCCAGGATTTTCGGGTTGAAGAGTTCTATGGATTTGCTGATAACCTGCACAAGCTTATCGTGCCCACCGAAAACAAATCCGTTCTCATCAAGCCCTGTGGTAACTACGTGGATGCCGTCTTCTTCAAGTAGCCTCGCATGCTTGAAAGAACAGCCAGGGGGCCCGTGAAGGATTGCAACATCTACGTTTAAGTCCCTGAGGGTATAAAGAGCCGCAACGATTGAACTTGGGCGGGGGTGAATGATTGAAATCTCTTTTTGAGTCATGGTAAATCCTCTTTCTGATGATATGAATAACGATATGGGTTTCACCCGGGAGATTCTGGCATCCCGCAGACAATTTACCCCGGCTGAACGGGAAAAGATATTCGGGAGCAAGACAGGTTGAAATGAATATGAAGTTAAGTGGCAGTTAAACAAATGTCAGCAAATTGAATTAAGCGGTAGTTAAATAGTGAAGAAAGTTAAACAAGCGATGGAAACGAATACAGATTGGAAGACCCTGTATAAAATTGTATCATAAATAATCCGGCTAAAACCCCGCAGCCTGACCTGCGACTCCTGATTAATCAGCGGAAACATTTCACGGAGGAGAGAATTATATCTCCTGTCCCTGCAAGTTCCGAAGCTTTCGATAGCCCTTCCGGAAGGCTGCCTGCATAAGAAGCGTTTTTAGCAGTAACTGCCCGCATCCTCTCTCCGACAAGTATGATATGCCCGCATTTTGTTCCGAATTTCTCTATAAACCCCTGAACTGAAGCAGGAGGAAGACCTTCACAGACCTGAGAGGCTTCTTCTCCAAGTACAAGGATTATACTGCTCTTTTTTTCGTCTTTTTTCTTCAGGAGAGCGTATTCAAGGGCTTTTTCCGCAGAAAGGATATCCATTCCGGAATTTGAGTTATCGATCATAGAAACTCCGTTAAGCTCTTTTTCCTGCATTCTGCCTGAAAGCCCTCTGAACTCTTCAAGCACAGAAACCACATCTTTTGTCTCAACCCCAAGTTCGAGAGCTGCAGCAGAGGCTGCAATAAAAGCTGTCCTGTATGCAGAACTGCTGTATCCTGAACGCAGGGAAGCTGAAAAGATTTCTTTTCCTCTGCTGAGAAATCGCAGGGTAGAGCCTGAAACTTCAGGAGTATTTGACGGTTCCAGAACAGCGGAAGCTTTCACTTCACGGTTTTCAGTTTCCAGAACAAAGTCCGGGTCGCTGGAAACCAGTAAGCTGTTGTCTGCAAAAAACGGATCCTTAAAGGTGAGGACCTCTGCCTGAATTCCTTTTGCAGCTTCAAGGGCTTTTTCTGCTCCGGCATTGAGAAGAAGGGTGCTTCCGGGTTTTGCATTAAGGATAAGCTGGAGTTTTGCGTCGCTTGCAAGGGAAGTATTGTTTGCAATCCTGTAATCGGGCGAAAGAGTTGTGAGAATCCCCATGTCTGCGGTACCCGTGCCCCCTATAGAGATTTCAAAGATGAAGAATTCAGGTTTTATTCCTGCATCAAGGCTTTTTTCAACGGCTGTAAGGATACTTCCCGGAGTTATGCTCAGCCCCCTGTGAATAAGAGAAGGGGAGCCTTCTTCCCAGACCTCAAGCCCGCGCGAGGTATGGAGTAAGACTTTAAATTTGCGGGAGAGCATGTCAGAGAGCAGGGATGCAGTACTTGTTTTTGCTTTTACGCCAGTTACTTCAACTATTTTTATGCCGGAAAGCCTCTGGTCTTTTTTGAGGATTTCTCCTGCAATTTCGTGGTGGGAGACAATTTTTTTTCCTTCGGATGCGGCTTGCGCTAGCATGGAATAAGCGGGGTCAAGGTGTACGGGCGCTACCAGAAGATCAAATTCGGAAATTGGGAGGGGAGCTTTTGAACATCGAATGCCGTAATTTTCTTCAAGCTCCCCGAGCAGTGCCGGGTCCACGGTCCCGTAAACGTCTACCCCGGAAACATCATTTCCCAGAGATGCAAGCTTTTTCGCGATTGGAATGCCGCCGTGTGTAAGGTCGAGCACGGCGATCTTCTTCCGCAGCAAGCCCATAATGAAAACCGGACCCGAATATCTTCAGATCTACAGGGACTCCTGAACCCTCTTGAAAACGAGGTCAGCTATCAGTTCGTCGGCTCCGAGGGGCTTTGCATAGCAGAGGGGAACTTCCTTTCCATCGATCTCAAGGGTTCCGCAGCCGTCTTTGTCCAGGCTCAGGATTTCAGGGATGTCTTTTGTAATGTGGACGCCTGAAGCCAGGAAAACAGGTACTGCTGCAACCTTTGTTACCCCTGTGCCTGAGAAGCCTGCAATTGCCTCTTCAAGGGTGGGTTCGCTGTTTTCCATGAATCCTGCTCTGACAATGACATCAGTGTGCTTCTGTGCGATGTAATCTGCGATCTGGGTTACTACTTCCTTGTTGTAAGGAAGTTTGCTTCCGTGGCCGATGGCCAGAATTCCAAGTTTTTCAGTCATTCTCGAAACCTCTTCTAAATTTAGCTCAACCTTGTTCAGAACTTGTTTAACACAATTATTCTAATTTGTAACATCACAGAGATTAACATAGTTAGAATTTATCTGATATATTCTCTTCGTTTCTAAAAAATTATATATATTAATTAGTTTATGGAGTGCCCGAGACTGTTTCACTTCACAAAAAAGAGGGATTTTTAAAGATAGTTTGAACGGTGGCAGGAAAAACAAAAGTAATACTGAATCCTGAAAAACAAAACCATAAAGAAATCTCATATATTGCTCATTGTGAGCCTTATTTCCTTAATAAACCTGTTTTATTTGTTTTCTTCTCTAATTAGGCACATATAGAGGTCTTTTCGTCATATGTGGAAAAAATCATAAGACGCCGTTTAAAGAATGTAAAAATCAGTGAAGCATTCGATGTACACACGTATTGACATAGTATAAGACTGATTTGCAGGTATACTTTGCAAAAAAATGAACCGATTATATTACTCTCAGTAATTATACCGCCAGTGTTATATACAGGAACTTACATAGTATATATTGTTCACAAGGAACTAAGCTGTAAAGTGAAGCAAATTCAGGACAGAGTAAAACCTGATCCCGCAATGAACTTCATTGACATGTGAGCTTATAATGAAGCAAATTCAGGACAGCCTGAAAACTGATCCCGAAATCTACTTCATTGACGCGTAAGCTATAAGATGGAGCAAATTAAGGACAGTTTGAAAACCGATACCGAAATCTACTTCATTGATGCTTTTACTGCGAGGTGGAGCAAATTAAGGACAGAGTAAAATCTGATCCAGTAATATACTTCATTGACGCGTAAGCATAAGGTGGAGCAAATTAAGGACAGTTTGAAAACCGATCCCGAAATCTACTTCATTTATGGTTTAAACTGCGAGATGAAGCAAATTCAGGACAGTCTGAAAGCTATCCCGCAATGAACTTCATGACATGTAAGCATAAGGTGAAGCAAATTCGGACGGCTTGAAAACCGATCTCGAAATCTACTTCATTGGCATGTAAGCTTAAGATGAAGCAAATTCAGGAAAGTCTGAAAACTGATCCCATAATTTAATACTTCATTGGCGCGTAGCTATAAGGTGGAGCAAATTCAGGACGGCTTGAAAACCGATCCCGTAATATCCTTCATTTATGGCGTAAACTGCGAGATGAAGCAAATTCAGGACAGTCTAAAAGCTATCCCGCAATGAACTTCATTGACATGTAAGCTTAAAATGAAGCAAATTCAGGACAGAGTAAAACCTGATCCCGTAATAAACTTCATTGTTGCAGACCAAACCTTGTGAACCCATTATTCACTCTTTTGATCAAAATTCAGCGTATAGAATTGTTCTCTTCTTTTACTGTTTTCCTCCATTTCATTTAGATATTTTTCATGAAAGGCAGTATACCTAATTAGCTGTAAATTTGAAGTCAAGTTTTTGTGTAGTATGGAAAAATTGATCTCCCGATATGGAATTATCTACCAAATAACTTCCTGAGACTTGTGATTTTACAGAACCGATAAATGAATACCTTCTTCTGCAAATTCATACCGCATGCTCTCGCTCATCCCGACTACTGCGTACTTTGTGGTGCAATAAAGAGCCTGGAATGGGAACGGCACCAGTCCGGCAATGGAAGACGTATTAACTATGTGCCCTCCGCCCTGAAGGCGCATGACTGGCAGAGCAGCATTAATGCCATATATGACGCTCCAGAGATTGACATCAATCCTTCAGCAATGCTCTTTTATTCGGGAAGCCAGATCTTCTGTATCCCACAAACAAGATTACAGGGAATATAGGGGCTTCACTGACAAGTTACAAGGGGACTATGGCTACAATTAATGGAAACGGGGAAGAGAATTAAAATAAGAACAAAAAACAAAAAGAAGAAGAAGAAAAAGACCGGAATCAAAAATTAATTTCCGGCCCCTGCTGCGAAAAAGTAGAAATCTTTTTAGTTCCTTCTTTTCCTGAGCAGTACAAATGCTGTGGCAAGTATGCCGATAGTTGCAGCAATGCTGAAGAAAGGAGTTGACTTCGTTACTTCGTAACTTCCGCTCATGTCTCCTATCTCAACCGTATAATTTCCTGGCTCCTTCTCGGTATGGGAGAATGTGACTGCTTTACTCTCGCCGGCTTCCAGGCTTACGGTTTCGGAGTCCACGGATTCATTGTTGATCAGAAGTTCCACTTCGGTTTCTCCTGCAATGTTGCCTGTGTTTGTAACGTTTGCCTGGATTGAAACTGCGTCTCCCGCTTTAACAGAAGCAGGCTCAATTAAGAGGTTTGAATACTCGAATTCAGCTTTGTCTTCGATAACCTCAACAATAGTTTTTCCTTCTTCATAACCTGCTTTTGTAGCATTAACCGTGAATGTGCCTGGAGCAGTTACCCAGTAAGATACAGTACCGTCCGTGCCAGTCTGCCCATCAACTTTCTGGCCGCCGAAATAGACATCTGCACCGGAGACCGGCTTGTTTTGTACAGAATCGGTAACCCCTATTTTTATCTGGTCTCCTTTTTTAACGGTTTCCG
Organism: Methanosarcina sp.; assembly: GCF_035390745.1. Taxonomy (GTDB): domain Archaea; phylum Halobacteriota; class Methanosarcinia; order Methanosarcinales; family Methanosarcinaceae; genus Methanosarcina. Next base: position 30,322 of record NZ_DAOOUJ010000013.1, on the reverse strand, counting down.
GGGAGACTGAAAGCAGCAGTTTTATGACTCCAGCTCCGACAATGTCCACGTCCTTACTTCCAGAGATATAACCTTGCTTGTTTGCAGATAATTTGAAGCTACCCTCCTGAGTTGGGGTGTATGTGAGAGCCCCGTCGTCTCCCGTGGTCCCGATGCTCTTGTTCCCGAGAAGGATTTCAACATCACTGACTGCAGCATTTCTTGCTGTGACCGAAATATTTGCTGCCTGTCCAACCACAAAGACTTCCGGTACTTTAATCTCAAGCTGGTCCTGTGGAGCAGTCTCAACTTCAACAAAGGGATAGAAACGCAGGACAGAGGAATCAGCTACCTTGAAACTGACATTGCCCATCAGGTCAATGGTATTGCCTCTTGAGAGGGAAATCGAGTCCTCGTTCTTCATTGTAATACCTGAGCTGGAAATAGTGCTGATTTCCATCTTTCCGAAAGAGTCACCCTGGGAAAGCTCAAGATAGTCATCTGAGACCTGGAATATCCCTTCTATAAAGACGGCGTCCGTTTCACGTGAGCGGAAAACTGTGCTTATATGGGCTGCAATCATAGGAACATCTTCAGCTCCACCTATATCTGCTTCGTAGATATAGGTCCCGTTACTGGAAACGATTCCAGAATCCAGAAGCTTTCCGTCCTTGTACAGCTCGAGGAGTACTCTGTTCCCGTTTACATCAACTTCTGAGGCTTTGAGAGAATAACCATTCTCAAGAGCTATGGAGGAGCCTGTGAACATAGATCTTTTGTTATCGTCATCTATCAGGACTTTTGAAAGGATATTATCAGAAAGGACACTCACACTTTTTGAATTTTCAAAGGTATTCGCAGGGTAGCCCGCAAAATACTTCTCTGCCATGAACCCTATGACCTGATATGAACCCCAGCTTTCCTGCTTGAATTTTACAAGTGCAGGGCTGGTTGAATAAACAAGAGTCTCGTCATCAATCGACCTTCCGCTGATTCCTTCTGTGAGGGTCAGGCTTTCGGTGGAGACATTTTCATCTATGCTGTAATAGAACCCTTCAAAGTTGTAAGGTGTCCAGAGAGTTGTGTTAAATGTTTCATCGTGGACAGTACCCCTCAATTCATAGCTTCCGGGTTCAGTAGTCTCGACTATGGGTCCAAAACGGAGATCATCGGAATCAGCTACAAGGAAGCTGAGTTTTCCCATGATATCGACTGTATCTCCCTTGCTGAGGGTAATAGAGTCCTCATTTTTCATTATAATTCCGGAACTTGAAGTGGAACTTATCTCCATTTTTCCGAATCTGTCTCCATTCTCGATCTGGACATATTCGTCTGATATCTGGAAAATCCCTTCTATAAAGACTGCATTTGTTTCTGTGCCCCGGAATATCTGAGCTAAATGGACAGCTATCAGAGGTACATCATCAGCTTCTCCAAGATCGGTTTTATAAACATAGTCGCTGTTAGAAGAGAGGAAACCGTCGTCTATCACATCTCCATCCTTTTCGAGCTGTACCCATACAGTGTCTCCATTGACATCAACTTCTACAACGTTAAGGGAATAACCTTCTTCGAGTATGAGGGAAGAGCCTGTGTACAGAGACTTCCTGTCATCGCTATCAATAAGTATTTTTGAAAGCTGCCCATCAGAAATTACACTGATATCGTCATTTACAAAGCTGGAGTTTTCCGTATATCCTGCAAAATACCTTTCTGCCATAAACCCTATGACCTGATATTTACCCCATTTTTCATTTTCGAATTTCGTTTCTATGGGCCTTGTCTCATACTGCAATCCGTTTCTCTCGACACTTCGGCTTCCTTGTGTGAGCTGAATCGTCATGCTTTCTGAACCTTCCCCGGTATCCAGGTCATAATAAAAACCCGAATATGTCTGGGGTGTCCAGGTATAGGTAAGATTTTGATCTGTGTTTTCGTCCCAGATGCGGCTGCCTGCTGAACCTGAGAACTGTGCAGCTGCGGTTTCACATAGTAACCCGAGCATTAGAAATAGACATAATAATTTTAGATAAATTTTAATCCCCAAATTAGACCTCCTTTAGATGGATTGGAGCAGGGGTTCAGCCGCCGGAAGTCCAGGAGAAAAATAGAAACAAAAGAAAGTTCCTGAACACTCCCTGGATGTTTTCCTGTGTCCCGATACCCCCATTTACTTTGATCATACTGAAATGTTAAACTATAGACATTTCTAGATATTGAAGTAATTAGATAAAAGTTTTTGGTCAGTTGGGGTGTGCCAAATAAAAAACAGAAGAACATTGGGGTGCAGGAAAGTCTAAAAATCGAAATAAAGGATTTAAACCCCTTAAAAAAATAAAACAGGAATGGATATAAATATCTCTTATATTTTTACCTGTTAAAGATAATCAAAGGTAATATTTACTGTTTAAGCAGTTTTTTGTAAAATACAAACCAGGGGTTGTCAAGAAAACCTATAACGTTCTTGCTGATAAGCTGCCCTATAACCAGAGGGAGAACAGGCATAACCCCATAATAGGCGATGAAGACAAAGATAAAAGAGTCCAGTGCCAGGTTGACAAGGTCGCTTGCACTCGACCGGAGCCAGATGTAAGGGTTTATCAGAGTGTCATGCTTGAAATTCTCTTCTTTTTCGGAAAAACGCTTTTTAAGGGATGCAAATATCCAGGCATCAAGGTTCGAGCAGACCAGAAAAGAAACCCAGCTTGCAATGGTAATCCTGATGCTCAGCCCAAAGAGGCTCTTCCAGGCATCTTCCAGTTCAAAGAAAGGGGCAGGACTGAGACCTGTGACCATACCTATGAAGAGTACAAACAATACCTGGGTCGCAAAAGCGATAAGGATAGATATATGCGTTCTTCTCTCCCCATAGACCTCATTGATCATGTCCACGACCTGGGCAATAAAGGGATAGATAAAAACTGCTGCCGGAGCAAAGAAAGAGTAAAAACCGAGGTCAAATACAATAATGCGTGTGGCAAGAACCTGCGAAGCTGCCAGGTAAACTACATAAAAAGCAGTGAGCACTGCAAATCCGTTTTCAGGCATTTTTTTTATGATATATACTGATGCACAGGTAGCAATTGTTAGAGTGATAATCCAGTACAGCCAGACTAACATTTTTTCACAACCGGGTTATAGAGCTTGGGATAGAATTTATGAGACCTGAGGTAAATCGATATAAAGTAAACCAATATAGTGTAAACCGATCAGGAGTAAACTGATAAGGGATAAACTGCCAGATTTAAAGCGAGCTATTAAGCGAGCTGAAATTGAAGAGAAACAAACCGGCAAAAATGCCAGATTCGGGAAATAAAGTGCTGTTCATTTATTTAAAGTATACATATAGCCCTACCTCAGGAGTCCTGGAAGAGTACCCATAGGCATAAGAATGATTCCGAGTAAAATTCCAGGAAAAAGAGACACTTTCAGCCTTCCAATCCGGAAAACAACAGGTTTTCAAAATTCGATCCAAGACCCACAAAATATAAGTTAAAGGAGAAGGTTTCTGACCTTTAAAACCATAAATTAACAATTTACCTTTATAACCAAGAATAACGTATGGAGCCGTCCCGGCATGGAAACAGATACCATCATTCCAGAAGACCTGAAACTTGCCGTCCTTGAAAAAATTAAACCCACGGAAGCCGAAAGGAAAGAACTCATGGCTGTTCAGGAAGAGCTTGCCGTGGAAGTAAAAACGGCAGCAGAAAAACTTTGTGTACCAGATATTTTTGTAAAAATGGTAGGCTCTGCTGCAAGAGGAACATGGCTCTCAGGCACCCATGATATTGATGTTTTCATCAGTTTTCCCGAGGAAACGTCCAGAAAGGACCTGGAAATAAGCGGCATGGGAATTGCCAGAGAAGTTGCAAAACACGCAGAACACGCCGAGGACCGCCACGCTGAACACCCTTACCTGAATATTATCTACAAAGGCTTTGACGTTGACCTTGTCCCCTGTTTTCGGGTCGCTTCGGCGTGCCAGCTCAAATCTGCTGTGGACAGGACTCCCTTCCACAATGAATTCATAAAAACCCACATAAAAGGCCGGGAAGACGATGTCCTGCTCATGAAGCAGTTCATGCGCGGGGGCGGAGTCTACGGCTCGGAACTGAAAACACAGGGCTTTTCAGGCTACCTGACCGAACTCCTTATCATTTACTACGGTTCTTTCGAAAAAGCCGTGAAATCAGCTTCTTCGTGGAAGCCCGGGCAGAAAATAGATATTATGCAGCACTCGGAAATGGAGCACAGCGAGCCACTGGTAATGGTCGACCCGACTGACCCGAAGCGGAATGTTGCAGCAGCCCTTTCCCTTGATAAATTCTGCATGTTTATAGACCACTGCAGGGAGTTTCTGAAAGGCCCGGAAATCAAGTTCTTTTTCCCTGAATCTCCCCAGCCCATTGAGGATAATGAGTTTCTTGAAAAAATGGAGAGCCGGAAAAGTTCACAGATTGCAATTGTCTTTGAGACGCCTGATGTTGTGGACGATGTGCTCTATCCGCAGCTCTATAAGATGGAACAGGCTGCAGCATCCCTCGTGACCGACTACGATTTTTCAGTTATCAAAACCGGCGTCTGGTCAGGGAAACCCGAAACCGTGATCATGCTCGAATTAATCTCTGGCACCCTTCCCAACGTTAAAAAACGAATTGGTCCTCCGGTATGGGTGAGGGAGCATGCCGAGAAGTTCAAAGCCAAATACGAAGGAGCTGAAAATGTTTTCGGAGGCTATATCGAAGGCGGGAAGTACGTCTTTGAAGTCCAGAGAAAATATCCGACGGCAAAAGGGCTTCTTGAAGAACAGCTTGTAAATTCCTCTCTCGGAAAACAGGTACACCAGAGCGTGAGTAAAGGTTTTGAGGTTCTTGAGGATGCGGAAATTTGCAGGTTAAAGGATCAGGATTTCAGGGTTTTTTTGAGGAAATGGGTGTAAAGATATCAAAATAAGTTAATACAGAGGAACAAACCCCTCAACCCTTTTCTGATAATAAAGATACTCCTGGGCATACCCGCAGTAGTGCCCGAAATATTCCCGTCCCCAATCTCCCATACAGCTCAGGTTTGTGCAGGTTTCAAAGTAGCTGTCATCGATGTGGTAATGCTGGATGATCTGCCTGACGTGGGTATCTACCGGGAAAGACTCCATTTTATCAAAAGCGAAAAGTAGAACGCAGTCAGCAACTTTTTCCCCTATGCCGCGGAGCCTCATAAGGCGTTCCCTGGCGTATTTATATTCAAGGCGGAAAAGAGCATTAAAATCCAGTTCTCCGGAACATACCTCCTCTGCCGCCATTTTTATTCGGTCTGCCCTGAAGCCGAGCTTACAGCGGTCAAGCATGAACATATCCGCATTTGCAAGAGTTTCAGGGTCCGGGAAGCTGAAATATCCGTCTTCAAGCTCCTGCCCGAAAAGCTGGCTCAAAAGGCAGATCCTCTTCTGAATAGTCGGGATGCTCGAAGCCGTAGCAAGCATATAAGAAATTAAGCATTCCCAGGGGTCCTGCCGGATCAGCCGAAGACCCTTATATTTGTTGATTGCTCTGTCTATCAGGAGGTCCCTGTTTATGCTCTCATAAATTGAATGAAGGTCGTCGTCAAAGCGAAAATAATAAGAGATGAATTCAGGGCGGATGCTGGAATCGACAAGCAATTCTCCGCTGTTTTCTTCCTGGGAAAGCCGGATGACATTTTCTCCCACAACTCCTGTCCACCAGTCTCCTTCCTTTTTCCAGCGGAAGACCTGACCGCAGTCAAGGGTGTAATCGAGGTTAAAAAGTGCAGGTTCAAGCCTGTACATCCAGTTCAAGCCCCCTCAAAAATGTTCCCGCAGTTAAGGTATCTCCAAGCCCCACAGTAGTTATCGGGGATTTGCAGAGCAGTGTGGGGAGGATGCAGAGCATATAACCTTCCATTAAAGCAAAAGCTCCCTGTCCGCAGACAGTTCCTCCGAAGGCTTTCAGGAAAAGCTGTAATTGCTCTCTTCCGAACCTGCTCTCCTGAAGTTTTAAAGCCTCTTTTTCCATGAATTCCCTCCCTTCAAGCCTGCCTGAAGCTGCATATGCTCCTGCACACCTCAGCCCAAAACCCATAGCCTCGAGTTTTTTTCCGGCTGCTTTCAACAGTTCCGGGCTTTCTTTTTGATCCCATTTTCCTTCAGCCCATTTTTCTGAAATTACTGATCTACCAGAGTTTCCGGCATCCGGCTTAAAGACAGCCAGAACGAATTCCCTTGTGTGGATGAAAAGGTTTCCAAGCCCGTACAGGGAAGCAAGTTTACAGGCTGCTTTCCCTACGGCTTCGGCTTCCATATGTAAAAGCCCTTCGGCAGGAATTCCATGAAGGCTGTTAAACATTGAAAGTTCATCTTCGTTCATTCCTATGCTGTCCGAGATCCCGGCAAATTTTGAAAACACCGAATTTCCAATCTCTCTGCTTGCAAAATGCCCCAATTCCACGTGAATCCTGAGCCTTTCGTTCTTTGCTTTCCAGGCTTTAAGCTGGGAAAAAGAATTTTCCAGGACATCTTTATAGGTGCTGCCGTCAGGATAGGTTTCAAGAAGAAGATGGAACCCTGATATAAGTGCACCGTCCATTTCTCCTGCGTGATTCAGGGCATAATTCTCAAAGGCGGGACTGGTAAAGAGCCTGAAATTTAAGTGGTCGCAGGTCGCTATAAAGCGGTTTTCTCTGGGAACCCTGATTTCTGTACCGTAAAGGGAAAAAGTTTCGCCCTTGGAAAAATCAAAAACGAAATGGATTGGATCCTGACTGCTGGAAGAAGTATGTATGTTTCTTTCATGCCAAGCATCCTGATTCTGCTCTGCCTCTGTCTCAGCCTTCAGAGGGGAATCAGGGAAATATACTGCTTTTTTAGAAAATAAAGAAAGCTGGGTTTTTGACGGAAATGCAACGTTAGGGACTACTCTCAAAGCCCCCATTTCGGAAAGAACGTTTGCCATAATCCCGGCATTCCCGCCCATTCTCACAAGGGATTTTGTAAAATAACGGTTCTTCAGAAACTCAAAGACCGCATTCTCAAAAACAAGCCATTCGGCTCCACAGCCGTTTTTCATACAATAAGTTAGCCCTGCAACAAAATCGGATTCAGAACTAATTTTTCCGGGGGGATTTTCTATTTTCTCAAGAATTTCAGTCTTTTCAAACGATCCCAGCAGTTCCTGAATTTCGGCTCCGTTTATCCTGTATACGGAGTCTATGTTTACGTTATAGCCGCAAAGTATGTTCATTTGACCGGTTCCTGTGTTCAGAAAACTCATTTTCAGGTTCCAGATAGTTTATTTCCCTGATTTTATCTGTTTCATCCTTGCAAGCATGGCAGCAAAAGCTCCTGCAGAAATTGTATCCCCTATCCCTACTGTAGCTTTTGGCTTCTCTACCACTTTGGAGGGAATAAGGATCGCGTCATGGTCCGCCCCATATATGTACCCGTATTCAAACTCATCCGAACTGCAGAGCCTTCTTCCGGTACAGTAAAGCTTGAAGTTTTCCAGATCTTCCAGCCCCTGGGCTGAGACAGGTACTTCCAATCCTGATTCAGCGTCATCAAGGTTCTCTATTTTTCCGTTAAGGGCCTGAGCAGCTGCCAGAACCGAGGAAAAGAGCAGGGCATCCCTTTGTTCTTTCAGGGTAAGAGGGTGGCCTTTAGCCAGGATACAGATATAAAAGCCAAGAGAATGGACATGTACCCTTTCAAGTTTAAGGTCTTTCATTAGCTGGACAGCCCCCTGGTAAAGGGACATGATCCCGTTTTCTCCTTTTTTGATCACGGAATAAGAAAGCTCTTCATACCCGAGCACGTTCAGGGCGTTTGCCACTTCAACGGTGTCAAGTCCCAGGGAATGGACGTGCCTTGCGACAATATCTGTCAGTATAGTCTTTCTTATAAGCCGGTTCTGGATGGAGGTAAGTTCCACATGGATGCGGAGGTCAGGATTCAATGACTTCAGTTTTTCAATAACCTTTACGGAATGTTCAACATAATCCCTGTAGGTAGACCCGTCCTCATATTCTTCTTTTATCATCTGATAACCGGAAAGCATTGCCCCGTCAATCGGGAAGAGGGACTCAAGCTGCTCGTAGATCTCTTTATCCATATCAATGCGGATCCATTTCGGACGGGAAGAGATAATCAGGCGGTTATCCCTGGGTACTTTGAAAGTGCTGCCTGCGCATGTCACTTTCATGTCTTTGGAATATTCGAATATCCAGTTGACCTTTGACCCGGTTCCGGGCTTAAAAGCTTCCGCAGGCGGTTTAAGGACGACTTTTCCGTCTTCCACTTTCGGGTGAAGTATATTGCCGTTATTTACAAAATACTCTGCCTGCTCTTCGGAAAGCCAGGGGATATAAGCTACCACCTTTTTAATATCCAGCCTGGCAAGAAGGTTTGAAATAATTCCTGCCTGGCCGCCCATGCGTGCATAGTCAAAACCCAGGTGTTCCTTAAGCCACTTATGGGTATCTTCGGTATATGCAGGAACTTCTGCGGCTTTTCCTTCCCGCATGGAGATAAGCAGGCGGGCAATGAAATCCACAGGGTCGGCAATTTCTCTTGGGTATACCGCAACCCTGTCCTGAATTACAGCCTCATCGAAAAGCCCGAGAAGCCTCGACAGGTCTTCTTCAGTAAGGTGCCTGATGGCATCGATATTGCTGTTATAAGCTACAAACATCCCGTCCAGATAAGGAAGGGCTTCTTTTGCATTGTAAAACGCTTCTTTATGGCGCTGTTCCCATTCTTCCATGTCCACGCGAGTAAACCCCCTGGAATAAAATAAAGTGTCCAGAACTAAAAAACTAATTAATCTGGAATAAGGAAAAAATAAAACAGGATAAATCCAGGCTTTTGAGCATCGGAGATATCGTGCCTATATTTCCTCTATTTCCCATTCTACGTTATTTTATTTAACTTTGTGCAGAATGGAAATATGAGGGCGGACAGGTCCGATCTGATGCCAGCTGTTTGAACCCTGCCGCAGGCACCAGAGACCAGTTTCGGTGATATAAGAAATTAAGCCTGTTGGGCTGAAAGATATTTCCAATACCTTAATCCATGCCTGGAAGAATATTCGGTTTATGTTGTATATTCTGCATTGATCCTGACATAGTCATAAGTCAGATCGCATCCCCAGGCAGTTGCGGATTCTTTTCCCATTGCAAGGTCAAGGGTGATGATAATTTCTTCATTTGCCATTATTTTCTTCAGGAGTGCCAGATCAGAAGCCTTGGAGATTTCTCCGGATTTCACAAGCTCGACCTCTTCTCCCCCGCCTGAGAAAGATAGGGACAGCCTTTCCTGCTCAAGCTCTGCACCCGAGTAACCTGCAGCAGCTACAACCCTGCCCCAGTTAGGGTCTTTCCCGAAGATGGCAGACTTTACCAGGGGAGAACGGACAATGGCTTTTGCAGCAAGCCTGGCATCATTATGTGTTTTTGCACCTGTGACCCTGGCTTCTATAAGTTTGGTGGCTCCTTCCCCGTCCCTGGCTATTTTCTTTGCAAGGTCGGTAAGCACGTAAATCAGCCCCTCCTCAAAATCGTCAAGGCACTCCATACAGGGCTTGATGCCGGACTTGCAGGTGGAAGTGAAAAGCACCATATCATTCGTGCTCGTATCCCCGTCAACTACAACCATGTTGAAGGTTTTTTCAACGGCTATCCTCAGAGCAGCATCCAGGACATCGGCAGGCACATTTGCATCGGTATATGCAAAGCAGAGCATGGTTCCCATATTAGGTTCTATCATGCCTGAGCCTTTTGCGATTGCTCCTATCCTTACCCCGCAGTCGAGTTCCACGGCACATTCTTTCAGGGCTTTATCAGTTGTCATAATAGCCTTTGCGGCTGCACGGCTGCATTCAGGAGTACTGCCAAGCCCTTCAAGGACTTCAGGAAGGTGCTCCCTTATAAAGGAGACATTGAGCCTTCTCCCTATTACCCCTGTTGAGGCGACGGCAACAGTATCAGGGTCAAGGTTAAGCTTTTCAGCGACCATAGAAGCCATTTCCATAGCATCCAGGAACCCGTCATCGCCTGTATAAGCATTGGCATTTCCGCTGTTTGCAATTACAGCCGACAGCCTGTGCTCGGTTTCTATTACTTCTTTGCTCAGAATAACAGGAGCTGCAACTACCTTATTCTTTGTGAAAACACCTGCCGCAGGGCCCTCTGCATGAATAACAGCTATTCCCATTTTTCCGGGTTTTATCCCGTATGCAGTTACGCCCCTTACTGCACAAATTCCGCCCTCGATTTGCTTCATGAAAACTCTCCTTTGACTCAAAGTTTTGCAAGACCTTTTATGATGTCTCCGCGCGTGACAATCCCAACCACACGGCCGTTTTCCATTACAGGGAGCCTGTTGATCCTGCGCCTGACCATAAGTTCGGATGCGTCTTCAACGGATGCTTCACAAGATATTGTGTAAACATCCTTTGTCATGATCTCTTCTACCTTTGTAGAACCAACATCAGAAAGCATCTTTTTTGTTTCTTCCCAGCTAAGCAGTTCCCTTATGGGCACCTCTATGACTTCAAATGGGCTGGGAAGCCAGAGATTTCCTTTTTCTGGAATTACCAGCAGCTCAAGGAGATCACCCTCACTTACTATCCCTACAAGCCGTCCATCTTCAAGGACAGGAGCTCCACTGATGTCGTTTTCTTTAAGAATCTTTGCAGCTTCCCGGACTGTGTCGTCAGGCTTGCAGAATACAACATCAGGGTTCATGACGTCTTTTACTTTCATCGGACTACCCCAAAATAAATTCCATTCTTTATATTAATCCGTCACCAGTTATATGTTCTCGCCCTATGTTTATGGTGCTGCGGCAGGCAGCCAGAGCCCGCGGGTCTCAGCAAGCCCGAACATGATGTTCATATTCTGGATAGCCTGACCTGATGCGCCTTTGACAAGGTTATCGATTGCTGAGAGCACCACCACCCTGTCAGTCTCTTTGTCTACTTCAAAACCGATATCGCAGAAGTTAGAACCCCTGACAGCAGTAAGTGAAGGTACTCCTCCCGGAAGCCTGACGAATGGTTTGTCCCTGTAAAACTCCTCGTAGATTCCCTGGACATCTTCAGTTGAAAGAGGCTCTTTAGTAAAGAGGTGAGCAGTTGTAAAGATACCCCTTATTGAAGGGATTACATGGGGTGTGAAGTTGATGTTCCTGAGTTTTCCGTCTAGCCTTGTTAGTTCCTGGACTACCTCAGCTCTGTGCCTGTGGGCTGTAAGCTTATATGGGATAATGTTTTCTGCGAGGTTAGGGTAATGTGAGGAGTCCGTTGGCGAAATACCTGCCCCTGAAATCCCTGTTTTGGAGTCAAAGACTGCAATATCTATTAACCCGGCTGCCGCAAGAGGGGCTGCGGCAAGGCTTGCTCCTGTAGGGAAACAGCCAGGGTTTGCCACAAAATCTTCCTTTGCAGCTTCAGGGTGAAGTTCCACCAGTCCGTAAACTGCTTTCCTCGGGTCGCTGTGCTTCATTCCATAAATTTTTTCAAATACCGGAGTATCAAGTCTGTAGTCTGCGCTGAGGTCTATTACTTTCGTGCTGCCGTCGAGCAGTTCTGGGACATAGTTCATACCAGTACCGTGAGGCACCGCCAAAAAAACTACATCACAGCGCTCCTTTATTTCTTCAAGTCCCGGGTTTTCGTACTTTAAGTCCAGAAAGCCTTCGAGGTGCCTGTGAGTGCTTGCTACGGGTTTTCCTGCAAGACTCCGGGAGGTTGCCAGTTCAAGACTGACATCTGGGTGACTTACAAGTAAGCGCAGGAGTTCTCCTCCTGTGTATCCGGAAGCTCCTATAATTCCTGCCTTGATCATGGTATTCACTGCCAGTGTAATGTCAATACAAGATAATTAAGCTTGTTATCGAAAAAAACCAGAGAGAGGGATCTCACAGCTGCTGGCAGAGAGAAGAATGCAGCTGGAAACATCACTCAGGCACTATAACCAGCTGCCTTTTGACCTCAAGTTCTCTCTTAGCAATAAGACCGCCGCTTTCGATATCGACCACTTTTACAGTAACTGGATCTCCCGGCACCAGTTCCATTTTAGTCAGTACGCTCCTGTTAAGAGCAAGCGCTTTGTTTCCCCCGGCTTTGAGGGTGCCCAGTGATGTGTCGTTGAGTGGATATGAGGTTCCGTTGACATCCATAATAACAGACAGAGAAGGGCTGTCAAAAAAGAGCGGATCTCCTCCGGAATGTTCGAACTCAAGTGAACCTCCGTCCTCGGTAAAGAAGACATGAAGTTTTGCTACGGGTGCTCCTTTATGGGAAGAATCCGTATAGTCCTCAAAAACGACTGCAGAAATAAGGCCTGTAAGAATAAAAACAATGGCTATTGTGACTGCCGTTCCGATAACAGGAGCTATTCCTTTTTCATCTGAGCCCGTCACTGCTGAAAAGTTCCTGACCGTCATATTACCCCGAGAATAGAGAAGACATATAATTAATATTTAGACAGTACAGTTTAAATTTCTAAATATATAAGAGTATTCCAGAACATTCTGATCAGATCCATATAAGCTTCAATCAAGCAAATGCCTCTGAAAAGATTGAGATATAAGGTAAAGTATTTTACCTTAAGCATCCTTTTTTCATGCAATAAAATTCTTATGAGTGCTGACTTCTGGAGGAACAGGAGGAAAGAATTTGAGTAAAAAAAAGACAGTTTACCTTGCAGGCCCCCTCTTCACACATGCCGAACTCGAATACAACCGGAAATTGAGAGATATGCTGCTCAATAAAGGCTTTTCCGTTTTCTTGCCCCAGGAAGATGCAGAGGATGCAGCACAGGAGCGCGAAAAACATAACCAGGAATGGGTATTCCTGAAGTGCCTTGAAGGTGTGGATGCCTCAGACCTTGTGGTCGCAGTCCTTGACGGTTCGGATGTGGATTCCGGGACGGCATGGGAGGCAGGTTATGCCTATGCAAAAGGAAAGCCTGTTATAGGGCTCAGGACTGATTTCAGGGAGCTTTCAGACGGAATCGTAAATCTGATGGTGGAGATGGCTATAGTTGCCCTTGCCAGAGATGAAAACGAATTGCTAAAAATAATTGAAAGATATCAGTGAATTCCAATCATTTCTGGATCTTTTTTGCCTGCATGCAGATTATTCTTGCAATGGGATTACAGTTTAATTTTGGATGGTACAGTCCGTGAGCCGAGTTATAACAATGACCTTTATATTTATAGAGATTTAAAAATCTTTTTTTAGAGGAATGTATTATTATATCTCAACTGAGATAAGTCTGAGAACATATTCAATCACAGAAGCCATAATTCTTCATGATTATTAAGTAAAAAAATATTAATATGGAATGCCAGACATAATAACATGTGGAGGTTAAATCGATGACCTTTCCGAAAGGATATACTTTTACAAAAGTAAAAACTTCACATGGGCCTGACATGTACGTATCCAGGTATGGGAAGCTGGTAAGAGTCATTCCATGCAGTCCACATGTGGAGTTATCCGAAAGGTATGCCAATGACTTGATCCGCCAGATCGAAGCCATGGAATAAATTATAAAAACTTTTTCCGATTTTTTATTTTTAATTCGGACCCATTTTCATGAAAGCCCCTTTTCAGACCGAAGCCAATTCGGCCTGACATTTTTTAAACTTTTTTCTTTCTATATATACTTACCTTTTTTCCGAATTTTTTATCTACAGTCGTATACCGCCTTCGTTGCCCCTTATCTTCAGGTTCAGAATGCCGTAAAATTCGATTTACGGGGATATACTTTTAACTTAAAACCAGTAAACCTTTACAGAAACGGGAGAGCCTTGAAAAAAAGGAGCTTGATGATACATTGATCAGAACCTGCAGGGAAACAGACCTTGATGAGATGGTAAGGATCTGGTATGATGCCTCAGTTATTGCCCATTTCTTTATGCCAGCCCCCTTCTGGGCTTCATATAAACCCGCAATGAAAGAAAAGTACCTGCCCCTTGCCGAAAATTATGTTTTTGAACAGGATGGAAATGTCGCAGGCTTTATTTCACTTGCAGGAGAGATAGTATGCGCCCTTTTTGTAGCTCCCGAAGCACAGGGTAAGGGGGCAGGAAAAGCGCTTCTCGAGCATGCGAAAGCTCTGAAAGGAAGGCTTTCCCTTAAGGTTTATAAAGATAATAGAAAAGCTGTTCTCTTTTACGAAAAGAGCGGGTTCAGGGCAGCCGGAGAAGAAATTGACGAGCATACGGGTTGTGTACAGATCTTAATGGAATGGGATATTTTGAGGATAAAAGGCAGGGAGTGGAGGAGGGAAAGTATGAACCGCAAAACCGTAGATATATCTGCTAAAGAGGGGGATGACTCGCTATTCTGGCATCTTGAGCCCGATACGCCGGAAGTAAAGAAAATAAAAAGCCTGTAGAGAAGAGAGTACGAATACGCTGTAATATCATAAAAGAAGAAGTAACAGAACTAAACGCCAGCATTCCAAAACCGAAGTGAAAAAATTCACCCTGAATAATAAGTTGGATTCTAAACCCAAAAAGTAATAAAAAATTATGTGGAGAAGAGCAATTGGCCTCTGAAACAAAATTCAAAGAAACAGAGATTGGGATGATTACTAAAACCCTCTTCAAACGCTGGTTCATCGATTTCGAGTTCCCGGATGAAAATGGAAACCCTTACAAATCAAGCGGCTGCAGGATGATAGCGCCGGAGAGAAAAATAGGCACTGGTCAACCTATTTTAAAAAACTTAAGGTACCCAACAACTTAGATTGAGCACCTTATTGGAAAACTTAAACTTTATACGTAAAATGTCGCCACTGACTTTGGGGCTTGCTTGCCCGCTGGCATCGATATCCAGATACGTCAGCTAACCTGGATACCATTACGGTTCTGGTGCTGGCCCTATAAACTGCCCCCAGGACATAGGGCGGAACCCTGTGTTCACTGTGGCTGTAACGTTGTTTGTGGCTGTATCAATTACGTAGACTTTGTCGCTGCCGTCGCTTGTCACATATGCCTTTTTTCCATCCGGCGTGAATGCAACTCCGTGAGGAAACTTTCCTACATTCACCGTAGCTGTAACACTATTTGTGGCGGTGTCAATTATAGAGACAGTGTAGGGATAGTGGTAGCTCACCACATACACCTTTTCACCATCCGGACTGACTGCAACTCCAACTGGCCCCCATCCTACGGGCACAGTGGCTGCAACGCTGTTTGTGGCTGTGTCAATTACTGAGGTAGTATTGCTGCCATAGTTCGCCACATATAATTTAGTTCCATCCGGACTGACTGCAACTCCCCATGGCCTATTTCCTACAGATACATTGGATATAACAGTATTTGTGGCTGTGTCAATTGCAAAAACTGTATCAATTGCAGAGATATTGTTCCACCAGTCGGAGTTTGTCAGATATACAGTTTTTCCATCAGGAGTAACTACGATTCCTCTTGGATCGACTCCTACAGGCACAGTGGCTGTGACAGTGTTATTGGATGTGTTAATTACAGAGACAGTATCGCTGCCATCGTTCGTTACATATACCGTATTTCCATCCGGGGAAACTGCAATTCCCCAGGGCCACTGTCCTACCTCTATCATGTCTGTAAAAGTATTTGTGGCTGTATCAATCACAGAGACTGTATCAATTGCAGAAATATTGTCCCAGTCGGAGTTTGCCACATACACCTTTTTACCATCCGGACTGACTGCAACTCCATCGGGATTGCTTCCTACATAACTTAATGTGGCTGTCACATTGTCTGTGGCTGTGTCAATTACAGTAACGGTGCCGCTGCCTGCGTTCGTAATATACGCATACGTTGATGACAAATTTTGATACGGATACGGATAGCCCCATACCTGGGCAAATTCATATGGCGGATTATAAGGTGACAGTGGATTTCTCAGGGTTGAAGCATAGAGCTTTCCGTTTGCTACTGCAAGAGAAGATATTCCTCCATTGGTCACTGCAAATGGATGACCAAAGAAACCCTGGCCAGCAGAAACAGCTATCTCCCAGTTTGCTCCATCGTATTTACCAATATTTCCAGTTGGAAAGCCTTCACCCAGATAGAGAGAATCATTATATACTACCATACTCACTGCACGGCTAGGACCATTCCATATCATGGTATCCGGGGTAACATCTTTCCATCCATTTAGCCCTGTGCCGTTATAGCTCCATACCTGGCCGCCGTAATGGGATAAAGTTCCTATGTATAAAGTTTCATTATATACAGCTCCGGAACCAAAGTCCTGGTTAGTACGAATTATTTTTTCCTTACCATACCAATCAAATATTGTTGTTTCTGTACCAAAACCATCTTTATTAACCTGATACCAGCTTCCATTATCTCCAGACGGACTTTCCCACACCTGGATCCCGGGACCATAGTAACTGCCATCTCCAAAAGAAGCATTAGGATCTGTTCTGGTATTGGTAGTGACAACTAACAGCTTACTGTTATACTCAATCATCAAACCCAGTTCATGGTTCAGCGGGTTTCCGAATCCGTTTGATACGACTTTATTCCATGTCATTGAAGTCTGATTCTTACCAAAATCCGGAGAACGCCATATTTCGAACGTTGTTGAACCCTGCGGAGAAACAACTGCATACAGTTGTCCATTGAATACTAAAAGAGGTTTTACATAAGTTTCATTAGGAAACTGAGAAAAATCTGCAGATTTAAAAGGGCTCAGATCGTCCAGGGAAATTGTTTGTTTTTCCCAATCAAAAGACGAATTATTAAATTTATATAACCCATCTTCAGCCTGTGCGTATAAATCTGATCCGAATACGCTTAATTTAAGAGGTGCTTGAATATAAGTTTGTTGAAACAGCCCCTCGTGATCTACACGAGTCCAGTTTTCCGGTATATCTGCTCCAGAAATTCCTGAACTCAATGTCAACAGTGACATAGATAGCAAAACTAAAATCAGATTTTTGTTCATATCTCTTCCCCCTACAAAAAACTCCCATGTGCATTACAGAAGTGCACAATTATGCTTATCTCTGAATAAAATTAGTTTTGGTAGTGTTTTATCCTGAGTTTGTTTCTAATAGGACTACCACATTAAAATCAAAAAAGCTCAACAGTCCTGTGGTTTTTATATATAATAATAAATCATTACTATTTTCTTATATAATATTTATCTAATAAATAATCGGTTTTTTAGATATTAAGAAGTGTTTATATAAAAATTCATTATAAAAGACACGTTAAAGAAAGCTAATAAGGTTTTCCGGGTTTTTGATAAAACGTTTCTTCAAAGCTGCCTGCCGAATTTAATTCAAATCTATCCTTTTTGCTGGCTCTGTTGATTTAACAGGTTTTTCGAAACGCTAAGCTGCGCCCTGGGCAGAAAATATACTAAAAAAGACATGGCTGGTTTGTTTCCAGCTTTTTCTAAATCATTGCCAAGAATAGGGTTTATCGGAGTCCTTTATACTTTCCAGAAATGATATTAAAATCCACCTGTAATCTTCTTTGCTTCCAGGAAAGGCTTTGATAGATCTTTCTCCTCCATCAGCTCTATCTCTGGAGGCACCTTTTCTGCGATACCGGTGAGTGCTGCTTCCACGGCACATCCGTACATGGGTATTCCAGCAGCTTTTGCTCCTATCAGCAGGAACACGGGGTCTGCCGGTACTCCCATCTTTCTCGCTTTTTCTTCGATTGTAGAAGCGTACTTTGCTACTGATGATGAATAATCAAATTTCTGCTCTATAAATGCAACCAGAACTCACCATTCAAAAAATACGGTCACATCTGTTCCTCGCTCTTGAGCTTCAAAGCCATGTTCAAACTGGGTATGATAGTATCCACGTATCCCGAGCTTACCTGAATAAGTATGTCCATAATCTTTTGCCTCTGTTCATTCTTTTCTGATATAAAAACAGGGAAAAGAATCATGTTTTTAACCAACCTGAAAAAGCCGATCAACCCCCTTTTCCTGTAAAATAATATCATTACTGTATCGGTGATAAGACTTTCTTCGGTTGATTGGCATCAGGTAGATCAGCATTCAAGAACGTAATTATGAGCAGTACAGGCCAGATTATTACTAATCAAGATTAGTTTTTTTGAATTAATCATCTACAGTCGCGCAGAAACCTTATTCAGGGCAAATCTTTTGCCGAAATGCTTGAGCGGGCAATTAATAAATATAAAAATAGAGGTATTGATACAGTTCAGGTCATCGAAGAGCTCCTTGAGTTCGCAAAAAAGAATAGTGAAGCCGGGTTGCTCCGCCTGAAAATTCTATTCTTTTCCTGTATTATCCTGTTTTGAGTAAATCAAAGGGCACGCGATACAAAACTTTAAATATAATGAATACTAACTAAATGTTAGTAACTGGACAATAATACGACCTTACAGTAACCCCAAATTAGTAACTGTAGGGCAAGACCATCAGTTACCCCAGAACCCGTAAACAAGATCTGCGAACAGACAGAAAGGTGGACCTGTACACCTTTAAAAGCGGATTTCCTCCCTCCATGAGAAAAACGGATGAGGGCTCTGAAGCTTTCATCTATTCTGCCTGTAAGCATGGACAGAGAAAAAAAACCTCCATCTCTGAAGATTTTCCATGCCTTTCAGGCAACTTCCTGCAGGAAGGAAATGAACTGTTCCACACCTCCAGAAAGATAGATCAGATTAAAAATCACCAACCAACCTCAATAAAACACCAACAAAAAATCCGATAAGGAGGAATTTGTACATGAAACTGCCAATAAAGAGACCATCCCGTGACGTGTACAGCTGGGACCCGTTTGATGAAATAAGAAGGATGCAGGAATATATGGAACATATGATGAGGGCGTTCCCTGCACTGGAAAACAGGTACGTAAGCGAAACCTTATCCCCTCTGACCGATGTTGTGGAAGAAGACAACAAAGTAATTGTTACAACAGACCTGCCCGGCATTGACAGAGAAAATGTCGAGCTGAGCCTGAAAGACAACTTACTTGTTATCAGTGCAGAGAAAGGAAAAGAAGAGGAGACGGAAAAAGAAGGCTATCTCAGAAAAGAGAGGTCTTTCATGCGCTACTACCGTGAGATTCCTCTCCCTGAAAATGTAACCGAAGAGGGGGCAACTGCCCAGCTCAAAAACGGCGTCTTAACAGTCACTCTGCCAAAAACGAAATCCGTAACTGGAAGCAGAATTCAGATTGAATAAATAATCAGATTGAATAATCCAATAAAGCGGCTCATATCAGGTTTGCCATTTCCTGAAATAAGCCCAAAAAACGAAAGGTTACCTCCACCTATCGAAAATATCCTCGAAAAGAACCTGAAAACAGACTGGTACAGCAGTCCGGGCTCATATGAGCCTTCAGGTTCTTTTAAAGGGATTATCCCAAAAATCAGAATTTATCCGAACTTAAAATTTGCCCAATAGTCAGAATTTCTCTTCTATAACTTCTCCTTCAGGCTCCTTTTCCTTGAAGATCTGCCCCTCGAAACAGTAGACTTCTGCTCCTTTAACCCAGGCATCCGGAGAAAGACCCGCTTTCATGCAGGTATGGCTCAGAAAATCTATGGAATCCATATTATTCTCAGGAGCGACCTGCGGGAGCAGCAGTCCCTGGTAGTATCCCTGTTTTACGATGAGCCCGTGTTTGCCAATCACCACCTTATCCGGAAGATCCTCTGGAGCAGCATTGATTTTTTCAGGTTGAGTCAGTATTGTAACCTCGACAACTATATTTTTCAGCTCCTCTTCTTCAACAGGTGGAAAACGCGGGTCGCTGGTTGCCGCAGAAATCGCGGAGTCCATAATTGCTTCTTTAAGAGTTGAGTCCGGGTAAGGGTGTCCTATACAGCCCCTCAGGAGCCCTTCTTCAGTTAATGTAACAAAAACGCCTCTATTTTCCCCAAAAACAGGAGAAAGATCTATTCCCAGATCCTGAGATTTGGGAAACTCTCCTCCGGACAAAAAAGATTCAATAGTTTTCCTTGCAAGCTTGACTGCAGCCCTGCCTTCCGTTTCTGTAAGCATGCTTGAACCAACACCTGTAAACTACATTGTAAACTGTTATGCATTTTACCTGTTAATTGTATCTATAAACTGTAAGCTCCCACATACTGTAAGCTCTCACATTGTCAGCCGCTATCACCTGAGGAATACCTGAGTGTCGGCATAACAGTATGTTTATTGAAACGGGTTAAAGTATGTTTCTGGCACTGCCGAAACTTGCAGGAAAGTGCCTTTAAAGCTTTTTAGCTTCCTGGTATTTTTTGCAGGCAGCTTTAAGAGCCTCTACTCCGGGAAGCTTTTCCCCTGCGAGGTAATCGATACAGGCTCCTCCGCCTGTGCTGATGTGTGAAAAGCGGTGTTCCAGCCCGAGGTGTGCAACTTCGACAGAGATATGCCCGCCGCCAATAATAGAGAAATCGGATTTGATAGCAGCTTTTATGATTTCATGGGTTCCGAGAGCAAAATCATCCATTTCGGAAACCCCTGCCGGACCGTTCAGGACAACGGTTTTTGCGTTCTCGATTTCATTGGTGTAGTCCACAATAGTTTCAAGCCCTATGTCGTTAATGGGCAGAGAATTGGAATTTAGCTCAGAAATAGGGACTTCGACGCGCTTTTTGTTGTCATTTAAGGCTACATCCTTCGGCAGACCAATTTTGTCTTTAAACTTCGCAAGTAAACCTCTTGCCTTTTCTATCTGGCCTTCATAGCCCTGGGATTTAATGAAATCAAGATTGGCTTTTCCGATATCCACTCCGGCGGCAGCAAGAGCAACATTTGCAACCACTCCTGTAAGAAGCACTCTGTCAGCCCCGCCGTTTGCAAGGACATTTTCGGTTACTCTGAGGGAATCATCAACCTTTGCCCCTCCCAGCACAAAAATGCACGGTCTCTCCCCTCCCTTGACTCCCCTGTCCAGGGAAATAAGCTCTTTTTCCATTACCCTGCCAGCTCCTGAAGGAAGGACTTCGGTAAAACCTACGACAGAAAGGTGGGACCTGTGGGATACTGCAAAAGCGTCATTGAGGAAAATATCGACAAAAGGCGCCAGCTTTTTAACCATATAGGTATTTGCCTGTTCGGCTGGAGTCCTTTCAAGGCTTTCTTCGGAATAGAACCTGACATTTTCGAGCATAATGACATCCCCGTCTTCCATAGAAGCAATCTGGGTTTTTGCATAAGTCCCGAAAATGTCATCCACATAGGTAACTTGCCTGCCCAGGTACCTGGACAGCAGGTGGGCATGAGGTTTCATTGTGGTGAAATCTTTTTTCCCTGGCCTGCTCTGGTGCGCAAGCACAACGACTTTTGCGCTTTCAAGGTCCTTAAGAGTCGCAACATGACTCCTGATCCTCATATCGTCCAGAATGTGACCCTGGGTGTCCATAGGAGAGTTCATGTCTACTCTTAAAAGAATTGTCTTTCCGCGTATGTCAAAATCATCAATCGTAAGAAAGTTTCTGGAAGTCATTACCCTCAGCACACCTTTGTACACGAAGTTTTGGATATATCAGAGAATAAAGGTAGATAGATAATATTTTAGAGAAATTTTAGAGAATATTATTCTTTCAGTATTGGTTATCTTGTCATGGAATTTTTTCCTTAAATAAGTTTGTTCCGTACAGATCTCAAGAAATAGATTACTATTTTTATATGAAAAATAAGAAAAAAAACTATGAATGAAGAAAAAAATCAGTAATTCAGAGAAAAAGGCAGACAGCACTGCAAATAAACTGGTACAGAACGAACTTTCAATTATTAAAAAACGCACATGATATTCTTTGAATAACATGCCCAAAGAATGGAATTACTTGAGAGCACTTTCATGCAAAATAAAGAAAATCAGAATAAACCAGAGAGGTAAAAGTTATGGCAGCAGAGGAAGAGAATTGCGGAAACCGTGAAGAAAGAGTTCAAAAACTGGTGGAGGCCGGGTATGAGACTGTGGAAAGGGAGGCAACCGCCTGCATACGCTGCCCTCTCCATAAAAGTGCAACTAAAAGAGTGATAGGAAAAGGGTCCCATAACCCAAAAGTAATGTTCATAGGCGAAGCTCCGGGAAAGAACGAAGATGAAACAGGTATCCCCTTCAATGGGAGGGCAGGAAAACTCCTGGACAAAATGGTTGAGTATATGGGGCTTGCAGAAGAGGACTGGTTCGTAGCAAACACTGTCAAATGCCGCCCGCCGGAAAACAGAAGGCCAAAAGCAGATGAAATAGAATGCTGCAAACCCTTCCTCATCGCCCAGATAACCCTTCTCAATCCAGAAATCATAATTCTCCTCGGCAACACAGCTGAAAAATCATACTGCCCGGAAAGAAAACTGGAATGGGGAGTCCCGGCAGAACAGGACGGAAGGACAGTCCTGAAACTCTACCATCCTGCAGCCCTGATTTATACCCGTTCAAAGATAGAAATCCAGAACTCTTTTATTGATAAAAACAGAAAACTCTGGCAGTAAAAGAAAAGTGAGAAATTTATGAAATAAGAAATCCTGTAAAATCAGGCTCGACAAAACAGCGAGGAAGAGGACCCATAGAGAAAAAGAAGCAGGAAAATATAAAGGCAGCCCTGTGAACAAAATATAAATAAAGCGGTCCCGCTATTATTATATGCATTTGCGTTATAATTTTGTGACTTCAATACATAATTGTTTTACTAAATAGTTGGGGGGTACAGGCATGTCAATGGTGAAAATGTTACAAAATATACTGATGGGAAACTCTATGTGAGAGTACCCTGCAGAGAATCTGCAGAGACATTCGATGTTAAAATTCAGTAAAAACCTGATAAAAAGGAGAAGATATGCATCCTGTAATCGATTATCACAAATGTAACGGAGCTCTTGCCTGCTATGAAGTCTGCCCTGCAGAAGTTTTTGATATTGAAAAAATAGATGAGGTAAAAAAGGCAGTTGTAGCCCGCCCGGAAAACTGCATAGAATGTGAGCAGTGTGTGGAAGCCTGTCCGGTAGATGCTATTGAACTTGTTGAGGAATGAACAGACCTGATTGCCATGACCCTGATGCACTTTCAATCTGAGCTTCCTTAACAGGGATGTTCACAGCATAAAGTGCAAGCTGGGAGAACCTCCTAATTATTAGCATCTTTATCGGAGGATATCTTCTTATCATTTTTGTCTGATCTCTCAGGAAGGAAATTTTTCCCATCCAGGAGAATTCTTCCAGCAATGTTCCAGTGTTTTTTCCAGAGTATCCAGGACTAAAGGGACCCCATCTTTATTTGCCCGGGGCACCAGCAAAACCGGCTGCCCCAAAGGAGCATAGATTTTCACTTCGCGTCCTTTACAGCTCCATTTTACCTGTATAACCTTTATCAGGCTGGCTTTTTCCAGCAAACTAAGATTATATAAAAGTGTATTCAGGCGAAGCACAAGCTCTGATGCAAGTTCGCCTGCAGACATCTGTTTTTTCTGAAGCGTGAGCAGAAGAACAAATAAATAGAGTAGATAAACAGGCATACTATTGATATGTTAAGAAGAAAATATATAGAAAAAAGACATGTCATAAAAAAGTGATCAATCTAATTAATTCTTTTTTAAAATATTAACTTTTATTTAAATAGTCAATTTTTCTTCAAAGTAAGCCTCATGTCAACTGCAAAAGCTCCCTTCCCCTCTTCCAGAACCATCACAGGATTAATCTCAAACTCCTCTATTTCCGAAAAATCGCATACAAGCTTTGAGACTTTTAATATGATCTCCGCCAGAGAACCAGTATCCGAAGGCTTTGCACCCCGGACTCCGGCAAGAAGAGGATAGGTTTTGATCCCCGTAATCATCTCCCTGGCTTCCTTTTCATTCACAGGAGCAATGGCAAACCTCACGTCCCTGAGGATTTCCACATAAACCCCGCCAAGCCCAAACATCAACATGGGCCCAAAAGTTGGGTCCCGGATCATTCCTATAATCACTTCTTTTCCGCCTGAGAGCATTTGCTGCAACTGGAAGCCTTCAAGAACTGCATCTGGTCTCTTCTTCGGGATGTTTTCCATCATTTCCCGGTAAGCAGCTCTCACCTCATCTGTATTTTGCAGAGAAAGCATTATCCCCCCAACATCTGATTTATGGGATATCTGAGGAGAAATAACCTTCATAACAAGAGGACAACCAATATCATCTGCGGCTTTCACGGCTTCCTCTTCAGTTTTTGCAAACGCCGTTTTCACCACTGGAATACCATATGCTGTCAGGATGCCGAAAGATTCCAGACCCAGAGTATGCCGCCTGGATCTTCGCGCAGCGTCAAGAATTTCAGCTGCAAGAGCCGTATCTAAACCGGATTCAGTAAGGGAGAGGTCTACCTGCTTCATACTCATATGACACTCTCAGAACAGTTATTCTTTAAGATAATAAATATCATGGATAAGTTAAAAATTGTGAGTACTTAACTTCAAGTATTTAACTTCAGGCTGAAAAAAGTTTACTTTAGTTCTCCTGAGCGAGTTTTACTTCAAAAATTCAGAATATAGCCTCTTGAGCAAAGTTTACTGCTAAAAAAACTATAAATTAGTCTGCTTGAGCGAGCAAAGCGAGTGAAACAGACCTCGTGCTCCTAAGCGAAACTCGGGTGCCGAAACAAAAATCGGGAAAAACACCGCCCTCCCGAGGCGGAACTCGGGTGCCGAAACAAAAATCGGGAAAAACACCGCCCTCCCGAGGCGGAACTCGGGAAGCGCAACCCTGGTGGAAAAAAAGGCAAAGGAAAAATTCCTTTACCATCAGATAGGTACTGAGCTTCGCAGCTTTGCTTCAACTTCACAGATTTGTTTTGTGTCCCTTGCAATTGTCAGTTCTTCATTGGTTGGGATAACAAGAACTCTAACTTTTGCATCCGGAGTGCTGATGTCGATTTCCTGGCCTCTGATCTTGTTCTTTTCTTCATCGATCTTGATGCCAAGACCGTCAAGGTCGGCAAGGATTCTCTTTCTTATACTTGCACTGTTTTCTCCAATACCTGCAGTAAAGACTATCGCATCTGCACCATTGAGCACTGCTGAATATTCACCAATGACCTTCTTAATCTTATATGCAAAGATTTCAAGGGCAAGTTCAGCTCTCTGGTTTCCTTTGGAAGCTGCTTCATCAAGGTCTCTGAAGTCGTTGCTTAGCCCGGAAACTCCAAGAACACCCGATTTCTTGTTCATAAGGGTGTCGACTTCTCTGGTTGTCAGACCTTCCTTTTCCATTATGAAGGGGACAACTGCGGGGTCAATGGAACCGCATCTGGTACCCATTGCAACTCCTTCCAGCGGAGTAAAGCCCATGGTGGTCTCAATGGATTTTCCGCCTTTAACAGCCGTAATGCTTGAACCGTTACCAAGGTGGCAGGTGATGACCTTGACATCCTGTTCTGGTTTTCCAAGCATAGCTGCAGCCCTTTTCGCAACGTAGAAGTGGGAGGTGCCGTGGAAACCATATTTCCTTATCCCGTATTTTTCGTACAGTGCGTATGGAAGAGCATACATGTAGGCATATGCCGGGAGTGTCATGTGGAATGCTGTATCAAAGACAGCAACCATCGGAACACCTGGCATGATTTCCTGACAGGCAGAAATTCCCATCATGTTTGGAGGATTGTGTAGAGGAGCCAGTTCAAAGCAGTCCTTGATTGATTTTTCTACATCCTCGGTGATCAAAGCTGAAGAAGTGAACTTTTCGCCACCATGCACAACTCTGTGTCCGACGGCATTGATTTCGTCCATGCTCTTTATGACACCGAACTCCAAATCTGTGAGAGCCTTGACAACTTCCTCAAGGGCGACCTTGTGGTTGGGAAGGTCGGTCTGCTTTTCCAGCTTCTTGCCGTCAAACCTCTTCTGGGTGATAATAGAGTTGTCGATGCCTATCCTCTCGCAAAGCCCGACTGCAAGAGCGGACTCATTTGTCATATCAATTAATTGATATTTGAGAGAGGAACTCCCTGCGTTTATAACCAGTACTTTCATTTGTAAACCCCATTTAAATTTTACTTTTCAATTACATTTAGAGTTTCCGGATAAAGGATTAATATATATGAAAGTTAATAAAACGCTTCCAAAACGTTTTCTATTATTTGTCCTGCGCTGCAGCCTGTACACAGGTAATTGCAACGGCACCGACGATGTCTTCGTCACTGCAACCTCTGGACAGGTCGTTAATTGGCTTTGCCAGTCCCTGGGTAATAGGTCCATAGGCTTCGGCTTTGGCAAGTCTCTGGGCAATCTTGTATGCAATGTTTCCAGCATTCAGGTCTGGGAAAATAAAGACATTGGCTCTGCCTGCAACAGGGCTCCCGGGAGCTTTTGAAGCTGCAACCTTGGGGACAATTGCTGCATCTACCTGAAGTTCACCGTCGATTGCAACATCAGGGGCAAGTTCCTGTGCACGCTTTGTAGCAGCGATTGTAGCCTGTGTTAGCGGGCTGTTGGCACTTCCCTTTGTGGAGTAGGAAAGCATTGCAACATATGGTGTGTCCTGAACCAGAAGTTCGAAGGTCTTTGCAGAGCTTACAGCGATGTTTGCAAGGTCTTCGACGCTTGGCATTTCGACCATGCCCGAGTCAGCAAAGAGGAACGTTCCATTGGACCCATATTCACAGTCAGGTACAGCAATAATGAAGAAAGCGGATGCAAGAGCTGCGCCTGGAGCAGTCTTTACGATCTGGACAGCAGGTCTCAGGGTGTCTGAAGAAGAGTGTGCAGCACCGGATACTACTCCGTCTACTTCTCCGAGTTTTGCCATCATAACAGCGAAGTAAACGTAGTCACTCATAATTTCAGCTGCACTTTCAGGTGTTACACCTTTGTGCTTTCTCAACTCGTAGAAAGC
The DNA here is from genome assembly GCF_035390745.1 of Methanosarcina sp. Lineage (GTDB taxonomy): Archaea > Halobacteriota > Methanosarcinia > Methanosarcinales > Methanosarcinaceae > Methanosarcina. Next base: position 3,522 of record NZ_DAOOUJ010000013.1, on the reverse strand, counting down.
ATTAACGTATTCATCTTTTCTCTCATAGGTCTTGGGATTTACAATTCTTGCCTTTGAGAGATCCAGATCTCCTGCGAGCGCCTTTATATCGGCTTCATCACCGACAAGGACAACGTTTGCAATACCTCTTTCAAGGATCTTGGCAGCTGCCTGGAGGGTTCTAATATCTTCAGTCTCAGGTAAAGCGATTGTTTTGTTAAGCTTCTTTGCTCTCTCACTGATTTTCTCTAAGAATGTTACCAATCAACCAACCTCCTATATAATTAGAGTAATTTAACTAGCTGGGTCTTGATATATAAATTTACGTAAAAAGCATAGAGGAATATATAAAAATAAAAAATATATATGCGGCCCATCTAGATATATATTTATTTTCAAATATTTTCCCAAAATATATGAATATCTAATGCAGTTTCTGCTGAGACTTAATACAGTTTGAAAGATTTGTTATGAATATAAGTGATAAATAAATATAAAAGAATTCCGGAATGAATCGAATGAAAATATTGGGAATTTCAGGCAGCCCGCGAAAGGGCCAGAACTGTGAGAAACTGATTGCAGCCGTTCTCGAAGTTGCAAAAGAAAGGGGATTTGAAACAGACACTGTCTTTATATCTGTCTCGGAGATTGCCCCGTGCAAAGCCTGCGGAGCTTGCAGAGAAAAAGACTTCTGTGTGATTGATGACAGTATGGAAGAAATTTATGAGAAAATGAGAGTAGCAGACGGCATAATCGTTGCATCTCCCGTATATATGGGGAATTACCCTGCCCAGCTCAAAGCCCTTTTCGACAGAACTGTCCTGCTCCGCCGCAAAGACTTTGCACTCAAAAATAAAGTCGGAGCGGCTCTCTCAGTTGGAGGTTCAAGAAATGGAGGGCAGGAAAAAACAATTCAGGCGATCCATGACTGGATGCATATACACGGAATGATTGTAGTTGGAGACAATGCGCACTTTGGCGGAATTACATGGAACCCCTCAGAAGAAGATACAGTTGGGATGCAAACAGTTATTGAAACTGCAAAAAAACTCTGTGATGTCCTGGAGTTTATTCAGAAAAAATAAACAAACAATAGGCTGTATAAACAGATAATCGAAATTAAAAGACTTGAATAGAAATATAAAAGAATACGGGGCTGAGTGAAGTAAACCACCCTCTCGACATAAACATATATTTTTAAAAGATACATTTAAATAAATGCTATAATTTTTCTGGGCAGAAAAAGATATTCAGGCAGAATAAGTTCGGACCCTGAATATTTATTTTTTGAAAAATGGGTTGAAGCGTGAAAAATGCCCCGGAGAGGCGCTAACGTTTGGAAGTTAAACCAGAGTCCAGGTTCAGGATCCGTTATCTTAAGGAATACCCCCGGCTAAGCGAATACGTCAGCCGGTTTGATACCGAAGTTACCAGGGTCAACTCAATTGCTATTTTAATAGGGCTCCTGACAGGACTCGTAATAGGAGTTTATGACCGTGCTCTCGAGTATAGTAATACTCTTTTTGAAATGCAGCAGAGATTCTCTTTACATGAATTCCCTTATGTAATATTCATTCCTGCTCTCGGAGGGCTGGTAGTAGGAATAATCTCTCACTATTTCATAAAAAAGAGCTACGGTGTAGGAGGGCTTATAGAAACCGTAACCCTCCGGGGTGCAAAGATTAGACTTAAAGACGCTTTTCTGGAGGTTTTTACTTCAATAATCACTATAAGCTCGGGAGGTGCCCTCGGGAAAGAAGCTCCAGGAGTTGTTGCCGGAGCAGGAACAGGAGCTCTTGTAGGGAGAATCCTGAAGAGCCCGGAAAGACAGCTTCAGACACTTCTCGGCTGCGGGGCTGCCGGTGGGATTGCAGCAGCTTTCAGCACCCCACTTGCAGGTGTGGTTTTTGTAGTAGAGGTGATTTACGGGGAACTTGAAACCAGGACTTTCATCCCTATAGTTATTTCCTCAGTCTTTGCAACCCTTGTCTCAAACACGCTTTTCGGAGTAAAAATTCTCCAGATCTCTTCCTTTCATCTGGTCAGTCCCTATAAAGAACTTGGGCTCTGTCTTGTTCTTGGGCTCCTTGCAGGGATCGTTTCTACAGTCCTGATCCAGACACTTTATTACATACAGGATCTTTTTTCGAAAATTTCTCTTCATCCGGTTTTCAAGCCTGCACTCGGAGGGCTTGCAGTGGGCGCAATGGGTCTCTATTACCCCCAGGTTTTAGGGATGGGATATGAAGTAATTACGGATGCTCTTAACGGAAGTCTTGCCTTTAACCTCCTGTTGATCCTGTTCTTCATGAAGATCCTTGCCTTTTCCTTTACTCTAGGTTCGGGAGGTTCGGGAGGAGTGATTGCACCCTCTCTTTTTACAGGTGCAATGTTAGGAGGAGCTTTCGGGACAGCCGCGAATCTTTTCTTTCCTGGAACGATAGCAGAGTCAGGAGCCTATGCTATGGTCGGAATGGGGGCGGTTTTTGCAGGAACTGCGCGAGCTCCCCTTACTGCGATCCTGATTTTGTTTGAGATGACCAGAGACTACAGCCTCGTTCTCCCTCTCATGTTTTCCTGCGTGCTGAGCAATGTAATGTCCAATGCCCTGCATTCGGAGTCAATTTTTACGGAAGGGCTGCGCAGAAAAGGGTTCAAAATACGGAAAGGCAGGGAAATAGACATCATGGAATCCATGTTTGTAAAAGATGCCATGGTTCAACATGTCCAGACCGTTTCAGAAGACAAGAATGTGGGAACACTTATCGCTCTGATGCAGGCAAGCCGCCACGCCGGTTTTCCAGTTCTTGATTCAAAAGGTAAACTTTCAGGAATAGTGACCCTTTCGGACCTCCGGAGCAAAGTAAAATATGGAGAAGTTGACAAGAAAATAGGTGATATCTCTACCCGTAATGTAGAAGTTGCCTATCCAGACGAAACTCTTGAAACCGTTCTCAAACGCCTTGGCTCAAAGCAAATAGGCAGGATCCCTGTTGTGGACCGCGAGGACAGGACAAAACTGCTCGGCCTCATTACCCGGAGTGATGTCGTAAATTCGTACACTAAGAAAGTGATCGAGAAGGTTCGGGACACAGACTGATCCGGGATAATGCACGGTCTTGTTTCAGGTTTTGTTTTAGCCACTCAATTCAGACTTCTTTATTGAATCACCTTTATTCATTCTCCTTTTTATCCAGCCCCTAGAGGTTCGAAAATGGCACCAAAACTGAAAGAGAAATTCATATCCGCTTTAAAGAGCAGACCACATTGAAGAACTCACGTTTGCTCCGTGACCCATACCGGAACCGTAGAGCTTATGAACATGACCGGGACAGCCTGGCGGAAGCCCACTCCAATCCTGAAAAGATGGAAAAACTGGCAATTGCAGTCCATGAGATTGCAGACCTCGAAGCTGCACGCTATCCCTATTGCGCGGCCGATTTCAAGGACTTCGATTTCGTGCTCGATGCTTGCTGGGGAGAGGATATGACACAATTTCATAATTTAGTGATTTCTCATTTTTTCCTTCCTTAAATCTTCACT
>NZ_DAOOUJ010000012.1:0-57079 GCF_035390745.1 Methanosarcina sp. | reverse complement strand
GGAATGCTGATTCCAGGGAATATCCCGAACATCATCTCTGCAGGAAAACTTGGTATTAACAGTAAAGAATGGGCAAGACTTGGACTGCCTCTTGGGCTTATCTCAATGGCTATCTATTTCGTAATTATTTTTGTGCTTAAGATCTAAGCTCAAAATATGCACATTCGACTGTACTAATATAGTTTCAAAATCCGGTGATAATATAAAATTGAAATCGCTGGATTTTGGAACAAATTTTGTAAATATCCTCAAAAAATGAATAATTAGCTACTAATTTCCCAGATAATCAAATCAGTATCAGGTTTTAACCCTGTTTTTCAATGTTGATTTCTTTGACTCTCATTGAATTTTTTATATTTTTTTCTGACAACACTCAGATTTTTAATGCTTTTTTTCAAAGCTGGAATCTATTCTTCTCATCTACCTTATGTCAATATTATGTTCCGGATAAAAGATTCTGAATTTGCTAAATCCGGATAAGAAGGATTTCTGTCAAAATCTGAAGATAAATCTCAATTTGCAATGTATGGCTGAATGAGATTTCAAAGGAATATTAATGATAGATTAATATATTATAGGACTATATTTAATAAAGCAGGTTTCTATAAGGCCCAACCATCCGAGAATTTCCTGCTGTTAGACAGTAAGTTACCTTCTCAGGCCCTTTATGACCTAGAGTAATAAATAATGGAGGAAAAATAATGGCTCTTGATTTAGGAGTTTTAATTGGATTTCTTGTGATATTCCTCACCGTATTGATTGGACCTTTTAAAATACACTTTATTGAAGAAAATCTGGAAATATTCCTGTTTATCTGCGGTGTAGCGGCAATGACACTTTCAGGTTTTGCTAGGATTCCAGGTGAAGAAACAGGCTGGAGCTTGGAGATTATAGAAGAAGCTATAACTGCTCCGCTGCACGTTGGAGATATATTTGGTATTCCAATAGGCATATTTCAGATAGTGCTGTTTGTCGGTTTGATTATCTATAAATGGCATTCTCCAATCCATAAAGCAATCAGAAAATTGACAGATATGCTTTCTGTAAAGGTTCTGGCTTTTCTTCTGATTGTCGTGCTTGGTCTGTCTTCCAGCGTGATGTCAGCTATACTTGCGGCAATAATTCTCGTTGAAGTGGTTAATGCAATGCCTCTCTCCCGAAAGTCAAAGATAGACCTTACAATCATTGCATGCTTTTCAATCGGGCTTGGAGCAGCGCTGACCCCTCTTGGAGAGCCGCTTTCAACAATCGCCATCTCAAAATTAGCCGGTGAACCTTACCACGCTGATTTCATGTTTTTGTTTAATATGCTTGGCAAATATATCTTCCCGGGCATCCTTGTGTTTGGTCTTCTTGGAGTATTTTTCCTTGGAAAGGCGGATCAAGAGGCTCATGAAATGGAAGCTGCAGACTATAATGAGACTGTGAAGGACGTTGTAATGAGAGCTGTCAAGGTTTATGTGTTTATTGCGGCGCTCGTACTGCTCGGCGAAGGTTTCAAGCCCATAATATTCGAGTATTTCATACAGGTGCCGTCTGTGGCGCTCTACTGGATTAATATGGTCTCTGCTGTCCTTGATAATGCTACTCTGGCAGCTGCTGAGATCGGACCTATCCTCAGTGAATTCCAGATAAAGAGCATCCTTATGGGGCTTTTGATCTCAGGTGGAATGCTGATCCCGGGAAATATTCCCAACATTATATCTGCAAGCAAACTGGGTATCACCAGTAAAGAATGGGCAAGACTCGGACTGCCTCTTGGGCTTGTCTCGATGACTATCTATTTCATCGTACTGTTTGTACTCGGAATATAAACTTTCAAAAATTTTCTTTTTTAATTTTTTCCATCCGAAGAGTCTTTTCTCGGTTTAACTTTTCTTCATTCAGTAAACAAGTTTTTATTTATGTTCAGTTACTTCCTTCAATCAGGACAATATTATCTAACGAAATATAATCTGGGAATTTAATATTCAGTCAGGAATAAGGAGAATACAAAATGCGTAGGGACTATATAGACATCGGCTACAGCCCGAAGGATACGGAGCTGGTGTGTGAATTCCACATCGAACCGACAGCAGGAGTTAATTTTGAGGAAGCTGCCACTCATATGGCAGGGGAAAGTTCCATAGATTCCTGGACTGAAATTGCCACTCTGAGTCCCGAACTTGCAGAGAAACTGAAACCCCATGTTTTTTACGCAGATGAAAAAGCACAGACTGTAAGAGTGGCTTATTCGGAAGATCTCTTTGAACTCGGCTCCGTTCCTCAGGTTCTCAGTGCTGTTGCAGGAAATATCCTGAGCATGAAAATCGTTGACAACCTGAGGCTGCAGGATATCGCTTTCCCGAAGTCAATGCTTCGCGAATTCAGGGGACCCAACTTCGGGCTTCCGGGAATAAGGAAACTTGTGGGTGTTCAGAATAGACCGTTGATAGGGACCATTGTCAAACCAAAAGTCGGTCTGAACTCAGAAAAGCATGCTGAGGTCGCGTACAATTCTTTTGCCGGGGGCTGCGATCTTGTTAAGGATGACGAAAACCTGACCGACCAGAAATTTAACAGCTTTGAAAAGAGAGCTGAACTTACCCTGAAACTGGCAGAAAAGGCAGAATCTGAGACAGGGGAAAAGAAGATGTACCTCTGCAATGTCACTGCCCCAACCTGCAAGGAAATGATCCGCCGCATGAATGTCCTTAAAGACCTTGGTGCCAGTTATGCAATGATCGATATCGTGCCTGCGGGCTGGACTGCAATTCAGACCCTGCGCGAAGAAGCTCAGGATGTCGGTCTTGCTCTTCACGCCCACCGCTGCATGCATTCTGCCTATACAAGGAACCCGCGCCATGGAATAAGCATGCTTGTTGTTGCCAAGCTCTGCAGGCTGGTAGGGCTTGACCAGCTTCACATAGGCACGGTTGTCGGAAAGATGCATGGAGAAAAGCACGAGGTCCTGAATCTCAGGGACCAGTGCGTGCTCGATAAAGTGCCTGCGGACGAAAGCCAGCATGTCCTTGCCCAGGACTGGAGGGGACTGAAACCAATGTTTCCTGTAGCATCCGGAGGGCTTGCTCCCACAATGATTCCTGACCTTTATTCCATATTCGGAAAAGATGTTATTATGCAGTTCGGCGGCGGCATTCATGCGCACCCAATGGGCACGGCAGCCGGAGCCACTGCCTGCAGGCAGGCCCTTGAAGCAAGTCTTGAAGGAATCAGCCTGCAGGATTATGCAAAGAACCACAAAGAACTTGAAGCAGCTCTCGGAAAATGGCTGAATAAATAAACTGCCGAATTAGAACAGGACTGTATAACTGGAACCAGTGCAGGCAGAATCATTACAGCTTGTAAAAGCAAAAAAATAGCAGAATAATTATCAGTAAGGAGTTCACCTCCGGTGCAGGTAGAAAACAGAAGCAAAAGAGAGACCCGAATTTTCCGGGTCTCCGAAGAGAATTTTGATACTATTCTCGATGAGGCCGCAGAGATTATCAGAAAGGGTGGGACAGTAGCCTTTCCCACGGAGACAGTTTACGGGCTTGGTGCAGACGGGCTGAATCCAGATGCCGTCCTGAAAATCTTTGAAGCAAAGGAACGCCCTCCCGGGAATCCTCTCAGCCTCCTTGTTCATTCCAGGGAAGACATCAGAAAGGTTGCAAAAAATATTCCTGAAAAAGCTGTCAGGCTTATGGATGCTTTCTGGCCCGGTCCCCTTACGATTGTGCTTGAGAAAAATGACATTGTGCCGGAAATTACTTCGGGGAACCTGCCTTCAATAGGTCTCCGCATGCCTGACCACAGGATTCCTCTGGAACTTGTAAAAAGAGCAGGAACTCCTCTGGCTGCTCCGAGTGCTAACCTTTCCGGAAAGCCCAGCCCCAGTCTGGCAATCCATGTCCTGGCTGACCTTGCGGGGAGGATTGATGCGGTTATTGATGGCGGAGGAACTGCCATAGGGCTTGAGTCAACTGTGATTGACATGACAGTCGAACCTCCTGTGGTTCTCCGGCTCGGAGCCGTGGGAATTGATGATCTTGAAAAAGTCATAGGTAAAGTCAGCAGGCCAATGGGAACTGAAACAAAGGCTGGAGAATCCTTGCCTGAAAAACAGGCAGGTCAGAAATACAGCCATTATACTCCTGATACAATGGTCGTGCTTGTCGAAGGAGAAAAAGAAGAAAAGGTTTCTGAAAAGATTGGTACCCTGTTTGAAGATTACCTGAGCAAAGGACAGAAGGTCGGGCTTTTACTCAGTGATGAGACTGCAGGTTTTTTTACTGCTGAGGGATTGAGTGCCCATAAATGCTTTTTACTGGGATCTCGTAAAGAGCCGGAAGAAGCTGCAAAGAGATTATTTGAAGGGCTCAGGGCACTGGATGCAGAAGGGCTGGACGTGATCCTGGCTGACGGCTCTTTTTCACTTTCAGGACTTGGAACTGCCCTCCTTAGCAGATTAAGAGAAGCCTCCTCAGTAAGGTATATTGTTTAAATCGGAATGCCGGTTAAATTGAAAGGGTATAAGTGACAGTTTGACAGTCAGATTTGATAGTCAAACTTAATATTCAAATTTGCTAGTTATTGGTTGTTCAGGTATTACTGGAGAGATCTTTTTGAAGGCGGAAAAAAGAGAAAGAATGGAACAAATGCGGGCTTATAAAAAAATCAGGCAGCAGAACAAAAAAACGACACTTATAAGCCTTGCGATCCTGGCTACAGGTCTGGTTTTGACAAATCTTAAAATAAGTCTTCTTGGCATTGATATCGGGTACTATTTCCTGTGGGCAGGCGTCTTTGTTTTCTTTGTGGTCTCAATGCAGGGACTCTTTGCTGCCGGATCTCTGCGCAAGCAGAGATAAACTTTTTTCTTTTCTTAAAAGGGGCTTTTCGATATGGGAGAAACTATTGCAAGTGAAGAAATGCATGAATATTTTGACGGGCTTGAGGCAAGGTTAAAAGAGGCGATTGAAATCGCAAACAGAGCACGGGCCCGCGGTGGAGATCCCAGGCCCTTTGTAGAAATTCCCCTTGCCAAAGACCTTGCAGACAGGGTCGAGAACCTTATCGGAATTCAGGGAGTTGCTGTAAAGATCCGGGAACTTGAGACCAGGATGTCTCGAGAAGAAGCTGCCCTTGAAATAGGAAAACAGGTTGCTGAAGGGAAAGTAGGAAGTTTTCCAACAAAAAAAGATGCAGTGGATGCTGCTATTCGTGTCTCTATGGCAGTTTTGACCGAAGGGGTAGTTGCAGCTCCTCTAGAAGGAATTGATAAGGTAGATCTCGGAAAAAATGACGATGGCTCTCAGTATATCCGGATTTTTTATTCCGGTCCCATACGGAGCGCGGGAGGGACTGCGCAGGCACTTTCCGTGCTTGTCGGCGATTATGTGAGGCACGGGATAGGGATTGACCGCTATAAGCCGCGGGAAGAGGAAGTGGAGAGGTATGTGGAAGAACTCCTGCTTTACAAGAGAGTTGCAGGCCTGCAGTACACACCTTCCGAAGATGAAATTCGCCTGATAGTCCGGAACTGTCCTGTCTGTATTGATGGAGACCCGACTGAAGAAGCCGAGGTTGAAGGTCACAGGGATCTCGAAAGGATAGGGACAAACCGTGTTAGGGGAGGAATGTGCCTCGTGCTTGCCGAAGGGCTTGCCCTCAAGGCTCCAAAAGTCAAAAAACACGTGAACAAATTGAAGATGGAAGGGTGGGACTGGCTGGAGATCCTTATTGGAGGAGCCAAAAGCGGGGAAAATGCTGAAGATGAGCAGAAAAACAAGATCAAGCCTAAGGATAAGTATATCCGCGACCTGATTGCCGGAAGGCCTGTATTCTCTCACCCCTCAAGACCGGGAGGTTTCAGGCTGCGGTACGGGCGGTCAAGAAATACTTCCTTTGCTTCTGCAGGGATCAATCCTGCAAGCATGGTCCTTCTTGATGATTTTATTACTAACGGAACGCAGCTCAAGGTTGAAAGACCCGGAAAAGCTGCGGCAATGTCTGCTGTGGATTCAATAGAGGGTCCTACGGTAAGGCTTTTTTCAGGAGATCTTATCCGTATAGATAATATAAAGGAGGCATACGAACTCCGTCCTCAGGTTGAAGTAATTGTTGATATCGGGGAAATTCTGATCAATTATGGGGATTTTCTGGAAAACAATCACCCTCTCATGCCTTCTCCATATGTTTTTGAGTGGTGGATTTATGATTACGAAGCAGCCTGTCCTGAAAAGATTCCAGAGGAAGAGTTGAAAAACCCGTCTGCTGTTCTTGCCCTGAGGCTTGCAAGGGAATATAATGTGCCATTGCACCCGAAATTCACATTTCTCTGGCACGATATAAACCGGAATGAGTTTGAGGCTCTCAGGAAGTTCGTTGCTGAAAAAGGGGTCTTTCTGAAAGGCGAACTGGACGGGGAAGGAATTCTCAAACTGCCTCTGGAAGCCTCTTTGAGGGGGGGCATAAAGCCTGTGCTTGAAAAGCTACTTGTACTGCACAGGGTAAAAGAAGGTGAAATCCTTATTGAAGAGGCGCTTCCTTTCATTTTATGTCTTGGGCTTGATGATTCGCTTAAAGAAAAAGCCGGCATGCCGGATACTGATAATATGGTGGAAGCTGCAGGCTTTTTGAGCGGGTTTAAGGTTTATCCCAGGGCGCCTTCAAGAATAGGGGCGAGGATGGGAAGGCCGGAAAAAGCTGACCTGCGCAAGATGTCTCCTGCGGCTCAGGTTCTTTTTCCAATAAGCAATGCCGGAGGAATGACGCGCAACCTTGTCACTGCTTCTGATTACACCTCCTGCATGAATGCGAAGATCGGAGAAATTGAAGTGGAACTGGGGAAGAGGGAATGCCCTGCCTGCGGGAAAGAGACTTATTTCTGGCGCTGCGAATGCGGGGAATTTACGGACCCCAAACTTTCCTGCCCTCGATGCAGGATAGATGTAAGAGGTACCGATACCTGCCCCAAGTGCGGGAGAAAGGCGACTTCCGTTGCAAACGTAAAACTTGATTTCCGTTCCATTTACAAACAGGCTTTTGAGAACTTAGGGGAAAGGGAAAAAGGGGATATGATAAAGGGAGTTAAACGGCTCATGAACGGGCAGATGACTCCCGAGCCTCTGGAAAAAGGAATCCTGCGCGCAAAGCATGATGTTTACATTTTTAAAGATGGGACTGTCCGTTATGATATGTCCGATATCCCCCTTACTCATATAAGGGCGGATGAACTCGGAATTACGGCAGCCAAACTTAGAGAACTCGGTTACAGGGAGGACATTTACGGAAAGCCCCTTGAGAGGGATGACCAGGTTGTCTGTTTAAAGGTTCAGGATCTTGTGATTTCTTATGACGGGGGCGATTATATGTTGCGCACGGCAAAATACGTGGATGACCTTCTTGTGAAGTACTATAAAGTTGAGCCATATTACAATGCCGAAACCATTCAGGATCTTGTGGGGACATTACTGATAGGACTTGCGCCGCATACATCTGCAGGTGTACTCGGGCGCCTGGTGGGTTTCACAAAAGCATCCGTAGGCTATGCTCACCCCTTTTTCCATGCCTCAAAAAGAAGAAATTGCGATGGGGACGAAGACTGCATAATGCTTCTTATGGACGGAATTCTCAATTTCTCAAGGTCATATCTGCCCGATAAAAGGGGAGGAAAGATGGATGCTCCTCTGGTGTTAACTACCAGAATAGATCCCAAGGAAGTTGACAAGGAAGCTCATAATATTGATGTTCCTGCGCGCTATCCTCTTGAGTTCTACAGGGCTACGCAGGAGATTAAAAATCCAACTGAAATTGAAAGCATGATGGACCTCGTCAGCAGCCGGCTCGGGACACCTGAACAGTACGAGCACTTTATGTTTACACATGATACCTCAAATATTGCTGCAGGTCCGCTTCATTCCTCATATAAGACTCTTGGAAGCATGATTGACAAGATGGAGGCTCAGCTTTCTCTGGCTAGCAGGATAAGGGCAGTAGACGCGCCGGATGTAGCCGAAAGAGTTTTAAAGTCTCATTTTCTTCCGGACCTGATAGGAAATCTTCGTTCCTTTTCCAGGCAGCGTATGCGCTGCATCAAGTGCGGAGAGAAATTCAGGCGCCCTCCACTTACGGGAGCCTGCCCCAAGTGCGGAGGCAATGTGGTGCTGACTGTGCACGAGGGGGCTGTCCGCAAATATCTTGAAATTTCAAAAGAGATCGGTGAAAGGTATGGAGTTTCCAGCTATACCAGACAGAGAATAGAACTTCTAGATTATGATATCTGCTCTTTGTTTGAAAACCATAAGGTTAAGCAGCTTGGACTTTCAGATTTTATGTCCGGGTCTGCGCGCTGAGGTAAAAAATAGAGAGTGTTTTAGAATCTGAAAATCTTCTGACTACTTTCAGGAAGAAGATAGGGCAGTCTAAAAACCGGAAAAAAATCGAAATGTTTATTAATAATGCTTTCAAACTCTCCTGCTGGATTTTTTTTCTTCCGGAAAAGAGGACTTTTCATTTTCGGACTTTTTTTACTGACAAAAGTTCTACTATCTAATTGGATGGGCTTCTATTGATTTTCTCTATATTTATATAATTTCGTATGGATTTATATAGTATCTGTTTTAATATCTAAACTCTCATCAGTATATTTTTTTTGATGACGTAGGGGTCCTCTCAAAGTTTGATTTTAATGCCTCTATTTTGAGGATATCGGGTAGATCAAAGCTTTACTCTACAGGCAATCCCAGGGAGTTTATATGGTTAATAAGCTCTGTGAAATTCTCGATTTCCAGTTCCAGAACTTCTTCTCTGGTCATGCCTATGGACATTTCCCCATCTACGGAAAGGCGTTCTGGACCTCTGCGTACAATTCTGTCTACCCCATCTCTTTTGAGAGCTTCTTTGATTTCCATATCATGAACAAAGGCTCTGCCCGGAATGAAGACAGTTTCAGCCACCTCTGAGAGGTCCAGAGTTTTGAAATCATCAATTGTGATAAGGCAGCCTATGTCTTTTTTTAGCGGAACTACGTTTACTGTTCCTCCAAGAGCTTTAAAAATTTCGGTAAGCCTGGGGGCTGCTACCTGTCCTGTGATAACGGTTGCTTTTTTGGTCACTCCGGGAAGTTTTGAAAGGGCTTCGGGAATGTTTCGGATTGCAAAAGGTGAGCCAATTAAAGGGTCTTCCAGCGGCGTTCCTGTGATCCTCATAGAAGGATGTTTTGCTGCGGAACTGCGCACAATTTCTGTAAACTCGGAAACCGTGTGCGGAGTAATTCCCGGAATGATAGGAGAATTATTGAGGATCAGGCCATTTTCCTGAAAGTTTGCAAACCTCATAAGAATGGCTCCTTTTGCCCCCATAGATTCCAGGTCACTGAGGGTTTTTTCAAGAACCTCTCCATCGTTTACTCCCGGAAGAAGGACTATTGCTCCATAAACTTCACAGTGGGAACAGAAGTCGCGAAGAACCTGAATTGATGCTTCTGGTTCAGGGTCTTTCATATATTCGGCTCTCAGGGCAGGATCTGTTGCAAAAACTGTGAAACTAACTTCAGTAACCCCGTTATTTATGTAGAAAACAGCGTCATCGGGCTTGCTGAAGCCTTTTCCACTGGTATATCCAAGGTGTATCGGGATGCTGAACTGGGACAGGAAAGCAATAAGATTCTTCAGCTCAGGATAGCAGCTTAAGTCTCCTCCTCCGCTAACTGTGAATTTTTTTACCTCTCCTGTTGTGAAACAGAGTTTATTTGCAGTTTCTTCGAGTACCATCTGGAGGGACTTGAAGCCTGAGTACGATTCTTTTACGCTGCGAGTACAGTAATCACACCCTTTTTTAAAAGGGAGGCAATACTTACAGCCAAGGGGTTGAACTTCTTTGACTTTCTTAAAATAACAGTATTTGCAAAAGCCTCGGCAGTCTACCCCGGGATTTCCTCCTACGTCGACAACTACTTCCATATCAAACTTTCGTATAATGAGGATATTACTAATTCTTTTTGGTATGATCCTTGTAACTTAAGACCTACAATCTAAAAAAAGTTGTATCATCTCAGGCGTCTCTCAGAAAAATATATAATTAAGTTTTTTGCAAAATTTTCGATAATTTTTGGTTACTCTAAAAATTCATTTTCCTATTGATGCCGATTTTTAATATATTTCTAGAATAATACAATTCACATTAATAAAACTATTTTTAAAAAAATACATGAATTCATCTAGCGGAGAACACAAAAGATTTAAGTACCTTCTAAACGAATGAGATTTGATTGGGAAAGTGGACACTTAAAAACGACGCGGTACTTGATTTATTGAGTGCACAGCACTCGAGTAGGTGACCAGTCCCAAAATGATTTTAATAAATTAAGGAGGAAATTAAAGTGTCTGACACAGTAGACATCTACGACGACAGAGGAAAACTGCTCGAGAGCAATGTCAACATAATGGACCTTGCTCCAACAAGAAACGCAGCAATTAAAAAGATTATCTTGGACACCAAGAGGTCAGTTGCAGTCTCCCTCGCAGGTATTCAGGGCGCACTTGCCAGCGGCAAGATGGGCGGCAAAGGCCGTCATATCTTAGGCCGTGGACTCAACTACGATCTCGTAGGCAATGTTGATGCACTCGCAGCAAATGTGAAGAAGCTCGTCCAGGTCGATGAAGGCGACGACACAGTTGTCAAAGTCCTTAAGGGCGGAAAGAGCCTTCTCATTCAGGCTCCCTCATCCAGAATGGCCGCTGGTGCTGACTACATGGCTGCAACAACAGTCGGCGCAGCAGCAGTTACCCAGAGCATCATTGACATGTTCAAGACCGACATGTACGATGCACCAATTGTAAAAGGTGCAGTCTGGGGAAGCTACCCGCAGACAATGGACCTCATGGGCGGACAGGTTCAGAGCATCCTGAGCATCCCCCAGAACAATGAAGGTCTTGGTTTCTCCCTCAGGAACATCATGGCAAACCACGTTGCAGCAATCACCAACCGCGGTGCAATGAACGCAGCAGCTCTCTCCTCAATATATGAACAGGCCGGTATCTTTGAAATGGGCGGCGCAGTCGGTATGTTCGAGAGGCACCAGCTCCTCGGTCTTGCCTTCCAGGGCCTCAATGCCAACAACATGGTATATGATATCGTAAAGGAAAACGGCAAGGACGGTACTATCGGAACTGTTATTGCATCCACTGTCAGCAGGGCAATTGAAGACGGTGTAATCTCCGTTGACAAGACCGCACCCTCCGGATATAAGTTCTACAAGGCAAATGACGTCCCAATGTGGAACGCCTACGCCGCAGCCGGTACACTTGCAGCCACCTTCGTGAACTGTGGTGCAGGCCGTGCAGCCCAGAACGTCTCCTCAACACTTCTGTACTTCAACGACATCCTTGAGAAGGAAACCGGTCTCCCAGGATGCGACTACGGTAAAGTACAGGGTACTGCAGTAGGATTCTCATTCTTCAGCCACTCAATCTATGGTGGCGGTGGACCTGGTGTCTTCAACGGTAACCACGTCGTTACCAGGCACTCCAGAGGTTTCGCAATTCCCTGCGTATGCGCAGCAGTAGCCCTGGATGCAGGTACCCAGATGTTCCCAATCGAAGCAACATCCGGCCTCATCGGCGACGTGTTCGGATCGATTGAGGAATTCCGCCAGCCGATTAAGGCAGTTGCAGGAGCGCTCAAATAAATTAGTTAAAAAGGTCTAAAGATGTCAGACTCTGCTTCAACTAAGGAAGATTCTATTCAAATTGAAATCTTTCCCAGCAGGATCCTGTCCCCTGAAACTGCTCAGAAACTCATCGCTGAGCTTTATCAGATTGACGGGATACTCCGTGTCATGGTCCAGGGCCCGAAACTTCCCGAAAAGGTGGGTTACGGTCCTGGTACCGGGGAAAAGGTGGAACATCCCCTAAGAAAGCCTATTCAGATCGGAGATCAGGTCATTGAACTCAAGATCAGTGTAGGCAGGATCAGGCTTGAACTCTCAAACGCCGAAGTTAAAGAAAAAGTCAGGGCAGTATGTGAAAAAGTGCTCCCGTTCTCTTTTGAATTCAGGGAAGGGCATTTCCTCAGGAGGAAGCCTACAGTTACTGACTATGCAAAACTTGGTCCTGAAGCTGACTCTCGCTTGCTTGGTATGGTAGATCCCAAAGCCAAGATAAACCAGCTCGTCTTCATCGAGAAACAAGAGAACGAAAATAAAAAAGATAAAGATGAGTGAAAGGTATGATGATCGATCGGGAAACGCAGGTAGTTGACTGCCGATGCGGCGGAGGCCTGGGCAAAGGAGGAGGGCTTGCTCAAAGGGGCACTCTTTCGGAAGCTGGCCGTGCCGATGTGGTAGCTATTGCCATGAGTCCCGGACAGAGACATATCACAAAGCCGGTATGCGAGATTACATACGGCATGAGGAAAGAGAACATTCAGGTGAGTGTGCTGGTACTTTATTCCGGTTCGGGAATTCCTGAATCAGGCATGAGGACAGGATCATTTGTACTGAGTCCTGTAGAAGTCGCACAGATCGAAATGCATAAACTGGCTGTTATTCACCTCGGAAATATCAAGGATCACGTAATCAGAAAAGCCAGGGAGATCCTGAGCCAGGCTGATATACCGGCAATTATTGTCAGCCAGATCCCGGTGGATTTTGAAGATTTTGCAGAAGCAGGGATAAAGACGAGATTAGTGATGCCAAGGGATGAAAATATTCGTACAAAGGGAATTATAATGGATATGGTTAGTGGAGTTACACGTGGTGACTTCTGTCCCAGGGATAAGCTAAATTTAATCGTAAAATACGTCAAGACGACATTAGACCAGTTAGAAGATCATAAAGGAGTTGCATGAGATGGCATACAATCCACAGTTTTATCCAGGCGCGACATCAGTCGGCGCTAACAGAAGAAAGCACATGTCTGGAAAACTTGAGAAACTCAGGGAAATTTCCGACGAAGACTTAACTGCAGTCCTCGGACACCGTGCCCCAGGGAGCGACTACCCGAGCACCCACCCACCACTTGCTGAGATGGGAGAGCCCGCATGCTCTATCCGCGAAGCCGTAGCACCAACACCCGGTGCAGCAGCAGGAGACAGAGTCAGGTACGTCCAGTTCGCAGACTCCATGTACAACGCTCCGGCTACCCCGTACTTCAGATCATACTTCGCAGCAATCAACTTCAGAGGTGTAGACCCAGGTACCCTTTCCGGTCGTCAGATCGTTGAAGCCCGTGAAAGAGACATGGAAAAGTGTGCAAAGGTTCAGATGGAAACCGAAATGAGCTGCCCGGCACTCTCCGGTATGCGCGGTTCAACTGTGCACGGTCACTCTGTCCGTCTCCAGGAAGATGGCGTAATGTTCGACATGGTCGACAGGAGAAGACTCGAGAACGGCACCATCATCATGGACAAGGACCAGGTCGCAATTCCACTCGACAGGAAAGTAGACCTCGGCAAGCCAATGTCCAGTGCAGAGGCCGCAAAGAGGACCACCATCTACCGTGTGGACAATGTAGCCTTCAGGGACGATGCAGAAGTCGTTGAATGGGTACACAGAGTATTCGACAAGAGAACGACATACGGATTCCAGCCAAAATGAGGTGACCATAATGGCAGCAGATATTTTCTCTAAATTCAAAAAATCAATGGAAGTCAAGTTCACACAGGAATTTGGTTCGAACAAGCAGACTGGTGGCGACATCACCGGCAAGACCGAAAAGTTCCTGAGACTCGGCCCTGAGCAGGACCCGAGAAAAGTTGAAATGATTAAGGCCGGAAAGGAAATCGCAGAGAAGAGAGGTATTGCATTCTACAACCCAATGATGCACTCTGGTGCACCACTCGGTCAGCGTGCAATCACCCCTTACGTCATTTCCGGAACTGATATCGTTGCAGAACCTGACGACCTCCACTACGTCAACAACGCTGCAATGCAGCAGATGTGGGACGACATCAGGAGAACCTGTATTGTCGGTCTTGACATGGCTCACGAGACCCTCGAGAAGAGGCTGGGTAAGGAAGTTACCCCTGAAACCATCAACCACTACCTTGAAGTCCTTAACCACGCCATGCCCGGTGCAGCAGTGGTTCAGGAAATGATGGTCGAAACCCACCCCGCTCTCGTCGACGACTGTTACGTCAAGGTCTTCACCGGTGACGATGAACTCGCAGACGAAATCGACAAGCAGTTCTTAATCAACATCAACAAGATGTTCCCTGCAGAGCAGGCAGCCCAGATTAAGGCCTCCATCGGCAAGACATCCTGGCAGGCAATCCACATCCCAACAATTGTCTCCAGAACAACTGACGGTGCTCAGACCTCCAGGTGGGCAGCCATGCAGATCGGTATGTCCTTCATCTCCGCATACGCAATGTGCGCTGGTGAAGCAGCAGTCGCTGACCTGTCTTTCGCTGCAAAGCACGCAGCCCTTGTCTCCATGGGTGAAATGCTCCCAGCAAGGCGTGCACGCGGACCAAACGAGCCCGGTGGACTGTCCTTCGGTCACCTCTCAGACATCATCCAGACAAGCCGCACATCCCAGGACCCGGCAAAGATTGCCCTTGAAGTCGTCGGTGCAGGATGCATGCTCTACGACCAGATCTGGCTCGGATCCTACATGTCCGGTGGTGTCGGATTCACACAGTATGCAACCGCTGCATACACTGATGACATCCTCGACAACAACGTGTACTACGACGTTGACTACATCAACGACAAGTACAACGGTGCTGCAGAAGTAGGCAAGGACAACAAGGTAAAGGCAACCCTCGACGTCGTAAAGGACATCGCAACCGAGTCCACACTCTACGGTATCGAGACCTACGAGAAGTTCCCGACTGCCCTTGAAGACCACTTCGGTGGATCCCAGAGAGCAACCGTGCTCGCAGCTGCAGCCGGTGTCGCAACTGCACTCGCAACCGCAAACGCCAACGCTGGTCTCTCCGGCTGGTACCTCTCCATGTACCTCCACAAGGAAGCATGGGGCAGACTCGGATTCTTCGGATACGACCTGCAGGACCAGTGCGGTGCCACAAACGTTCTGTCCTACCAGGGCGACGAAGGTCTCCCAGACGAACTCCGTGGTCCAAACTACCCCAACTACGCAATGAACGTCGGTCACCAGGGTGGATACGCAGGTATCGCTCAGGCAGCCCACGCAGGCCGCGGCGACGCATTCACCGTCAACCCACTCATCAAGGTCTGCTTCGCTGACGACCTCCTGCCCTTCAACTTCGCTGAGCCCAGGAGAGAGTTCGGCCGCGGTGCCATCAGAGAGTTCGTGCCTGCTGGTGAGAGATCCCTCATCATCCCGGCAAAATAAACTCAATAAATTAAACACTTTAAAACAGAGCAGGCCTTCGGGCCTGCTTCTTTTCTCTTTTTCCCACCCGAATTGCGCCTCGCCCGAATTGCGCCTCGGGAGTACGCTGTCCTTTTCGCTTCGCTCAAGAGGACTAATTTTACGGGAAGCTTCTTCTTTTCGCTCATTCAAAAAATGTAGACGTGTTTCTATTTTCCTTTACACTTGATATCGTGAGTCTCTTCAAACAGTGTTCCTTCCATTCCAGGCTCATATATTTCTATTTCAAATCACAACAATCTTTTTGCCTAATTTTCCTGCAGCTTCCACAAATTCTGCTGTATCCACACCCGGAAATGCATCTATAATACAAATATCAAATTTTTCCTCTAAACAATTCGCTAATTCTCTTATATCCATACTGTAAACTTCAAATCTGTCTCCGGATGCTATTAATTTTTTTTCACCGCTGGAAAGTTTGACTGGAAATCCGTTAGCTTCCAGATTAATCAAAGTAGTTTCTATTGCAGGACGCCATATATCATTAAAAACAACTTTTGGTGAGCCGGCTTTAAGGCATGTGATTCCTAACGTTCCGGGACCACACGTACAATCAAGAACAGAAGGCTTATCATAATCTTTCAGGGCTTTTTCAAGTATTCCTATTTTCGGCGATTCTAACGTTGGAAACTCTATATGAATTTCATGCTGGTACTTGTATATTCCCAGAGCTCCGTAAGGAGTCTGTATAATGTCACATCTCAAATCGCATCCGGCAAGAAGTTCATATACATGAGGATTTGAATCAGAATCTTTTATACCCACAGTTTTTCTTGCGTCTCCTTTTAAAACTCCTTTAACTTCTCTAACTTCTTTTACAATTTTTTCAGCACATCTTTTGTCCACTTCATTAGACAATATTACTAAAGAATCCGTGGGCAAATAGGGAATAGAATTAGCTGGATAGCCAGGAGTCACAAGAGGAACGCATGCATTCCTCAAATTAGCTTTTTTATCTTTTATTCCTTCATCAATCATTACTTTCAGCACGTGAGCCATTACAATATCAAGGTGCCTCTTACCGCATTTACAACTTCCAAAATGGTTATCTATCTCATCAAGGCTAATCTGTTCTGCCAGAGGAGAGAATTTCTTTATTTTTTCTGTTTTGCAATCATTACACGGTTTGTAGAATAATTCTATATCTTCTAACGCTTCCGAAATAGGCCCTATACATGTATCTCCGCACCTGCACTTTGCTCCCATATATTTAAAAATGTATATTTTTGTATAAGTACTATGTCATTTATTATCATTCCGGAATTCTGGTTCAGATTCATTTAGAGAACATCTGCATTTCGAAATCCGGATTGAATTTTCAACTTATTCTTCTGAGATTTCCTCTATTTTTGCCCCAAGGCTGCGCATATCTTTGAAGAAATCAGGATAAGAAATAGAAACCGACTCGGTTGTGTCAATTGTCGTGTTTCCTGCTACCATCCCTGCAAGTGCAAGAGACATAACAATCCTGTGGTCATCCCAGCCGTGGACTGCTGCTCCTTTAAGTTCACCTCCGGTGATGGTCAGGCTGTCTTTCTCTTCTTTTAGCTTAACTCCAAGTTTCGGAAGTTCAGTTGCAAGGGCGCGAAGGCGGTCAGTCTCCTTATACCTTACATGTTCGGCGTTTTCGATCCTGCTTGTCCCTTCGGCTACTGCTGCCAGAACAGCAATTGTAGGGACAAGGTCAGGAGTTGCTCCGGCATCAAAGGTAATGGCTTTTAACTTTCTTCCTCCTCTGACGGTTACAATACCGGCTTCTCTGTTCCATGTAATGTCTGCTCCCATCTGTTTGAGAGTATCAATAATTACTCTGTCTCCCTGTTTTGAGGGAAATAGGTTTTTGACCGTAACTTCGGATCCTTCGAGCATAGCTGCGGCTGCGAGCAGGTAAGATGCAGAGGAAAAGTCTCCGGGAATCGTGTATTCTTTGAGGTCGTATTTCTGTTTTCCAGGAATAATGAATCTGGTACCGTTGTTATCCTCTGTACGAATTTTGACCCCCGCCAGTTCAAGCATCTCAATGGTCACGTCCACATAGGGTCTTGACTTGAGTTTTCCTATGATGGAAAGCGTGGTGGTTTTTTCTGCAAGAGGACAGGCTATAAGAAGAGCAGAAATGAACTGTGAACTGATAGAACCATCAATACTCACTTCATTTCCCTCAAGCCCACCTTTTACTACAATTGGAGCCCTCTCGTTTCCCCGGGTAGAACAGGCACTTGCTCCCAGCTGGTTGAGGACTTTGAGAAGAGGTCCATTTGGCCGGGTGCGGAGGGAAGAGTCTCCGGTAAGTACTGTGATCCCATCCGTGAGACCTGCTATTGCAGTCATGATGCGCAGGGTGGTCCCTGAGTTTGCAGCATCAATTACATCATCAGGAACTTTTGGCTTTCCATTAAACCCCTGAACGATGAGATTTTCTCCCTCGTGTTTAACTGAAGCTCCGAACATTTCCGAAGCTCTGATTGTAGCAAGAGTATCGGCGGAGAGCAGGGGGCGGTGCACGACTGTTTTTTTAGATAGGGCTGCCAGGGTTATGGCTCTGTGGGTGTAACTTTTTGAAGGAGGGGCAAAGACCTCTCCCTTTACCGATGATTTACTGATTGAGACACGCATTTATGACAGGACTCCGGTTTTTTATTGTTTATTCTAATTGATCTGTATTGCATGTGATATTTGTGGAATACTTACTCTGATTTTGATTTGATCAGGTTCTTGTCTTTGTCGTATAATGTGAGTTCAATGGATGCCTTTTACGATATTTTCCACCATATCCCAGTCATGGTCGTAAACGTGGGCTGAAATGCTGACTGTGGTGATAACTCCTGGTTCAACTCCTGCCCTTTCGGCAACGTATTCAAGGAGCCTGGAAAGCCCGTAAAGGTTTGCAGGGTAGGCTCCCCCGAAATCATGGCTCCTGAAGAGTGTAGTAAGGTGAACTTTCTCGTTCCTTATTTTAAAGTCATCAAGTATCATGCAGGGAACTTCGTCGACTTTAGTGTCCACAGGCGGTATCCAGGTAACGGCTGTAGCCCTTCTGGAAGTGGGGCTTTCCTGAAGTTTTTCGATTACATATTCTATCTGGTCCACTTCCCCATTCCAGTTCCTGAGCCGCTGCCCATAAGTATATTCAAAATCCTGCACATTTTCGCCCGAGATCAGCTGTTTTGCATATTCCTCAAGCCTTTCTTCATTCCAGGCGGTATCTTCAGGAATCCTGTCCGTATAGGGATCTTTGATTACAACCATCAGGTCCATAAATTCCTTTATCTGGCTTCCCCTTTCATCGGTGATAACCTTCCCGTGGTTCCAGATGATATTAAGCCCTCGGTACCATGCATCAGAGATGTTCTTTGCTCTGATAATCCTGCCAATCTCAAACTTGTTTTCCATAAAAAGTTCCCCAAACAGATAAGGATAAGGTGTGGATAGCCAGTAAATTATTTGTTATTCCAAAAATATTTTTCAGCCCTATTCTGCTGCTGTTTTTACCTGTCAGTCCTTTTCATTTATCTATCACTTTCTTTTATATGTGCTTTTTCTCTATGAAACCTGATAATCACCATGCAACTTGATAGCATATAGCACGCTAAATTTAAAAAAATAACGGATAAGCTTTCAAAAAGAGAATGAGGCAGAAAAACAAAATTAAAAAATGTAAGGGGATGAAAAACGAAATGAAAAGAGAAAAACGAAAGAAGGGAAAACAAAAAATAAGGGTAAAAATTAAAGATAGAGGGAGAAACAAAAGCAAAAAAGGTTTTAGAGGGCTTTATAATCTCATTGCCCTCAGGCGCTTTACACGTTCATCGGTTACCGGGTGGGTCATAAAGAGGGACTGGATAGTTCCACCTTTAAGGGGGTTGACGATAAACATGTGAGCACTGCTTTCTTTTGCCTGTACATCTGAGACTCTTGGCCTGTAGTGAGAGTTCCCATATTCGAGTTTTTCAAGAGCATCGGCAAGAGCCCAGGGTTTTCTGGAAATTCTGGCTCCTTCTTCATCGGCTGCAAATTCCCTTGACCTTGAGATTGCAAGCTGGATCAGGGTTGCAGCAATTGGTGCCACAATGGCCATTGCGATAAGGCCCACGATTCCACCGTTGTCGTCATCTCTGCCTCCAAAGCCGCCGAATATTGCAGCCCACTGTGCCCAGTTGGCAATCATTGTGACAACACCTGCAAGGGTTGCAGCGATGGCGCTTATCAGGGTATCCCTGTTCTTTACGTGTGCCAGCTCGTGTGCCAGTACACCTTCCATTTCTTCATAAGATAGCAGTTCAAGAATTCCGGTTGTAGCAGCCACAGCTGCATGCTTCGGATCTCTGCCTGTTGCAAAAGCATTGGGCATCGCAGTTTGTACGATATACACTTTGGGTTTTGGTATTCCTGCCTTCATCACGAGTCCATCGACGATTCTGTGCAGGTTAGGGGCTTCCGCAGGGGAAACTTCTTTTGCCCTGTACATCTTGAGGACTATCTTGTCGCTGTACCAGTAACTCCCGAAGTTGAGAATTACTGCAAACAGGAATGCAATGATCATTCCGCCTGTCCCGCCAAAGTAGTCACCTATAAGTACAAGGAGACCTGTAAGGGCGGCAAGCAAAACTGTAGTTTTAAGCATGTTCTTCATGACTTCTCACGCGACATCCTCCCAGGCTAATGTCTGGGTTTTCAGTCTTTGATTCATATATCTGGACTTATTTTTATAAATTAGACCGATTAGAATCAACTGTATATATCCTGAATACAGATATATAATTTTTCTCCCGCATAATGCAGGTTGGTACAATTGTATTATTTTGATTTCTAAATCTGCTGAAATCGACTTAAAATCCTGCCAAAACGGAAATTTTGTCCTCAAACGGAGAGTTTCATTCAGATAGTTTTCTTTCCTTTTGAACTTCTCCATTCAGGCTTATGTAAATAACTAATATTTCTGTTTTGGTATATTTACATTTGTACATTTTGAGTGCTGATTTAGTTCGAAATCAAACTATTATTGTAACTTCAAGTATATGTATTTATTGAAAGACTTCTCTCGTCGATATGGCTAATTCAGTAAACGAAGACAGACTGTTAAGAACATGGGTTATATTGCTTCATCTTCAAAATAATCAGTATCCATTTTCTTAACTTCGTATCTCTCTCACTTGATATTCCATTTTGACCAGCCCGTTCTCATACTTTTCAACCTTTCCGGTCCCTAGTGTTTCGATTCCAAAATTGATTCCTTATTTCTCGGAAAAATCCGTGATCTTCGGGTCAATTCAAAATTCAAGTTTTATGAACATATTTCGGAATCGTAGTACTAGATTGATCTGTTTTCCAATCCGGTCAAAAAGTGGAATTCCACTCCCAAGAATGATTGGAACAATAAAAACAATCATATCCTCAACCAGGGCTTCTTCAAGAAAAACCTTGATTAGCTGTGAGCCGCCCACAAGCCAGATATCCTCATCAGTATTTTCTTTCAGCAGGCGCACAAACTCTCCGATGTCCCTGGAAACGAATTCTACATTTTTCTCCCGGCGCAGGGGCTCTTTTTGTCTTGTAAAAACACAGGTTTTTTTCTCCGCATAAGGCCAGTCTCCAAAGCCCAAAACCTGCTCGTAAGTTTTTCTGCCCATAAGGACCGTGCCAATTGATGCGTAAAATTCTGAATAGCCGTAATCGGTTTCAGAGTTATTTTCGTATTCTGTTAACCAGTCTATGCTTCCTTTTTCTCGGGCTATGTAACCATCGAGGCAAGGAGGATTTGATAAAAGGAGGATTTGATAAAAGGCTTTTTCTCGGGCTATGTAACCATCGAGGCTGCAGGCGATGTAGAGTTTGATTCTGAGCGTATTCTCTCCCCCCTGAAATGAATTCATAGCTCAATAGTCTGGTATGGAATTTCTTAACATAAGCGTTAAACTCTTTCTATTAAAATTTAAATAGTTGTAAGCTGTTTTGTATTATAAAGGTACTATCCTTTCTTTTCTCTCGTTTCTGTGAGTTGGATTGGGTCAAGATGGATACAGTCCTAGAATCAAAAAAGTTTGTAAAACATGAATCCGGTAAGGAATACATAGCGATAATTCAGTATATACCTTCTTCCAATACTCATATTATTACTCACAAGGGCGACTTTAAAAAAGGCTTTTTTCTCAAAGATTTCGCTCTTGATTTTGTCAAACTCTTTGGTGAACCTTTTATTTCTTCTGTCACGGAAATTCCTGTTTTTATATTGATAATAACCTGGTTACTATTGTTTTTTGTTTTAATATTAATATATCAAATCTCTAACTGGGAATTTTTTTTAATTATTCAATTTTTCATTCTTGTACTTGTAATCAAGTTAAAGTTTCAGTTCTCTTATATTATGGAGTATTACAGAAACACAAAATGTAATAACTGCGGAAAGGTGTTTATCTGTCGTGAAATCGAAAAACCGGATTTTAAGGAAATAAGTACACCTGAATACTACAGGATAGAGGCAACTCGATACTGGCGTTGTAAATCCTGTGGATATACAAATGTTAGAACAAATTATGAAAGACTTAATACAAAAAAAGGTAAACCGATGAAACTTTCTTCCCTTGCAAAAATTTCCTGCAAAAGATGTGGTAAGACCAGTGCATATATTGAGTCTAAAAAACCGGATATTATAAGATCAGAAAATAGGGGTCGCGAAGAAATTATGGAAAGAAGTTATTACAGGTGTAAATTCTGTGGGTTTGAAGATATTAACGGAGTTGAATATATAAGTTATCCTTATGATGACAGTCTTGGACTTTCTTTTTTTATATATGATGTTACTTATGAAGACTACTCCGATTGAAAGCTTCCTGTGTTTCCTTATCAAAAACGAATAAATCTTTGATTGTTAAATCCTCATAGACTTAATCTGATTATGAAAAAATTACGGGTTCAGACCGTTCGCTTGCGAACGGGGAAAGACAGACGGGATAAGTTATTCTCACAGCCCGGGTTGAATTTTTTGCTTTGTTTTTCCTTCTGCCTTTCACCGGATTAAGCCGGAAAATAAAGAACTCTTCTCATAATGGTCTCCTATAGAAGACCAGAATAAGATAAAATTGGTCTCCTATACAAGACCGCTTTCCAGCAAAATTCCAGTGAATCATAACCTTTTTACCTTTCCTTTCCCAAAAACGTCTCCATGTCTTCCCCAGGCGTCCCGCTTCCTCTCAAAACAGAACATTCTACCAGAGACCGCCTCTACTTGAATTTCTTAAATGTGATCCCTTTCCTGATCGGTTCAATAGCAATCTTGAGGGATTCGCCCAAATGGGTAGCAGTTTACATTGGAATAGCCCTTTTTTTCTTTCTGGTCATAGAACTACGGTTCGCTTGCACTCACTGTTCTTACTACATAAGGAGCAAAAACTGCGTAAAGTGTATGATGCTCCCGGGAATTCCAAAGATTTTCAAAGCTCGTCCCGACCCTCACAGCCCCATTGAAAAGGCGATTCTTGCACTTGGGGCTCTTCCAGTGTTCCTTTTTCCGGTTTACTGGCTTATCAAAGATCCTCTGCTGCTTGGGGCTTATGTCGTTGCCTGGGCATTATTCTTTCTGACCGCCCGCCGGTACGAGTGCGTTCGCTGCATTAACTTTGAGTGCCCTATGAACCGTGTGCCTGCAGAAGTGAAAGAAGATTTTGAGAAAAAAGGCGGGCTTTCCGGAAATATTGAGATTTCAGCAGAGAATATTCGGTTATCAGGGACAGACAGATGTGCCTCACTTAGAGCAGAGCATGAGTTTAAAGACTTTCTTTACTGGAACTTCGTAACGCTGACCATTTTATTTTCTGCAGGGCTTGCGATTGGCATCAGTTCAACAGGGTGGCTTCTTACCTATATTTTCATCGTTATCTTCCATTTCGGTATTCTGGAGCAGTATTTTTTCTGTACTCACTGCCCTTATTTTGTCAGGGGAGAAAAGTGTTTGAGGTGTATGATGAACTGGGGCTGGCCAAGGCATTTTAAGCCAGTACCGTATCCTCCAGGCAAATTTGACCTTGCCATTACATCTCTGGGATTTGTAATCGTGATTTTCTTTCCGCTTCCCTGGCTTTTGAAAGTGCCGTTTCTACTGGGGACTTACCTGGTTGCTATATTGATTTTTTTACTGACAATATGGAGATATGAGTGTGGTCGCTGTATTTATTTTGGGTGCCCTTTTAACAGGGTGCCGGCTGAAGTGAGAAAAGATTACCAGAAATGATTATGATTCGGCTGATTTTAAGGATCTATTCCTTTACGTGTAACCAACCCTTACAGTTTAAACTTCACTATTTCTTTATCTTCATCTTTCTTAATCCGGAAATTTTCGGTCTGTTTTTCCGGGGGATTTTGCCATATCTGGCAGGCATTTCTCTCATCAAAAGAAACTTATTTATACTAAAACACGGTAATGAATTTCCGTGCCCGGATGGGGGCATAAGGAATTGCAAAACCAGAAAAGGAGATTCAAAATATGAAAGAAAAAATACAGAGAAAGACTCCGGAACCCGTTTTGCATGGGTTTTTGTTTAGTAACGGAATGTTTATCACTCCCGCGGAAATGAAAATCATGCAAAGCCTCGGGGTCATTCCGGCAACAAAAGCATAAACTCAAAAATGAAATGGGAAAGAGCACATTGTAAGAATCAGGCAACTTCTCCGTAAGCAATTGTGACCAACCTTCATAATATCGGCTACCTATTAATTAACCTCCAGTAAATTTTAAATCCAACAAAACAACCTCCAGAATGTTTAATGTATCTTCTCATAACCAGTGATCTGCTCCATATCTGACTTAAGCTCAAAAGTTAGAGTGATGGAAGGGTCAATAAGAAAAACAGAGAAAAAAGCAGAAGGAAATTTACCGGGAGTTGTTCTATTGACCTTTTAAGCTTTGTGCCTCTTCTGAGTTCAAATTCCTTTATTTAGCATGAAAGTGCTCTCAAGTACTTTCATTTCTTTGTGCCTCTTATTCAAAGAATATAATGGCGTTTTTTGGCATATTACTCGAAAAATATCATGTTCATTTTTTGTTTTAACAAGTAAGTTCTATCTGTAGATAGGCACACACTTGCTGACAACTACAACCCTGCGCTCGAATTAACTCTGGTCTTTTTTAAAAGTGTATGTCCTTTTCCCTTTCTTTTTCAGCTTAAATAATCTTTTTCGGGTGACCCCTTCCATTATTTCTTCTTCTTTCAAGTAACGGTCTCTAAAAGAAAGAATGCCTTCAGGTTTAAGAATCCTGTGAATCTCTTTCATGACGAGTTGCGGCTCTTTCAGGGTATGGAATGTATCATAAAAAAGGACTATATCCACACTAGCGCCGAGCAGACCTGTGTTATAATCAGTAAGGATAGTCTCCACATTTCTCAGCTGCTTTATATAAGCCAGTTGCCTGACCATTTCAATAGCTACAGGGTTAATATCCAGTGCATAGACCTTTCCTGAAGAACCTACCATTTCGGAAGCATCAGGAATATAGGATCCTGCCCCGCATCCATAATCCAGAACATTGAAACCAGGCTTTATCCCGGCTTCTTCCAGGATCTTTCTGCGGGGAAAAAAGAAGTCTCGAAACTTAAACATAAGGGTATTTGCGTGGAATACAATATCAGAATCCGGCTCTTCCATGGCGTTTTCCTCCTTTGTGGTCAGTCTTCTGTCAATAAGAGTTCAGATCTTTTACTTGCAGGCTAATTTTTTCATTCAAGTCATTTTGAAATTCAATTGCCTTATATTTTACCTGCGGAAAGTTTTCGTGATTTTTTACTGTTCATTTTTTACTGTTCTATACAGATGAAAGATGTATAGTCATAAATATTGACTAATCATATATATTGACTACAACAGTTATCATATTTTCTATCAGACTTCAGGTTACAGGTACTCCGTTCTGCTGTGTGCAAAACTTTAATCCAAAATCAGAACGTAGAATACCTTATAAAGTATCATAAGTAAGGTAGTCAAGTATTAAGTAAGATCTGCATTCTATGAACGGAAGGAGTTAAAGTGACAAGCATTAAAGCCGCCTGCATTCAGATGAACATCTCGCTTTGTTCAAAACATGAAAACCTTGAGCATGCCCTTTCCCTCGCAGAAGAAGCGGTTTCAAAAGAAGCTGAGCTGCTTGTCTTTCCGGAAGTTTTCTCAACAGGCTTTTGTTATGACCACATAGAAGAAGTGGCTGAAACTGCCTCCGGTCCCACGATTGAGGCTCTCTGCAATTTTTCCAGAGAATATGGCTGCATTCTTGCAGGTTCAATGATAGAAAAAAGGGAACAGAAGGAAAGAGGCACAATAAGTTCAGAAAAAAGTGTTCCTTCCCAGTACAACCTCGGTTTCTGCATCGAATCCGGAAAACTGGTCGGGATCCACCGAAAAGCCCAGCTTTATGGTCTTGAAAAAAAATATTTTGCACCTGGAGACAGCATAGCCCCTATCAAACTGCAAAAACACGGGCTCTCCATGGGGCTTATAGTTTGTAATGAACTCAGGTATCCTGAAGTTTCCCGAAAACTTGCTCTTGAAGGAGCAGACTTTCTGGTCTCAGCTGCCTATATGCCGGATTTTTACATCTATCCCTGGCGCATTATGTCCATTTCCCGGGCGATTGAAAACCAGCTGCCGCATATCGCCTGCACCAGAGTGGGAAAAGATAAGTATTCGAATTATCCCGGCGGCTCTTTTATTGTCGATGGCTGGGGGCGCGTTCTGGCAGAAGCCGGGACCGAAGAGTGTGTTCTTCTTGGAGAAATCGATCTGGAAGAAGCAAAAGAGATCCGGCAAACCGGGTCCATTCTCGAAGACCGCAGGCCGGAATTGTATTAACCGTTAAAATAGAAGAGTCCAGAAATCAATATCAGCAAAAACAGTAAAAAGGTAATCCCTTTTGGGTTACCCTTTAAGTTCCTTTATAATCAGTTCACGCGCTGTCTTTGCATCCGCCGTGCCTTTTGTCTTTTTCATGACCTGTCCTACAAGGAAGTTCAGAGACTTTTCTGTTCCTCCAAGATAGTCCTGCACTGCAGCTGCGTTTTCGGCAATTGTTTCGGCAACAGCCCTGGTAACCAGATCGTCTTCGGCTTTGAAAAGACCTTTTTCTTCTATGATCTGCGAGGGAGTCTTTTCCTCAGTTCCGTCCAGGATGGTACGGATGACTTCTACTGCAGCCCTGTCGCTGATTTTGCCTTCAGCAAAAAGGTTGACCAGTTCTACCATGTCCGAAACCTTGAAGGAATTCTCCACCTCAGGGTCTTTTGCATGGATGAAGCCGATTGTACTGCCGTCGTAAGAAGAAATCGCAAGGTCGCGGTAGTTCAGTTCCCCGAGGAAGACGTCAGCAGTCCAGGTAGCTGCAATCTTCGGGTCAACCCCTTTTGCACAGACCCCTTCGTAGAAGTCGGCGAGCATAATCTTTGAGGTAAGAGCTCTTGCGTGCATATCCGTGATGCCGTACTGCTCCATGAAGCGTGCGCGTTTTGCGTCCGGAAGTTCTGGCAGGGTTTCCTTGATTGCCGGAATCCAGTCAGTAACACGCATGGGCATAAGGTCTGGCTCACGGAAGTAGCGGTAGTCTTCTGCCTCTTCCTTGGTCCTCATTGAAAGCGTTACGCCTCTACCCTCATCGAAGTGGCGGGTTTCCTGAACGATTTTTCCTCCTCTGCGGATCACGTTCTTCTGGCGCATGATCTCGTAGAGCAGAGCCCTTTCCACTCCTTTATGGGAGGAAATATTTTTGATCTCAACCCTGGTGCCCCAGTGGACCGAGACGTTTGCATCGACACGCATAGCCCCTTCAAGGTTTCCGTCAAAAACATCAAGGTATTCTAGGATATTCCTGAACTTGTCAAGGAACCTCCTGGCTTCTTTGGGGCTCCTCATGTCCGGCTCGGTAACGGTTTCAATCAGGGGCATGCCTGACCTGTTGTAGTCGATAAGGACACCTTTGGACTTTTCAATGCTCCCTATATGTACAAGCTTTCCGGGGTCTTCTTCCATATGAGCCCTTGTAATTCCGACTACGTGTTCTCCATCTTCTCCTTCGATCACTACCTTTCCTTTGCTGACAATCGGATAGTCGTACTGTGTGACCTGGAAACCTTTGGGAAGGTCAGGATAGAAGTAATTCTTCCTGTGGAACTGGGTCTCTTCCGCAATCTCTCCTTCAAGGGCAAGTCCTACCTTAATTGCTGCTTCCACAGCTTTTTTGTTCAGGACAGGGAGTGCTCCAGGAAGACCAAGGCATACCGGACATGTGTGGGTATTGGGAGCGTCGTTGTGATAATCGGTAGAGCAGCCGCAGAACATTTTGGTCTTGAGTTTGTTAAGCTGCACGTGGATTTCAAGCCCTATCCTTATACCGTCAGGGTTTTCATAGACCATTTATGCCACCTCCGGAGGTCTCTTAGTGTGGTAATCAGTATTCTTCTCAAACGTATAAGCTGCCCGAAGGACGGTAGGTTCGTCAAAGGGCTTGCCCATGATCTGAAGTCCTATCGGCAGTCCGTCTGTAAATCCGCAGGGTACGGAAATTGAAGGCACGCCTGCAAGGTTAATAGGGCAGGTGTTTATGTCCGAAAGGTAGAGGGTAAGAGGGTCTTCAATCTTTTCCCCAATCTTGAAAGCAGGATTCGGCATGGTTGGAGCCATGAGCAGATCGACTTTTGAAAGGGCTTTATCAAAGTCCTGCTTTACAAGAGTCCTGACCTTCAGGGCTTTGAGGTAGTATTTGTCGTGGTAGCCTGCAGAGAGGGCGTAGGTTCCGAGGAGAATTCTTCTCTTGACTTCTGTGCCGAAACCCTCAGCCCTGGTCTTTGAAACCATAGCATGCCAGTTTTCTCCGCTTGCTCTGAATCCGTAACGTGTTCCATCGAAACGGGCAAGGTTTGAGGACGCTTCGCTCATTGCAATTATATAATATGAAGCAAGGGCATACTTTATATGAGGCATTGAGACTTCTTCCCAGGTCGCTCCGAGGCTCTCACATTTGTATATTGCATCCCATACTGCTTTTTCTACGTCAGGATGAATCCCTTCTCCAAAGAATTCCTTCGGGACCCCTATTTTCAGGCCTTTCACGTCATCAACAAGAGCTTTCTGGTACTCTGTTTTGCTGTCAATAGAAGTGGAATCTCTCTTATCATAACCTGCTATAACATCCATGAGGACTGCAATATCTTCCACGTTGTTTGCAAGGGGTCCGACCTGTTCAAGGGAGTTTGCATAAGCCACAACTCCGTACCTTGAAACTGCTCCGTAGGTCGGTTTAAGCCCCACTACCCCGCAGAAAGATGCAGGACAGCGTACGGACCCGCCTGTATCAGAACCAAGAGCAAAAGGAGCTTCTCCGGCTGCTACAACTGCTGCACTTCCTCCGGAAGATCCTCCGGGTACTCTTTCAAGGTCCCAGGGGTTTGCAGTAGGTCCGAAATGGCTGGTTTCCGTGGAAGATCCCATGGCAAATTCGTCCATATTGGTTTTTCCAAGGATTACAGCTCCTGCAGCGAGGAGTTTCTCAATGACATGGGCATTGAAAGGAGGTACATAGCCTTCAAGAATCTTCGAGCCGCAACTGTTTGGCAGCCCAACTACGGAAATGTTGTCCTTTATAGCAATCGGTACACCTGCAAGAGGACCTTCGTGCCCTTCGGTGTCGATTTTTTTAGCCTGCTCAAGGGCTTTATCGGAAACCGTTATATAACCATTGATTTTGCTCTTTCCGATAACTTCGAGGTATCTGGCTGTTACTTCTTCGGCTGAGCTTTCTTTAATCTTCTCTTTAACCTGTGCAACACTCATCCATTTTGCCATCAAAACAACTCCTCAGCCAATTTTCGGGACCCTGAAAGCCCCGTCCTGTTTCTGTTCTGTGTTTGCAAGAACAGTTTCCTGCGGGAGGCACTTTTCCACCACATCCTCCCTGAATACATTATAAACCTCAGCAACATGGTATGTAGGAGCAACATCTTCGGTCGGCAGTTCATCAAGCTGCCCGAAATACCCCAGAACTGAGTTAAGTTTTTCCATATACTCGACTGTTTCCTGCTCATTGATTTCTATGCGAGCAAGCCAGCCGATGTGTTCTACATCTTCTTTTGTGATCATGAAAATTCCTCAAAAATAGAATGATCCTGAATAGAATGCCTTTGGTAATGCATTATAGAAACAGTTTATGAAATAAATATATATTCTTCCAGCACGAGGTCATTTTCGCTGCGCTCAAGAGGACTTCCATTAATCTTCCATTATTTTAGAGTTTTACTTCTTCTGCCTCCTGTTGAGGTCGTACATCTGTACTTTTTTCATCTTTGCCAGGTTGAGGACTCTTTCGAGTTCTTCGTCTTTGAGTTGCCGGGCTTCGATGTATCCGTTGTCCACGGCTTCGTTGAAGATTTCATAGCCTATGGCTGAACGGGCAAGAACTGTTGTGTAGCCTCTGGGACTTCCAACACCTCCAAAGGAGATATCTGAGTTTTCTGCGGTCAGGTCTGTACAGAAACGGCAGGAGGAGCTTCTATATTCGTCAAAATCATCGAGTTCGAAGATCTGTTCTTTTCCTTCTTTCAGGGTAACTTCGAATTTTCCTTTTCGGATTTTCATGGCGTCGACGTTATCCAGTGTAATTCCATAGCTTTCCAGTACGGTTTTTATTCCCTCATAGGAAAAAGTATCCATGCAGAAGAGTCCCAGTTTGAGAACCTTTGCCCTCATAAAGAGGTGCAGAAAACCGTAAGAGCTTTTCTGCATTTTCGTGACCGCATCAATATTGCAGCTCGTCCCTACAAAGGCAACGCTGTTCATCCCCTGTTTTACTGCGCTCATGAGGGCTTCAAGAGTCATCGAATGTGAATAAATACTTCCGCTACTCTGCAGGATTTCCTCCCTGTTTTTTGCAACTATGGGTATGGGCTTCCAGGGTTCTTCTTCTGAGCGGATTGTGACCACGGCACAGTCAATAAGTCCCTCGTCCAGAGCATACAGAAGAAGAGAAGTTACAACTCCGCCGTCCTGCCCCTTTATTTCAGGTATGGCAGATTTTGCAGCATAGGCGTATCTGAAGCTCCCTATGAGCCCTTCTTCCGTGGTGATAGTCCTGGGGCATTGATAATAACAAACACCGCAGGCTTTGCAGGGGCCTACAAGTTCGGTTTTTCCATCTTTGATAGTTATGTATTCGCAGCTTGCTGCACATGCTCCGCAAAGAGTGCAGATCCCAGGCTTTATGATATCCCGCTTTAGTTTTCCGAAAGAGATTTTTTCTTTTTCACTCAGGCTGCGCTTGAGTCTGATAACGCTCTTTTCAAGTGCGTCGAATTTTTGCTTGCATTCGGTACTGCAGAAATAGTAATGTTTTCCCCCGTAATCCGAAACGTATTCAGTATCGTTAGGTGTTATTTTTTTGCAAATAGGATCTAGCGGCATTAAAATCCTCCGATGATTGCTACCCAGGTTTCATGATATTTATGTGCGTAATCCTGCGAAATATCTAAAATGGTTCTTCAATTTACGATTATTATATTTTATGAGAAAATATTAATCACTGTGCATTATTATAACTATGCTCTTTATAATTTCTGCCCTTTATAATTGAATGATGTAATTTCTCCCTCTGGAGAAGCAGCAAAAAAGTCTTGGAACGGCAAAAAGAATGCGAAAAACAAATGATTAGAATGAAAACAAATGATCAGAATATGTCGATATATCACATAAAAAATTACAGTCATTTAATGAATTAGTCATTATAATTCATGAATAGATGCAGCAATTAATAACTAATTTAAATAAGCTGGCAATTTGAATTGTTTTAGAAAAGGTTATTATAGGCTTTGTTTAATACCTTCTTTAAACTTCAGATAAATTGTGTCCTTGTCTCATGTGTTTATTGAATCCTGGAGACAGGTCTTCCATAAAAGTCCGATATCAGAATTCGGTTTTTAAATGTTTATCCTTTCTAATATGAACTTAATGTGTTCTATAGTACAAACTTAATTGATTCTACGTCTGCAGATTTAACCGTATAAATGGATTTGATTTAATTTATAGATTCTCAGGAAGGAACAAAAATGGCTCTTAAACCCAGAATTGCAGAATCTCCTCAGGTTCGTTTGATTGACCTCAAGTCAAAACCGTTCTTTATCGTAGCTTCAGTAGAAGTAGGAAATACCACAACCAAATGTATCCTTACAGCCACCAATATGGATACTGGCAGGACGCATATCATTAATAAAGTAGTACGCATGACCAGAGATGTCCGCCCTCCAAAACCCGGAGAAGCTGTTTTCGGAAAGACTCTTACGGGTGTGGAACTTACGCGCGAGGCTGTTGCAGAACTGGTAAAGAGTACCCTTACCGAATCTATGGAAAAAGCCAGCCTGGATATAAAAACTGACCTGGACTTCGTGGTACGCTCTACGGGTGTAGTTGCAGGCTTTGATTCTCCGGAAGAAGTCGGCGAATTTATCAAAGCCCTGGCAGATGGATGCCTGATTGCAGGGGTCCCTCCTAAAAACATGACTCCTCCAATGTCAGTCTCAAACATTCCTAAGAAGCTTCAGAAATACAGCAAACTGGAAAAAGTAATTTTTGATGGGGCTGTAGCCAGCGTCACGCCACCCATAGGTTCTACTGGCGTTGAGATTGTTGCAAACGAGATGGAAGGAGAGCTTGCAACCGCAGGAATAAAAGAAGCGGCTAAATTGACGGATGTGGATTTCAGGAACCCCTGTATCTCAATCGACTTCGGGACTACTCTTGACGGCAGAATAACAAGCCCTGACCAGCCATATGCAAAAACAATTGGAAACTTCTGTGGATTCGCAGGTGCAATTCCTGATGCGATTATCCGGGGATCGAAAGTTGTTGACTCTAAGGTAGGAACCGCTCTGGAGGTTTTTGAAAAACAGAAACCTCCTTCTTTCATTACTTTGAAAATGAAAGCTAAAGCTATAGAAGATTATTCGAAGCGCATTCATGAGCTCATAATCATTGAAAAAGTCCCCCGAGATAGAAAGAGGTACGGCAGCGTTCCTGTCAGGCCGGATGCGGCTGAAGAGTTAGGTGTAACACTTATAGGCTGCGATGTGGGCGAAAACGGCTCATATATGGGAAAACTGAGTGCAATAGGCATGGAAATATGCAAAAGCCATGGGCTGCCGATTGTTTATGCTGTCATTGATGAGGTAATGGCAGGGGTAGTGTGCAGGCTCATAGAGGTTGCAAAGAAAGAAGGACTCATTTTTGAAGAAAGCACTATCGGAATCACCGGCAGAGCAGGAATCACCGGAAACAAACCTAAACTGATTTTGAGCTGCCTTGAGAAAATGAATATTGCCCCGAAAATCGATGAGAGAGTGGTCTTTGTGGATGACGGGCTTGCCAGAGGTGCGGCTGTTATGGCCCGCTGTATGAACTCCCTGGGTACACCGCAAAACCCGCTTGGCGGCAGACACGGTGGAAAATGTATCCTTGCACAGCGGATAAAAATGCAGGAAAAATAAAACGGTCGCCTTATTGGAATGGCAGCTTATCATTAGCAAATCAGCGTTTTCTGCAATGAATAAAGAAATATCTGTTTAAAAACAAGTATTAGAAACCCTTCCAGAAAGAAGGTAAGACAAAGGCAGGATAAATCAGCCTCCTGCCCCTCCACCTCCGGCTTTTCCAAGATCGAAGGCCTGAATTGTTTCCCTTTCTTTCCTGAACCTTTCTTCGAGTTCTTCGGCAGTAAATTCTCTTTGTTCTCTCTTCTCTGTGGGCTTGAGATCTGTATATTCCAGGGTCTCGTCTCTATACCAGAGATTTGTACTTTCGAGCAGGACCCATACTTTTCCCTGTTCGTCCTTTTTGATCTCGGTTACACGACTCAAAGTGTCGCTATTTACGTATTTGACAGCATCTCCCACTTTGATAATCTTCTTGTTCCGCCCTACCGCCGTGATTTCATCAGCATCAGCCATGCTTTCACCTCAAGGGCTTCCAGGACGCAGATTTTAGGCCCTGCAAGTCCACTCCTTCTTTTTTAATAAATGCTTATAGGTTATTCAGGCCCTTTAATAAAGTTTGTGTGATTTTGCCTGTGAAAGTCTCCAGAATATTCAAAAATTTTAAGAAACTTTTCAATTCAAAAAATAAAAAAAGAGTCTGGTGGTTCCTGATTTCTCAGTAACCAGCTATTTTTTCAGCATAAATTTTTCTTTATTTATTAATTCTTTACTGGCTGATTTCGTTCCTGAGTTCTCCCATGAGAGCTACCCTTTCAGCATATGCATTGTGCCTGTGTATACTTTCTTCATTGGTCTGTTTGATAGTTATTACTGCATTATCTGGAAGGTTCGGGAACTCTTTTACGACATTGTCTGCCATTGCTCTTACACAGTCTTCCACAAACTTCGGGTTCATGTGTGCAGTTTCCACAACAACCTTTTCGTCTGAGCGTTTCAGGACTTCATAAACGCTTGAACTCATGGAGCGTTCAATTATTTTTATTATGCTTTCCAGGGAAACATCAAAATCGTGGGCTACTTTGATTGAGATAATGCCTTTTCCGCGCTGGTTATGGGTAGCCATCGGGACTTTTTCCAGGAACTTTATTATTGTATCCCTGCCAACTCCAAGATTGGCAAGCTCGGTTGCGGCTTTATCTCTCATAATCTCCTGAGCGCAGGGGCAGGCAGTCATTCCTACAACTTCGGCTCCGATGAGTTTTTTCACATCAAAGTAGTCTCTGTCGCCGTCACCCCTCACAGCTGAAGCTTCGGCAAAGATGTTAACCACTTCCTGGCACTTGATCCCCGTGGAAGGAGAGGCACGCCTTATCATATATTCGCTTTTCATCCTGACTTCAGCCTGATTTGCATATTCATGGCGTCCGAGAAGGTTATGTGCAATATCGCTGCATAGTTGTTCTATTTCATATACAGGTGTGCTGAGAACCTTTTCCAGTACCTCATCCACAGCTTCGAAGTTCCTTGAAAGGTTTGCTCCCTTACGGTCCGAAGGCAGGTCAACAAAGACGTCAAAGGTTGAAATCAATACTATCGGGCGCTTGTCCTTTCTTTTGATTTCAACCAGCTTTTTCATATTTGTTACCCCGACACGGGTAAGATTGATAGCTATGCTTGGTTTGCTGGCCTGGACGTCCGGGAGGTTGAAAGTACAATGTTCCATATTTAACCAGATCCGTGAAAAGATAAGTATACTTGATTTTTAGAATAAATCCTTAATAAATACATAATTTTATTATATGCGTTTGGAAAAATATAATGACCATAAGAAGTAATAGCATGTAAAGTTTGTGCTTTCCAGGTTCTTTTCCAAAAGTACAATAAAATATATTCTAATTGAGTGTCTAAAATCCCTTACCTGAATACTGTTTTGAGTTGAATTTTTAACAAGGAATAAATATTTAAATATTTCCCAGTTCAATAACAATCTCTAAATATTTAGTTCAAATGCACTTCAGAGATTGAGAGCAGTTTTGTATAAACCACTAACTATAGGCAACATCCAAAGAAAGATTTTATATACTTTAAAAATTAATCAGTGTCTAGCAATACAATTTGCGAGGTGACCTTTATGTCCAACACAAGAAATTTTGTTTTACGAGACGAAGAAGGCAATGAACACGGAGTTTTCACTGGAAAACAGCCTCGGCAGGCTGCTCTGAAAGCTGCAAACCGGGGTTCCGGGACCAAATCCAAACCTGATATCATCCGCCTCAGGGAACGCGGGACAAAGAAGGTGCACGTTTTCAAGGCATGGAAAGAACTTGTCGCAGCCCCAAAAAACAGACCTGACTGGATGCCTGAGAAAATCAGCAAGCCCTTCGTTAAGAAAGAAAGGATCGAAAAGCTCGAGTGAATCTTTATCATCATATCCCCTGGAAAACAGGGTTCTTTATTTTTATTTTTTAAATCCTGATACGAATTAGCCTGGAAAGGTCTTTATTTTTATACTATCCGGGCTGGCTTATTTCTGTATCTCCACCAATTCGTGTGAGATTTCTTTATCGGCTTTTTTATAGATCTTTCTAATTTTACCCGCAATACTCAACGATAAGTTTAAAAAGAGATTCTCTGATTCCTAAATTATGGAACTTAAAAGAGAGAATGTGCTCATCGAAGCCCTGCCTTATATGCAGAAGTTCTACGATTCAATCATGGTTATCAAAGTGGGTGGTAACGCAATGGTCAGCACCCAGATCATGGAGGATATCATAAAAGATATCGTTCTTCTGCGTTATGTGGGAATCAAACCCGTTATTGTACACGGTGGGGGACCTGAAATCACCGAGAAAATGGAACGCATGGGCAAAAAGGCAGAGTTCTTCCAGGGGCTTCGAATTACAGATGACGAAACCATGGAAATTGCCAGAATGGTTCTGGTTGGGAACATAAACACAAAGATAGTATCTCTTATCGGGTTATTTGGCGGCAAAGGTGTCGGGTTTACAGGCTATGACGGAAGAATGATCCTCGGCCACAAACAGGCTGCGAAGCATGTGATTATCGACGGCGTGGAAACTGAAGTGGATATAGGCTGGGTAGGGGAAAGTGAGGTTATAAACCCTGAAATTCTCCATATTATGCTAGAGAAAGGCTATATACCGGTTATCTCTCCGATTGCTGTGGATGCAAAAGGCAATGCCCTTAACATAAATGCAGATACGGTTGCAGGAGACATTGCAGCGGCTTTGAAAGCTAAAAAACTTATCCTTATGACTGATGTTTGCGGTCTGCTGAGAAACATTAACGATCCGAAAAGCCGCGTCTCCCGCTTACATCTGGACGAAATTGACCCCCTTATTGAGGAAGGAATTATCAAGGGTGGAATGATCCCCAAAATCAAAGGTGCGGCTGTTGCAGTTAAAAGCGGGGTCGAGAGAGCACACATCATAAACGGGAGCGTTTCCCATTCTATGCTTCTTGAACTCTTTACTGACGGCGGAGTCGGAACAATGATCTACGGGCCGGAAAACTTGCCGGAGTGATCGCGGGTTTCCGATG
Source organism: Methanosarcina sp. (assembly GCF_035390745.1). Classification (GTDB taxonomy): domain Archaea; phylum Halobacteriota; class Methanosarcinia; order Methanosarcinales; family Methanosarcinaceae; genus Methanosarcina. Next base: position 20,724 of record NZ_DAOOUJ010000012.1, on the reverse strand, counting down.
CCATTTATAAGTTAGAGGGTATTTTGAGATCAAGAAGATCAAATTGTGGGCCTTGATCTCAGATTTTACTCCGCAAACCAAATTATAATTTTGGAACTTACTTTTTTCAGGTGGACCACTTTTCCAGCATTTCAGTCTAAAATGGGCGTTCCGTATGTGAAGTCTTCGATTTCCAGAACTTTTTTCCAGAGCTCTTTACAGTCACAGTCTCTGCTGCTGAGATCTTCAGGGTTCTGGGTGAGTGAGAAGGTCCGGAGAGAATCAGAAACTTCTGAACTGCATTCTTTACAGTTATGAGGGCCGCGTTTTGAGCCTGCGCCTACCGGGTCGGACATGAGGGGAAGATCAGGATGAGCTGCTTTCGCTTTTCGGAGAATTTCGATTATGCTCCAGAGCCAGGGTGGGCGGTACTGGCCTTTCTCCCAGAGAGCTTCTACAAGGGTGCCTTTCTGGACATTGCAGAGGTTAATCGAGATGGTATCCGCGTACGGGGCTGCGTCGTCTATGGAACGCATAATGTCTTCCATTGCCTGCTTTTCTGATAGGAATAGAGGCTTGAGCATAAGGTAGGCTTTTACGGTCACGCCATATTTTTTTGCAGTTTCTGCTGCGCGGATAAAATCCTGGAATGTGAAACCCTTGTTAATGGAGTCTTTTCGGATTTTGTCCGAACTTGTTTCAAGCCCGAATGCAAGTTCGAATGGTTTGTTTTTCAGGATGTCCAGGCAGGCATGTAAGTTTTTTTCGGTTACGAAGTTAGGGCGCGTTTCAACCAGCACCTTGATGACTCTGGGATCTTCTGCAAGGTTTTTAAGGATCGCATCTCTGGCTTCAGGCTGGACTTCCTGTTCATCCAGGAAACTACCCGAGGTAAAGATCTTGACCATGAATTCTGAGAACTTTTCAGCTTTCTTCAACGCTTTTGCAAGCTGGGATTCATACTCTTCAAGGGTTGGCGGCTCACTTGCACAGTCATAGACATAGCCGCACATTGTACAGCCTCCGGCTTTTCCCCAGCGGCAACCTGCGCTCTTGAAGATCACTGTGAGGGTTTTTGTTTGGACCCCGTTTACAAGGTCTGTTCCGGTCCAGCTTGCCGCAGGTTCATCTGCAGGTGAGGGTTTTACTTTGATCCGCTGCCGGATATCCAGTACTGCTTTATTAAGGGACATGGGCTTAAAACTCGCTTGAATTAATGTTTATAAATTAATATTTGTGGCTTGATATTTGTGAATTAATATTTGTGGATTAAAGTCCACTTTATAATTTATTATCTAATTTGAAAAAAAGCTTATGAAGCCTTTTAAGGCTTCACTTTACTTTATTTATCTTATAACTTCGGTTACCTGCATTCAGGTTTTACTCAAACTCAATTGTTGCAGGTGGCTTGGGAGTAATATCATATACTACTCTGGCTACTTTAGGGATCTCGGAAGTAATTCTGGATTCCAGGTGTTTGAGCACATCCCAGGGGAGTTCGAGGGCTTCTGCAGTCATTCCGTCTCTTGACCCTACTGCCCTTACAGCTACAATCCAGCCGTAAGCCCTTATGTCCCCCTTTACTCCTGTTCCTTTGCCGAGCACAGCGGCAAATGTCTGCCAGGGGCAAAACCTGTCTAGCAATTCCTCTTCGACTATAAAGTTGGCTTCCCTTGCAACCTCAAGCTTTTCTTCCGTGACTTCTCCTAAAACCCTCACGGCAAGCCCAGGGCCCGGGAAAGGCATCCTTTCGCAGATCTCATCAGGCAGCTTGAGAGCCCAGGCAACTTCCCTGACCTCATCCTTATAAAGGTCCTCTATAGGCTCAACGATTTTCTTGAAGTCCATGACGCTAGGGAGCCCTCCTACATTGTGGTGGGACTTGATTCCGCCTTCGGACTCTATCCTGTCAGGGTAAATCGTTCCCTGGATGAGGTAATCGGCTGCCAGTTTCCTTGCCTCTTCCTCAAACACCCTGATGAAAGTCTCACCTATAGCTTTTCTCTTCTCTTCAGGGTCGGTGATGCCTTTCAGGGCTGCAAGGAACCTGTCCTTTGCATAAACAACATCCAGATTCATGTGGGAGAAAATATGCCTTATTCTTTCGGTTTCCCCTTTTCTCATTAGCCCTGTGTCGATATAAATAGGCTGCAGCCTGTCCCCAATTGCCCTGTATGCCAGCTCTGCACAAACAGAGCTGTCGACGCCGCCGGAGAGTGCAATAATTGCCTTCCCGTCTTTTATTTCCTTGCTTATTTTCTCAATTGCTTTCGGAATGAATTTTTCGGTTTTAACCATTGAAGTGCTCCTTCGAGTGAATCTTTCCTTTGAAGATATGATAGTGATTGGTAACTGTATGAGAATTATGAAAATTTGATTATATTTTTGTGTGATATATGAGTCTGTGCATGGGGTTTTTGATATTTAAAGGTATAGTTAGAGAAAGTTAATTTAGCCCTTTATTCTGGAAATTAACAAAATTTCCAAAGTATTCCCGTTCTTTCAAAGATCAGATATTTGTTTTTTGTCTCTTTCCATAACTTTTGTCTTCTTTTTCTCTGGAAAGTGTCTTTACTTCATCTTGCTGACCAGTAACTTACTGCTGGTAAGCTACTTTAAAAAAGCTTTAGATTTCTGTTTTTTAACAAATATGCAGAATAAGGCACTGAATAATGATAGGAAATATGGGTTAGAGAGCAAGATCAAGCAAAAAGGTAAGTGAAATGATTTACACGTCAATTTTCAAATTCTGAGATCTTCTCAACCTTCTGCAGAAAATCAAAAATTACAATTATATATTAAGGTTTTCCAAAATATTGCTATAAAAAATGTCAAGTGGGAGTCAGTGATAGGAATGGTTAATGAAGATTATGAAGTAATTGATAAGCTTGAGAGTATCGCAAAGTCTCTGGAGAGCATGGCAGAGTCTCAGAAAAGAATAGTTGAGATACTTGAGCTGATGGCACAGGAAAAAGGAGTTATGGATCTGAAGTAATGAAGGTTCCTTCATACTTTTTGTCCTGAGTGCCTGATTAACACTTGCTCCATTTAATTTAAAATTTTTCTGATATATTTTTCTGAATATTTATTCTTCCATTTATATATCAGTACAGTTTAATTATGAATGGAAATTCTGAAACTCTGGATACAGAAAAAGTATCACAGATGTGGACTGCTCAAATATTTATATTGGCGCGTGGGCATTACTACAGCGTTACTAATTCTTTAAATTCATATCTCAGTAAAAATAAGTTAATTTGCAAACGGTGGAAGTAAAGATTGATATGTGCGGCCATATTTTGTCCCCCTACTTCTTTTACCTCTTACCAGGCACTACTTCCCAGGCGCTGAGGATGCCTGATTAAGAGGTCATATAGCCGTTCCATTCCCCCCATTCTTTACTTCCACATTTGCTTTCCCGCCTTAGCGGCCTCACCTTTTCTTCTTAAGTCCTATCAGCTTCACGAAGAAAAGGCACCATCATCGTTACTTTGGTTTTACTTTTCAGTACAGGACTTTAAGTTTTGAGGTACTGGAACGGAATATGTATTCAGGGGATTCTTAATCTATTCACATGATGACCGCTTAATCTTGAGCTATTCTCCAAACATACCATGTTTGTTAATGAAGTTAAACGTCGTCATTACATAAATTTCTTTCTAAAGTTCGGCTCTTGATAGTTTCATTAAAAAAGATCCACATGGTTCTTCTATCAGGTTTTTGAAAAGAATCTCATCTCTAATTTGTTGAGAGTTGTGCTTTATCTTCTGGATACCGGCGCATAATACTTTCACCCTGCATACCTGCAACTTAAATAAGATGAATCCAAAAAACCACAGCATTGTGGATTTACAGATAATTATGGTGCAGGTGTCGTAAACCGCTTATATGGAATTTAACATACGTAAATTGACTTCGAGAGGCTTCTCGGAATCTTTTCTGGCATATTACGAGTTCTGAAAGTTCAGGGATGAAATAATGGGTACTGATTACGGAGTATTGAAGGATAGTAAAAATGAAATTGAGTCCAGAGTGTTAATGTCTTCAAGAATGCACTCCGTATTGCGCCAGTACTTCGGATATACTGCTTTTCGACCTCTGCAGGAAGAAATCATCAGGGATGTTCTGGGCGGAAAAGACGTATTTGTTCTCATGCCCACAGGAGGGGGCAAGTCAATTTGCTATCAGCTGCCCTCTTTACTTCTGGATGGAGTTACTGTTGTAGTCTCTCCCCTGATTTCCCTGATGAAAGACCAGGTAGACGGGCTTGAAGCGAATGGGATTGCTGCAGCCTGCATGAACAGTACTCAGAGTGCCAGAGAAATACGGGATGTTAAAACAGCTTTTCTGGAAAACCGATTGAAGGTATTGTATATTGCACCAGAAAGGCTTATGATGCCTGGAACCATTGCTTTTCTGAAGAAAGGCAAGGTAAGTCTCTTTGCAATTGATGAGGCACACTGTATTTCGGAATGGGGGCACGACTTCCGGCCCGAGTACCGCAAACTGAAACTCCTCAGGGATTCGAAGGCCGGTTTTCCTGAAGTGCCCGTTATTGCACTTACGGCTACAGCTACCGAGAGGGTCCGAAAAGATATCATCTCCCAGCTTGGACTTGATATCGACCCGGAAAAAGGTCCTTATATTGCCAGCTTCAACCGGAGCAATCTTTACTACGAGGTCAGGCCAAAAAAAGATACTTTTTCAGAGATAACTGACTACCTGCTCAGGCACAGAGGTGAAGCCGGAATTATTTACTGCCAGAGCCGGAACAATGTCGAAACCCTGACAAGAAAACTGAACCTTGCCGGGTTCAGGGCTCTTCCATACCATGCCGGACTTTCAGATTCCGAACGTGCCAGAAATCAGGAGATGTTCATAAAAGATGATGTGGATATAATAGTGGCTACTATTGCCTTTGGAATGGGCATCGACAAGTCCAATGTCCGCTTTGTAATTCACTATGATCTCCCGCGGAACCTTGAGAGCTATTACCAGGAAACAGGACGTGGTGGCAGGGACGGGAGCCCTTGTGAATGCATCCTTTTCTTCAGCAGGGGAGACCGCTTTAAAATTGAGTACTTTATAGCTCAGAAAACAAATGAGAAAGAAAAGGATATCTCTCTTGTTCAGTTAAGGCAGATGGTAGCTTACTGTGAAGGCAATAAGTGCAGGCGTCAGACTCTCATGGAATATTTTGGTGAGGAACTTTCAACGCCATGTGGAAACTGCGATACCTGCCTTAGACCCAAGAACACTTTTGATGGGACTGAAGCTGCCAGAAAACTGATTGTCTGCATTCAGGAATTGAGCCAGCGTTTTGGCACTAACTACGTTATTGATGTACTTACGGGTTCAAAAACTAAAAAAATCAAGCAGAATCGCCATGAAAAATTGAAAGCTTATGGTAGCGGCAAGGAATTCACAAAGGAGCAGTGGAGGTCGCTTGCCTCTGAAATGCTGAACATCGGGCTTCTGGAGGTCAGCGGAGTGCAGTATCCTGTCCTGAAACTGAACGCTATGAGCAGGAAAATATTGAACGGTTCGGAAAGCGTTGAACTTGTCTGTCCTGCTGGCTTTATACCCGGAACTGAAGAGAATCTTACGCTGCCGGCTCCTGCAGGCAAAATTTCAGGAAAAGGCGAAAAAGATGAGCAGATTCCTTCCTGTGAGTATTCAACTGCTACTGATATTCTTAAAAAAGCCAGGTCTGGAGTACTTCCAGGATCCGGTACAGAGCACGACCCCATTCTTTTTGAGCGGTTAAAAGCTCTGAGAAAACAGATAGCTTTTAACAAAAACCTTCCTCCATACATCATTTTTTCTGACACAAGCCTCAAAGAAATGGCTTCAAAGTTTCCGCGCACCCCTGAAGAGTTTCATTCTATTACAGGTGTAGGAGACCATAAACTCCGGAAATATGGAGATGATTTTCTCAAAGAGATCAGGGATTATTGCAGGGACTACGACCTGACTCCTTCAGCGAAAGCCGAAGATTCCAAAAATCTCTGTACTGAATTCGAAAAAGAGAGTAGAGGCTCAAAGAGTCCTGTACATGAAACTCCACTTTCAGAGCTTGAAATTGAAAAAGAAGGATTTGGGATTAAAACTCTTTCTTCGGAAGCCGGTGAAGAGAAAAAATCAGAAAATTCATCCTTCGGCACACTTTCCGAAAGACTTTTAAAAACACGCAGCCTTCCCGCAAAAAGGGTTAGGTATCTGGATATGAGTATCCAGGACTGGTCTGAAGCAGACTCTTCTGACGGCTTTAGTAAAAAAGAACTTGAAAACAGCTCCTCTGAGTTAGTTGACAATATGCTTGATATGGATCTCTTTGAAAAGGTTTCTCTTGAAAAGACTTATTCACTCTATGTACAGGGATTGAATATTGGAGAAATTGCAGAAATTGAAGGTTTAAGCGTGGAAAATGTTTACAGGCAGTTCGAAAAACTGGTACTTGCCGGAAAGGTCAGAAAAATTGAAGGGCTTGTACCTTCTGAAAAGCAGAAGAAAATAAAATCAGCACTGGAAGTACTGGAAACTGAAATTAACTCCCTGATCAGGATGAAAGTGGGAGAGGGCTGTCAGGAAGAGGAACTAAAGCTTATAAGAGCTTTTCTGCTCTCTAAAATGCTTTCTTCAGCTTGAAGGTCCCGAAAGAAGCTCTTTTCTGTAAATTATTTTGTTTTTCCTCTCGTTCTTTATTGTAATAACAGCCGAATCTCCGTCTTTGAGTTCAACTCCTTCAGGAAGGGACAGTTTCATACTGTTTGCAACTTCAAGAACAACAGGAGGGTCAGGGCTTATTTCATACTCAATACCATTGTGCTGGAGGTATACGCTTGCGTTTTCTCCAAGGTTAATCGGATCTCCTCCCTTATGTTCTATTTCCAGGTTCTTTGAATCAAGTATCTGAACATCGAGCTGCGTAAAAGTTCCTGATTTCAGGGCTCTTTCCGTACTTCCTCCAAGGAGTACAGCTCCTCCCATAAGGGCAAGAAGTCCCACGCACATCATCGCGAGGGCAACGACCACCATACGATTTACGGCTTTCTCGTTACGTATGAATTTGTTTAAAGATTTGTTTATGGATTTATTTAAGAATCCTGAACCCAAAATAGCTTCACCCCCTAGAGAAGCATTTGAATCTTTCATATTAATTTATTTATACTGTTATGCGTCTTCATCTATAAAAAAGTTCCATAAGTTTGTTTCCCCTTCGTAAGTATCACTAATTTAGAGAAATCTTATAACTCCAGCAGGGCAACCCGGGAAAAGAATACCTCTCATTATCAGGGCTTTTGCATCTGCGCCTCCAAAAACCCTGATTCTGAAAGCAAATAAGCCAGAAGTTTTTTTGGTTCATTTTTTTATTCAGGTTTTGACTCCCGGTTTTTATCCTGCTTTTTATTCTCCATTTTTTATTCTGTTACTTCCAGTTTCCGGAAGTTTTCCAAAGAACAGCTTTTATCAACGTTTTTCCCACTTCTTGAGCTCCAGAATCTCTGAAAGGGTTCCACCCCTCCGGATCTCATCAAAAAGTCTCTTTTCTGTTTTGTTAACTTCCTTTGCCCTTCTTGCGAGTTCGTAGGCGCGTTCCTTCGGGACAACTACAACCCCGCTTTCGTCACCGATTATATAATCTCCAGGTCTTACAGCCTGACCTCCACATGTGATTTCAGCGTTGATTTCTCCAAACCCTTTAGGATCTCCGGCATTTGGTACTGTATTGCTTGTATAAATCGGAAGTCCAAGATTTTCCACTTCGTCAATATCTCTTACAGCCCCTTCTATTACCACGCCTGCAATTCCTTTATTCAGGCTGCTCAGGGTTGCAAGCCCTCCCCAGCACGCAATGTCCTTGCTCTCGTTGTAGATCACTATTACATCTCCCGGTTTTGCAAGATCGATGGCTTCGACGGTCTTTGCCCAATCCCCCGGGAAAGACTGCACTGTAACTGCAGTGCCTACCATTTTTCCTCTTACCAGAGGATGGATGCCTTTCATCGCTCCTTTTCTGTGCATTGCATCCGAGATATTGGAGGTAGAGACTTCCTTAAAGATCTCCCTTATTTCCTGGTCTACGGTTCCCCTGTCCCGAATATCTACAGATTCAGGAGAGTCAACACTCTTCCTTATTTTCTTTGCAGCCTCGGTTACATTATCAGAACGGGTTATGTTTCCTCCCACTATCACAATACTGGCACCAGCCCTGACCGCCTGAGCTGCACTTTCAGTATCAAGCCCTCCGGCTACTGCAAGCTGAACATTCACTTTTTCTGAAATTTCCATTAAAATAGATATCGGGTCTTTTCCGACCATTTGCTGGTCTATACCTACATGAACGTTAATATAGTCCACACCAAGAGCTTCGAGCTCCACTGCTCTTTTTACAGGGTCCGGAGCCGAGATCAGGTCTGCCATCAGCCTGACTCCGTATGTGTGTGCTGAACGGAGTGCGTCAAGAATTGTAGAATCATCTGCACTGCCGAGAACAATAACCACATCTGCACCGGCTTTTGCCGCCATCTCTACTTCCATAGCTCCGGTATCTACAGTTTTCATGTCCGCAAGAATTGTCCTGTCCGGAAAAGCTTTTCTCATGGCGCGGATTGCGTTCATGCCCTCGCTCTTGATCAGGGGAGTTCCTATTTCTATCCAGTCCGCTCCTCCTGCGACTGCTTCCTTTGCAATCTCCACTGAGCGGTCAAGTTCCAGAAGATCAAGTGCAACCTGAATTATGGGAACGATAGTATCACCTCTATCGGGAAACTTAAAAATGCGAAAATTGAATTTTTATATCGGTTTCCCTTCTGTTTTTTTTGAATTAAATTAATACTCAAATTTACTTTACTCTTAAATTTTTACTGGACATTTATTATCCTTTTTGATTCATTTATTAATTCTGTTCATTTGCTGCTGTTCTTTTTTTTGCTATGTGATTCCTTCATTATTTATGTTGCTTTTTGTTCTGAATTTTTTCTTTGAAAGCCTTTTTTCTGAGTTCATCTATACGGCTGAAAGAAATCTTTGTATTAAACGGTTGCCGCAAAAAATTTTTGATCAGGGAGAGCAATTTACTTTTTGGGGATAGTTAATGGAAAAGAGCCTTAAATCAAAAGATAATGAAGACTTTTCCCACAAATATATCACAGATGCGGAACGAAAACAGCTGCTATCTGCTCTACACGGCCGCCTCTTCTGGGTAGGGCAGCATATCCCGGATTATGTGGAGTGTGAGGGAAAGAGATACCCTCTTCATAACTATGTGTGGGAACTTATTCAGAAAGAAAACCTCACTCCAGGCGAAAAGTCCCGAATAGATAAATGCATCGATATTATCTCGGCAAAAGAGAAAGAGGATGAAAAGGAACTTGAAGAGAAGCCTCTTACAGAGGAAGAGGCAAAATCCCTGTATCATGAGACTGCAGGCTTGCTGCGTGCAATAATGGACCTTAAAGAGATTGAAAGCGGTGCTCTTAAAGAGAGCACAAAACGCTTTCAAGAGAAGTTTAATGCACAGAGAGTTAAAGATGTCAAGCTCTGGCTTGAGTTCCTGAAAAACGTGTCAAAGTAAATCCGTATAGCTCCGAAGCGAATCTGGTTTTTATCTTTGCAGCACCATCCTGGAAAATTCCCGGAGCAAAGGTTATATCTCAGGGCATCATTTATGAAAAATTGATGTTATTCAAGAACCGGCACGTCATCTCAATGAAAGATTTTTCACGGGAAGAAATCGATTATGTTCTGGATACCGCAGAAAAACTCGAACCTGTAGCCAGGGGGGAAGAAAAGTCCAGGCTGCTGGATGGAAAAATAGTTTCTCTTCTTTTTTTCGAACCAAGTACAAGAACAAGACTGTCTTTTGAGGTTGCTACGCGGAGGCTCGGAGGTCAGGTACTAAATCTGGGCGCAGTTGAGGCAAGTTCTGTCATGAAAGGGGAAAACCTCGCTGATACTATCCGCGTGATAAGTAAATATGCCGACCTTATCGTACTGCGTCATCCTCTTGATGGGTCGGCACGAATGGCTGCGGAATTTGCAAGCGTCCCTATAATCAATGGAGGAGACGGTTCTGTCCATCACCCTACTCAGACTTTTCTGGACCTCTACACTATCCGCAGGGAGAGCCATCTTGAGGGCTTAAAAATTGCCATGGCAGGAGACCTTAAATACGGGAGAACTGTCCATTCTCTCTGCCATGCTCTGTCTTTATACGGAGCAGAAATGACCTTTGTTTCGCCTCCAGAACTCAGGATGCCTCAGGAAATTGTCCGGGACCTCCAGAAGCAAAAGATCCGCGTAAAGGAAACTGATTCTCTTGAGGAGATTATAGGGGATGTTGAGGTCCTTTATATGACACGGGTCCAGAGGGAACGTTTTCCTGACCCTGAAGAATACGAAAAGGTTAAAAATAAGTTGAGGGTTACGGGTGACCTGTTAAAAGGTGCTGATCCTGGACTTAAGATTCTCCATCCTCTCCCAAGAGTAAATGAAATATCTCCTGATGTTGATGCGACTTCTCATGCACGCTATTTTGAGCAGGCTTTTTATGGAGTTCCGACAAGGATGGCTCTGCTTGCCCTGGCAATGGGGGTGATTGAATGAAAGAAAAAAGGGACCTGAAAATCCAGGCAATTGAAAATGGGACGGTAATCGATCACATAAAAGCCGGGCAGGCTTTGAATGTCCTGCGTATTCTGGGTATCTCCAGTGCTTTTCGGGCAACTATCAGTTTTGTGATGAATGCTCCCGGGGCTCGGGGCAAAAAAGACGTTGTTAAGATTGAAGGCAAGGAGCTCAGTGTTGAGGAACTTAACAGGATAGCTCTTATTTCTCCTAAAGCTACAATCAATATCATAAGGGATTTTGAGGTCGTTCAGAAAAATAATGTAGTGCTTCCTTCTTATGTGGAAGGTGTTGTCCGCTGTACTAACTCAAATTGCATATCAAATAGTAATGAACCTATCGAATCCAAATTTACAGTCCTGCAGTCTGAAGAGGAAGGAGTTTCCCTTCATTGCCTGTACTGCGAACATGTAATTTCTGAAGAGATTGCAGATTATTTACTGTAAATGTTTTTATGGAAGTTTTGGCTCAAGCTTCAGCTTGAAAATCTCACGAAAAGATTATGAATTCTAAAAAACTTAATAATTTGCTGTAACCGGAAGAAGAAACTAAATCCGGTTAAATTGTTACTTTTTTGTTTCGTTTTATCCTTATGCCCCACCGGAAACTCAGTGGTCAGAGAACCGGTGGGGGAGGAATCACATATGGATAACTGAGATTTTGGCTCTGTTAATGCAGTTCTTTAATTATAGCAGTCCATTATTGTAGGCATCAAGTGTCATGTATATAGCTTCTCCACCTGGGATTTCGCCGCATCCGACTTTTGTCCTGTTCTGCCAGGCAAAACCGCTTGCTTTTATCGGGGTTTCATCTTTGTCGAAGTAGTACATACTCATCCAAAGATCTCCTTCTTTTATTTTGTTTTTTACATCGTAGGACTGGCAGCAGTTTACTCCGTTCAGTTTGGCGGCGATAAGTGCATCGAACATGGTGTAAACTTTATCTCCTTTTACCGGGTGCTGCATAATCGCTATTGCCTCATCTACAGTATATGTCTTATAACCATAGCCGGTGTTACCAATTGTGATCGTCTGCACAGGCCACGCTTCCGGGTGGTTTTTCCAGTAACCAGGACTTTTAGGCGTACATTCGTTACTTCCACAGCTACTGGCTGCTGCAACTCCACTCAATGCGATCAGGCAAGCTGTCAGTACTAAGATTTTTGTCAAATACCTCATGTTTTTCACTCCCATTTTCATTTATAGAGGAAAAGATTTGACAATTCCAGAAAAGGAATTATTAAATTTTAACTTCTACCTCTTCCCCAGGCTCCCTATCTGGTTGTCAGTTTATCTAAATTCCCCAAAAGATAATAATTCTCTAAATTATTTAATACTTATCTGTATAAAATTAATATTTATGTTTTGGATGGAATACTTTTTTTAATCATATATCTTCTATGCAAGAACTTTTTTCTCTTCTTCTTTAAGGCATAATGCTATTGTTTATTTATCAAAATAGAGGGCTTGAAGATAATCGAAATATGAAACAGATCGATTTATTTACATAATTGTCCTTAAAAACTTAATACTGAAAACTATAATTCAGTAAAAAAATGAATCTAATGAAACTTGAGCACAGTTTAACTGGCTTGAACATGTGATTAATTCTTGCTCCAGAGACGGGTCGAGTGTAAGAAATTACTGACTTCTGGATGTAGATTTAAACTTTTTTCGGAGTCGGAATGGAAAAGAATATGAGAACGGGCGGATAAATCATAAAAGTAGATCTGGATTCAAAGAAATAATTTATGCTCGAAGATGAGAGAATGACCAGCGAAACAGAGGCAGAATACATAAGTTATCAGGAGCGCAATAAACTCCTCTGGAGCCTCAGGAGTGAATTTTCCTGGGCCGGTAAAAAAATCCCTGAAAGTGTGGAGATAGATGGCGAGGAGTACAGGCTTCGGGATATGGTATGTGATCCTGGGGAAGAAAAAATCTTCAGCCCGGATGAAAGTGCCAGAATAAGGGCTCTTATCCCTAAACTGAAGGAAAAGGCAAAAGCATATGAAGAGCTGCTCGAAACTGAAGAACTTACAGTGGCAGAAGCAGAAGCCCTCTATCGAGAAGCAACCGGGCTTTTGCGGGCGGCAATGGAACTGAAAGATAAGCTTGAAGGAAAAGGCGGGGAAAAAAGCGTAGATGAATTTAAGAGGATGCTCAACACCCAGAAGCTTGTGGATGAAAAGCGCTTTCAGGACCTTATTAAAAGCTTGAAATAATGAGTTTGTTTTTTGTTTTCCCTGTGGATTTTTAGAGTGAATTTTTCATCAGTCGCCATCCCGTGAGCTTTTTGATCTCACAAACGCAAAAATCTTAATAGACATTTATGTACAGGGATGTTATAGTTTTTGTGGACGAATATCTTAAGACTTCACTCTCTTCGAGCGAAGTTATTGTTAGAGTACCGGGAGGTACAATCGGAAACTTTACACTGGATGTGGAGGATGCCCCCTCTTTTGAGCCCGGAGAAAATGTCCTGCTTTTCCTGGATGAAGACACAGATCCGACTACAAAAGATCTGGATCCTATGCATTTTGTGGTCTGTGGCTGTTTCCAGGGTAAATTTTCCCTAACTGAAGACGGGAAAGCTGTCAGCGAGGGAGAGACTGTAGAGCTGGAAGAAATGTTGAAGCTGCTCAATGTAAGTAATTGAGATTTAATAATTGAGATCAGATGGAATCTTTATGAGAAGCTCTCGAAGAAGTCTAATGCTCTGGATTTTCTTTCTTGTACTGATACTCGTATCGCTGTTTGTAGTTGTTCCCTACATTATAGCCGGACCTCCTACTCCTCTTTTCTCTGTCCGAAACCACGATGTCGAAGTTCATGAACTCCGAGTAGAGATTTACGACTCGAAAAATAATTCCATACTCGATAAGACATACGAACTTTCAGCAGGAGAGGAAGTTTACCATGCCAAACCTTTCAGATTCCTTGTTCCCGGACTTGAGGTTGTGGATTATACATTTGGATTTACGCTTGACAACAGGTCAACGGAAACGTATAACACAAATGTCCAGCCCTGGAATACTGTTGAAGTAGAACTATATGCTGATTATGCGGAAGGTCAGCCTCTTCTTATAGGCGAAACAACTGTCTGAGGTCAATTTCAGATTTGCTTCATCACAAACTAAGAAAAGACTGAAGAATAACAGAAGAACAAGAAAGAAGTAAAAATAGTGCAAAAATAGATAGTAAAATATGATCCCGATTAAAGATAAAAGCTGACCTGAACGATTATCAGCAGTCAGCCTTTACAATTAATTATTTTAAACCAAACCTTTACAACCCGAGCACATCATCCATGGAATAAATTCCAGGTTTCTGTCCGCAGATCCATTCGGCTGCACGGACTGCGCCTTTGGCAAAGATCTGGCGGGAGTGAGCCATATGACGGATTTCAACCCTTTCTGAGTTCCCTACAAAGAGAACGGTGTGGTCTCCGGTGATGTCTCCGCCGCGCACTGCATGGATACCGATTTCTTTCCCGCGGGGTGCGATTCCTTCTCTTCCGTATACATACTCTTTTCCGCCCAGGGCTTCGCTGATTACATCAGCTGCGCGAAGAGCGGTCCCGCTTGGAGCATCCTTTTTCTGGTTGTGATGAGCTTCGATAATTTCGATATCGTAATCTGCAAGATACTTTGCAGCTTCCCTTATTATTTTGAAAAAGACATTAACACCTACGGAATAATTAGGTGATATGACTGCACGTACCTGATTCTTCCGGATCGCTTCATCAATTACTGCCCGCTGTTCCGGATTCAGGCCTGTGGTTCCTATTATAAGGTTTACTCCGCATCTGGCGGCAATAGGAGCGTTTACAACAGTCGCGCAGGCTGCAGTAAAATCAATAAGTACATCAGCCTGGGTCTTTTTCAGGACTGTTTCCAGGTCTTTGACATCTGAAATCTGAATTCCCAGGTTACCCACATGAGCAAATTCCCCTGCATCCTTTCCTATATTCCCTATGTCAAATGCGGCGACTAGCTGCATATCTGTGGAGCAGGTGATGTTTTCTATAATTAAAGAGCCCATCCTGCCACAGGCTCCGAGTACTGCTGCGTTGATCATTCCATTACCCCAAGTTTCCTCAGTTCATTTACAAGCTTTTCCTGATTGGCGTCGCTTATGGGCGCTAGTGGAAGCCTCAGGTGCCCGCTTGCAAGCCCTGCAAGCTCTGCAGCCTTTTTAACAGGAATCGGATTTGTTTCAAGGAAAAGGGCACGGATCAGTGGAGCGATCTCAAAGTGGATCTTCCTTGCAGTCTCATAATCTCCTTTGAGGGCTGCATCTACCATTCCAGACATTTTGTCAGGTACAATGTTTGCAGCGACCGAAATGACTCCTCTGCCTCCCATGGAAATAATCGGAAGAGTCAGCCCATCCTCTCCTGAGAGGACTACAAAGTCATCATCTATAGTTTGCTCAAGGATCTGAGAAACTTTGGCGGCGTTCCCGCTGGCTTCTTTGATTCCAACGATGTTTTCTACTTTTGCAAGTTTGGTGATCACATCTACAGGCATATCCTGCCCTGTCCGGGATGGGACATTGTAGAGGATCATAGGGATATCTACTGCCTCTGCAATTTTCTTGAAGTGGGCAAGAAGACCTGCAGAATTTGGTTTATTGTAATAGGGAGAAATAAGAAGTACACCGTCAACACCAGCATCTGCTGCGTGTTTTGTGAACTGGAGTGCTTCACATGTGTTGTTTGAGCCTGTTCCTGCAATCACAGGAACCTTTGCGCAGTCCACTGCAATATCTATTACTTCTTCATGCTCCGCTGCGGAAAGGGTTGCCGATTCTCCGGTTGTGCCACAGGGCACGATTCCTGAAACCCCTCCGTCTTCAACAAACGCTATGTTCCTTTGTAGGCCTTCCCTGTCAATCCTGTCATCTTTAGTAAAAGGAGTGATCAGGGCAGGCATTGTTCCTTCAAACATATAGATATCCCTGCCTGTTTCCCGGAAATTAGTTCTTTATCCATTCAGTAAACTTATCAGTAGACTTTCATGCGTGCAACTTTTCTTGTGACGTAGCCTGCAACCCTGTTTCTAATTATTTTGCTCTCAATGGTTGTATACTTTGTCACAAGTGCTTTATTTGTCTCAAAGTCTTTTGTAAAAACGTCTCCATAGTTTTCAATCAGGCTGAGTGCGGTTCTTTTGATGTTTGTCTCTCTTATATTTCCCATCGTATCTCCTCTTGGATTTTTGTTTTTTTATTCCAGTTATTCAAGTTTTTGCGGTTTTCCAATAATGTTTCCATGTGAATTATGATTAATGTGAAGTCGGAAAAAGAAGCAGCTCCATAATATGGGTTTTCTTCGATTTCCGATAATGATTTAGCGGAAACTGGATACAAAAATTTGATTATACTGATTTTGTCGACTAATAGGTAACTTGAGATTTATAAGTTTTGGGGTGAAAAAAATATTTTTGGGAACGCCCCTGCCTTTTCTATAAGTATTTTTTCTTCTGTTTGTTTTCTCTGTTTCTCTTAATCTCTGCTATTTGATTCCGCCTGTCTTTGTTTAGTCTTATTTTTTTGAGTCTTTACTTGTTTTTACTTTCTCTTTACTTGTTTCTACTTTCTCTTAACTTGCATTTCTTTCTCTTTATATAGTCAGTTTTTCCCAGAAAACGGTCAAGTGTTCCTGCGTTTGTGAATACAGGTTCTCTTTCTCCTTTACGGTTGACAGTAAGTCCGAATAAAATAATGAGCAGGCCAATTTCCGGTTTTGCTTCAATGCTAATAGCCCCTATAAGGATCAGGGAAGAAGCTGCAAGCCCCTTAAGGGCACCTTTCCTGTAGGAAATATAGCCTGTTCTTCTAAAAATTCGGATATCCCGAATTGTCAGGAAGAGAACTACAAAATAGGCAAGCATTGCAATTTCCAGATACATTCTTTTCTCCATTTTTTTGGTTTCGCACTTCCTCTCTTTTACAGGCTTATTTTCGGGAATTTTTTCTCTATATATGGAACAAATCAAACTGATAAATTTTCAGGAGCAAGTGCAGGATCTGCATAACGATATGATTTCTCTATATTGTAGCAGGTGACAATATTAGATGTGATAATACTGTCGGTAATAGCCTATGTCGAAAATTACTGGTGAACAGGATTGCTGAAAGTAATTATAGCCTGATAATAGAGCAAAAATCAGGTACTCTAAATAGTATATAAAACTAGCAGGTTTAGTTTTTTCGATTAATTCTCTCTGCCAAAAAAGCGAAAAAATTGTAGTCTTCTTTGAACTCTGATATCTGGTCAGAAGATAGTTAATTTATTCTGAAAATTTCACAGCATTCTCGGGTCAAGAAGCCCATTCAGGAGCAAAAGCCCAAGGAAAAGGGGCTGGTGGATAAAATATATAGAAAGGGAATGTTTTCCAATCCAGGAAAAAGGTTTTTGAAGCAGAAATTTATCGGCTTCGGGGAGTTTAAACTGCCTGTTTCCACCTTTATAAAGAGAGTTCCCAAGAAAAATCCCTGTAAGAAGTACTCCAAACCAGGGAAATAAAGGGAAATAGTCCAGGGTCACAAAGCCTTCGGGTCTTAAGCCCAGCCAGAGAAGAGCAGAAAACCCGAAAGTCCTGTCTTTGAGATATAATCCTGTTATCCCAAAAAAAAGACCGAAGAGAAGGTTTTCTTTTCCGTATTTCAGGAAAGGGTAGGCAATCACTGCTGATACCCCGAAAAAATGCAGAATCCCAAAGAGAATATACTGTCCTGGAAAGAAAATCCAGGTTATTCCTGTAATTATAAGTCCCATAGAAAAGAGTCTTAACCCTCTTCTTAGATATTTGGAAAAATTCTCCATAGTTTTTCCCGAGATTATGTTCTTAAGATCTCTTGAACGGCTGATGGAAAGGGCAGTTCCGGATATCAGGATAAACAGAAAAGCTGCACCTCTTCCTATGTATAATAAAGTTCCTGACCTTAACTCAATATCAGCAATTCCAAAAAAATCGAGGTCATAGAGAAAGTGATATGCAAGCATTAAAATTACAGCTAAACCACGCAGACAATCAATTTCCCAGAAGCGGCTTGAGCGCCTTTCCATATATCGTTCTCCAACTGCCTGAATCCCGTTAATGAAATTTCAGATTTCTTTAAAGAAAGCCGTATTTTATATAATCTGCGGGACGCAGGCCCAGAAAGGCGTTACTTTTTCTGTTTTCTTCTGATTACCAGTAAACATCCAGATCCTCCCAGGACTCCGGCAAGCAAACAAAACAAATTAGTTATCTGGTTCTCTTGTGATTGATTTTTCTGCTCCTTTGCTGGTTCTTTTGGAAGGATTTCTCCAGCAGTCGCAGATACAGTGTTATTTTCGTCCCATGAGCTTTCAGTCAGGTAAATGCTGCTTTTTGAACCAAATTCAATTTCTCTTTTCGAATCCCCAAGTCTTATCTCAAGTTTTTCTGAAGGAACTGATTCCGTTCTGTATATATAACTGAATCTTCCGTCTTTTCCAGCTTTCAGTTTTTGAACGGTGGTAACTTTCAGGTTAACACCTGAAGCCCCATCTTCTGCAGTGCCTTCTACTCTGACTTTATACTCCCCAGGGGAAACTCCGGAATAGGATACGATAGCTATACCCTCTTCTGCCCAGGCACTTTCTGTTTTTGAGAGAATCATTTTCATTTTTACTTTAAGGCTCTCTACCCCTTCTGCCCTTAAGGTAAAAAGGTTATTAAAATTGAGGAACTCAATGTTTTCGAACTCGTAAGCATATTCTTTCATGTAAACAGGCACTGTCTTTTCAAAAGAAATAGAAATCTCCACTTCTTCTTCAGGCGAGGCAAGCCCGCTGATTATGAGCGTGTCCCCACTTTTCGGGATTTCAGGGGTTACTTCCCAGTCTATTACTTTAGCATTTGCAGATGAGACTGTGGTCCCGAAAAACAGGAGAAATGTAATGAGCAAACAGAATAGGAGATTTAATCTGATCCTGTTTAGTTTGAGCACGTTAAACTTCATATAACTCCTCCCAGATTTGACTTCAATGAACTCATCTAATTTATGTGCTCTGTCTAATCCTTTTCTTAATTTTTCGTATAGTTTCTTATACCAGTCCCAGTCCAGGACCCAGATTCGGAATCAGTCCAAATAAAAATATGTTTATGAAACCGTGAATCATTACCATTAGAGGAAGACTTTTCGTTCTGTAAAAGAAATACCCCATTATACCCCCCACAAGAAAAGTATATGCTATTTCATAAAGAGTGCCATAACTTGAATGCATTATCCCGAACAGGAGGCTTGCAAGAAGAATTCCTCCTGCAGGTCCTAAAAACTCTTCCAGTCTTGTCTGGATAATCCCTCTGAAAATAAGTTCCTCTATCAAGCCAACCACAAAAATCATTATAACTGTGAGTTCCAGCAGGTTAACAGGCGATAGATCCGGAATGAGAGGTTTGGTCTGGACAATTAAATACTCTGCTTCTGCGAAGATCAAACCTGCAAGCAGAGAGAAGGGCAGATAAATCCCCATTTTCTTGAGTAAATCCTTCTTTCCCTCTTTTGGGATTTCCTGGTGAACGGCTATGATTGTTATTGGAATTGTCATTGGAATGTACATGAATACGAAAGAGTAAAGGTTTGATTCAAAATAGATAGGCATTGAAAGATTTACCAGCCGAAGAACTGGAAGAAGTATTAATGTCTGGTGAACCCTGCGTATTTCAAGTTTTGTTGAGACTATTATCGAAAGTGAAAGGATGATAAGAAGCAGTGTGTAGGCTATTGCGGCCTCTTTTATCCGTCCGGTAAAAATTAACAACTCGGCAAAAGCAATAGCAATAACAGGAGCTCCTGCGGAGAACAACTTTTGTAAAAACCCTATTTTTTCATTAGTCTGAATTTTGAACATTTTCCCAGGCTCCGGCAAAGAGAGATGTCCTGCTTTCAGTTCAGAAGCTGGATAGTCTGGAGACGCCATCTTCAGATCTCCTTTGTGACATTTATCCAGAGGTGCGTATTCCTGTAAGGCACACTTTTTTCAGTTTCATTAAAAAGCAGAAACTCCAGTTTCATATTCTTTCCCTCTATAGTTGGAGTAAAAGTGACTGGCTCTTCCCATGATTCATTATTTTCAAGGCTGATGTATTTTTGATCTTCTGGAAGAGGCAGAGATCGATTTTGAAGCCTGATTTCCAGTGTATAATCTACAGTTCTATACTCATGGTTTGTAATCCCTACAACAACAGTTCCACTGTTCCCGAGTACATATTCTGTCGGGTAGTCCTCAGCCACTTTATCAGGTCCCAGGATGTAGAATTCGGTGAATTTCTCTTCTCCTCTGGGATTTCCTATTACATAGGCAAGGCTGCCAATAGATACCAGTATAGAGATCACCAGTAACGCTGCAAGTGCTTTGTCGGCTCCAGAACCATGTTCCTCCAAAAACTCTTCTTTCAGAGCCGAGATGGAGGTTTTAACTGTAACACTAAAAGCTTCGTCTTCAGGTAACTGAACTCTTCTATAATATGCCACTCCACAGATGAATAAAGTAAAAATCGAAAGGCCTGTGAGCACAGGAACTTCCCTGACTCCCCAGGAAGTATAGTTCATTCCAAGTCCCATGAGAGGAGCTATGGAAATGCTTAACCCTAAGGAGAGCAGTGCTCTCTCAATTCCTTCCAGATCTTTTTTTGCAGGAAGAAGAGCTGCTGTCAGGGCATATCCTGGCAGGAATAGGACAAGAAGAAGTCCGAAGACTGTGCGCAGAAAGCTTCCGCTGAGTGCGGGGACAAGTACGAAAATATCTGTAAGGATTACAAGACCTGCAACGAGTAGCAGGTCGAGAGGAGGTTGTCTGTTTCCAGCCATTTTTATCACTGCGAAAATATTTAGTATTCTATCTTTCTACAATTTATACTTATGTGAGCTTTCTGCAAATCTTCTCAAAAGGCATCTTTTTATATTTATTATTACACTTGTACCCCACTTATTTATATCTTTTCTAAATTTTTCACTCACTTACAGTAATCAACATTTAGATATTGTTGCTGCAACAGAATAGAGGATTCAAAAAGGAAGTTTAAACCTAACTTCCGCTTTTTTAAGCGCATAAATTCAATTTTTCCATAATTTCTTTTTG